>CAWCYS010000083.1:0-44249 GCA_963799715.1 Terriglobia bacterium | reverse complement strand
TTTCGATCATGAATGGATAGCTTGCCTCGTGCAGCTCGATGGGAATGAGCCGCGTGTCGCCATGACAGACGGTGCGAAAGGGTCCCGGCCCGTCCATGTCGCAGAGCGCCCCCCAGCCGCCGAAGCCGCTGTCGTGGCATTGCCAGAACGCTCCGGTGTCCGGGTGCCGTCCCGCATAGGCGAGCGTCGAGAATGTGCCGTAGTGGGCGGCTGCGGCACGCTCGGGCAATGCCGGGCCGAGGGCGCGGATTACGAGATCGATCAGCAGCGGCAGCGCCGAATTATAGGCTCCCATCGGAGCGGTCGGTCGCGCGCTGACGATCGTGCCTTCGGGCAAGATCAGCTTAAGCGGGCGGAACGTGCCCTCATTGGCGTCGCCCTCGGGCAGCAGGAAATAGCGGAAGGCAAGCCGCGCCACCGTGGAGCCGCCGCCGCTGCGCCCGGCGTTCATCGGCGCTTTGACCTCGGCGGGAAGCTCCGAGAGATCGATCGTCATTTCGTCGCCCTTGACGACGACGGTGACTTTGCAGGGCAGGGGGTCCGGATTGAGCCCATCGTCGTCAAGCGTCGCCTGCGCGGTATAAGTCGCCATCGGGAATCGCGGCGATCGCGGCGCGCGAAGCCGCCTCGGATTGGTCCCAGATCGCTTCAAGCGCGCCGAGAAACGTCTCGATCCCGTAGCGATCGATCAGCTCCGCCACGCTGTCGCGGCCGAGCAGGCAACCGCCGATCTGCGAATTGATGTCGCCCATCATCTCGACCGGAAAGCGCGTGTTGTGCTCGATCATCCGGTACATTTCGGGGACCGGTTCGCCGTGGGACAACAGCTTCACGGTGCGGAACTGAATGCCTTCCTGGAAAATATCGGTGGCGAATTTGGACAGCGAGCCGACGTCGCGGCCGCCGACGTCGATCCAGTGCATCACCACCACCATGAAGCCCATCAGTTCCGGGCGCTGCGGCGCATAGATCGGGGTGTACATGGTGACGTTATTGAGGTGCTGACCGATTGTGCCCGCATAATTGGTGAAAATGACGTCGCCTTCATGCAGCTTGTCGCGACCATAAAGCGCGAGACCGTCCTGCACCGCGGCGCGCATCACATCGGCAACGAACACCGGCATGCCGGCGGTGCATTGACAGATCAGGTCGCCGTTCGCATCGACGATGCCGACGGCATAGTCCTTGTACTCGTAGATGTACGGGCTGAAGGCAGTCCGCGTGATATTGACGTCGACTTCGTCGGAGATGGCGACCAGGCGTCGCCGGATCACCTCGACGGTGACTGGATCGATCGGCGCGGCAGCGGCAAGCGGAGTGCGAGCCGCTTCAATGGTGGCATTCAATATCGATCTCCCCAAGGCTGCCGATCGTCAATAAGTCGTCGGGACCGATCAACGTACTCGATCCGTACTCGACGACAAGCGCAGGGCCGACCGCGGTGAAATCCGGCGCCAAGCGAATAGCGATCGTAAATCGCGGTCGGCAGAAAGCGATCCTGTTCCAGGAAAAACACCGGGCGGGTCTCCGGCTTTGCGGCTTTGCGGACGCTTTCCGAGCGCGCAAGCCGGGCAATCTCCGGCTGCTTCATGTGCAGCGTCGCCAGCGAGTGCAGGACCACGATCTCGGCTGCGGCAGTTTCGTTGGCGTGGCCATAGCGCCGCAGATATTCCCGATCGAACCGTGCGCGCAGCAAGGCGGCGTCGTCCCGCTCGGCAAGCGGAATCTTGATCGAGTGGTGTTGCCCCTTGTAGCGCATCTCGACTTCGCGCTCGAGCGTGACAGTGCCCTCGCCGAATTCGCGGCGTAACGCAGCGCGGCCTTCCGATTCGAGTTCCGCGAACACGGCAAGGACCGTGGCGAGACTTTCCGGCTTGAGCTGCACGATGACGGTGCGCGCCGTGTCGATGCGCGGATCGGCCAGCAGCATGCCGACCGCCGAGAAGTTGCCGGGCTCCGGCGGCACGACGACGCGCGGTATCTTGAGCGCGCGGGCAAGCTCGATGCCGTGCAGCGGGCCGCCGCCGCCATAGCAGAACAGCGCGAAGTCGCGCGGATCGTAGCCCCGGGCGATCGAAACCTTCTTGATGATCGAGGACATGACCACGTTGGCGATCGTCAGCACGCCCTTGGCGGCGAGGATCGCCTCATCCTTGCCGCGGTAGCCGAGCGGCTCGGCGATCCGCCGCGTCATGGCATCGCGAGCCAAATCGGTATTGATCTGCATTTCGCCGCCGAGAAAGTTGCCCGGATCGAGCCGCCCCAAGAGCAGATTTGCGTCCGTGACGGTCGGCTCGGTGCCGCCGCGCGCATAGCATGCCGGGCCTGGCATCGAGCCCGCACTGCGCGGGCCGACATTGAGGCGGCGCTGATCGTCGAGCCAGGCGATCGAGCCGCCGCCAACGCCGACTTCGAGAATGTCGATCACATTGCCGCGGATCGGAAATCCGGCGTCGGGCCCGCCAATGTGGTAGATCGACTCCACCGCATAGCGGCCGCGCTCGATCATCGCGCATTTCGAGGTGGTGCCGCCCATGTCGAAGGCGACCAGATTGTCGATGCCGAGGAGCCGGCCATAGCGCGCGGCGCCGATGCAGCCGCCGACCGGACCGGATTCCACCAGCGTGATCGGCTCCCGACAGCCGCGCTCGGCGGAGATGACGCCGCCATGCGAGCCCATCAGCAACAGCGATCCCTTGAAGTTGCCGTTGCGCAGCCCGCCGTCGAAATCGGCGATATAGCGGGACACCTGCGGACCCACATAGGCATTGGCCGCAACCGTGGCGGTGCGCTCGAACTCGTGCCATTCGCGGGTGAGTTCGGTGCCGGTGCTGACGAAGACATCCGGCAACAAGCTTCGCAACTCGGCCGCCGCCTGTTGCTCGTGGTCCGGCGTCAGGTAGGAATTCAGGAAGCTGATCGCCAGGGATTCGATCTCGAGCGATCGCAGCAATTTCGCGAGCTCGGCGAGTTGCGCGGTGGCAAGCGGCGTGCGAATGCGGCCCGTTCCCTCGACGCGCTCCTCGATCTCGAAGCGCAGCTCGCGCGGGATCAGTGGCGGCTCGCGGTGGAAGCGGAGGTTGAACGGCTGCGTACGATTGCCGCGTCCGATTTCCAGAATGCAGGTGCGTACGTCGCTCACCGGCGCCCCCGGCGTGCGCAGTGCGTTGCTGGTGGGCGACCGCGTCCACCTGTTTGTGGACGAAGCCGCTCGCCGGCTGGCGGATTTGCGCGCGCGGCTGGAATCCGCCGGCAGTCGCCTACGATTCCATCCAGCCGGTGGCGCCGACCATCGAGGACTTGTTTGTATCGGCCGTCGAGAGCGAACCGGAGGCCGCCGGGAGAACGAAACCTTCATGAATGGAAACGAAACCTCCGTGGTGGTCGAAAACCTGACCAAGCGCTTCGGGGCCTTTGTCGCGGTGGACAGCATCAGCTTCCAGGCGCACCGCGGCGAGATCTTCGGCTTCCTCGGCCCCAACGGCGCGGGCAAATCCACCACCATCCGAATTCTCTGCGGCCTGCTCCTGCCCACCTCCGGGCGCGCGCGGGTGGCGGGGGTTGACGTCGCCAAGGAGCCGGAAGCGGTGCGCCAGCAGATTGGCTACATGTCGCAGAAATTTTCCCTCTACAACGATTTGAAAGTCATCGAGAACCTGCGTTTTTTTGCCGGGTTGTACAGCGTTCCCGCCAAGGTTCTTCCCGAGCGTCTGGCCTGGGCGCTGCACATGGCGGGACTGGAAGGCCGCGAGCAAACCCCCACGCGCGACCTGGCCGTCGGCTGGAAACAGCGGTTGGCGCTGGGGTGCGCGGTGCTGCATCGTCCCCCCATCGTCTTTCTTGACGAGCCGACTTCGGGCGTCGATCCCGTCTCGCGCCGGCAATTCTGGGAATTGATCCAACAGATGGTGGGCGAGGGCATCACCGTGTTCGTCACCACCCACTACATGGACGAGGCGGAATACTGCAATCGCCTGGTGCTGATCGATCGCGGGCGCATTGTGGCCATGGGCACGCCCACCGAACTGAAGACTCGATCCATGAAAGGCCAACTCCTGCTGGTGGAATGTGAACCGCTGGGGCCGGGACTGGAAGCGCTGAGCCAGGCGCCGGGGGTGCTCGACGCGGCGGTCTTTGGCAGCAGCCTCCATGCCGTCGGTGGCCGACGCCCAGGCGGCGATGCCCGGAATCCGCGCCGCCCTGGAGGCCCGCGGGCTGAAGGTGGGAAGGCTGGAGCAGATTCCGCCCAGCCTCGAGGACGTCTTCGTCAATCTGACCGCCGCGCGTGAATCCAAACCGGGGAGAGCCGCATGAGCCTGCGCCGCATCCTCGCCATGATGCGCAAGGAAGTCATCCAGATCTGGCGCGATCCGCTCAGCCTCCTGGTCATCTTCGCGATGCCGATTGTGCAGCTCGTCATTTACGGCTACGGCGTGAATCTGGACATCAAGCACATTCCCCTCTGCGTGTACGACCGCGACGCGACCCAAACCAGCCAGGATCTGCTGAAGCATTTCCAGGCCACTGACTATTTCACGATCGTTCATGTCGCGGAAAACTATCGCGACGTCATCCAGCAGATTGACCAGGGCGCCTGCACGGTGGCCGTGGTGGTGCCGCCGCAATTTTCCGAAGATCTCCACTCCAGCGGGCAGGCCCCGGTGCAAGCGCTGCTCGATGCCAGCGACAGCAACACCGCCAGCATCGGCATGGGCTATGCGCTGAGCATCATCCAAGCCTACTCCCAAGGAATACAGATCGAATGGCAGCAGCGCAACGGCATGCCGCCGGTAACCCCCAACGTCACCTTCCAGCCACGGACCTGGTTCAATGAAGACCTGGAAAGCATGGCCAATATTGTGCCCGGCGTGGTGGCCATGGTCATGGCCGTGGTGGGCGCATTCCTGACCTCGCTCACCATCGCGCGGGAGTGGGAGCGCGGCACCATGGAACAGCTCATCGCCACACCCGTGCGCAAGCTGGAAATTCAGATCGGAAAGCTGATTCCCTATTTTGTCATCGGAATGATGGATACGGCGCTCTGCGCCGGCGCGGCGGTCTGGTGGTTCGGCGTTCCCTTCCGGGGAAGCTGGACAGTGCTGTTTGCCTGCTCGGCGCTGTTCCTGATTGTGGTGCTGTCACTGGGGTATTTGTTCTCGGTCACCGCCAAGTCGCAGCTCGCGGCCAGCCAGTTGGCGCTGCTGGTGACGCTGTTGCCCACATTTCTTCTTTCCGGTTTTATCTTTCCCATCGATCAGATGCCCGTCTTCGTGCAGTGGATCACGCGCATCCTGCCGGCGCGCTATTACGTTTCCATCCTGCGCAGTGTTTTTCTTAAGGGTACGACCGTGCGGCTTTATGGCAGGAGACATCATCGCCTTGGGGATTATTGCCGCGCTGCTGATCATCAGGGCCACCCGCGCGTTTCAAAAGAGGCTGGAATGAATCTTCTCTCCTCACTCCGGCGCATCGGCCACATGGTCAAGAAGGAATTCATCCAGACGCTTGCGGGCCCCGCAAATGCGCTGGCTGCTCTTTGGCCCGCCGCTCATTCAAATGCTGGTGTTTGGCTATGCGCCACGCTGGATGTGACGAATGTGACGCAGTGTGGACGAGAGCACCTGGGTGCTGACGAGCTACCTGGTGTCGAACGCGATCGTGCTTCCGCTCTCGGGATGGTTTTCCTCTCTATTCGGACGCAAGCGCTTCTACATGTTTTGTGTGGGGTTGTTTACGGTGAGCTCGTTGCTGTGCGGGTTCGCGCCGAGCCTTCCGTTGCTCGTCACGTTTCGCGTTCTTCAGGGCGCAGGCGGCGGCGCGCTGCAGCCGGTTTCGCAGGCCATTCTGGTCGAAAGTTTCCCCAAGGCCAAACAAGGCCAGGCCATGGCCGTTTACGCCATGGGGGTGGTGCTCGCCCCGGTCATTGGACCGACTCTGGGCGGTTGGATCACGGACAACTACAGCTGGCGCTGGATTTTCTTTATCAATATTCCCGTCGGCATTCTTTCGCTGCTGATGACGCAGATGTTGATTTTCGATCCGTCTTATCTCAAGCGGAAGAATTTGAAGACTCTCAAGATCGACTACATCGGCATCGGTCTCCTGAGCGTCGGACTCGGCGCCTTGCAAATCATGCTCGACAAAGGGCAGCGCGACGATTGGTTTGGATCGAACTTCATCATCGGCTGCGCCGTGGTCACGGCGCTGGCATTGGCAGGCGCCGTCTATTGGGAGTTGCATTCCAAAGATCCGATCGTGGATTTTCACCTGCTCGGCGAGCGCAATTTCGCGCTCTCCACGCTCACGATGTTCACTCTCGGCGTCGTCTTATATTCGACGACCGTCTTGCTGCCCGAAATGGCGCAGGTCCTCCTGGGCTACGACGCCACCACCAGCGGCTGGATGCTCTCTCCCGGCGGCATGGTTTTGATCGTGATTCTGCCGTTCGTGGGGTGGCTGCTTGGAAAATTTGAGCCGCGCTGGCTGGTCACGTTCGGGGCCCTGGTGATCGCGGCGTCACTGCTCTATATGGGGCATTTCGACCTCGATCTCGACTTCCGCACGGCGATGCTGGCGCGCGTGTACCAGAGCTGCGGGATGGCCTTTCTCTTTGTGCCCATCAACGTGATGGCGTTCTATTTCATCTCCAAGGAGAAGGTGAACAACGCCACCGGCATCATCAACCTGGCGCGCAACATCGGAGGCAGCGTCGGCATCTCAACAGTGCAAACGTTGCTCGCGCGCAGGCAACAGATGCACCAGAACTATCTCGCTGCGGACGTGACGCCGTTCTCGAGCGCCTACCGCTCGGCGATTGGGGGCATGACCCAGAGCTTTGCCGCGCACACGTCCAGCAGCGTGGACGCCGCGGCCCAGGCGCGAGGATTGATGTACGAAATCATAGGCCGTCAATCCTTGATGCAGGCCTTCGTGGACAACTTCCGGATGCTGGCCGGGATATCTCTGGCGATCGTGCCGATGATGTTCTTGATGAAAAAAATTCGGCCTACAAAGAGCGCCGGAATAGCCGCGCACTGATACTATTGTAATTTGCGGAATGGAGACTCGTACCATGCAAGACACCGGGCAGGCTGCCGTCAAGCAAGAGATGACTCGCAACGAAGAGGCGCTCGTAAAACGTGCGCTCGCGGGCGATTCGGATGCCCTCGACTCCCTTTTTGACCGGGATAATCGCGCCCTCTACCAGACCGCTCTCCGCCTGCTCGGCAATGCCCAAGATGCGGAGGACGCGTTGCAAGAAGGTCTGCTCGCGGCGTACCGAAATCTTCGCCGGTTTCAGGGACGCTCAAAATTTTCCACTTGGCTCACGCGCATCGTCATCAACGCCGCCCTGATGCGCCGACGCAGCCAGAAATCGCGCCCCGCGATTTCGCTCGACGAGTGGCTGACGAGCGATGAGTCCGTCGTGCCGCGAGAACGTCTCGCCGATGCCGGACCGAACCCGGAGCAAATTTACTCCGGCCGCGAAATGGCCGAACGCCTTGAGGAAGGGCTCCAGACGCTGTCTCCGGTGCTGCGCAAGGCGTTTCGCATGCGCGAGCTGCAAGGCCTGAGCGCGGAAGAAACCGCCGCAGCGCTCGGCGTTTCGCGTAACGCGCTAAAGGCGCGGCTCTGGCGCGCGCGGCATCTGCTCACCGAGCGACTCAAGACCACGCTGCAATCACCGTTCTCCGGCACGGAGTCCGGCCAGGAAGCCTGACGCGTCCACGCAATTGGGCCGCTCGCCTGCCTGCCGCCTGCCTCCCGGTAGGCAGGGTAGGCACGGCGTTGCGCGACGCCTTTTCGAGCGTCATACTCCGTTCGCGATATGGCGACGCGATCGCATCTCCTCGTCCGTTTTGCTATCCGCTTCTGCATGACGCTGGCTGTTCTCGCGGTGATTTCAACATCGCCGTGTCGCGCTCAACAGAACTCCACGCGATCTTCTGACCCGGCGCCCGCGGCGCCAAGCAGCAGCCAAAGCGCCGGCCCGCTCGCGGTGGACGCTCGCAGTGAACCGTTCACGGTGAACCTTCACGGTGAACCGCAAAGTTATCAACCGCCGCCTTCGGTTGCCGCCACTGCGATTGCACTCGCGCGCGCAGAGCGCCGACTGTACTTCGCGGACTTCTGCTACGGCGTCCTCGTCCTCGTATTGCTGATTCGCTGGCGCGTTGCTACGCGATTTCGCGATTGGGCGGAGGCCGCCGGCCCCAATCGCTTTCTACAGGCTTTGATTTTCGTGCCCTGCCTTATTCTCACGATCGACGTGCTGGGCCTTCCCTTTAGAATTTACGGTCATTCGCTCGCGCTGGAATTCCACATGTCCATCGAGGGTTGGCTCGCCTGGCTGCTCGACTGGTTCAAAGAGGAAGCCCTCGGCATCGGCGTTGCGATTGTGTTCGTGTGGGTCTTTTACGCCATCGTGAGGAAGAGCCCGAGACGCTGGTGGCTGTACTCCTGGCTGGTTCTGCTTCCCGTTCTCGTTTTTCTTGTCTTTGTGACGCCGGTCCTGATCGAGCCGCTCTTCTTTCAATATAAGCCGCTCTCGGTAACCCAGCCCGCGCTCACAGCACAAATCGAACAACTGGCTCAGCACGGCGGACTCGACATTCCCGCGGATCGCATCTACCAAATGACCGCCAGCACAAAGCTCAACGAGGTGAACGCCTACGTCACCGGCATCGGCGCGTCGAAACGCGTCGTTATCTGGGACACCACCATCGAGAAAATGACACCGCCGGAGATTCTGTTCACAGTCGGCCACGAAATGGGCCATTACGTCCTGAATCACATCTGGAAGGGGATGGCCGCGGCAGCCAGCGCGATTCTGGTTTTTCTTTTCGCCGCGCATAAGTCGCTTGGGGTGCTTATGGGCCGTTTCGGCGCGCGGTGGGGGATTCGCGACGCGGGCGATCTTGCCTCTCTTCCTGTTTTGTTGCTCATCCTTTCGCTGTTTCTGTTCCTGCTTACGCCCATACAAAATGCGGTGAGCCGTCACTTCGAGCACCAAGCCGATCAATTTGGGTTGGAAGTAATTCACGGCGTGGTCCCGAATCCATCCGGCGCTGCTGCAGACGCGTTCGAGACTCTTGGCGAAGTCGACCTCGAAGCGCCCAACCCGACCTGGTTCGAGAGGCTCTGGTTTTACGACCATCCCCCCATCGATGAACGCATCCGGTTCGCAAGAACCTATGACCCTTGGTCGGAGGGGGAATCACCTGAATTCGTGAAGTGAAAACAAGCAGTTCGGACCCGCGTGATTTGGCCGCTCGCGAACTTCGCTCGCTTACGTGCTAGAGTTTTGCGTCGAGATGCCCCAATTGGAAACCATCCAGGAGATTGCGCAGCCACCTCGCGTGGTGTTTGCGTTTTTTGTGCCGCAGCGACTGGGCTACTGGTACGGCGCGGAGATGCAAACGGAGATAGAGGTGACTGGCGGGGCGGATGAGTTCGCGGCGGGACAAAAGGTGCGAATCTCCGGGAAATTAGCGGGAAAGATTATTTCGCACACGTTAGTGATTACGGAATGCCGGTGGGGAGAAGTCTTCGAGTGGCGGTTCATGGATGCGTACGGCGTGCGTGGGACGGAGCGTTGGGAGTTTGCGGAGATCCAGACGGGAGGCTCGATGGGAACCCGCGTGCGGATGATCAACGACTATGCGGTTGCGGGACTCTTCGCCGGGATCGTGGACAGACTGCTTACGCGGCGTTCGCTGGCGCGGCGGAATCGCGATTATATGGCACGATTGAAGAGGCTGGCAGAGAGGGAAGCAGCGAATCAAGGTCAAGAACCGCACCCTTAAAAACGAAGGGTGCGGCACCCTCGGCTAGGTTTTGGTGGGACAGGCACTCTTGTTCACCCTGAGCGTCATCGAAGGGCCTGCGCGCTCTTTCCACCGCGCCGAAAGAATGATCTCCGTGGCAGGCGTTTCTTTATGGTTCTTCCCTTACAGCCAAATGCGATCGCGGATTCCTCGCCGCTTGCGACGCGCAAGGCCGTGGATTATAACCACACTCCGACAATCACACGGGAACACGGGGAGGGTTTGCCGCGTTGTATTAGAATGATTCGCAGAGGTGCATGATCCCGCACCTCGCAAGGTGAATGATGGAGAGTCCGGAACTACAAGACGCGGGTGCGGTGACGGCTGCGGGGGGCGATTCGGCTTTGCCAACGGGCTGGCGTGCGATTTTCTTACGCGCCAGTGGATTGCGCGCCGGCTGGCGGTTGCTTCTCTTCGCGATCTTCTTTTTCGTTGCGCTTGATATTTTCGGGCTCGCGGCAATCGCCCTGCGTCTTCCCCTGCCCAACTCGCGCACGGTGATTACCCCGGCCACGGCGATTACGCAGGAGACGGTGTCCATTCTGGCCACGTTTGCCGCCCTACTCCTAATGGCGCGGATTGAACGCCGCTCTGTGTTTGATTACGGCCTGCCGTGGCGTGGGGCGTTTGGCGGGCGCTTCTGGATGGGAAGCCTGTGGGGGATTGTGGCGTTTTCCGCGACGATTCTTTTTATCGCGGCGTTCCATGGATTTTCGCCGGGCCACATCGTGCTCGCGGGCAACGCGCTTCTCCGGCAAACCCTGGTGTGGGCGTTGGCATTCGTGTTGGTGGGACTCTGGGAGGAATCTTTCTTTCGGGGCTACGTGCTCTTCACATTGGCCGACGGCATCGGATTCTGGCCCGCGGCTTCGGTCCTCGCGGCCTTCTTCTGCTTTGTCCACCTCGTCGGAAACGCCGGCGAAGCCTGGGCCGGGATGCCGCAGATCTTCCTGATCGCGATGCTGTTCTCCTTGACCCTGCGCCGCACCGGCACTCTGTGGTTCGCCGTGGGCATGCACGCGGGATGGGACTACGCCGAAACGTATCTATTTTCCTCGCCAGACAGCGGCACTGTGGCGCCGGGCACGTTGGTGAGCTCTTCGTTCCATGGGCCGCACTGGCTCACGGGCGGCTCGGTGGGGCCGGAGGGGAGTGTGTTTTCTGTTGTGGTCTTGATTGTAGCGATGCTGCTGATCGCGCGCTTGTATCCGCCGCGCGAAGAGAGCACGAGGTAAGGAATTACTCGACCACGACGCGCAGGAATTTTTTCTTGCCAGCGCGCAGGAGAAATTCCCGGGGCGTTGCAAGATCGATTTCCTTTTTCACGTCGTTCACGCGCGCTTCGTCCATTTCCACGCCGCCCTGCTTGATCAAACGGTCCGCGTCGCTGCGCGAATCGCTCAGGCCAAGCTCTACCAGTAGCACCGAAAGCCGCTTCGGCGCTCCACGCGGGATTTTGCGCACCGGCGCCTCTTTCGGCGCCTGCCGGTCACGAAAAACGCGCTGGAATTCGTCGGCCGCTTTCTGCGCCGCTGCGGCGCCGTGGAAATCCGCGATGATCTCCTGCGCCAAACTCATCTTGACGTCCATCGGATGCGTCGCGCCGGAATTCACTTGCGCGCGCAGCTCCCCGAGTTGCGACTCGGGCCGCTCGGTTAGCAGCTCAAAGTACAACCACATCTGGGCGTCCGAGATGGACATCAACTTGCCGAACATCTCCCGCGGCGGCTCCGTGATGCCGACGTAATTGCCCAGGCTCTTCGACATCTTGCGTTGGCCGTCGAGCCCGACGAGAATCGGCATGGTCACCGCCACCTGCTCCGGCTTGCCGTACTCGCGCTGGATTTCGCGGCCCATGAGCAGGTTGAATTTTTGCTCCGTCGCGCCCAGTTCAACGTCCGCCTCGAGCACCACCGAGTCGTACGCCACCAGCAGCGGGTAGAGAATTTCGTGAATCGAAATCGGCTCGTTCTTTTCGAGGCGTGAGCGGAAATCCTCGTGTTCGAGCATGCGCGCGAGGCGATATTTCGCCGTCAGCTGAACCATTTCCTGGCTGGTCAACTTATCGAGCCATTCCGTGTTGTAGCGGACTTCCGTCTTCTTCGGATCGAGGATCTTGAACACTTGCGCGAGATACGTCTTCGCATTCGCCTTCACTTGCTCGCGCGAGAGCGGCGGGCGCGTCGCCGTTTGCCCGGTCGGGTCGCCCACTAGCGCCGTGAAATCGCCCACAAGGAAGATTGCGGTGTGCCCGAGGTCTTGGAAATGCTTCAGCTTCCGCAGCACGACGGTGTGGCCCAGGTGCAGATCGGGCGCCGTCGGATCCACGCCGAGCTTCACGCGCAGCGGACGCCCCGTCTTCGCCGCGTGCTCCAGCTTGGCGCGCAAATCTTCCTCGCGGATGATCTCAGCCGCGCCGCGCCTCACGTGCGCGAGTCTGCTCGTCAACAGGCGGGAATTTCTTTGTTGCGGTCATTTCGTCACCGGGCCCGTCGCAGCGATTCCTCGCGCAGCCACGACGCGTCTTCCTTCGATTCGATATTCGCCGGAGAGCACCAGCCGCACAGCTTCGGTATAAATCCTGTGCTCTTCAGCCAGGATGCGCTCCGCCAGCGTCTCCGCCGTGTCGGCGTCCCGCACCGGCACTGCCGCCTGCGCCACGATCGGCCCCGCATCCAGGCTTTCGTCAACGAAGTGCACCGTGCAGCCGGAAAATTTCACGCCGTGCTCGAGCGCTTGCCGTTGCGCTTCCAGTCCAGGAAACGCCGGCAGCAGCGAAGGATGAATGTTCAGTACCTTCTGCGGAAACGCCTCAACGAAGTAGGGTGAGAGCAGCCTCATGAATCCCGCCAGGCAAACCAGATTCACTCGCGCGTCGTCCAGCGCCGCCACGATCATCCGGTCGTACACCTCGCGTTCGAGGCCCTTGGACGGAATCACGCGAACTGGAATCCCTCGCGCCTGCGCCCGCGCGATTCCCGGCGCTCCTTCGCGATTGCTGATGACGAGCGCGATTTCGGCGGCCGGAATTCGTCCCGCCACGATGCTGTCGGCCAGCGCCTCGAAATTCGAGCCGCGCCCCGACAAGAGCACTCCAATGCGTTTCGCCATAGCCGAAGCACGTTAGCACATCCCGCGCCCCGCCGAAAACACCGCAGGAACCGTGGTGAACCGATCCATTGGACACGGACGCAGATGTCTGGGGAGACTCACTTGGTTTGAGAGCGCTTGTACAAATGGAGAGACTTGTCTCGAAGGTCGAACACAAATAGGCTCGAGTGTTGAACGCAAAAGTGTTGCTCGTACGAATCATCCTCGGCAGGTCTTAAGACTTTGATTAGCACTTGTTCGTCGTTTCTCCAGGCCTGGAGGGAATCGTCGAAGTCGCAATCCGTGCCAAAGTGCCGCAACAAGGCTTGGTTCAATTCAAGAATCTCTTTCGCCGAATCTGTCGAGGCATCGTAAAGAACTGGAATGTGGGTGTAACCTATATCAGTCTCGTACTCCCATGTGTTCACCTCAGCGAGCAGCTTCACTCCAGTAGGGGACCAGCCAATCAAGCGAATACCGTTCCCGCCTCCCGTTTTGGAATATATGGCGTTAAATTTTCGGCCAGCCCCGGACGCGACATATATCGTTGTCGTGTTTTCACACGAACCGTCGCTGGCCACAACCTTGACCTCAGCATACGCACGGAATCCTTTCGGAGACACCATGATAGGGGTTCGTGCCGACCGAGCTGTGGGAGTGGTCCAAGCTTTACCTATCCAAGTCGTGCAACTGAGGTATGCCGTATCCGTGGCGGAGACAAGCGGCTGTGCGCTTCTTTGGGCGGCCAGAGAGGACCCAAGAACCAATGTAAGTGCAATCTCAGAAATCACGTGAGGGACTCCCCCACACGATTGTCCGCTTTCCAGACAGATCGGAATTGACAATTTATGCCAGCCTGTCATCAATTTGTTAGCTGGACAAGACGGCTGAACAGGCCCGGTCTCCGATTTACGCGCTCCCGATCCGGAGGCCACCTAGAAACACAAGCGTGCCGCCGAGGCTGTCAGCGTATCCATGTACTTGTGCCGTATCCAGGTGATCGTGCCCAACTCAATCACGACGATGAAGAACGCCACGCCGGCCGCGAACATCGCGATGGGGAAGTGAATAAGCACGACGTGTTGCGCGTGCTTGGCCAGCAGCGCCTCGCGAATGCTGAATGGGTTCACGGCTGAGCCTTGTTCACGATGATCTTGCCGGTCATGCGGGGATGCAGGGAGCAGAAATATCCGTAAGTGCCCGGATCTGAAAATGTGAACGAGAATTTTTCGTCGGTATCGAGCGCCTGCGATTTGAATTTGTGATCGACGCTTACGACGGTATGCGGCACGTCGTCCTTATTGATCCATGTAACTGTGGCGCCCGCGGGTATGGTCAGTTCCATCGGCGTGAACATGAAGTTGTCGATGGTCACCACATTCGCGGGGGATTGCTGCTGGGCTGCGGCAACGGGGCGCGGCCGCAGTGCGCCGCTCGCGAGTGCGAGAGACAGGACGACCGCAACTCCAAGAATCACAGTCGCAAAGATCCGATCAGTCCTCTGTTGTTGCATCTTCCAGCTTCGCATGAGAAATCTCCTTAGTCTTGAAGCGTTGAATCCACGATCGCCAAAGTGTGTTTGCCGCGAATGAAGTTCACGTCCGTGATGCCCAGCAGGCCGCGCAGCTTATCGGACGGCACCTTCATGGGGCCTGGAGAGTCGGCCTGGCCCGGCTGGGGTTGCGGGAAAGCCGTAGAGCAGGCGGTGTGGAACACGATGTTTCCCTCGATTTTCTGCATGGTCTGGTGAATGTGACCGTTCAAGACCGTGACGGAACCAAATCGCTTCAGGTACGAGAGCGCTTGTTCGCTGTCGTCGGTGCCCCAGCCCCATTGCGGATAAACCGCCCAGAGCGGGATGTGCGCGAAGACGACAATCGGCGTGCTGCTCTTCAATTTGGCAACATCTTCCTTCAGCCATTCGAGCTGATCGTTGCCAAGACTGCCGAGACCCCCTGCCTTGAGATTCAGCACGTTGACCAAGCCGATGAAGTGAGCTCCCTTCTGATCGAAGCTGTACCAGCCGTCACCTTGTGTCCCCTGCCCAAAGCGTTTGTGAAACAGTTCGCCGTTGTCGTTCAGCACATCGTGCTCGCCAGGAACGTAGAAGATGCGGTCGGTCTTCAGGCTCTTCAGCGACTCGGCCAGCGTGTCGAATTCGTCGGGTTTTGAGAGTTGCGTCAGGTCGCCCGTATGCAAGACGAATGAAGGTGGCGCCGGCAGCGCGTTAATCTTGGCAATAGCTTCGCGCAGCGTAGCCGTCACATCGGGATTGGCTGCTTTATTGAAGCCGATGTGGCTGTCGCTGATTTGCACGAAGCTAAGATCCCCTGTGAGGTGCTTTACCTTTTGCTGCAGCACATCACCCAGGGCAAAGGATTTCAGAACGCCGCCCTGCAGAACGCAAAGAGCGCCCGTCCCGGCCCAGGCCATGCACTGCAGGAAACCCCGGCGGTCCACTCCATCGCGATCGAGATTCTCCTTGATGTATTTCGACATGCGCTTTCCTCCGGTTGCGATTCCTTGTTGGCCGAAAGGCCGGTGCGTTGCCTTCCATTGTCCAGACTCACCGCGCCCGCCAAATATTCCCGGCCGTCACGATTGGTACCGGGAATAATTCTGTTTTGCATCCGGTCTGGAAGGTAGAGAATCAAATCCAGAGATGGGAGACGAAGGGCGCGGGTTGGGTCAATCCGGGACTTTTGAGCAGGTTGTGCTGCCGCACCTGGATGCGGCTTACAACCTCGCGCGCTGGCTCGTTCACAATACGCACGATGCCGAGGACATCATTCAAGAATCCTATCTTCGCGCGTTCAAATTCTTCGGCGGTTACCAGGGAGGCGACGCCCGCGCCTGGGTGCTGAAAATCGTGCGTAACACCAGCTATTCTTTCCTGGAAAAGAACCGTCCTGCCGACGTGGCGGAGGAGTTCGACGAGAAGATTCATACGGACGGCGTGGAGCGGCCCGGCGCGGAAGCGGCGCTCTTGCAATCGGACGATCGCCGCATGCTTCGAGAGGCGCTTGATGAATTGCCCGTGCGTTTTCGCGAAGTACTCGTCCTGCGCGAGCTGGAGGGCATGTCCTACAAGGAAATCGCCGAGGTGATGGGCACGCCGGTCGGCACGGTGATGTCCGGTCTGGCGCGCGGGCGCGCCCGACTGCGCGAGCGCCTGTTGCGGGTGCGCGCCGGGGAGGAGCAACGTGACGTGCGAAAATAACGAGCGGTTGCTCCAGGCCTATTTCGACGGGGAACTCGACCTCGTGCGCACCGTCGAGTTCGAGGAGCATTTGAAAACGTGCCCGGAGTGCGCCCGAGAACTCGGCGAACAGCGGATGTTGCGCCAGTCGTTGCGGGCATCGAATCTCTATGAACGCGCGCCCGAGAGCCTCCGGGTTCGCATTCAGGCTGAGCTTCCCGGCGAGCAGGTCCGGCCCAAAGTGATTCCCATGCCGCGCCGCGCCGTTCTCAGGTGGCTGGCGATGACCGCGGCCGTCCTCATCGCCGTTGTTTTGGGCGCAAGAATGATTCCGAACATCATTGGGCAGCGGCAGACAAATTTGCTCCCTGCGGAAATCGTCGCGAGCCATATCCGCTCGCTGCAACCGGGTCACCTGTTCGACGTGCAATCCACCGACCAACACACGGTGAAGCCGTGGTTCGACGGGAAGCTCGATTTTTCACCGCCGGTCGTGGATCTGGCGAGCGACGGATTTCCATTGATTGGGGGGCGGCTGGATTACATCGGCGAACGTGACGTGGCCGCGCTCGTCTACCAGCGGCGCAAGCACTTCATCAACGTATTCGTCTGGCCGGACCCTACGGGATCGAGCGCGACGCAAGCGATCGAATCACGACAGGGCTATAACATTGTCCGGTGGTCGCATGGCGGCTTTCAGTTCTGGGCTGTGTCGGATGTGAATGCAGCCGACCTCACGCAATTTGTCCAACTCTTTCAATCCCACATTCCCTGAAAACTGTGCCTCCGCCGGAGTCCGGCATTTGACGGTCCTCACGCGCTCCCGATCAGCAGGCCCGCCAGAAACACAAGCGCGCCGCCGACGGCGACTTGCAGCGCAGCGGAGACTGTCGGCGTATCCATGTAGCGGTGGCGGATCCAGGTGATCGTGCCCAACTCAATTACGACGATGAAGATCGCCACGCCCATCGCCGGCGTAAATTTCGGAATCAAGAAAGGAATCGTGTGGCCGATTCCACCGAGTGTCGTCATCGCTCCGCAAACCACGCCGCGCAGCCAGGGATGCCCGCGCCCGGTGAGGCTGCCGTCGTCCGAAAGCGCTTCGGCGAATCCCATGCTGATTCCGGCGCCGACCGACGCCGCGAGTCCCACCGCGAACGCGGTGTGCGTGCTGCGCGTCGCCAGCGCCGCGGCAAACACGGGCGCGAGCGTCGAGACAGAACCATCCATCAGCCCCACCAAGCCGGGCTGGACGATTTGCAGCAAGAACAGCCGGCGTCCCGCGGCTTCTTCGCTTTCCCGTGTGCTGCCGCCCAGGTGATCCTTCTCCAACTCCACCGAGCGCTCCGAGTGGTGCCGCTCCTCCTGCGCGAGATCGTCGAGCAATTGGCGGATGCTGGCATCCTGCGTGCGCGCCGCGATCTTCTCGTAAAACCGCTGCGTCTCCAGCTCGGACGCGCGCATCTGATTCCGGATCTTGTCCAGATTGAGCGGTTGGAGCAGCCATACGGGCTCGCGTTTCACGAATCCGCGGATGTCCTGCCGGCGGATGAGCGGAATGTGCTCGCCGAATTTCTGCCGGTAGAGTTCGATGAGCCTGCGCCGGTGGCGTGCTTCGTCTCCGCGCATCCCATCGAAAACGGCCGCCGAGCCGGGGAATTTCTCCCGCAGTCCGACGGCGAGGTCGGCGTAAACGCGCTCGTCTTCTTCTTCGAGGGAAATGGTCAGCGCCAGAATTTCCTTTTCGGAAAGGCTGCTGAAATCTCGCATGGGGGATACCTCCGGGTAGGAGGGAGCGTAACACTTCTTATAGAGGATTCGCGATCAGAGCGGCAACTGGCCCGTGAAGGCCACGCGCGTCTTGCTGGGGTCGCTGCGCTTCACCGAGCCAATCCGGTAGAACGG
This sequence comes from Terriglobia bacterium, assembly GCA_963799715.1. Taxonomy (GTDB): domain Bacteria; phylum Acidobacteriota; class Terriglobia; order Acidiferrales; family UBA7541; genus DASPOJ01. The sequence goes on along the minus strand of CAWCYS010000083.1, from coordinate 26,228 downwards.
CTCGCGCCGGCGCTTCAATTCGCTTTCGACGGCGCGCAGGTTCTCCGGCGGAACGACGAGAATCATGCCGACGCCCAGATTGAACGTGCGCAACAATTCGTCACGATCGAGTTTTCCCACCGCCGCCAGATATTTGAAAATCGGCAGCACCGGCCACGATCCCAATTCGATGACGGCTTGCGTCCCGCGCGGGAGCACGCGCGGCAAATTGCCGGGAATTCCGCCTCCGGTGATGTGCGCCAAGCCCGAAAGCCGTTCCTGCGCGATGGTGCGCTTGAGCATCGGCCAATAGCACCGATGGGGCAACAAGAGTTCTGCGCCGATCTTGTTCCCGATTTCCGCGACGTAGGCGTGTGGGTCGAGCCCCGCGACATCGAACACCAGCTTCCGCGCCAGCGAATAGCCGTTCGTGTGCAGCCCTGTGGAAGGCAACGCGAGCAGAACGTCCTCGGCTTTGGGCTGGCGCACGCGCTTCAACCGGCTGCGCTCCACGGCTCCGACGATGAATCCGGCAAGATCGTATTCTCCGGCCGCATACATATCCGGCATTTCCGCCGTCTCCCCGCCGACCAGCGAGCAGCCGGCGCGGTGACACGCGCCACTGATGCCTTCCATAATCTGCTCGACGATGTCCGGATCCATCTTGCCGAGCGCCAGATAATCGAGAAAGAAGAGCGGCTCTGCGCCCAAAGTGAGAATGTCGTTGACGCAGTGATTCACGAGATCCGCGCCGACGGTCTCGTGAATTCTCATCGCGCATGCGACTTTCAGTTTTGTGCCCACGCCATCCGCGCTCGAAACCAGCACCGGCTCGCGCCAGCGCTTCTTATCGAGCGCGTACAACGCGCCGAACGCGCCGATCCCGCCGATGACGCCGCGGCGCGACGTCCGCGACGCGAGCCTGCGGATGCGCCGCTTGGCTTCGTCGGCGAGCGAGATATTCACGCCTGCGTCTGAGTATCGCATCGTTTATGTGGCGGGCTCCAAGTGGAGCCCGCAGCCGTCCTGGTTTCGCGGAATTCGCCCGGGCCCACTTCTTTAGACTTCGCGGGGTTCCAACTGCTGTTGTGGTTGTCCCTCGTTCGCCGCGACTTCGAGCTGAACCAAATCCGTCGGGTAATTACCCGTGTAGCACGAAGTGCAGAATCGCCCCTCGTTGTCGTTCACCGCGCGCCGCAAACTTTCGAGCGATAGGTAGCCCACCGAATCCGCGCCGAGGAAGCGCCGGATCTCCTCAAGCATGAGTGCCTCGGATGACAGCTCGCGCGGCAGCGCCTGCAATTCCTCGGCGCTCAGCCGCGGCCGGATGCGAGACGGCCCCGCCGCGATTAGCTCTTCGCGCGTCGGCGTGTCCACGCCGTAGTAGCAGGGCGAAACCGTCGGCGGGCAGCTGATGCGCATGTGCACTTCCACCGCTCCCGCCTCGCGCACCAGACGGACGATCTTGCGGCTGGTCGTGCCGCGCACAATCGAATCGTCCACCAGCACCACTCGCTTGCCCTGCAGCAGATCCCTCACGGGATTCAGTTTCAGTTTTACGCCGAAATCGCGGATGGCCTGTTCCGGCTCAATAAAAGTGCGCCCGACATAATGATTGCGGATCAGCCCCATCCGGAATGGCACGCCGGACTCGTCCGAATAGCCGATCGCCGCGGGCACGCCGGAATCCGGCACGGGCACGACGATATCGGCATCGGCCGGATGCTCGCGCGCAAGCAATCGCCCCAACTCTTCGCGGCTCCGATTCACCGACCGTCCGAAGACCACACTGTCCGGCCGCGAAAAATAGACGTGTTCAAAAATGCAGTATTGGTGCGGCTTCTCTGGCGCGAAGCGCAGCGACTCCACGCCCGCGCGCGAGATGCGCAGCATTTCCCCCGGTTCGATTTCGCGCTCGTACGTGCCGCCCACCAGATCGAACGCGGCCGTCTCCGAGGCGACGAGCCAGGCGTCGCCCAGGCGCCCGAGGCTCAACGGGCGAAACCCGCGCGGGTCGCGAATCGCCCAGAGCTCCTCGCGCGTCAGCAACACCAGCGAGTAGGCGCCCTCGATCTGCACCAGTGCGTCGGCCAGCGCGCCCGCGAGGGTGCGCGCGCCGCTGCGCGCCAGGAGATGCACGATCACTTCCGTGTCGCTCGAGGTTTGAAAAATCGAGCCGCGGTGTTCGAGCCGTTTGCGGCAATCGTGCGCGTTGGTCAAGTTGCCGTTGTGGCCGAGCGCGAGCGTGCCGCGATTGCAGTCAATCACGATGGGCTGCGCGTTGGTTAGCGTCTTGTCGCCCGCGGTGGAATAGCGCGTGTGGCCCACCGCCATCATGCCCGGCAATTTCGCCAGCGCCTGGGGCTGAAAAATATCCTGCACGAGGCCCATGTCCTTGTGCGTGTAAAGTTGCTGGCCGTCGCTCGAAACAATTCCGGCCGATTCCTGCCCGCGATGCTGGAGCGCGTAGAGCGAGAGGTAGGCCAGCTTCGCCGCCTCGGGATGGCCGTACACGCCACAAACCGCGCAGTGATCGTGAAAGTGATCGTCTTCGATTTGAATCTGCATATCTTCTGTTTACGCTTGCTCAGCCCTGTAGTGCTCGTTCGAGAGCCCGCGCCCACGATTCCCGCAATGTCTCCACCGGCGCGCGCACCACGCTCCGGCTATTGTATTCGATCGCGAACGTTCCCCGGCACACGCGTCCGATCTCCTGGCCGCGAACCCCATATTCTCTCGCATGCGCGAGAAGCTCGGCAACTCGCGCGGGGGCCGCGCTCACAATCGCGCGCGCGCCGCGTTCCCCGAAACACGCGATCTCGGCTGGCTCCGCGCCGCTGAGTTTTGCTTCTGTGGAGAGCCCCTCGCTCGCGAAGCAACTTTCTGCGATCGTCACCGCGAGCCCTCCGTCGCTGATGTCGTGCGCGGAGCGGGCCACTCCCGTCGCAGCAAGCGCCTCAAGCAAACGAATCAATCGCTTCTCCGCCGCGAGATCCACCGTCGGCGGAGCTCCGGACGCGATTCCGTGGACCGTCTTCGCAAATTCGGACGAACCGAATTCGCGCGCGTCTCCCTCTTCCGCGAGACCAGATTCGCCGCGCCCGTCAAGCAGCACCACCGCATCGCCCTCCGCGCAAAAACCCATCCCCAGCATGCGCGAGGCATCTTCGAGCACGCCCAGCACGCCGAGAATCGGCGTCGGCTCGATCGATTTGCCGAGCGTATCGTTGTAGAAGCTGACGTTGCCGCCGGTAATCGGGATTTCCAGACTCGTGCAGGCCTCGGCGATGCCGTCGATGGCCTCGCTGAATTGCCACATGACTTCGGGCTTTTCCGGATTGCCGAAATTCAGGCAATTCGTCGCGGCCATCGGACGCGCTCCCGTGCAAGCCACATTGCGCGCCGCCTCTGCCACCGCGGCCTTCGCGCCCATTTTCGGGTCGAGTTGCGTCCAGCGGCCGTTGCCGTCGGTCGCGAGCGCCAGTCCGCGCCGCGTTCCCTTCAAGCGCAAGACTCCCGCGTCTCCCGCGCCAGGACATTCAATCGTGTTCGTCCGGACCATGTAATCGTACTGCTCGAAAATAAATCGCTTCGAGGCGACCGTCGGCGAAGCGAGCAAGCGCATCAAATTCGGCGTGAGATCCGTGTCTGCGGCGGAAAGCGGCACGCGCCGCGTCTCCGGCTGGGCGGCCGGACGCGCGATCGGTCTCTGATACACCGGCCCTTGCTCGGCCAGCGGGTGTGCCGGGATTTCCGCCACCACTTGCCCGTGGTGCACCAAGCGCAACATGCCGTCCTCGGTGACGCGCCCGATCTCCACCGCGTCCAGTCCCCACTTCGCGAAGACTTGCACGATTTCGCTTTCGCGCCCGCGCTCCGCCACCAGCAGCATCCGCTCCTGGGATTCGCTGAGCATCATCTCGTACGCGGTCATTCCCGTCTCGCGCTGCGGCACGCGATCCAGATTCATCTCGATCCCGAGCCCGCCGCGCGACGCCATCTCGCACGAAGAACTCGTCAGCCCCGCGGCGCCCATGTCCTGAATCGCGACGATGGCACCGGTGGCCATCGCTTCAAGGCACGCTTCCAGCAGCAGCTTTTCCAAAAATGGATCGCCCACCTGCACATTGGGCCGCTTCTCTTCAGAGAGTTCGTTGAATTCCGCGGAGGCCAACAGCGACGCGCCGTGAATTCCGTCGCGGCCCGTCTTCGAGCCAACATACAGAACGGGATTGCCGACGCCTTGCGCGCGCGCGAAAAACAGATCTTCTCTCTTCGCGATGCCGAGCGCCAGCACGTTCACCAACGGATTGCCGGAGTAGCCCGGCTCGAACGCCACCTCGCCGCCGATGGTCGGCACGCCAAAACAATTTCCGTAAAACGCGATACCGCGCACCACGCCGTCCAGCACGCGGCGATTGCGCGCGGCGGTCGCTTCGTCCACGCCAGCTTCCGCGGCCAGTGGCCCGAAGCGCAACGAATCGAGGACGGCGATGGGCCGCGCGCCCATCGTGAAAATGTCGCGCAGGATTCCGCCCACACCCGTCGCCGCGCCTTGAAACGGCTCCACGTAACTCGGGTGGTTGTGCGATTCCATTTTGAACGCCGCGACCAGGCCGTCGCCGATGTCCACCACGCCTGCGTTCTCGCCGGGGCCTTGCACCACTTGCGGGCCGCGGGTCGGCAGGCGCCGCAAGTGCGCGCGGCTGGACTTATACGAGCAGTGCTCGCTCCACATCACGCTGAAGATGCCCAGCTCGGTGAAATTCGGTTCGCGCCCCAGGATGGAGAGTATGCGCGCGTATTCCTCGGCGGTCAGTCCGTGCTCCGCCGCCAGCTTTGGCGTCACCCTGATCTCGGTTTCCAACATCGTGACTTCGAGGAACCCCTGTAGAACCTTTTAGAATTATCTGCGCGCCCGGCGAACGAACCAAACGAATCCTATGCCGAGATGGCGCTGGCCTGCGCAAGATGGCCGGTGTGCGTCAACGATTGCACCATCGAGCGCAGCACCACGAGCCCATCGGCTGAGCCGAGTTCCATCTCCGACGCGCGCTCCGGGTGCGGCATCATGCCCATCACGTTCCGCTCGCGGCTGCAGATGCCCGCGATGTTCGCGAGCGAGCCGTTCGGATTGCCCTCCGCCACCGCGCGCCCCTCCGGCGTGACGTAGCGAAAAACGATCCGGTCATCGCGCTCCAGTTCTGCGAGCGTGGCCGCGTCGCAAAAATAATTCCCCTCGCCGTGCGCGATCGGGACGCGCAGCACATCGCCGCGCGTCGCAGCGGCCGTAAAAGGCGTGGCCGTCGTCTCGACGCGCAGGTGCGCGTGGCGGCAGATGAACCGCATCCCTTGATTGCGCATCAGCGCGCCGGGCAGCAATCCCGCTTCGCAAAGAATCTGGAATCCGTTGCAGATGCCGAGCACGAGGCCCCCGCGCTCCGCGAAGCGCGCAATCCCGCGCATCACCGGAGAGAACCGCGCAATCGCGCCCGTGCGCAAATAATCGCCGTAGGAAAATCCGCCCGGCAGAATAATGCCGTCAAACCCGTCTACGTTTTCGGATTGATGCCACAGAAACTCAACCGGCTGGCCCAGAACGGTGCCGAGGACGTGCCAGGCATCGTGGTCGCAGTTCGATCCCGGAAACACCACGACGCCGAATTTCATGCCGCTCGCGCCCTCCGTAATCTGCATTGTAACACACCGCCCTGGCGCCGACTCGGACGACTCTCGGCGGTAATTAGTCGCGGCTGGGCTTCTAGGTCCAAAGTAGGCGAACCTGATGGATCGCCAATGGAAGTTTCGGACCCTTGGGGTTGTGCGGTTGGAATAGAATTGGACTGCCATCACGAACCAGAACCTCGAGTGCAGGAAACTTAGGAATGCGCAACACGCTTCGAGTGCTCATGATTTTGCTGGGGGCCTCGCTCCTCGCTGCCACCGGGACATTCGTGTCGGTCTTGGCCGAGTCCGGATATTATTCTGCGCCTGGGGGGCTGGCGACGTGGCAAACACTCGGCATGGCCCTGGCAGTCTTGCTCCCGCCGGGATTGGCGGCTTGGAGGATTCTCCGCAAGCTTCAGCCACGGTACACGCGGCGTGAGGCGCGCGCCGCCTCAATTACATTTGCGCTGATCACCCCGATGATGCTTTGGGTGGTTCTGGCGGTCAGCGAATTTCCAGGAGGCCCAACTGATAGGCCGGGAGCTATTTTGACGATGGAACTCATCGGAGCGACCGCGCTGATCGCTGCGTTGCCAAACTATGTGTCATGTTTCTTCGTGATGTGGCTCGCGCGCCAAGGCTAGCCACGCCTTGCCTCGGCGCGCGGCGGGGCGTATCTTCGATTTTCACGGTGAGGGATAGGATTTTGAGACATCTCTCCACAGCTCGGCCCATTTCGAAAGGCGCGATGCGCTGCGCCTGCCCGTGTGCGTGCTGTTGTCTGCCCAACTGTATGTGTCCGCCGCGAGCAGACGGGAGGAACGCATAGCGTAATTCGCTTTACATGCGCAGGATTCCCGGGCCGCTCGCAAGTCGAGCGGCCTTATTTATTTCTGGGGCCAATTCTGCGCAAGCAAATTCCGGCGGCCGCGTTCTCTGCGGCGTCTGCGCCTCTGTGGGGCCTGCTACCGCCTTCCCTTTGGCCGGCGGGGCAGGCGGGCTCGGGGCTCTCGCGAGGAAAACCAAGCTTGCGATTTTAAATCCGCAGGGGCGCAGACGCCGCAGACCGGGATGCGGTGTCCGCCTGTCACATCACGGGGTAGGTGTGAAACGTGCCGTAAATAACGGCCGCTGGGTTAGTTCTGGTCCTTTCCAGCATGTCTTCAACTTCGTCGTCATATATGCGGTCAGGCGGTAAGGCGTTGGCCGTCTCGACGCCTAACAGCTTCCATCCGTAAGATTCCAACATCATGGAACACTTTTGGCGAAATTCTTCGGGGCTGCTGGCCCATGTCGTGACCACAGTAAAGGCCTGTTTCCTGATGTGAGGTGCCTCAGGATGCGTAAAGCTGATTTCTACTGTGCCAATCCAAATTTCGGGCGGCATCTAAATCAATCTCCTGCGGTTGAGAAATATAGACGCGCCGCGATAGAAAGCCAAAGGCAAATCGGCCCACTATGACAGTCTACCGCGCGTTGACAAACCACTCCGCGGGCGGGAGAATTGTTTTCGCCTCGTTTGACCGCACGCAGTGCCCAAGTGGCGGAACTGGCAGACGCACTAGATTCAGGTTCTAGCGTTCGCAAGGACGTGGGGGTTCGAATCCCTCCTTGGGCACCATTCGCTTCGCAATTCCCGCTTCAAATCGTTGTCGCGCGCACGGCAACGCCTCGCCTCCGGATCTCGCCACGGCTTCCGACACATGATTGGATTTGCGATGGTTAGGAGGTCTTCCGATTGAAGCGGCACACGGACTCTGTGGCAAACATTTTTCCGCACGCGAGCGCCATCGTTTCATAGACGCGCTCGTAGCGAAATGAAGGCTTGTGATAAGGCTTCTTGGCCTTGCCTTCCTGAAGGGACGGATGCTGTGTCTCGGCGCTCTTGTTCTTCAGCTCGTCGCTCATTCGAGTCCCGCCTGTGTAAGTTTGACTGCGCACCCACCGGTGTCCGTCAGGACTGTATTGTTCGTGCAGGCGGCGTTCTCGCCCAGATCATTGAAGTAAATGCTGGCCGCCTGCGCGGATGCGCTGTCGTTGTCCACGACCATCCCGCTGGGGCCCAGGCCTTCCGTGACAAACGTGCCCCAAGTCCAGGCGCCCGTGCCCGTGATGTTCACCGAAGCCATGTTCGTCTGTGCGCTCTGGAGTGCGGCCACGTAGAGCCAATCGATGGCTGTCGTCGGGTTGTAGAACTCAAAAAGCGGAGCCCATTCGGCGCCCGGCCCACCGCCGGCATTCTCGCTTGTCCCCGGAGCCCCCGAGGTCATAACGCCACCCGCGCCAAAGGTGACCACATAAATAAAAACGGATCCGGTCGTCGTCGAAGCTGGCGAGCAAGGCTGGCTCACTGTGCCGGTGACTCCTCCGACGTAGATTCGGGCGCCGGCTGAAGTGGGGCTGGTGAAATAGGCATTGTTAAGAGCAGGCGCATGCATGTTGCATTGATTCCCCGCGCCGATCGGGACGGCCACGGACGAACTGAACGTCGTCGTGGCCTGCACGACCACGCCGTTCGCGCCGTTGTTCGCCGATCCGCTCACGACGTACACAAATCCGTTCACGCCATCCACGATGGGCGGGTCCACGATCGCCCCGTACGTCTTGCTGGCGACGCCGTCGCCCACTGTCACCGACTTGATCGTTCCCGATTGCGAAACCGAATAGAGTTTCCCGTCCGAGCAGCCCACAAACACATTCATGGTCACAAAATCCAGGGTGGGAGCCGTCAGTTTTCCGGTGCAGACGGAGATCCCACCGCCCGATCCCCAGGTCGCGTCCAGGCTCGGTGCCGGCTTGGAACTCGCGCAATCCGGATTGTTGGTCGTGCAGAAAACGTCTTTGATCCGGTAGAGCGTCCCGATGTCGTTGCCGACGTAGGCCTCATCGTGGACATAGTCGATAAAAGGGGACGACAGCGTATCCGTTCCGGATGTCGAGGCCCCGAGCGAGAGATCGGTTGCCGTTCCGCTGCCCGCGGCCGGCTGCGCCAAAACGAACGAATTGATCGTCAGGGGCGCCAGAACGTTCTGGAGATTGGCCGCCACGCCATTTCCGCTCTTCCAGGCAAGCACATGAAAATGCGCCGGGCTTCCGACGGCCGACTCGACGAAGGCCACTTTGCTCCCGGTAATCGGTCCGGCCGGGTTGGTGTAGTCGTAAGAAATCACGGGAGAGGTTGGCACGGCGCCGCCGCCGGCAATGCCCCGAACGTTGTAGGACCACATCACCGTGGCGGCCGTGCCGATGTCGTTCGCCGTCGCCGCCCGATTGCAGATCCCTGTCGCTCCGGCTGTCCCGCTATAAAGATTGTTGAAAGCCACGATATTCGGCTGCGTGGCCGAGCCCGTTGCATTCACGGGAAAAACCACATAGTCGTTCGCGCAACTCGGCGCCGCAGTAATGTCAAAAGTGAACTTGGCGGGATACATGGTGGGCGCCGTTCCGCCGGTGCCCAGATTGATGCTCCAGTCCCGCTGCAGATCGTTCTTGCGTCTGTCTCCATCCCGCGGATCGAATCCGCCGCCACCGAGCCAGCCCCTGCGGCGCCAGGCGAAGTAAGCACGAGGATCCTGTGAGACAGCTTGCATCGCGGCCATAGGCCCGAATCGCGCGTAGACGAGGTGCCGGGTGCTCCAGTCGTGAAACGTCGGGACTCGCTGCGAGAGCGCCTCCGCCTTTCGCGCCGGGATGGGGACTCCCAGCGCCGCCGCGATCACTGCCAGAAAGAAAATGAGAAGGATGCGTCTCGAGATCGAACGAACAGCACGCGGATGCGCGCGGCCACTGCGATGGAGTATTTTTGTTGTCATCTCGCCGATCCCAAGTCAGCGACCGTTTCGACCCTGGTACCGCAAAATCTACAACAGCTCGACCAGAACTTCCTGGCGAGCCCTCCGGAGCGGAGGCTTCGATGGGGACGTTGGACCAACGCATCCTACGCTGCTTCATCTTCCGTGACAACGAGGTGCCATTGGGGGCACTGTCCTAATCTAAAAACACTCCTCTGCTCCGGCGTGCCATCATCGCGTTGCTCGCAGTTTGCTCCGTTGCGCCAGTAACACGGCGCCCGCCGCAATGCGGTGAGACGGGAGCGTGATAAGATGGCCCGCTATGTCGCAGAAATTTGCTGTCGGCCTGGTGCAGATGCGTTCGACCGCCGACGCCGCGGAAAATCTCGCGCGCGCCGTGGCGAAGATTCGCGAAGCGGCCGGGCGCGGCGCGCAAATCATCTGCCTTCCGGAGTTGTTCCGCTCGCCGTATTTCTGCCGCGAGGAAAACGCTGACTTGTTTCAATTGGCCGAACCGATTCCCGGGCCGACCACCGAAGCGCTCAGCAATCTTGCGCGCGAACTGAAAATTGCGCTGGTCGTCTCCCTTTTCGAGCGGCGCGCAGCCGGGGTCTACCACAACACCGCCGCCGTGATTGATGCCGACGGCGCGTTGCTCGGCCGCTACCGCAAAATGCACATCCCCGACGATCCGCTGTACTACGAGAAGTTCTATTTCACTCCGGGCGATCTCGGCTTTCCCAATTTCGATACGCGGTACGGGCGCGTCGGCGTACAGATTTGTTGGGACCAGTGGTATCCCGAAGGCGCTCGGCTCACGAGCCTGCGCGGGGCGCAAATTTTGTTTTATCCCACCAGCATCGGCTGGCATCCGCGCGAGAAGGCCGAATTCGGCGCGGCGCAGCACGACGCGTGGCGCACGATCCAGCGCGGCCACGCCATTGCCAACGGCGTGTACGTCGCTGCGGTGAATCGCGTGGGTTTCGAGGGGCCGGCCGAGGCCGGACTCGAGTTCTGGGGCCGGTCGTTTCTCGTCGATCCCTTTGGCCGCGTCGTCGTGGAAGCATCCGACAGCGATGAAGAAATTCTGATCGCCGAGTGCGATCCCGCGCTGAGCGAAGAAACGCGGCGCCACTGGCCTTTCTTGCGCGACCGCCGCATTGACGCCTACCAGCCGATCCTCGAACGCTGGCTCGGCGAATCTCAATCCTAGGACGCGTCCCACTTGCCCAATCACGCGACGCCACACGCTCTCGGCTATCGCATGCCCGCCGAATGGGAACCCCACGAAGCCACGTGGATCGGCTGGCCTCATGAGCTGACCGACTGGCCGGGGAAATTCACGCCAATTCCGTGGGTGTACGGCGAAATCGTGCGTCACCTCGCGCGCGTCGAACGCGTGCGCATTTTCGTCGAGAACGCGGCCGCGGAATCGAAAGCTCGCGCTGTCCTGAAGAAATCCGGCGCCAATCTCGCCGCTGTGGATTTCTCCCGCGTTCCCACCAATCGCGGCTGGACGCGCGACTTCGGCCCCCTCTTCGTGAAAAACGCCGCGGGCCATGTGGCGATGACGCATTGGATGTTCAACGCCTGGGCAAAATACGACGACTACAAGAAGGACGCCGTCGCTATTCCACGCGTGAATCAGAAATTGCGTTTTCCGATTTGGCAACCGGAATACAAGGGACGTCGCGTCGTTCTCGAAGGCGGCAGCATTGAGGTCAATGGCCGCGGCACGCTGCTGACGACGGAAGAATGTTTACTCAGTCCGGTGCAGGCTCGGAATCCCGGCGTCTCGCGCGAGGAGATGGAAACAATTTTTCGCGATTATCTCGGCGTGACGAATGTTCTTTGGCTGCGCAACGGCATCGCGGGCGACGACACGCACGGCCACGTGGACGATCTCGCGCGCTTCGTCGATCCCGGGACGGTCGTCACGGTGGTCGAACAGGATCCTGCGGAACAGAACTTCGCGCGGCTGCAGGAAAATCTCCTGCTCCTGAAAACAATGAAGGGTCAAGACGGCCGCGCGCTGCGCATTGAGACGCTGCCGATGCCGGAGCCTGTTTATTTCGCGGGGCAGCGGTTGCCCGCGAGCTACGCCAATTTCTACATTGCCAATCGAATCGTTCTCGTTCCGACTTTCAACGACGCGAACGATCGCATCGCGCTCGACACGCTCGCGCGGCTTTTTCCGAATCGCCAAGTGATTGGACTCGCTTGCCGCGACCTGGTTCTCGGCCTCGGCACGCTGCACTGTCTCACGCAGCAGCAGCCGGCTTCCGTGCCACTCGCGAAGTGACGGCCGCGATGTTTCAACTCTCGTGGTTTGAGCAAAACGATCGGGCCGAAAGCGCAGGAGAAATTAAATGGGGGGCGGCCCAGGTCGTGCCGCCCCCTCGTTGTGCCCTGCGAACAGGGCACGTCCCAGTCTGTCGGAGGAAGACCGGGAGTAGTTGCTGACTGTGAGTTTTGAAACCCGGGCCGGCGAATAAAGTTGTGCGGCTGGTTCATTTTTCGTCCAAGGCTACCGGCTGTGCAGGGACGCCTCCCGCGGCTAGAATGGTCACCCAAATGGCTCACCACACCGACATCAGCGAAAAGGACCTGCTGGCGCATCTCGCCAAAGCGCGTAAGCCATTGAGCCTGCGGGAGATTGCCGCGGGGATGGGGATTCGGCGCGCGGGCCGACACCTCCTGGCCAAGATGCTCCCACGCCTGGAAAAGCGCGGCGAAATCGAGCAAGTGCGGGCCGGTTGCTATGCAATTGCCGAGGGTCGCGCGAGCCGGGTCGAGCAAAGGGTGGAACACGCTTCTTCAAGAACGGCGCAGCTCGCGCCGGCGAGAATGGGGCGCACTTCCGCCAGCGGTCGCGCGGGATCGGCGGCGGGAACGATCACCGGGAGATTGATCGCGCATCGCGATGGCTTCGGATTTGTGGTGCCGGAGAAGCCGCTGCCGGGTCTGGATGGCGACATCTTCATCGGCGCGAGCCGCATGGGCGACGCGATGCATGGCGACCGCGTCGAGGTGCGCATCGAGCGCCGCAAGCCGGGCGACGGCGGAGGCACGCGCGCGGAAGGCACGATCTTAAAGGTGCTCGGCCGGGCCCACGCGACTGTGGTGGGCGTCTTTCAATATGGCGCGGGCGGCAATAGCGTGGCGCCCTTCGAATCCCGCATCGGACAAAACATCATGATTCCTCCCGGCGCGGAATTGACGGCGGAGCTTCGCGAGAAGCTCGCCGGGCATTTGCCGCGGCGGGGAGTGAAGCTCCCGGAGCTGGACGGCGCCGTGGTGAACGTCGAGGTGACACGTTTTCCGACCGGCGGAATGCCGGCGTCGGGACGCGTGGTGGAAATTCTCGGGCGGCCCGGCGAATTCGGCGTGGATGTAGAAATCCTGATTCGCAAGCACCACTTGCCGCACGTTTTCACCGAGGAAGTTTTGGCGGAAGCGCATCAGGTGGCGCGCCCCGTGGGCGACGCCGAGTGCGCGGGGCGCGAAGATTTTCGCGCGCTGCCGATTGTCACGATTGACGGCGAGACGGCGCGGGACTTTGACGATGCCGTGTACGTCGAGCCGCTGGGCGGCGGGCGCTGGCAATTGCAGGTGCACATCGCCGACGTTTCGCATTACGTGCGGCGCGACGCGGTGCTCGATCTCGAGGCGCGGCTGCGCGGGACCTCCGTCTATTTCCCGGACCGCGCGGTGCCGATGCTGCCGGAGGAGTTGTCGAACGGCATCTGCTCCCTGAACCCGCGCGAGGATCGCCTGGTGATGAGCGCGATTATGGAGATCGGCCCCGACGGCGAGATCGCTTCGGCGCGAATGGCCAATGGAGTGATTCGCTCCGCCGAGCGCATGACCTACACGCTGGTGAACGCCGTGCTCGAAGGCGAGCTCGAGGCGGCGACGCGTTACGCGCACATGGCCGTCCATTTCCGCAACATGCGCGAACTGGCCCTGCTGCTCAACGCGCGGCGCGCGCGGCTGGGCTCCATCGATTTCGATCTGCCCGAACCGGTGATCGAATTCGACCCCGAAGGCCGCATGACCGGCATCACGCGCAGCGAACGGAACATCGCGCACCGCATCATCGAAGAGTTCATGTTGGCGGCGAACCAGGCGGTGGCGCGCTATCTCGATTCGCGCGGCATTCCCTCGCTGCACCGCGTGCACGAAAAGCCCGACGGCAAGAAGATTCTGGAGTTCGAGGAGTTGGCGCACAGTTTCGGCTATTCGCTGGGGATTGAAGGATTGTCCGAGAAGAGAATGCACGTGAAGCACGGCGAGGTGTGCGCGCCCGCGCGGCACGGCCGGACGGGCGGGGGACGCGAGCGGCCCATGACCGTTTCCCTGCCGGGCACGATGGACATCGCGATTCTCCCTCGGCATTACCAGCAACTGGCGCAACGCATCGCGGGGAAACCGGAAGAGCGCATCGTGGCGTACTTGATGCTGCGCTCGCTGAAGCAGGCGCGTTACGCCGCGGAACCTCTGGGCCACTTCGCGCTCGCGTTTGACCAGTACACGCATTTCACCTCCCCCATCCGGCGCTATCCGGACTTGATCGTGCACCGCATCCTGAAATGGGCGCTCGCGAACGACAAGGCAGCGCCGGAAGCTCAAAGAGGTCCGTACGCGATGAAGCAGCTCGAAGCCATCGCCGAAGAAACTTCGGAAGCGGAGCGCAGGTCCGTATCAGCCGAGCGCGAACTGATGGACTGGAAGCGCGCGCAATTCATGGAGCAGCATCTCGGCGAGGAATACGAAGCGCTGATTATCTCAGTGCAAAAATTCGGTTTCTTCGTCGAGCTCGTGGAGATTTTCGTGGAGGGAATTGTTTCCATTCAACGGCTGGAAGAGTTGCTGGGTGTTCGGTGCTACTTCCGCGAACTCGATCGCGCGGTGGTGTGCGGCAAGCCGGGCGCAAAAAGAAGCCGCGTATTTAAGCTGGGAGAACGGGTGCGGGTGCGCGCGGAGCGCATCGATCCGATCCGGCGGCGCGTGGAATTTTCGCCGATTGATTGAGTGGGACAGGCACTTCGATTTTGCGGCACGGACGAATTGCTGTATCGTCGCCTTGAGATTTGCTGGGTTTGAAGGAGATGCCATGGCAGCGCGCACCTGTCCGCAATGCAACGCCAGACTCACCGGCACGGAAGTGGCGGGTTACAGCTACGGAATGGAATGCCCGAATTGCCACACGATTCTGGAAGTCGCGGACGGTAGCCGCTACATCGCCTCGACGCTCGGATTTATCGCAGCCGTTTGCGTCTACCGGTTTGAGCGTGGGATGGGCGGCCCGGGCGGCGGCAATCTGCTCGGTGCCATGCTGCCGATCGTCTATGCATATTTGACGATGAGCGTGATTTCGCCGCTGGTCTTGATGGGCGTCGCGGAGCTGCGGAAGGCGCCGCCAGCTCCGCAGCCGATTTCCAGCTCGAGTGGCGGCGGACACGCCACAGGACACCACTGAGTCTGCTCGCCTTACCCCCCCAACGGTACTATTGACCCACCGGAAGTCGGCCGCCAGACTGCCTAAATGGCCCGTTATTGCAAACTGCTCGGCCGCCGGATTGAGGTGCAGTACAGGGCGGGAGATGTCTTTCTGCCCGCCACCGGGATCCTGGTGGGAGATTCGGGGAAGTCCATCTTCCTCGAAGAGCATTTCGAGCAGCAAGGCCAGGTGAAATCCTTCCGCTGGGAGATTCCGTATCCTTTTATAATTCGTCTCGAAGAAAGCATCGGTGCTCCCGCCAATCCGCGCGACGCCGTGGAACGCCATCCCGGCGATGCGCTGCTGGAACCCCGTCGTGCCCCGCTCAAGAACCGTCCTGAAGAAATCTAAGACAAGAGAAATCGTTGGGATTTCTGAAGTTCAGGTGGGAGGACAATTCCCCCTGACGTTGGACTAGCCATTCCAATCGATGAGGCCGGTGCCGGTCCAGTGGCCGAAGGACGTGAGGTCCAGCTTCGGCCTTTTGATCTCGCGCCAAACCCTC
Organism: Terriglobia bacterium; assembly: GCA_963799715.1. Lineage (GTDB taxonomy): Bacteria > Acidobacteriota > Terriglobia > Acidiferrales > UBA7541 > DASPOJ01. Next base: position 10,783 of record CAWCYS010000083.1, on the reverse strand, counting down.
AACATATTCCAGAGGCGGACGTTGTCGAAGACCACGATGGCGTTTGCCGGCAACTGGATCGTGGACAAATTCTCCAGAAATTTTGGCTCGAAGATGTTGTCTTTGGGCGCGTCCACGAAGAGCAGATCGCAGCCGGAGAGCAGTTCCGCGCACTCGGCGAAGAACGCTTTATCGCTCAAATCGCCCAACACTTGGCGCAGATCGCCCGATGCAAAATCGACGGTGCGAAACGCGGTGTTGCCCATTTCTTTCCACGGGACGATATCGAAGGTGATGAGCTCGCTGCCTTGAGGCAAATGGATCTGCAGCCCGAGCGCGCTCCAGCCTTGCGCTGTGCCGATCTCCACCACCCGCTTGGGCTGTAGGACGGCCACCAATCCCGCCAGTAGCTTGTAATGTTCTCCGGGCCAGATTTCGGGATAGTACGGCGGCGCGGCCATACGCTCGGAGATCGAAGACATGTCGGCATGGCGCGCGCGGTCTATGGCTTGCAACGAAATCTCGATCAGCCGCGCGGTAGGACGGGCGGGATCGTCATCGAGCGAGGCCAGGACGGAATACTCAGCGTGGCGAGCTTGGAACGGAACGGGCTTGCTCCAGCGGAAGAGTCTCGATTTCAATCTTGGGATCAGCGCCACGATGGAGAGGATTCCAAATTTAACTGGTTTGCGCCAGTGGTTTGTGCCGGCCGCCTGCCGCCGCGCAGGACTTCGCAACGATTGCCTAAGCGGGTAGAATTCGATGGCCCGGTGCGATGAGGGGGATTCCGTGAAACAAACTGTTGGATTTATCGGACTAGGATTGATGGGGCGTCCGATGGCGCTCAATCTGGCGAAGGCCGGACACGACCTCACGGTCTGGAACCGGACGGCGTCGCGCGCCGCGGACGTCCTGACCGAAGCGCAAAAGCTCGGGGCAAGCGTGCGCGTGGCCAAAACTCCCGGGGAAGCCGCGGCCGGAGCGGATGTGGTGATTATGATTGTGAGCGATCCCCCGGCGGTGGAATCGGTGCTATGGGGAGCGGGCGGCATGCTGGCGGCGCTGAAGCCCGGGAGTGTGCTGGTGGATTCGAGCACGGTGTCACCGGCTTTGGCGCGGAAGAGCGCGGCGGCGTGCGCCGAACTTGAAGTGGAATACTTGGATGCGCCGGTTACGGGCGGAACGTGGGGCGCGGAGCAAGGGAACTTAGTCTTCATGATTGGCGGCGAGGCAGCGACGCTCGCGCGCGTGGAACCGGTACTGGGCGTGTTGGGGAAAAAATGGTTCCTGCTGGGGCCGACCGGCGCGGGGCAGAGCGTGAAGCTGGCGATGAATCTGCTGCTGGCGCTCGAAGTGGACGCGATGGCGGAGGCGCTGGCGATCGTGACCTCTGCGGGAATCGCAGGCGGGCGGCTGGTTGAGGTGATGCAGTCGAGCATGGCGCGTTCGCCGCTGCTGGACATCAAGGCGCCGATGATGCTGGCGGGCGAATACAAAGCGAGCTTTCCCCTGCGGTTGATGCACAAGGACGTGACGCTGGCGATAGAGTTGGCGAAGCAATTGGGATTGAAACTCCCGGCGGGAGAGGCGTCGCGGAAAACGTACGACGCTGTTCTTCGCGCGGCGAAGGATGATCCCGACTTTGCGGCGGTGGCCCGGTATTGGGTTGGCCTCGTTCGCGGCTGCCTCGCGCTGAACTTCAAGTGCCGTGCGTCTGGTTCGTCTGTTCTTCGGTTTGCTTCGTCAGGCTGGCAACGCGCTCGATCAGTCGCGCAACTTCGGCACCCGCTCCTTTTGCCTCACTCGCGGCCGTCTCGCGCTGAGATTCTGTCAATGTGATCTGCTTGGCCTGTTCTTCGCTCTGTTTCGTTAGGCCCGCAACGCGCTCGGTCAGTCTCGCAACTTCCTCCCCGGCCGTTCTTGCTTTGTCGGAAGCAGCTTTGTGTTCAGCATCGAGTTGATCTGCCCTGCTTCGAAGTGCGCTGCCTTCCTGGTTGAGCCGGGCAACCTCTGTTTGAGCCGTGGCCAGCGCATCTCGGTCACTTGCGCGAACCGCTGGCCAGACATATCGTCCAAGCACAATGCCCAAAGCCGCAGCCAGAACACCAATGGTTATGAGAACTGTAATGTCCATGTGGTTTACTCCAATTCAACCTTTGAGTATGCGCCATTAATTAAAAAACCCACACTTTCCTCGTCCTTAGCTTCAATCAGGTCCCGGCGTAGCCGCCGATCAGATCGCTAACGCCTTCAGCAACGCATCGCGGGCGTCGAGGTAGTAGTGGATGGTGATCTTGGCCGCCAGATCGTCGGGCAGGTCGTTCAATTGCCGACGGCTGCTGATCGGCATCAAGATGCTGGCGGCACCTTTCTCAATGGCAATTTCAACGACGGCGACCGGGTTGAAGATCGTCCCGATGGAACCGCCCAAGTTTAGACCTCCGGTGACAGCTCGCGGAGCCAGGCCCTGAGCCGCTCATCCAGATCGTCTTCACCGAGGAGGATGTGCGCTCGATAGCCGCGGAAGCCGAGGACGGTGAGATAGACGAGGACCTTGCGCTGAAGCGCGCCTCCGGGTGGGCTTCGAGCGTCCAGGACACTGTCGCGAGGCTCTGCAATGAGCTGCTTTTCAATGTCGTCTGCTTCGGGCAGCCGTGATTGGAGCGACTGCTCACCACCTCGCTGCATCGACGTCTACCGACTCGACGTCCTCTGCGGCGGGATCGCTCACAGCCCAGTCGGCACAGCGCTGTAAGGGGGACGATTCAGCTCCCCGCTATGGCGTTCGCCGGGCTGGGTGCCTGGCAGGCGGGTTACTCGATCGGCCCTAGCCTCGGCCTCTGTCCGGGCTTCTCAGCTGCGCTCGATCTTGCCCTACCCCCTGGCCCGGCGCGAGGGGCTTCCCCCCTTGCGCGGTGGGGCTGCCGGGCGGGGCGCGCTCGCTTCGCGATCGAAGCCGGCCAGGCCGGCGAGAGGATCGAGTCCGAGATGACCAACGCCACCCAGCGACCGCCCAGCGACAGCAGCTGCGATACCTGCGCAGCCTGGCCGCCCAGCGCGGCGAGTCGTTCAGCTACCCGCATTCGGCCGCCGAGGCCTCGGCGAAGATCGAGCGCTTCGAAGGCCCGCCGGGCGCGGCGGCTATGTCGAGCGCCGCATCGAGCGAGAGCAGGTGAGCCGCGACATGGCGAGCCGCGGCGATGACGCTTCGGTCCGGGAGTTCGAGATCGTCGGCTGGGGATCCTCGGGCGCGCTCGCGCTGAGCGCTACGCAGGCCTTCGAGCCGCCGCCGCGACAAGCTGGCCGCATCGAAAAATCTGTCGCCGTGGTGGGACGTTTTGCCCCTCCCGCGCGTCTTGCCGTGATGGAAGGACTCACACCCCCAATCGCCGCCGCTGCGCAGGCCCCCGTGCTGCACAAGCTGAACGCCGCCGCTGCGCTGCTCACGGTGCTGGTCCCCTTGTGGCGCTGGGCGCGGGCTCGGATCGTCTCCGCGCTGTGGCTGCGCCACCGGCGCCTCAGCTGGACCTGGGCCTCCTGCCGCTGGCGCCGCTGGCGCTCATCGCGGACCTGCTCGCCGCCGGCGCGCTCGGGCTGGGGCGAGATGGTCGAGGCCGCTCGCGGTCTGCGTCGGCGACAGCCGGCAATCGCTGGGCATCCAGGCCCAGCGCGAGGACCGCCGTGCAGGCGGCGATCGCGCGGCCGCGCCTCCGAGCGCCGCGGCCTGCTCGACCCGCTGCGCCGCCGCCACGCAGAGCGCGGCACGCGGTTCGAGCGTGCCCTGACCGAGGGCGTGCCGATCGGCCGCACCAACCGCGGCGAGCTGGCGATGATCGGCCGCGGCAGCGCCCGCTCGGGCTGCCACGTGCTCGTCGCGGGAGCCACCGGCGCCGGCAGACGAGCACGCTCGGCGCGATGCTGGTCGAGTACGTGACCCGCTCCAGACTTCGGCGCCGTCGTGATGGAGGCGAAGAACGACCGCGCCCTGCGCGAGGCGGCCGAAGCCGCCGCCGCGGCGCGCGGCGTCGCCTTCCACCTCGTCTCCCCCGATGGTCCCGGCGGCTATGACCCGCTCGCCCACGGCTCGGTCGATGAGCGCTCCGAGCGGCTGATCGCGGTGGAGAGCTGGGGCTCTGCCGACGCCGGCTTCTATCGCCAGGCCGCCTCGCCGTTCCTGCGCCTCGTGCTCCGTGTCCTTGACGCCGGCGCCGAGCCCGTCACGCTCGCTATGTCGCCCATCACTGCGTTCCCGACGAGCTGGTCAACCTCGCCTCGCGGGGCGGCGATGCCGAGGTCATCGCTGAGATCAATCAGACGATCGCCGCCCTGCAGGGCGATCAGCTGCGCGCCGTCGCGGGCCTCCGGGCGCGCCTGCAGAACCTCGCCTCCTCCGATTTCGCGCGCGCCTGGCTTGACCCCTCCGGCAGCGCGCCGGGCTTCGACCTGCGCGAGGCGATCGCCCGGCGCGAGGTCGTCTACTTTCGCTTCGACACCGACCGCACCGGCAACGTCGGCCGGGCGATCGCCCAGATGGTCCTGCTCGACCTCGGCGCCGCCGCCAGCGCCCTGATGGACCGCGGCATCGGCACCTTCGTCGCGATCGACGAGTTCGGGGCGCTGGAGGCGCCCGCCCTGGAGCGCCTCTTCGCCCGCGGGCGCGCAGCGGGGTTCAGCGTCGCGGTCGGCACCCAGACGCTCGCCGACCTGCGCGAGGCGGGCCCCGCGGTCCGCGAGCGGATCGGCGCGACGATCTCGGCACTCATCTGCCACCGGCTCGGCGAGCAGGGCGACGCGGAGTGGGCCGCCGAGCTGATCGGCACGGTGCCGACCTGGCAGTCGACGATCCGCACCGACCGCTTCGGGCGCCCCACCGCGGAGGGCACCCGGACCCGCGGCTACCGCTTCGAGGTCGACCCGTCCGAGCTGCAGCGACTGCGGGCCGGGGAAGCCTACGTGGCCCGGCTTGACTACGGCGACGCGCAACGCAGCTCCCGGGTGCGGGTGGTGCCCGCCTGGGAGCGACTGCCGGCGCTGAGGCAAAGAGGTTGAACACCCAATCGGGGCCAAGGCCCCCGAAAGAGAGGAAGCAGATGAACACAGTGACACTGATCGGGACCCTGACCAAGGACCCCGAGATGCGAAATGGAGGGCAGTCGAAGGTGTGCGCAATGCGCGTCGCCGAGAGCAACGGCTCCAAGGACTCCCCCCTCTACATCAACGTCTCGGCCTTCGGCCGCCAGGCCGAGACCTGCGAGCAGTACCTGAGCAAAGGCCGCCAGGTGGCGGTGGCCGGGAAGCTGCGCTTCCGCGAGTGGGAGTCCGACGGGGGCGCCAAGCGCTCCGAGCACTCGATCGCCGCCGATCGGATTGACTTCCTCGGCGGTGGCCAGCGCCGCGGGGGCGGCGAGGGCGGCGAGGCCGATCAGGGCTGAGCCCGTCCCGAGCACGGCCCGGCGCGCTGCGCGCCGGGCCGTGCTCGGGCGCTTTAGAGTGGCGGGGTCGTCCTCGCTGCGTATAGATGTAGTGGAGGGGGTATCGATTTGGGCCCTGAGCGCGTCTTGGCAGTGATGAATCCGGTTCGCCGGCGCAAAGAGAGTCGCCGTAGCGCTGCGGGGCGCCGGCGCGGTCGCTGATGGAGGCGGCCTCAGCGATCCTGCGCGAGCTGCCTGCCAGGCGGCAGGCGCTCAGCTTCGAGCGCGAGTGCGAGCGGCTGCGCCCGCTCGGCGAGGCCTATGTCCTCAAGCGCTTCGGCGGCTCGCTGAGCCACGCCGACGCCGAGGACGCGGTGGCGGAGGTGTTGATCCGCCTCCACCGCAAGGTGGCCGAGGGCGAGCCACCGCGGAACCTTCAAGCTGCTTTCTTCACCAGCGTCCGCAACGCCGCGATCGACCAACTGCGCCGCCGCGCATCGCGCCCGACGGTCGGCTTGGAGGCGCTCGTCGAGGCGAGCGCCGAAAGCGCGAACCCGGCCGAGCGCGCCGAACACCGCGAGGACGCAGTGCGCCTGCAGGAGGCGCTGGGGCGGATGCGGGGTAACTACCGCGAGGCGATCTTGCTGCACTTCGGGCTCGGCCTCAGCGTGTCCGAGGTCGCCCGGCGCCTCGGGGTCAGCGTGCCGGCGGCTAAGCAGCTCCTGCTGCGCGCGACCCGGCAGGTGAGGATGCGCCTCGAGGCGATCGAGGGACAGGAGTTCTGTCCCGAGATGCGCCGGATTGCGCGCCGCTCGCTGTTCGAGAAGCAGGCGAGCGGCTTGGCCAGCGAGGCAGAGGAGCAGGTCCTTCACGCCCACTTCGAGCACTGCGGCTCCTGCCGCTCCTTCCTCACCGCCCTCCACGAGAACCTGCACGAGCTCGGCGGCGCCGCGCTGCTCGGCGGTGCCGCGACGACTCACCTGAGCGCCGCCGCTGCCGGGTTCGATCATCTGGCGGGCTGGTTCGGCGCCGTGGCGCACACCGCCCAGGGCGCGGCGGCGAAGCTCCGCTTCGCCGCCTACAAGGCGACCGGCGCCCTGCAGCCCGGTGACGCCGGCAGCGCCGGCGCGGTGGCGGGGACGGGCCAGAAGATCGCCGCGGTCTGCACCGCCGGAGTTGCGACCACCGCGACCTGCCTGGCGACGGGCCTCGTCGGACCGGGGATCGGGCTCAGCGCCCCGTCGCCCTCCGCTCACCATTCGCCGCCGGCCAAGGTGAAGGCGATCTCCGAACCGATCTCGCAGGCGCCGGCGGTGCCAAGCACCCCTTTTGCCCCCGAACCGAAGCCCGCGGCGGCGCCCGAACCCAGCTCTGGTTCCTCCCAGGCTTCCGAACCCAGCTCCACGTCGGCGCCGAGTCAGACCCCGACCCAGGAGGGCCAGGCCGAGTTCGGGATCGAACACAGCTCAGCGCCGCCCTCCGAATCGGCGCCGGCCCCAGAAGCATCGACATCGGGCTCGTCTTCTTCTTCGTCTGGCAGCGGCTCAAGCTCCGGTGCCGTCGGCAAGGGCGGCACTGAGTCTTTCGGCTTTCACGGCTGAGCCGCGGCGCTTCTCGCCGACGGCGGGCTGAGCACCTCGACCCGCAGATCGAATTGCGGGTCCGCTCTCGCTCCGGCCCGCCTTGACACCTTCGCGGGCCGGGGTGTATCGAATCGGCCCGCCCCTGCGTCTTGTCGCCGAAGGGAAACGACGATGGGACGAAAGCAAAACGACGTCTTCGTGCTCGGTGAGGAGGTGCTCCTCGCCGCGCCGATCGTGTCGGCGGATTCAGATCCCGGTGGAGCGCGCGACGATTGGGAGCCCGACGGTGAGACCTCACCGTCGGAACCCGCTGGTCCGCTGGCTCAAATGCCGGGCCCCCGCCGGCTGGCGGCCCTCGGTCTCGGGGCCGCTGCCGCCGCGACGCTAGCTGCGCTGGAGCTCTCCAGCGCGGCCCACCCCCAGCCAAGCCAGACGTCATCGCCCTCGCCGCTGAGCGCCAGGTCAGCGGCGAGGGCTTCGGCGCCGCCCGCCCATCGGGCGCCGCCCACTCCTCCCACCGTCCGCGAGCCGGAGCCGAGTTGCCGACACCGCGCGCTGAGGCGGCCACCTCGGGACACCCATCACAGCGAGTCAAGGCGCAAACCCACTCAAGACAAGGCGCCTGTCGGCTCAGCTGTGCAGGTCCCGGCCCCGCCCGTGAGGAGCGCGGCGGGCCCGGCTCCCGCGCCCCCGCCCCAGAGCCCGCTGCCACCCTCGGGTGGCGGCGGGCGGGGTGGCCGGGAGAGCTTCGGCTTCGAACGCTGAGGATGAGCGCCCGGGCCAACAAGAGGATCGCCTTGGGCGCCCTGCTGGGCGGCGGTGGCGAGCAGAGCCTGCGCGTCGCCCGGCTGCGAGCGCTCATCCCGCGCTACCTGGCGCTCGCCGCGCTCGCCGTCCTGATCGCGCTCGGCCTGCGCTCGCTGCTCTCACCGCCCGGTGCTGCGATCGCCCGGCCGCGGGGCGGCACCGACGCGCCCAGCCAGGACTTCGCCTTGCAGTTCGTCCGTGCCTACCTGACCTACGACGCCGCCCGGCCCGAAGCTCGCACCAGGGCGCTGGCCCCATTCCTGCCGGCGGGGCTGGAAGCCGGTGCCGGCTTCACCCCCGCCTCGGGTGCCCAGCGCGTGCTCTGGGCGGAGGTCGCCTCCGATCAGCCGGCGCTGATCGGAGGCCACGTGATCACCGTCGCCGCGCAGCTCTCCACCCAAGCGGCGCCCGTCTACCTGGCGGTGACGGTGCGCCACCCCCCGGGGCAGCCGCTCTCCCTGGCCGGCTACCCCGGCTTCGTCGGGGCACCCTCGATCGACACCGGCTCGGCGCCGGTGGCGGGCGAGCAGGTCTCCGATCCGGCGCTGCTCGAAGTCGTGAAGCGGGTGATCCGCAACTACCTGGACCGCTCGGCGGCGAACCTAAGGGCCGATTTGACCCCCGAAGCGGCGGTCACCCTGCCGACGCTCGCCCTGACGCTGCAGGGCATTGAGGCGGTCGACTGGGTTGGCGCCCCCGGCTCCGGCGCCGTCTTGGTCACCGTCACCGCCGCCGACCCCCGCGGCGCCACTTACACGCTCGCCTACGAACTCGGGATTGCCTACCGCGAGCGCCCCTACGTCGACTTCATCGAGGTGATCCCGACCGGGAACTGAGCCATGCACCGACCACAAGGAGGTATGACATGAAAGCAAGGATCAAAACCATCGCAGCGCTCGGCGCGCTGGCGCTGGCGCTGAGCGCCGCCGTCCCAGCGGGGCCTGCGTCACCGCCCGGCCTGCCCGCCGCCGCTCAGGCGGCGGTGACGAAGTCGCTGTCCGCCTCCGAAGGCGGCGGCAATGTGAGCGGCGCCGGCACCCGTTTCAGCACCCTGCTCAGTGGTTGGGCGGTGCCGGTGCTGACCGTGCTCGCCGGCTGCCTCTTGGTCGGGGCGCTGGCCTCGCGCAACCTCGGCACCGCGGTCGGGATCATCCTCATCACCCTGCTCGGGCTGATCTTTCTGCTGGCGCCGAGCTCGATCGAGTCGCTCGCCAAAGAGATCGCCAACACCGTCCTCTGAGGCGTCGATGCCCGAGCCGCCATCCCGCAAGGTCGTTCGCTCCGACCGGGTCGACGTTCCGCCGCCGCTCGGCGGATCTACCGCCTGCAGAACTGGCGCCTGCCGCTCCCCGGTGGCCTGGAGCTGCGCAGCATCGGCGACCGGCTCGCCTGCCTGGCGGTCCTCGCCCTGCTCGCCAACCTGCCGCTGATCGGCCTCGCGGTCGGCGCGCTGCCGGCCTCGCTGCGCCTGCTGGCGCTGCCGATCGCCGGCGCCTGGGCGCTCTCGCGCTGGGAGCTTGACGGGCGCTCGCCCCACCGGGCGCTAGCGGGCCTCGCCGCCTGGCGGGGCCGTCCTCGCGTCCTCGCCGCCCTGCGCCGCTGCCCCGCCGAGGGCGGCGAGCTGGCGCTGGCGGCCAAGGTCGCGATCGCCGCCGACCTCTACGGGCCAAGCTACCCGCGCGGTCGCCTCCGCGGTCCCGCCCGGGTGCTCTTGCGCTACCCGATGGCGGTCACGCTTGAGGGCGTCCCGCGCGGCGCGGGCACCAGCCGCGCCGCCCGGGCGGCGAGTGCCAGTGGCCGGCGCCTCTCGCCCACCGGCGCCGGGCCGCTTCACAGCGCCAAGACGCTTGAGGTCCCCGCCGGGCGGACTGTGATCTTCGAGACCGGGCCGGTGCCGCGGTGAGGGCGCCGCACTACTTCTTCTGGGGCAACCTGGTGCTGCGCAGCCCGAGCGAGGCCTGGGCGGTCTATGAGCTCGAAGGCCAGAGCTATCCCGGCCTCTCCGAGCAGCGCAAGATCGAGGTAGGAGAGCGCCTTGAGGCGCTCTCCTACTCGATCGCCGCCGACTTTCAGATTCTCCGCGTGTTGCCCGCGCCTTTGACGCGGAGGCCTACGTGCGGCGCGCCCTGACCACGCTCGATCCCCGCCACGGCCGGCGCCAGCGCTTCGCAGCGCACCTCGCCGAGCACCGCTCGGAGTTCGAGCGCCGCGAGGCGCTTCGCCCCGAGATCTACCTTGCGGTGCGCCTCGCGCCCCCCGGCGGGGCCGGGCCGCTCGGCGGCGCCCTGGAGGGGGCGGCGGCGCTCTGGGGCGCGATCGCCGACAAGCGGCTCGGCTTCGAGCAGGCCCACGGCCTCGGCGCCGCGCAGATCACCGCGCTTCGCCGCGAGGAGGAAGCCGCCTTCGAGCGGGTGCTGGGCTACCTGGAATGCACCCGGGTCGGGCCGCGGCGCCTCGCCGCGCTGATCCGCCGCGCCTACACCCGCGGGCTCGGCGAGCCCGACGCCGACGAGGCCTTCGCACCGCAGGCGCTGAGCTTCTTGGACCCCGGCGGCGAGGAGCGCTTTGAGCCCTACGGCTATGACCTGCTGCGCCTGCACGAGAGCCGCGTCACGGTCGAGCGCCGCTCGCTGGTGATCGACTCCGAGCGCGGTCGCGCCCACCAAGCGCTCTTGGTCTTGGGCGCGATGCCCGAGGAGGCGGTCGTCCCGGGCCCCGCCGCGGAGCTGATGTTCGCGCCGCTGCAGCTCGACTTCGCGGTCGACGCGACGCTCTCGGTCGAGTTCCTCGCCAACCCCGAGGCGCGAAAGCAGGTGGCGAAGCGCAAGGTCGACGCCGACCAGATCGTCCGCGAGGAGTCGCGGGCGAGCACGGGCCCTCGGTCGAGTCGGCCGAGCGCCCCCACCTGGCGCGCGAGTCGAGGCGGTGCTCGGCGGCGGCGATCGCCCGCCGCTGCTTCGCTCCGCGCTCTGCCTCGCCGTCGCCGCGCGCAGCTCCGAGCAG
>CAWCYS010000082.1:0-38734 GCA_963799715.1 Terriglobia bacterium | reverse complement strand
GGCGACTGTTTAAAGACCACAGCCCGGTCATGCTTGTGGATGGGAATAAGTCTACCTGTGACCTTGTTAATGCTCTTCTAAATTGTAGTGCGCCACTGTTCTGGCTCAAACAGGTTTGTTTCAACAAGGGTGCGGGGGAAGACGAACATCGTGACCGCTTTGAATTTGCAGGCGGCAAGGTCGAGCAGTTGCCGATTCCGGGAGCCATCGCCGAGGGTTTGCAGGGTAAACCTAACTCGCTGGCCGAGCACTTGACCGAACTCTCCAAAGCCTGCTGGGAGCGCGGCCAGCAGATGCCCAGCCTGTCTCTGAAAAAGCTCTTCGAGAAGCCCGGCGAGGCCTATCACGAATGGAACAGCTCGCTGCCCGGATACGTGCCGCCCAATCCTGAGCTTGGCGCCCCGTTCCAAACCGAAAGTGATCTTCGCGATGCTTACCGGCGCGCCCAAACCATTCGTGAACGGCTGCGCGCGGAAATGATTGCGTTGCAGGAAGAAATGGACTGGCTGGTGTATGCGGCCTACGGCCTATTGCCCGAAAAGCATCCCGCCGCTAGTCGACCTCCGTAGCGAGCGGGTTCACCCCGCCAGAGCATGACAATGGCGCGCATAAAGCTCCATATGGCCGCTCGATCAGGCGCAGCGCCCGTTCCGCCTCTGGCAGCAAGTGGAAGGCAACTACGCCAAGGCTGTGGCGCTGATCCCGGCAAGCTGGCCCGCCGAACGCCGGAGCGCTGTGGAAAGCCCGCCTGGCCGCCATCCGCGATAACGAGCACATCCGCCGCATCGAGCAGCCCGTTTACAAACGCCGCTGGGACGAACAGTGGAAAGTCGGCAACCAGTGGCGCTCCGGCCCCGTTGCCTACGCCGCCGAGTTTGTTGACGCCTTCGAGTGGTGGCTGAGCGAGAAAGCCGAATGGTGGCTGGAGCACAAGAAGAACGGAGGCCCGGTGGAACTGGACGATTGGGCAGCGGCAATTTGGAAAGACTCGCGCGTCCAAGCTGCGTGGCCGGTGGCGGCAGAGAATTACGCCTTGCTGGAATACGAAAAGGCGAAGGCGAAAGCGGAAGCAAACGGCGAACCCGTGCCCGCTCCCCCGCTAGGACAGGCGCGGATTTGTTCTCCGCCAGGCACCCACGGCAGTGCCTTTTCTAAAAACCTTCAAGCGCATTATCGACGACGAAACCGTACCCGAAGGCATCCCCTTCGCCGTACCCTACGACGATCTGGACAATCGCAAGATCAAGATATCGCCCAAGGTAAAAAGCATTCGCGGCAAACTCAACGTTCCGCGCGAGCGATTTCACCTGCGCGACCGAACCACTATCTCTGGGCCGGCCTTCGATTTCGAGAGTAGCATGGAGTGCGGCATGGAGTGCGGCGACTCGTCGCCGCTTTTTCACGGCCGCGACTGGTCGCGGCGTAACTCCGCACCGGTGACGAGTCACCGGCTGCAAAGAGCGGGAGCGAGCTACCGCACTCCGAAATATCCAACATGAGAGACTGGCCGCACAGCCCATTACACCGATTCACCCCCGGGAGAAGCTACATGGTGACGGCGGGAACGTACTACAAAGAACCCTTCTTCCGGGGTGCAGATCGGTTGAAATACCTATGCGGAATGCTCCTGGAGTTCGCCGAGAAATACGCGTGGCAGCTTCAGGCTTGGGCGGTCTTTCCCAACCATTATCACTTCGTCGCATTATCCTCGCCGGAGAGTGGAACGCTCGTGCAATTCACATGGCACCTGCATGGACTTACGGCGATCGAACTCAATCGCTGGGACAATGCGGTGGGGCGGCACGTTTGGTATCAATATTGGGATAAGGAATTGACCTTCCAACGGTCCTTCCTTGCCCGCCTCGGTTATGTACACAAGAACGCAGTTCATCACGGCTTGGTGCGCGAACCGTCGCTTTATCCCTGGTGCTCGGCGGGATGGTTCCAACGCAAGGCGGAAACGGCGTTGTACAAAACCGTGATGGGAATGAAGATTGACCAGGTTCAGGTGGTGGACAATTACACCGTCGCCACCTCGGACGTCTAATGTTCGGAGTGCGGCGACTCGTCGCCGCTTTCTGCGCCGCGACTCGTCGCGGCGTAACACCTACCGCTGACGAGTCAGCGGCTAGAAAAAGCGGCAGCGAGCTGCCGCACTCCGAAATGAGCGGGGATTCGCAGAATTATGCCGACCCACGACATCATCGATAACCGCAACGAAAAACTGGTTGACCATATCAAGCGCATCCTCAGTTCAACCGACAGGGCACGGTTTGCCGTGGGGTACTTCTTTCTCTCCGGCCTTACCGCCATTGCGGAACGATTGGCGGGTGTCAAAGAGCTAAAGCTCTTGATTGGTAGCACCACCGACCACAAAACCTTGGAACAGCTTGCGGAAGGCTATCGACGGCTGGAGATGGTAGTTGAGGCGGTGGAGGCCCAGACTTTCCCGAAACGCACGGATGCCAAGCGCATGGCGACGGAGACTGCCGAAAATCTTCGCACTTCCGTCGAACTGATGGATCAGACCGACGAAGCCGAGACTCTGGTCAAGATCATGGTCCGCATGATTGAGGAGAAGCGCCTGAAGGTGCGCGTGTACACCAAGGGCCGAATGCACGCCAACTGTGATGGCGACGATCGCGAGAAGAACTCACCGAGAGTTCGAGCGCCGATCTGCGCCATATCCTTAGGACAGTTGAGCGATCCCCTCTTTGACGACACCCTCGTCGTCGTCCTTTTTCTTGCCGGTGGGCCGCAACTCCTTGCGGTTACTGCGGAACCCCCGGCGCTGTGCGAGATGGTAGAGAGCGCGGCCGAAAAAGTATGGCTCCAATGGTTCGTCAAGGGCTGCGGAGCGCAGGATATACGGCAACACCTGCTCGGGCTCTGGGTACAGGCCTGATTCTTTCTTTGCTTTGAACCATGGGGAGCTGCGGATCGAATCGTCCACCTCGTTGATCAGTTCTTGGCGCGCCTCGGGCGTTGAGCTTTGGCCCAGTGGGAGCAAGCCGAAGCGCTGGAGCAGATGTAGCGTTTTCTTCAGCCGCCTCGCTCTGCGCCAAAGCTGGCGGCGGTGGAGTCTTGCGTCGCGGCGGGCGCGGTTCCTGGATTCCTCTCTGCCTGCCGCCATGTTGCCGTCCATGGCGGACTCGAAAATTCTCACCCCGGTGCGTAGGATTCCGGCGGGCTGCCCGCCGGTCCGGGAAACTAGAGCCCAGCCGAGTGAATTAGCCCCAAGGTCTATGCCGAGAATAAAATCATTCGCAGGCGTATTGTTCATGTTGTCCTCTTGACAAGAGGGGAAGCAGGGTTATTCTAGCACCAGTGTATCTCAGCAGCGGTTCCCGCTTATCTTAGTAAGTGGGTTCTGTATGCGTAAGGCAACGCTAGCGATAGCGCCCTTAAGCCCCGCCCAGTGCGGGGCTTTTATTTTGCGTGGTCCGATGTGGGGGATGGTCGATCGCGCAGTTCAACCTTTGGGGACCCAGGCCACCCCGTCGGTGCCGGGGGCTCACTTCGCAGCGGCGCGCTGCGCGACGTATTCCTCCATGTACGCTCGAAACGCTTGCTCCAGGCGCTGCGTGATCGGGCCGGGCGCGGCGGAGAAGGTGTGTCCGGCGACCTCGCTGATGCCGAGCAGGCTGCGATTGGTCGAGGTGATGAAAACTTCCTCGGCGGCGAAAAGATCGTCCGGGCGCAGCGTGGTTTCGATCAGCGGGACGCCTTGCTTGGGGCCGATCTCCAGCAGACACGCGCGCGTGACGCCTTCGAGACAGCCCGAAGTGAGCGGCGGCGTGAGCACCTTTCCTTCGCGCACGCAGAAGATATTTGCGGCGGTGCATTCGGCGACTTCGCCGCGCTCGTTTAGGAGAACCACTTCGTTGTAGCCGCGAGCCTGCGCTTCCGCGAGGCTCCAGACGTTGTTCAGCCACGAAGTGACTTTCACTCCGGCGAGCGGCGACGCGGCGTGGCGGCCCTGTTCGCGAAGATCGAGCCGGCCGGGTTCGTGATGCGGAGGAAGGCCCGCGGTGTAAAGCAGGAGATCCACTTGTGGTGCGGGCTCGTCGCTTTGCCAGACACCGAACTTGTTGTAGATGACGTAGATTCTCGCGCGTGCCTTCGGCGACTTGGTTCGCGCGCACCAGTTCGGAGAGTTGTTCGCGGACGCGATCCGCCTCGAACGGGAAGGGAAGCCGGATGCGGGCCGCGTCCTTTTGCAGGCGAATCCAATGGCGCTCGAAGGCGAAGGGTTGGCCACGAAAAATGCGAAGAGTGGTGAAGACGCCCCAACCGGCGAGGAGTCCGGCCTGACCGGGCGAGAGGCGCACCTCTTCGATGGGAAGCAAGCGGCCGTTGTGGATGAGGTGGCGGTGAATCATGGGTGGTTGAGTGGTCGCCGAGGACGGCAGTTGTTCGAGCGTTTGAAAGCGCTGAGTGATGCGCTTCGCGCGGGCTCAAGCTGCGAGGATGCGGTCCTCCGGGAGTTCGACTTCGCTGACACCTCGAAAAGTGAACAGCAAGCGAACAAGATATTTTGGCGGATCCTGAGAGGTTTGCCGGACGATCTTCGCCACGGCCGCCGTGACCGCGTCTTGGAAGGCCACCGTGCCCACTTGAAGACCGGAGAGATTTACACGCACCATCGTGCCTGGCTGAAACACACTCGACCTCTCCTTCTCCAGAGGCATTTTGACGCCCCCGAAGGAGGATTGCAAGGAGGGGAAAAAGGCGGCAAAAGCGGCCGAGAATGATGGCGGAAGGATGACGGTGTGGCCGCCCGAATTGGTTCAAAATGGAGCAACATAGGGGGTGTTTCACTGTGGACAACAGGACTAAAACGCGATTGACAACAAAACAGCCGCCCTCTAACGTGTAGAGTAGCCCAGGTGGAGGCTATTGTGCGCACATTGTGGAAGTCTAGTCTGGCGGCATTTCTCTGCACGGCACTGACTTTTAGCACCGCGATTGCGGCTCCGTCCGCATCGATGGGTGTCATCATACAGGCGGAACGCGCGAGTCTGGGATCGGTCCCGATCGCGAGCGGCTCGGCAATATTTGACGGTGATAACCTTCTGACCGACGGTTCCGGCAACTTGCGAGCGCGGGTCGGGCAGTCGCAGATTTACTTGATGCCCAACTCGAACGTCCAAATCCACCGGATTGCGAACGGCTTTAGCGCGTCCATCGGTTCGGGGACGATTGTGCTGTCCTCGGCCGCCGGCGAGACCTTTCAAGTGCTCGCCAATGGAGCGACGATTCAGCCGGCGACCGCGAAGCCGACGCTGGCCCAAGTGACCTACATCAACGTGAACGAATTGATTCTGACCAGCCGCCACGGCGACCTTCTCGTGAGCCTGGGAGACGACACCAAGACCGTGAGTGAAGGTTCCTCATACCGGATGATGATCCAGCCGGGCGGCGGTCCGGGTCCGCAGGGGATGTTTACATCGGGGAAGAATCGCTTCTTCCTGGTGCTGATTACGGCGGCGGTCGTTACCGCGACGGTGAGCTTGGTTCTGGCGCTGGAGACGGACGTCGTTCCCGAGCCATAATCGCGCACTCTCATAGAATCCTAGAAACTCAAAGGGCTCCGACTCAGTCGGAGCCCTTTCTTTTTTGCGGTTGCCGCAAACGAAGTTCCGTTTTGGGGCATCGCCTGGACTCGCGGAGTGATGCGCGGTGCTCAAAGAATACTGTCCCATAGTGATACAGTCAGTAATCAGTACTTGACAGATAATCGCCGCTGGCCTACCGTCGCACGCAGCCTTGGTGGAGGGTACGTGCGCAGAGCAAGATATTCGCTGGCGGAAGTAATCGTTGTATTTTTGGTGTCAATCGTTTTGGTGGGAGTGCCGGCGACTGCGGCACCCACACCATCCGCATCTCTCGGCGTGGTGTCGCAAGCCACGCACGCAAGCCGGGGGACAACCGCACTCACAAACGGCGCCGCGATTTTTGACGGCGACACATTGCTGACCGACGCTTCGGGAAATCTGCAGGCGCAGCTCGGCCAGTCACACATCACCATCCTGCCCAATTCGAATGTTCTGGTTCACCGGCTCTCGAACGGATTCGGAGCGTCGCTGACCTCGGGGACGATTGCGTTTTCGACCAGTGGCGAGACGATTCAGGTGGAAGCGGATGGGGCCACGATTCAATCGAAAAACGGGCAGCCCACTATCGCGCAGATAAGCTACGTCAACGCCAGCGAACTTCTGCTCACCAGCAGGAGAGGGGAGTTGCTGGTGAGTTTCGGGAATGAAACCAAAATCGTTGACGAAGGCGCGTCGTACCGTATGAAGATTCAGCCTGGCAGCGGGCCGGCGCCAGAAGGAGCATTTTCCACCGGACAAGACTGGCTCTATTTCGTTCTGATCCCTGTCGCAGCGGGCGGAATTGCGTACGGAATTTACGCAGGCGTGTCCGGCTCGTCATCTCCGAGCGCACCTTAAGCCACTGCTCAAGGTTCAACCTCGTACAAGAAGGGCCCCGGCGATGCCGGGGCCCTTTCTTTTTCTGGACGCGACTCTCACCACCGCGGGGCGTGATTTTTCAATCGTGGAGGCAGAGAAGCGTTTGCTGGGGATCGATGAGCAGGCGTTTCGGGCCGG
The DNA here is from genome assembly GCA_963799715.1 of Terriglobia bacterium. Taxonomy (GTDB): domain Bacteria; phylum Acidobacteriota; class Terriglobia; order Acidiferrales; family UBA7541; genus DASPOJ01. Next base: position 32,120 of record CAWCYS010000082.1, on the reverse strand, counting down.
CGGAGACGAGGAAGCGGAATTGCGTCTGGCGGCCGGAGGTGACCACGTTTCCGAGAAGGGTCTGGCGGCCCGTGACGCTCTGCGCGTAAATCGGGACGACGGCGATGAAACTTTCGGGCACGCCTTCTTGAGTCAGGGTTCCACTCACCGAGAAGCCGCTTCCTTTGGGCTGTGCCGTGTACTGGGCGGAATAGCGGGGGATGCCGGAGCCGTGCACCCACTGGTCGAAGAACCAGGCCATCGAATGTTTTTCTTCCAGCGCCATGGACGGGGTCATGACGTTTTCGATCTCGCGTTCCAAGTCGTCATTTGAGAGCGGGCGCTGCCGGTAGTCGGCGAGCAGGGAATGAAGGAATGCGATGAATCGCGCGTCGGGATCGTGCGCGCCTGGACCGCGGAGCATCATGCGCAGCATGTGGAAGATCCAGGTGCCCTTGCCATAGACGATCTTCTGGTAGGCGTCGGCGTCTCTCGCGGACTCCAGCCTGGCCCCGAGGGTGACCGGACCGATATCCGCGACTTCGCCGCCGCCGACCGCCGGGCGGCCCAAGTCGTTGCGATATTGATCCAGCGAACGGCGCAACAGGTGCCCCTCCGGTTTCCCGCTATCCACGGCGAGCAGAGCGATGTAGTTCGCGAGGGCCTCATCGATCCACTGCTCCCGATAGCTTTCCCATCCCACGGTATCGCCCAGCCACTGATGGGCGACCTCGTGAAATGGGACGAGTTCGTTGTAAACATCCTGCGCGGGGCCGATGACTCCAACTTGCTGCTGTTCTTCGGGAGTAAGAAACGTCATCGTCGGCAAGTAGATCAGGCCGGGCCAACCCTGGCCGAAACTGCCGGGGATTTGAGACACCTCGAGGCGTGGGAACGGGAACGGTCCGAGCCATTGCTCTTCAAGACGCACCGCATCCGCCATTTCTTCACCGACCTCATGAACACGCGCAGCAGGGCTGGGCAACTGCCCGGGAGGCGGGGGTTCGACGGGAAGCTCTGCGTTTGAGTTAGAGCTGAGGCCGGGTATAGCTAGACCCCGGCCAGCTTGAGGCACGGGCGCCGCGTGAAAATGGGAGGCCAACTCGCGCTCAAGTTCGGAATTGGCGAGAACTTCGATTTGTGTGCCGCCACCTCGCAGGCTTAATGTCTCGGCGCGGTAATCGCCGAGGTTGAATCCAGCGACGGGGATATCGCTCTCCGAACGCCAGTGCCCCGTAGCCCAATCGGCATCCACTTGTTCGGGATCGGGAGTTCCAGTGGCGACGAGGCGCAAGTGACGCGGCCAGCGGAAGTTCAGGTCGTAGGACGAGAAATCTCCGAAACCCGGGACGTGCGGGTACCAATTTCCGCGTTCGCCGACGAAGAGCACGCCGTTGCCCGCGTCGCTAATCACGCCTCCGCGATAGGAGAGGAGAAGCTGCACAAGTTCTCCGGCTCTGGGGGCCTGGTCCAATACGACGACTACGAGGTCATCGCCCTGCTCGGCCAGCTGATTGCGGTTCAGAGATTCGTTCTGAAAGCTGGTCAGCGCGTTTCCGGCCGCGTCTTCCACATTTTGTACGGTTAGGAACCGCGAAAGCTCGAGTGTGACGACGCGTTCTCCGCCTGTCACCGCCCGCAGGGCGATGGTGGTGGTGCCCTCAAGAGTGCGATCCGGCTCGATGGTCGTTGAGATCCTGTAGGAGACAGCTTTGAAGGAATTCTCCGGCGGCGCCGGGACGTCTCCCGCGGGAGAACGAAGTCCAAATGTCGTAATACTCCGTTCCTTCGACCCAGCGCGTTTGGCCCGCCAGAACCTGTTCTGTGTAGCGGTTGTCCACAAGTACATCAAACGTGCCCATAGCTTCATTCGATAGGTCGGCAAAAAAGTAGGGGACGGGCCGGTCCGCCAGGAGGTCCGTCATGATTCGCAGCGAATGGCTGGAGTTCAGGCTGGAGGCAATTCGATTCCAGCGCGCCAGAAGATCCGCGTCCTGAGATTTTTGAGCTTGCGCTGAATGGATTTGATCGAGTAGCTCCTGCGCGCTGCCGTCCGTAAAGCGAATGTAGGCGTCCGTGATCGGCTGATCCAGAATCGGCACTTTGAGGAAGCGCGCCAGCGATTGGCGCTCACCGGGATCGCGAGGAATCGCCAGGACGCGGCCGCGTCCGGTGAAGACGACGCCCGTGACCTTGCCTTGGAAATCGTCGAGGAAGCCCAGCGTGCCGATTTCCAGGGCAAAGGTGACCGTGCCTCGCTCCAGCCGCAAATCGTGGACGGCGTAAACCTCGTCGGGATTGACGCGGAGGCCGTTGAGGGCGTCGAAGATTTGGCGCGGGGTAAGAGTGTCCGGCGCCGGCAGGGGCGCAGAGATCGCGCCGAGGCCGGCAAGAGCCGCCAGAGCGGCGGACGCGAGGGCGCGGCACAGCCGGATCATGCATTGACTGTAGCAATTTGGGCATCAGCCAGCAAGCGTCCGGACGAGTCTTGCGGGCAGATTGCTAGAATGGTGGCATGCGATTCCGGCCCTTGCCCGCCTTGAGAATCCTGGCTGCGGTTGCCGCGCTTGCGATGCCGTCATCGTGCCTTTTTGCGGATACGATCGTGTTGAAGAATGGCCGCCGGATAACGGCTACACACGTGGAAGAGGCCGATGGAAAGGTCACTTACGACACTGCCGCGGGGCAATTGAGCTTGCCTGCCGATATCGTGGCCCGAGTGATCCGCGATGACGCCGCAGGCGACACGCAACCCCGTCCAGTAAACGACCGGGCCGCAAACTTGCCGATTGCGCCCCCAGACAGTCTTACGGCCGCAGCCAGCAATGAAGTGACGCGCGCGGCGGTGCACGACGGCAGCGTGGATCAGGATTACCTTGACCGGCTCGAAGGGGACGCGCAGGGCGGCAGCCCCGGCGCCGTGTCCCGCGCGATACTGGCGGAATCGGCGGCGGCGGAGTTTGAAGTCAGCAAGGGAGACTTGAGTTCGGCGCTGGGTTATTACAAACGAGCGCTCGAGTTTGCCCCCGACAATTTGAATTTGCTGGTGGATTCGGCCTACTTGCATCTGCGGCGGAGCGAGTTCCGCGAGGCGCTGGATCAGCTCGATATTGCGCGCCACAGTGCGCCGGATTCGCCGGATGTGGCGAAACTCTCGGGCTGGGCCTACTACGGGCTCAACCGTCTGGATGACGCGATAGCCGAATGGAAGCGCGCGTTGCAGCTCCGCCCGGACGCCGAGGTGCAGCACGCGCTCGAAAAGGCGGAACAGGACGCGCAGGTGGAGGCCGGTTATCGCGAAAATGAGACGGCGCACTTCCAGCTTAAGTTCAATGGGGATGCCACGCCGACGCTGGCGCGCGAGGTCCTCAACACCCTGGAAGATCACTTCGCCGAGATCAGCAAGGATCTGGATTACACACCGCCGGAGCCAATCACCGTGGTGCTCTACACCAACCAGCAATTCAGCGACATCACGCGCGCGCCGAGTTGGGTGGGCGCATTGAACGACGGCAAGATTCGCGTCCCGGTGGACGGGCTCAGCGAAATGACCGACGCGCTCTCGCACGTGTTGAAGCACGAGTTGACGCACAGTTTCATCACGCAGAAGACGGGCGGGCACTGTCCGGTGTGGATGCAGGAAGGCGTCGCACAATACGAAGAGGGCCGGCGTACGAGCGCGAGCGGGGCGAAGGCGCTGCTCGCCGCGTACGACGAGCACATGGATTTGTCACTGTCGTCGTACGAAGGCTCCTGGCTGAATCTCGATGCGGACGCGGCGGCGCAGGCCTACGCGTGGTCGCTCGCGGCGGTCGAGAGTCTGGTGGACTCGGGCGGCCTGCGCGAGATTTCATCGTTGCTGGATAAGCTTGCGACCGGCGCGAGCATGCCGGCGGCGTTGCGCGAAGTGAGCGGGATGAGTTACGACCAACTGGCCGCGGCTACGGCGGATTATTTGCGGCGGACCTATCCGTAATAATATTCTGATTCTGGCTGACGAATTTATTTGAGTCATTCCGAGTCCGCCGCCTGCCCGCCGTGGCGGGCGGCGGACGAGGAATCTCTCTTCGTCTTGGAATGTGCAGAGCAGAGGGATTCCTCGTCGCCCCGGCCGGGCCGGGACTCCTCGGAATGACTCGCTGGCGGCGTTCCCCGCCGTGTTGTTTGAGTTGCTCCTCCCCGTGCTGTGACTCCAAGTTGCAACTCCGGCTACAACTCCAACAGAAGAGCCGCTAGCAGAGCGGCGCGTTCCGGAAGCGCGCGCAGAAGGACGTGTTCGTTTGCGGCGTGCGCGCCGTCGCCTACGCCGCCGAGGCCGTCGAGCGTGGGCACGCCCAGCGCGGCGGTGAAGCAGCCGTCGGAGCCGCCGCCCACCGCGCATTCGTCAATTCGCAGGCCGAGAATTTCGCCGATGCGTTTTGCTTTCGAGAAGAGCGCGGCGCTCATTTTGCGTTCTAGCGGAGGACGATTGAAGCCGCCGCGCACGATGAGTTTTGCGCCGGGGAGAATCGGACGCAGGGCGCGGAATTTCGCTTCAAGCGCGCGGATGTCGCGCGCGTTCGAGGCTCGGACGTCCACAATCGCGCGCACCTTCTCGGCGATCACGTTGGCGCGCGTTCCGCCCGCGATCACGTCCGCATTCACCGTGATGCCGCGCTCCGGCTGATTGAAGCTTCGGATGCGGGCGATCTGTAGGGCCAATTCTTCAATCGCGTTAATGCCGCTCTGCGGATCGAGGCCCGCGTGCGCCGCGCGGCCGGTGACTTCCAGCGTGACTTCGCCGACGCCTTTGCGCGCCGTCTTGAGTTTGCCTTCTTTTCGGGCGGCGGGCTCGAGCACCAGCACGGCGGCGCTGCGTCGCGCTTCTTGCTCGATGAGTTTGCGCGAAGCGTGGCTGCCGATTTCTTCGTCCGATGTCCAGAGGCCGACGATCGGGCGGCGCGGTTTGAGGCCGAGACGCCGCAGCGCGTCCACGGCGAAGAGCGCGATGACCAGGCCGCTCTTCATGTCAAATGTGCCGGGGCCGTAGGCGCGTCCGCCGCTGATGCGGAAGGGCATGCGCGCGAGGGTGCCGAGATCGTAGACGGTGTCGAAGTGGCCGAGGAGCAGGATGGGCGCATTGGGCGATTTGTGGGATGGAGACCAATCTACGCGGACAAGATTGGCTGCGTGAGATTGCCGGACGAGTTGCACGCGCGCGCCGCGGCTGCGCCATTCTCCGGCTAACATGCGCGAGAAACGATCGAGCGCGGTCTTATCGTCGCTGGGCGATTCGGCGCGAACGAAGCGGCTCAGCAAGCGCGCCATTTCGGATTCGCGCGCGCGGAGCGAGTTCAATATATCGCGCAACGGTTTCGCGCGCGCGGAAGTTTCTACGGCGCTGCTTTTCGATGGCTTGGTCATTCTTGCCGGCACGGAGGCAATGCTAACACGACGGCGGTCTAGGCAGATTGTACCGGAGTGGCCTGCGCCAGCAGAATTACCCAGTCATTTTCTTCAGCGATGAGGACGACGCTCATCCGGTGCAACCAGACGCGTTGCTCGCTGGCGAGAAGGGCGTTCTTAAATAGAACCGTAGTGACGACCGTCTCGTTCGTTTCGGCAATCTTTGATTCGATGACGTGCGTTGCGTTTTTCTTCGCATAAGGAGCAAATAAAATTTCAAAATCCTTTTCAATTTCTTTGCGAATCCATCGTTTGCCAGAAATATCGATGAACACTGCGCCCAATGCGAAAAAAGAAAGCAACTCACTCAAATTGAGGCCCTTGAGTCCGGAAAGGAAGCTGTCGAGTGTGAGCAACGCAGTTGTCGCGCGCTCGCTGTTAGGTGTTGCCATGGCTCGCGCTTTTGCCATTTCTTCTTGGATTGGTCCGGGCTTGACGCCCCGCGCGATCACGAGCTGAGCGGCCATGCACGATTCCACTCTAAGGACTGCCAAGAGTAGGTGTTCAGTGTCGACGTACTGGTGTCCGAGTTTATCGGCGCTGTCCGTAGCGAGTTTCAGAACCTGCTTGGATTCGATGGTTAGGGGCACCTCCACGGATGTCGCGATCGGCTCTCGCTTAATAATCCGCTTCTCGATTTCAGCGCGAATTTCCGGCTCAACGTTGCTCTGATCAGGGAACCATTTCGTCAGCGCGCGGTCTTCGCGCAGAAGCCCGAGAAGCAGATGTTCCGTCTCGATGTACGGGCTGCCGTACTGGCTGGCCTCGTAGCGCGCAAAGAAGATGACGCGGCGGGCTCGTTCTGTGTATCGCTCGAACATGCGATTGCTTAAGGGAGAGTCTATTCCTTGGCCAGATGATTGAGCAATCGGTAAGTAACAGGGCGCGTCGGCAACTTTTGGGAATGCCATCCTGTGGGGTCTGGCACGGGGATTTCTTAGCGGACGAAGGGATAGATCTCGTCAACGATCCAATAATTTGCCAGAAGAATCGCGATGAGCATTCCCGCGAGCCATAGTCCCCACCGGCGGCGCCGCCAACCCGCGCCAAGAGGCGAGTACTGCATCGGGAGATCCACCAGATACGCGGCGCAGTAGCACAAGTTCGCGATCGCAGCGAGACCGGCGAGCGGGGGGAACGATGACTGCACCAGCGCCGGGCGGAAATGAGGCCACGTCGCCACAATCCAGATGACGACGACCGCTGCGAGGACGAGATTATAGAGAACGCGGCCCGGCTCCCAATACTGGAGCGCATTGGTCACGACTTGTCGAAACGGCCCGCGCGAGGAATCGCCAAACTCTTGCGGCTGCGCGGCCTGAGTGGTTTCCATCGGAAGGTCTCCTATGTGTCGAACTAGGCTGAGTCTGTGAGGATACGCCTCGCCTTCTTTTTGTCAAGTACTTTGCATTGCAAAGTTTCGCCGTGTAGCCCCTCTGAGCCTGCGCGAGAACCCGCATTTCGCCAGTCTTCGTAGCGCCGCCCTTCAGGGCGGCACTCAAGGATCAAGCAGCTGCCAGCCTAAAGGCTGGCGCTACGAGGAGCAAACCGAGTTCCCACGCGCACTCTCCGGGGCTGACGCAAATCTATTGCGCCCACCCAGCGTTTACACGCTGGTCTAAATTGTGCCGCCCCTCCGGGGCTTCGGAAGTTGAGTCGATGCCACGCCGCCAATCACGTGCCCTGAGCCTCTCGTTTCGCATATAATCGCGGGATTGCGCTCCCGCCGGCCGGGTTGCCGGCGGCAGGCGGCTTGTATCCGGCGAAGGCGTCGGCAATCCTGCGCATGCAATCGAGGATTGTTCATGCTTCTTGACAGCAACGGCATACAAAAAATTCTTCCGCATCGCTACCCATTCCTTTTGGTGGACGCCATTGTTGAGATGGAACGCTTCAAGCGTGTGGTGGGGATCAAGAACGTCAGCATCAACGAGGCGTATTTTCAGGGGCATTTCCCGGGCAAGCCGATCATGCCCGGCGTGCTTATCATCGAAGGGATGGCGCAGACCGGCGGGCTGCTGTTGCTGCAAGAGGTGCCGGACCGCGAGAACAAGCTGCTTTATTTCGTCGCCGTAGACGACGCGCGCTTTCGGCGTCCCGTGGTGCCGGGCGATCAACTGCGCCTGGAAGTCACCGTGATTTCTTGGCGGGGACGCGGGACATTCTGCAAGCTGCGCGGAGAAGCAACCGTGAACGGCGAACTGGCGGCCGAAGCGACTTTAATGTGCAAGATGGTGGACCGCGACGCGGCGGATGCGCCTGCCTCCCAGCCGGACGCCGTGGCGGAATCGAATGCTTCGAGGCTCAGCACAAAAGAATGAGTGAAATTGATCTGCGGGCTGTGATTTCACCGCGCGCTCGATTGGGCGTGGGCGTGCGCGTGGCCGCCGGAGCTTTCATCGGCGACGACGTTCGAGCTGGGGGACGGCTGCGTGGTGATGCCGCAGGCCGTGGTGCAGGGGCCGTCGCGATTTGGGCCGGGGAATGTTTTTCACGCGTTGTGTTCGGTGGGCGGCGATCCGCAAGACCTGAAATACAAAGGCGAGCGCACGGAGCTCGTCGCGGGCGAAGCGAACGTCTTTCGCGAATTCGTTACGATCAATCGCGGCACGGCGTTCGGCGGCGGCGTGACGCGCATCGGCAGCAAGAATTTATTCATGTCTTACGCGCATGTCGGCCACGATTCGCAAGTGGGCAGCCACACAATTTTCGTGAATGGCGCGACGCTCGCGGGACACGTGGAGGTTGCGGATTACGCGACCGTCGGCGCGTACTCGACCGTACACCAGTTCTGCCGCGTTGGGCGATACGCCTACATTGGCGCGCTGACCGCCATCACGAAAGATGTGGCGCCCTTCGCGCTGGTGGTGGATGCGCGCGACGTCCACTGCTTCGGAGTGAACACGGTGGGACTCGAGCGTCAGGGCTTCGATGCGGAGCGGCTGAAAACCATCGAACGCGCGTTTCGATTGCTGCTCCGCTCGAAGCTAAACACGACGCAGGCGCTCGAACAGATGCGCGCGCAGCTCGACGGCTCCGAAGATGTGCGCGAACTCGTGCAGTTCATCGAAACGGCCCAGCGAGGCCTGATCAAGTAGGCGCCGCGATCGCAATGACTGCTTCTCTCGATTCCGTTTCCGCTACAGCGGGCTGGGGTCTGATCGCCGGCAACGGCAAGTTTCCATTCCTCGTGCTCGAAGCGGCGCGCAGCCAGGGGATTGATATGGCGGTGCTGGCGCTGCGCGAAGAGGCTTCGCCGGAACTCGAAAGTGTCGCGAAGCGGCTGCACTGGGTGAGCATTGGGGAATTGGGCCGCGCGCTCGATTTGCTGCACGAGGAAGGCGTGACTCGCGCGGTGATGGCCGGGCAAGTGAAGCATGCGAAAATTTTCAGTTCCATCCGGCCGGATTGGAAACTTGCAAGACTGTTGCTCACATTGCCTCTGCAAAACACAGATTCGCTCATCGGCGCCGTCGCGAATGTGCTGGAGTCCGAGGGAATCAAACTGGTGGATTCGACTGCGTTCTTGAAGCCGCTGGTGCCGGAAGCGGGCGTGCTGACGCGGCGCGCTCCCGATGAGCGCGAAGCCGCGGACATGGCCTACGGCCGCGACATCGCGCGAAAAATCGCGGCGCTTGATTTGGGGCAGACCGTGGTGGTGCGCGACCGCGCCTGCGTGGCGATCGAGGCGATGGAAGGCACGGACGAAACGATCGAGCGCGCGGCGCGGATTGCTCAAGGTCAGCCGCTCGTCGTGGTCAAAGTGAGCAAGCCGCGGCAGGACATGCGCTTCGATGTACCCGTAATCGGTCTGCAAACCGTCGAAGTGATGAAGCGTTCGGGTGTGACCGGGCTCGCGATTGACGCGGAGCGCACGCTGCTTTTCGATCGCGTGCATCTCATCGAGGCCGCCGACGCGGCGGGGATTTCCATGCAGGCGTTTCCAGTGCCGCCGCAGCAGGGCGGGGGCGGGAGATCTTGACCACATCCGCGCAGCCGGAGAAGTCCGGGAGGAAGATTCGCGTCGCGGTGGTGGGCGTGGGCGATTTTGGGCGGAACCACGTCCGCGTGTACCGCGAACTGGAGAACGCGGAACTGGTCGGCGTCGCGGATTTGAATCGCGAGCGCGAGAAGAAGCGTCGCGCAGGAATTCTCGACGAAGGCGCTTGGAGGGATCGAATCGCTCGCGGGCCGCGTGGACGCGGTGAGTCTCGTGGTCCCCACCGTCGAGCACGCGCGCATCGGATGCCAACTGCTTGAAATGGGGCTCGATGTGCTGGTCGAGAAACCCATCGCGGCATCCCTCGCGGAAGCGGATGCGCTAATTGCGGCGGCTGCGCGGCACGGCAGGATTTTGCAAGTGGGGCACCTCGAACGATTCAATCCGGGGCTCGAAGCGGTGCTGCCCGCGCTGAACCGGCCGCTTTATTTCGAAGTGCATCGTTTGGGAGTGTTCACCCCGCGCAGCTTGGATATTGATGTGGTGTACGACGTCATGATTCACGATCTCGACATTTTGCTCGCGCTGGTGGACGCGCCGGTGGAAGACATCAAGGCCGTCGGCATCCCGGTGCTCACCGACAAGGTGGACATCGCGCACGCGCGGCTGACGTTTGCCTCGGGCGCGGTGGCGAACGTGACGGCGAGCCGCGTCTCGACCGAGCGCGTGCGCAAGCTGCGATTTTTTCAGCAGCATGAATACATTTCGGTGGATTTCACGCGCCAGGACGCATTGCGCGTGCGCGTCGCGGAGCCCGGGCCGAATCCGAAATTCGATTTCGCCGCGCTGCCGGCCGTGAAGCAGGAACCGTTGCGCGCCGAGTTGAGCGCATTTCTGGAATCGGTACGTTCCCGCACGACGCCGCGTGTGGACGGCGCGGCCGGGCGGCGCGCCCTGGAACTGGCGGATCAGGTGATGGCGGGCATCCAAGAGCATGGCCGGCGCGTCCAATGGGATGCATTAGTGTCCCCACGGGAAAACCCATGATTCCGCGGATTTTAGTCCCCAAAGACTCCAAACCGCTGTCCGCGGCTGCCAGTTCCAATGGAACCGGCCGCACGTCCACATTGCTCGATGAGCGGACGATTGTGCCCGCGGGAATCTCCTCGGGGACGCTCGACGCGAGTTCCAATATTCCCAGCTATCGCCCAATGGACGTGCTAGCCGCGCGCATGGTTGTGCCGCGCGACGCGGCTGGGGATAAGGCGCTGGACGTCACGCGAAATGCTGCCGGCCATATAGCGGCGATGACGATGGACACGCGGATCGCCGTGCCGGAAGGTCTGCCGAATGTCGTGCTGCCGTCGAAGGCGCCGACTCCCGTTTACAAATTGCCGGATGTGCTCGAACCCGACGTCATGACCACGGGCGAAGTCACGCTGATGGCGAGGCCCGCCGACGAGCGCGTTTCCACGTGGAGCATTTTCGCGCGCAACGGCGCGGCGCTGGTGATTCAGGCCGTGGTGCTCACGCTTTACGTCCTGGTCCTGCCGAAACTTTTTCCGAACAAGGGGCCGACGCCGGAACAATTGGAACTCGCGCGCGACCAATTGACCTGGGCGAATTTGCCGGCATTGAGCGAACTGCCGAAAGGGCCGAAGCCTTCGCCACTTCCGCCCGGACCGAAGCTGCACCTGGCTCCCGGCGTATTGAACCACTTGCCGCCGATGCCGCTGCCTACTCCAGCTCCGCCTCAAAGGCAGGTTGCGCCGAGCCTGCCGGAGTCAACGCTGCCGGCGGCGCCCACGCCTCAACCACCGCCTTCTTCCATCCCGCAGCGTCCGGTGGACGCTCCCACGATTGCGCAGACTCCTCGGCCCACGAATAACGGGCTGATCCTTCCGCGGATGCCCTCGCCCGGCTCGATCGAGAATTCGCTGCGCGACGCCCCCAGAGGAAGCGGCGGCGGAACGAGCCCGGCGTTCCAGGGACGCCTGCCGGGAGGCGGTGGCGGGGGAGGCGGCGGCGGAGGAGGGGGCACATATGGCGGCGGCCTCCAGATGCTGACGCCCGATGAGGGCGTTGATTTTAGCGGCTATCTTGCGCGCATCCTGGCCAGGGTGAAGCAGAACTGGTACGCCGTCATGCCGGAGTCCGCGATCATGGGCGAGCGCGGCCGAGTTGTGCTGGAATTCAATATCAATCGAGACGGCAGCGTGCCGGACGAGCAGCCGGAAATGGTCGGCAGCTCCGAGAAACAGGAGCTGGACCGCGCGGCGATTTCTTCGATTCGCGCGTCAAGTCCTTTTGAGCCGCTGCCTCCGGCGTTCAGCGGGCCTTACATCCGGCTTCGTTTCATTTATCTCTACAATATTCCGCTCAACGAAGGGCAATGAAACCCGCTCGCTCGCAAGTGATGGGCGCGCTGCTGCTCGCCGCGTTGTTCCTCGCGTACCTGGTCGTGCGCTATTGGAAGTTTTTGCGATGAAAGCCGCACCGTCCGCCGCGCAACCCTCCGGCGCACCGCTCGTCGTGCTTGTCGGTCCGACCGCCTCGGGTAAATCCGCGTTGGGAGTGCATATTGCGGAGCGCTGGGGCGGGGAAGTTGTCGCCTGCGATTCCACGCAGGTTTACCGCGGTTTCGATATCGGCACCGCCAAGCCAGACGCAGCGGAGCGCCGCGGAATTCCGCATCATCTTCTCGATCTGATCGATCCGCGGGAACTATTCACCGCCGGCGAGTACCGGCGCAGGGCGGAACTGGTGCTTGCCGATTTGCGCGCTCGGGGGCGATTGCCGGTGCTCACGGCGGGCACGGGTTTGTATTTGCGCGCGTTGCTGGAAGGGCTTTCCGATGCGCCGCAGCGTTCCGATGAGTTGCGGGCGCGATTGCAGTCACGGGCCGATAAGGGGCCGGAGTATCTGCATCGCATTCTGAAGCGGCTCGATCCCACTGCGGCGCGCCGCATCGCCCCGCGCGACGAAAAAAAAGTGCTGCGGGCGATCGAGATCAGTTTGCTGGCGGGCAAACCGGTGACGGAGGTGCATCGAGCGGGGCGCTCGCCGCTCGCCGGATTTTCGCCGGTGCGAATGGGGCTCAATCCGCCGCGTGCCGCGTTGCATGCGCGCATCGAAGCGCGGTTCGCGCGCATGATCGAGCGCGGCTGGCTTCAAGAAGTTGCGGAACTGATCCGCTGCGGCGTTCCGGCCGGCGCGAAGCCGTTCGATTTCATCGGCTACCGTCCGTTGCGCGAACATCTGGAAGGCCGGATGAGTTTGGAAGCTGCGGGTGCGGCCATCACGCAAGCCACGCGGCAGTATGCGAAGCGGCAGCTTACGTGGTTCCGGCGCGAGCCGGAGGTGATTTGGCTTTCTGGGTTCGGAGACGATCCTGCGATCGTCGCCGAAGCAGATCGCGCGCTCGCGGAGCGCCTGCCATCGGAATTGCATCCTGCGATCGGCAGCAAAAATTGACCCCGGTAGTATACTGGGTTGGCAGGGTCGTAGCCGCGTCCCAATCCGCAATCGAAGGGCTGTTCCGCATCTTCGCCATCGCATGAAAGTTGCACGCAGCACGGAATCTCGCGAACGCGTCCTCCTGGTAGGGGTGGGGCTGAAGCGCCCTGCCCGTGTGCCCGGCCAGGACGCCGGAGCGCCGGAACGCGAATCGCTGCTCGAGCTGGAAGAATTGGCGCGCAGCGCGGGCGCCGAAGTGGTGGGCTCGGTCTTTCAGATGCGCGACGCCATCGATCCCGCGACGTTCATCGGGCGCGGCAAGATGGAAGAAGTCAAAATCGAAGCGGAGATGCGCAAGGCGGCCGCCGTCATTTTCGACCGCAATCTTTCGCCCGTGCAGCAGCGCAACCTCGAACGTGGCATCGACTGCCGAGTGATCGACCGTACCCAACTCATCCTCGATATTTTCGCGCGCCGCGCGAACAGCCGCGAAGGCCAACTGCAAGTCGAGCTGGCGCAACTGAACTATTTATTGCCGCGGCTGGCGGGCAAAAGTCCGGAGCTTTCCCGCCTGGGCGGCGGCATCGGCACGCGAGGTCCCGGCGAACAAAAATTGGAAACGGACCGGCGGCGCATCCGCGACCGCGTCCGCAAGATCACGCAGAGCATCGACGCGGTGCGCAAGCAACGAAGCCAGCGGCGGAAGGCGCGGCAGGCGGTGCCGCTCGGCACGGTGGCCTTGGTGGGATACACGAACGCCGGCAAGTCCACATTGTTCAACGCGCTCGCGCATTCGGACGTTTTCGTTTCGTCGAAAATGTTTGCGACTCTAGACCCTACGATTCGCGGAGTCCGCCTGCCTTCGGGGCGGCGCGTGCTGCTCTCGGACACGGTCGGATTCATTCGCGATTTGCCGCCGGGCTTGATCGCGGCGTTTCGCGCGACGCTCGAAGAGGTGCAGGAGGCGTCGCTGATTCTCCACGTCACCGACGTCTCGGATCCGAACAACGCGGAACAAGATTCGGAAGTCGAAAAAATTCTCGCCGACCTGGGCGTGAAGGATCGGCCCATGCTGCGCGTCCTCAACAAGATCGACCGCCTTTCGCCGGAAGAAGTGCGGGGACTCGGCGACTCGAACGGGAAATTGCCGGTGTCCGCGCTCACGGGAGCGGGACTCGAAAAGCTGTTGATGAAGATCGATGAGCTCGTGCCGGTCGATCCCATGGTGCGGCTCAATCTTCGGCTGCCACTTTCGGACGGCCGCACCATCGCTTTGGTGCACGGTTTCGGCCGCGTGATTAAGACGCGCGTGGAGCGCTCGTACATCGCGCTCGAAGCGGAGCTGCCGGAGTCCATAGCGCGGCGATTGCAATTGTGGCCGGCGATTCGTTCGGCTTGATGCCCCATTCATGCGGCGCGTGTTACGGAACTTTTTTGCAGGTCCGCAGCGTATCTTCAGTGAGGTGGAGAACGGACATGGTGAAATTCCTGCTGTGGTGCATCCTGCTGGCGATCTGCTGGCCGCTGGCGCTTCTGGCGTTGCTGCTGTACCCGATTGTTTGGGTTCTGCTCCTGCCATTTCGCTTGGTTGGCATCGCGGTTGACGGCGTCTTCGATTTGATTCGCGCATTGATCACGCTGCCGGCTCGGCTTGTGCGCGGGCCGATAAGAGCGTAGCTTTTCCCGTCGTTTCCGCGCCAGGCAATCTCCCTATCCTCATTGAAATCATGGAGATGCCGACAGTGGAAATCGTGTGGAAATGGTTTTCCGTAGGAGCGAGGGCCCAGGCATTCTGGTGAACTCCCAAGGCAGCGGAGATCCTTAAAATCCGTATAAACTATTGAACAGAAAAGAGTTGCTGGCCAGTTCATCTGCCATCTTCACTCGCTGGCATCCCGGCGAACACGTAGACGGCGTGATTTGATTTGCACAGGTTTGGTGCAACTCTGTGGCGTGCTAGTTACCTTTACCGAGGTCGCTTTTTGAGCTATCGCGTAGGCCTTCGACCGTTGACGGAGCGGCAGGCGGGGGCTATAGTGGCACTGCCTCGTGGATTGTCGCACTCCATTGGGCACTGGGCCGCCCGGGTGCTGGATGAACCTGCCGAATAGCTTAACGATCCTTCGGATTTTCTTTGTGCCCCTCTTGGTCGTCGTTCTTTTGACGCGCGAGCCGAACGTGGTTTTCTTCGGCATCCACATCAATTTCGCGGTTTTCGGGACGTCGATCCTGCTGATGGCCGCGGCGACGGATTGGGCCGACGGCTTTTACGCCCGCCGCCGCGATCAGGTGACCACGCTGGGCATTTTGCTCGATCCCGTTGCGGACAAGCTGCTGATTTCCGCGGCGTTTATCTCGCTGGTGGAGATGCATTTGGCGCCCGGCTGGATGGTGGTGATCATCATCGGCCGGGAAATCACGGTGATGGGTCTGCGAAATATCGCATCCACGGAAGGATTTACGATCCCGGCATCGGCGCTCGGAAAAACGAAGATGGTCCTTCAGGTGATTGCGGCGTCAGCAATCATCATGGGCGCGAAGCACGAACATTTCCGTCCCTTGGGCACGGTGCTGCTTTGGCTGGTGGTCATCAGCGCGATCGCTTCTGCCGTCCAGTATTTCAAGAGGTTCTGGGGACAGCTCGACGACCGCGTGAAGCAGAGGCGGAAGCTACGCGTTCTCGAGGCGCAGTCGAAGGGGCAATTGAAGAAGCCGCAGGATGTCGCCACGTTCCAGTGAAGACCGCCGCGAGTTATTGCGCCGCGCGCGCGAGGCAATCGTCGAGGCGGTGGCGCACGGCCGAATTCCCGCACTTACTCCCGTCCAAGGCGAGCTTGCGAAGCCCGCAGGCGCGTTTGTCACGCTGCGCCTCGAGGGCCGCCTCATGGGTTGCGTAGGGCACATCGAGGCGGACGAACCGCTGGGAGACGTCGTGGTGCGATGCGCGATTGCCTCCGCGCGACACGATACGCGGTTTCGCCCGCTGCGGCCTGAAGAGGTTTCGCGGGTTACGATCGAAATATCCGTGCTGACCCCGCTGCGGAGAATCGCGCCAGAGTCCATCGAAATCGGACGGGATGGGCTCGTCGTGGAGCGCGGAGTCGCGAAGGGGTTGCTGCTCCCGCAAGTCGCGACCGAACGCAACTGGGCGCGCGAACGCTTCCTCGCGGAGACCTGTCAAAAGGCCGGGCTCCCGGCCGACGCCTGGAAAGATGCGGACACGCACGTTTACGCTTTCTCGGCGGAAGTCTTCGCGGAAGGCGACGATGAGAGCGCGGGCGGCGGCGAGAGCCGCACCAAAATTTGATTCACGTTCAAAACGAAGAAGGCTCCTGGCCCTATGGGGGCTTGGAGCCTTCTGTCAATATCCGGCCTGCGCCATGTGGCGTGCTACTCGACTTCCGCGTAATCTCCGGCGAAAATTTCGCGGCGGGTGTGCGTAAGGATGACCGTGGACGAATTCGGCCCTACGCGCACGACGATGCCTTCGCCGAGGATTTCGCGCGGCAGATCTTTCCAGGTGTAGTGGACCGGGTCGCTCCCAAAGCCATAGACGGTGTAATTCGTTCCCCGGTCCGTATAGACGGTGTCTGAAGTCGGGCCCTGATAGCGAAACACTCGGAAATAATCACCGACGTGGACGCCTTGCTTGCTGCCCAGATTGATGTAAACCGTCATATCCAGTCCGGCTATCTGGCCAAATTGTTCGATCGCGGCGACCATGGCCACGGGCTTTCCGCTCGGCGGAGCGAAGATATCGAAATGGGTGTCGTCATGGAACGGCGGCGCAAGACGCTCGACGAATGGCTGCACGATATCGTCGCGGTCCATGTAGCTGCACGAATGAACGACTTGGGCAGTGGCGGTCTTCTCCTGCACGCTCACGACGCGAATGCGGCCCACGTCCTCGTACGCGTTGCCCATCGCTTTCAGAATTCCCGGTTGCCACTTAAACCAAGGGATACCGACGGTCTCGTGCATCGGCCGGCTCACTAGGAACTCATCTCCCACCTTGACGCCATCGCGCGACCCCTTGTTGATGTGCACCAAGTCGGGCTCTTCAGCGGCAATCCGGTGTCCCGACTCTTCCGGTGCGATCACGAAGATGTCGTGCGGGACATGGTCCGATGTAAAGATCCCCGAACAATACATATCCGCGACGGAAGGCGCCGTCGGATTCGACTGGGCATGGGCCCATCCGCTTGCAAGGACTAGGGTTATCCCCAGTTTGAGACACCGGGAGACGATGCGTTGGCTCATTTTGGATGCTCCTAAAACCGCCGGGGAGTACACACGACCCGGGCAATCTCTTTCCCAGCCACGCTAACAAAGGGGCCGGATGGGGTCAAGAATGGAGGCGGGCCCGCTTTACACATTCGATACCGCATGGTACTACCCTTGGTTTTCCTTGAGTCAGAGCGAGTTTGACGGGAGGGAGATTGTTTCGAGACGGTCGCATTTGCGGAGTTGTGGCGGCGCCAACGGCCCGGGAAATGGAACGCGCGCTCCGGAAAGCTCTGCGGCAGACGCGAACGGTCGAGCTGCGGCTCGATTACCTGCGCAATGCGAGCGAGCGCGCGGCGTTTCTGGCCAGATTGGGGAGATTGCGTCCCCGCGCGACACTGATTGCGACTTTCCGTTCGCGTCGCGGCGGTGGTTTGTTCGGCGGATCGCCCGCCGCGCAGCGCGAAGTGCTCGTTGCTGCCGTGCGCGCCGGTTGCCGGTGGTGCGATATCGAGATTGAGGCGCTGGCGCACTGGCCGCAACGCCAACTCAAGCGCGATCTCCGCCCCGCGCGCGTCCTGCTTTCGTATCACGATTTCCGGCGGACGCCGGCAAATCTGAACGGCGTCGCGCGCCAGCTCGATCGCGCGCCGCACGACGCCATCAAGATTGCCACGCACTGCCATGACATTCGAGATGCCGTGCGAGTTCTCGATCTGGCTCGCGTCCGGCGTGATCGCGTGATTGTGCCCATGGGGGGGATGGGCGTCGCCGCGCGCATTCTCGCGTTGCGTGCTGGCAGCGCGCTGGCGTATGCGCCCGTCGCGACGCCGACCGCGCCGGGGCAAACTTCGCTTGAGGAAATGACGGAACTGTATCGCGCCGACAAGCTCACGCGCCGCTCGCGCGTTTATGGAGTGATCGGTGATCCCATCGCACATTCGCTCTCGCCGTTGATGCAGAACAAGGCGTTCCAAGCGCGGCGCATCGATGCCGTCTACGTGCCGTTTCGCGTGCTCGATCTGCGCGATTTCCTCGAGGCCGTCGGACCGCTGGGAATTTCCGGTTTCAGCATCACGCTGCCGCACAAAGAGGGAATTCTTCGTTGTCTCGACGATTGCGATCCGCTGGCGCGGGACATCGGCGCAGTGAATACGGTGGTGGTGCGTTCCGGCGGCAAGCTGTTCGGTTACAACACCGATTACGTCGCGGTGCTGCGAGCGGTCGAGCGGCATGTGCGCCTGGCAGGCTGCCGCGTCTTGCTGTTGGGAGCGGGAGGAGCGGCGCGCGCGGCGGCATTCGCGCTGGCACGCGCCGGGGCGATCGTTTCCATCTGCGCCCGCAGACCGCAACGCGCCGTGCTGCTTGCGCGCGCGGTGGGCGGAGAAGCCATCGCGCGCAAACGCGTTCGCGGCGAGTTCTTCGACGCCATCGTCAATTGCACGCCGCTCGGATTGCGCCCCGGCGACGCATCCCCGCTTTCCGCCGCGGAGATGAATTGCCGCATCGTCATGGACATGATTTACCGGCCGCGCGTCACGAGATTTCTGCAACTGGCGAGGCAAAAGGGCATCGAGACAATCACCGGCGTGGACATGTTCGTCGCCCAAGGCGCCGCGCAGTGGGAAATTTGGACCGGTCTTCGCGCTCCGGAGGCCGCCATGCGAAGCGCCGTGCAACGCGCGCTGGCCCGCGAAGAACGCGCGCACGCTTGAATTCCGCGCGCGGAAAATTGAGATTGACACTCCCGGAGTGCGTCCCTAAACTTTGTTCTTCGGCGACTTGGAAATTTGAAATGCCTCACCCGCGCACTTTCGGCTTTTCCTGGCGTTTCTCGTGGTGGCGGAGAAGCGGGCCGGATGGGACCTGCCTGCCGGCAGGCAGGTTGCGCGCGACTGAAGTGAGCCAGTAGCAGGGTAGCGCCGAGCAAGTTCCCAGACGGGCCGCGATTCCGGATACGGATCGCGGCTTTTTTCTTGCGCGCGAAGCAACTGGAATTGAACGAGAATTGGACGGGACGAAAGTGGACGAATTTCATGATCGAGCCTGATTTCAAAACGTTCGAGAAGCTGGCGCGCCAGGGAAATCTCGTGCCCGTCTACGAGACGTTCACGGCCGACATGCTGACACCAGTCTCCGCGTATCTGCGCCTCGCGCGCCAGGCGCGTTACGCCTGCCTGCTCGAAAGCGTCGAGGGTGGCGAGAAACTCGCGCGCTACACGTTTGTCGGCGCGAATCCTGTGGAAGTGTTTCGCTACGTTCGGGGCGCGTGCGTGCTCGAGGGCGAGGATCGCACGTCCTGGGTGCAGACAAATCCTCTCGACTATTTGCGCCATCGCGTCGAGCGGTATAAGCCGGTGCGCGTACCCGGATTGCCGCCGCTGGTCGCGGGCGCCATCGGATATTTTTCATACGACATGGTGCGCCTGTTCGAGCGCATCCCGGACACCGGCCGCGAGGATGCCGGCACCGACGACGCGGTGATGATGTTTTTCCTGGGCTTGGTCGCGTTCGATCACGTCCAACATCGCATCTGGATCGTGCGCAACGTCTTCACCGAGGGCGAAGGCAGCCTGCACGCGAAGTATCAAGCCGCCGTCCGCGAGATCGAAGCCACGCGCCGCACGCTCGATCAACCGCTGCCCGCCGAGCGTCCGGTTGCGCGGTGGCGGCCGCCCTTGAAATTTGAATCCACGATGTCGCGCGCGCGTTACATGGATGCGGTGCGCAAAGCGAAAAAATACGTTCGCGCCGGGGACATTTTTCAAGTCGTCGTCAGCCGCCGCTCGTCCGCGCGGACCGACGCCGATCCCTTCGAGGTCTATCGCGCCCTGCGGGCCGTGAATCCTTCGCCCTACATGTATTTTCTGAAACTGGGCGATACGGCCGTCGTCGGCAGTTCGCCGGAGATGCTCGTCAAAGTGCAGGGCCGCGAAGCATTCTATCGGCCCATCGCAGGCTCGCGTCCCCGCAGCCGCGACGAAAAAGAAGACCGGCAGCTCGAAGCCGAGATGTTAGCCGATCCCAAAGAGCGCGCCGAACACATCATGCTGGTGGACCTCGGCCGCAACGATCTGGGCCGCTTCTGCGCCTACGGCACGGTGAAAGTGGAGCGGCTGATGTTCGTCGAGCGCTACTCGCACATCATGCATCTGGTTTCCTCGCTGAGCGGCCGCTTGCGTCCGGACGTCGATTGCTTCGACGCTCTAGCCGCGTGTTTTCCTGCGGGGACGCTCACCGGCGCGCCGAAAGTCCGGGCCATGGAAATCATCGACGAGCTGGAGCCTACGCGCCGCGGCATCTATGGCGGAGCGATTCTCTATTTGGATTTTTCCGGCAATCTCGATTCCTGCATCGCGATTCGCACCGCCATCATCAAGAAGGGAGTGGCCTACATTCAGGCAGGCGCAGGATTGGTGGCCGATTCCGTGCCCGCGCGCGAGTATCAGGAAACGCTGAACAAGCAAGGCGCGATGTTACGTGCTCTGGAAACAGCGCACAGCGGCGGCGCGATCGCGGACGCGCAAACGCCCGCCCTCGATAAAGAAAACGAAGAAAAAGTAGCGCGAAAGAAGCGTCCAGAACGATCTGTCGTAGCCCGGCGGACCTTAGGCCGTAGGCTGGCCCAGGGCGGAAGCGCTGGGTACGTAGAAAGAATTACGCTAAGCCCCGGAGGGGCGACACAAGCTCGACACGCAACGATCGCGCCCATGACGCCCATGATTCTCCTAATCGACAACTACGATTCCTTCACCTACAACCTGGCCCAATTCCTGGGCCAACTAGGCGAAAAACTAGAAGTCCGCCGCAACGACAAAATTACCCTGGACCAAATCGCCGAAATGAAGCCCGAACGCATCGTGATTTCTCCGGGCCCGGGCACGCCGCAAGACGCCGGAATCTGCATTGATGTAATCCGCCGGTTCGCAGGCAAACTGCCGATCCTCGGCGTGTGCCTGGGTCACCAGGCCATAGGTCACGCGCTAGGCGGCAACGTAATCCGCGCTCCGCAACTGATGCACGGCAAGACCAGCCGCATCCACCACGACGGCAAAACAATCTTCCGCAAGCTGCCGCAAGACTTCGTGGCCACGCGCTACCATTCCCTAATCGTGGAACGCAAAAGCCTGCCCAAGGAACTGGAAATTTCCGCCCACACGTCAGACGGACATCATCATGGGCCTGCGCAACCGCAAACTGCGCCTGGAGGGCGTGCAATTTCATCCCGAATCCGTCCTCACCGACGTAGGCATGCAACTCCTCCAGAATTTTCTGTCCCTGTAGCCGCGGCGATACCCGCGGGCGTTTCGTCTGTGCTGACCGCACCCATATCAACGAGTGGCGTCCTAGACTCTGAACGACTGACTAGTTGCTTGAATGCTATGCGGATGCATTAAGCATTGGTGAATGAAGCTCGAATTCCTTGCAGCGCTCGCTCCCCGCTGCCGTTGATTCGCCTATATGAATTCACTCGGGCTGACGTTCAGAACCTGAGAGCAATCGTGAAATCTTTGTCGAACGGCTCTCGCCAGAGCGCACCTCTGGACGAACAACCTTGGATCGAACGGGTCGAAGGCTGCCGCTTCACCCTGCGGTTGGGAGACCGAGATCAAGGAGTCCATCAGGCCGGTTCTTCAAACTTTGAATGTGTCCTCAGTTCACTCGGTTGGTACAACGTGGAGGGACTGCTCGACCCGTTCTGTGAATCCGATACCGGAGGATTTCAGTGGCTCACCGACGCAGGAAAAATCTCACTTCTTCTATCTCGTGATGGACGGTGGTGATTCGCGGGTGGCCTTTTTATGAGTTTCTATCACGTACGTAAACGAACTCAGCTTACGCGAATGGCAGAGACGAACATCCCGAGCCTGGCTCAATATGTCGTTGAGCTCCTGCGAACAATTCCCGCAACCACAATCAATTGCAGCTCGAAATGCAGATCGTAAATGATGCGGTAATTCCCGACGCGGCGACGCCAGCCGGAAGGATGTCCTTTGAGGCGCTTGATATCGCCTTTGAACGGATCCTGTTCCATCGCCACGAGCGCCGCCTTAACGCGCTCTTGATCTTTTCGCGGAAGTTTTCGGAACTCTTTTTGTGCGGAGTCGGCGAGTTGAAGGCTCCAGGTCATAGAGGAATTGGCTCAAGGATGCGACATTCCCTCGCCGGAACGTCAGCCCGGCCGCGGCGCAGGGCGGCAAGCTCCGCCTTCGTCGGCGCGACCGCCGGATAGCGGCGCTCGAAATAGGCCCGCAGCGCCTCGCGAACCAACTCCGAACGCGTCCGCGATTCGGCCCTGCGAACCTGCTCGAATTGCCGCACCATCGCGGGTGGCAACGAAATCGTCATGGTCTGCGTTGTTCTCATGGTCAAAATAGTCTTACCCAGTAAGACTATGTCCTAATCATATTCTCGAAAGCTACGGAAGTCAAGGCGGGCGATCAGAGAGACCGAAGGAACAGGATCAGATCCTGCTTGTCCTGGCGCGACAAGTTCTCGAAGTTGTTGACCACCCGATTGGCCTCGCTGCCTTCACTTTGATGTTCTTGAATTGCCTCCACGAGGTTCGCGGTACGTCCATCGTGCAGCAAGAAAACTCTCTGCCCTAGTCCCCACAACGGAGACGTGCGGAACTGGTCCGGACCGGCGTTCCCCTGCGTTATGCCGTCCGCGAGTCTTCTACCCATGTGATGAAGTCGCTAAGTCGGAGAAGAGATTGGCCTGCACCTGCGAGAGGCCCGCGGCCATTTCCGACGGCGCCGTCGTGAGCGAGGGCGTGTGGCAGTTCGCGCAGCCGATGGTCGTGAAGAGCGTTCTGCCCTGACTGGATCTCGATCGAGCAGCCTCCTCCCGTGCACGCGGGCGTGGGCTGGTCCAGGAAGCGCATGAAGTCCGCGAAGGACGTGACGTCCGACGGAACCTGCGTTGGGTCGGTGGACTCAAAGTTTGTGCGGTCTTCGGGGTTGGGATTGAAGAGGCAGCCGGCCGGAACGGGATTCGGCGGGTAGCCACGCTCGTTCGGGAAGAGTTCGTTCGTAACGCCCATCTCGACGTTGTAGGCTTCGCCGGCAAAGATCATCAGCGACTTGTTCTGAGCCTTCCATCCGAATCGGGTGATGGAGCCGTCGTTGCCGCTGCGATTCGGAACGCCGGCGATCCCCAACCGCGGATTTGCGGAAGCTGCGAGGTTGGCGAGGATGGTGTCGTCGGCGATGTTCTCGATCATCCCTGCGCCGAACAACGGAGTGGGGATGCGGAAGCTGAGATTGTCATTCGCGGCCTCGGCGGCAAAATCGGGTTGCGCCAACGTGCAGCCGGGGCGTCACTTCGACCGGCAATCGTGAAGAGGTCGTGTACGCCGCTATCAGACTTGAAGCGCGCCTCGCGCACGGGGCCATTCTGCAGTACGAAGAACGGGATTTGATTCGCGCCGCCCATCAGCTGGCCGACCGTGAACTGCGGATTCTGTCCCACGAATGGAAACGCGTCGTCGACGGAGACGTTCCGCCGGTCGCCGGCTGTGAGTGGCACGACCCGCACGAGTCGCTGTTAAACGTGGGCCCGAGGCCGCCGTTCCCCGGGCCGGTCAGCGTGACACCTTCTTCCTCGACGAACTGGCCGAGGCCATTCTGGAAGAACAGCGATTGGAGTGGCGTCAAGCCTGCGATCGGGTCGCCCGCGTTAACGGTGCCGCCGCGCGGGCCCGGTCCAGGTCCTCAGTCTTCAGTACGTTGGCCCAAAGCCCCCGCAGTTGCAAAGCTGATGGCGAGAACGAGAAACAGAAAAGGTAACCAGTTGAGAGCGAAGAATCCGAAACGCCGCTTCATGAGCGCCTCCCTGAGTCTTCCCCGGTGGCATTCCGAGAAAATCAAATTCTGTCCGCGCCGGAATACCCGCCGTTCTCCGGTGCCAGAGTTGGCCAGGCCGGCTGATCGAAGCGTCGCGAGTGAGGAGCCATGAAAAACGCGGCCTTGACACTGCGCCATTCCCAACTTATGGGGACGCGACCTCCTGTTGGCGCGGAACTCTATGGCTGTTAGATTTCGAGTGCTACTGTACGAAGGTCTGAATTAGGGTCAGGGACTTGGCGTTAGCACGGAGACTGGTACTTCGTTGGTGGAAAGAAGAAACGTGAGCCGACCGTGTGGGGCGGGGAGCGAGATATTTGTGGGGTATCCTGATTGTCCCGTAGCGGCTTTAGGCTCCCGGATTAATCGCGGTATGAGCGAATTCGCGATCGAAGTCGAGAATCTGGATAAGGTCTTCCACCCGCGGCGGCTGCCTCCCGTGCGCGCCGTAGATGGCATGAACTTCCGCGTCGCGAAGGGAGCGATCTTTGGCCTGCTCGGGCCGAACGGCGCGGGCAAGACTACGTTGCTCAAAATGCTTACCACACTGCTGCGCCCCACTTCCGGCGCGGCTCGCGTGCTGGGCTGCGATGTTGCGCGACAGCCGCTCGAAGTGCGGCGCCGCATCGCGAGCGTGCTTCAGGAGACCGCCGTCGAACTCTTTCTCAGCGTCCGCGATAATCTGTTGACCTACGGTCGCTTCCAGGGCCTGGATCTCGCTACTCTCCCGCAGCGCATCTCCGAGATTCTCGAACGATTCGAGATCTCGGACTTGGCGGATTCCAAGGCGATCGATTTAAGCGGAGGGCAGCGGCGGCGACTGCAAGTCGCCAAAGCGTTTCTGGCGCGCACGCCGATCCTCTTTCTCGACGAATTCTCCACAGGCATGGATCCGAACATGAAGCGCGCCGTGATGTCTTACCTGCGAGACGACGCGCACGCCGGCCGCACCATCGTGCTCACGACGCAGATTCTGAGCGAAGCGGAGCAGCTCTGCGACGACATTCTCATCATGGATCACGGCCGCGAAGTCGCGCACGGCGATCTCCACACTTTGAAATTACTGTCGGGCGGAGTCTATGACGTCGCGATGACGTTCGACCGCGTCCCCGACGGCCTGCTTGACGAAATCACGCAACTCGCGCCGCTGCGATCGAAGCTCGCCGGCAATACCATCGAGGTCTCGCTGAAGATGGAGGAAGCCGAGGTGCTCGCGCGCGTTGCGGAATGGGCGCGCCGCGGCCGCGTGTTGCACGTCGAAGTAAGCGGGGCGACGCTCGAAGATGTTTTCATCCATCTGACGGGAAGAAAGGAGAATCCCTGAAATGTCCGCGATCTCGGCAGTTTTTTATCGCGAGAGCAAGATTCGCATGACGAATCTCACGTTTGTGTTCTGGGATCTCTTCTTTCCGCTGATGCAATTGCTGCTCTTCGGCGTCGGGATGAGCGCCCTAATGGGGCCGGTGGGCGGGCTCTTCGGCTCGAACTACAGCGCGTTTTTTCTGGCCGGCGTTCTCGCAATGGCGAATTTCAGCATTGCCGGCAATTCGTCGTGGTCGTTTTTCACCGACCGCGACAACGGCATTTTCTACGAGATGCTCACCTATCCGATGAGCCGCTCGCAATTTCTCGCGGGCAAACTTCTGCTGAACGTCGTGCTGTCCTGGGTGCAGGCGGCGATCACGGTCGGCCTGGCCTGCTGGTTGTTGGGAATCCATATTTTGGTTGCGCGGCTCCCGCTACTCACATTTGGCGTCGCATTGGGCGAGGCGGGTTGGTTTTTCTTCTACACGATTTTCGCGTTGCGCATTCGCCGCAACGATCTTTTCAACAGCGTGACCACGCTGCTGTATTTCTTGGTTCTCTTCATCAGCTCGATGTTTTATCCGCTGGAGCCGCTGCCGCGGTGGTTCCGCGCGATTGCCCGGTGCAATCCACTGACCTGGCAAGTAGATCTCTACCGATTTGCCACCATCGGCACGGGGACGCCTCGCACCATCGCGCTTGAAGTCGCGGGGTTCGCTCTTTTCTCCGTCGTGATGTTTTTCCTGGCCGTTCGCAGTCTGCAGGAGCAGGGCTGAGCCTGCCCGTTGCGGCAGGATGCGGGCGATTCCTTAGCTCCGAAGGAATTCAATCAGCGCGTTGAGCTTCGCCAGCGCCGCGCCCGAATCGATGGCGTGCGCGGCGAGACGCGCCCCCTCGCGAAAATCCGGCGCCAAGCCCACGGCCACGAGCGCGGCCGATGCGTTCGCCAATACCAGATTGCGTTTCGCGCTGCGCTCGCCGCCCAGAAGCGCGCGAAGGATTCGCGCGTTCGTCCGCGCGTCGCCGCCCAGAAGCGATTCGCGTGATTCGACGTGCAGGCCGAAATCTTCGGGCTTCACTCGATAGGTTCGCACGGTGCCGGCTTTCACTTCAGCCACGGCAGTTTCCGCGCTCAAGGAGATTTCGTCGAGGCCGTCGAGCCCGTGCACGACGAACGCGCGCTCCACGCCGAGTTCCGCAAGCGCATGCGCGATTTTTATGGCCGCGCTCTCAGGGAATACGCCGGCCAGTTGCGCTGTCGCTCCCGCGGGATTCGCCAGCGGACCGAGCAAATTGAAAACCGTGCGTGTCGCGATTTGCCGGCGCGCGGGCATGGCGTGCCGCACCGCCTTGTGCACCGCGGGCGCAAACAAAAACCCTATCCCGACTTCCGCAATCGCCTCGCCCGCGCGCGCCGGAGAGATTTCCATGCTGATGCCGAGCTCTTCGAGCACGTCTGCCGAGCCGCTCTTCGACGAGATCGAGCGATTGCCGTGTTTCGCGACCAGCACGCCCGCCCCTGCTGCAACGAACGCGACGGCGGTGGAGACGTTGAAAATGCCGGACGCATCGCCGCCCGTTCCGCAGGTATCCAGAATTGTTTGCGTGGGCCGCGCGTGCGTCGTGAAAATCGGCTCCGCATGGCGTCGCAGGGCGCGGGCAAAGCCGACGAGTTCATCCACGGTCTCGCCCTTCTCGCGCAAGCCAACGAGCATGCGCACAATTTGCTCGTCACTGAGCTGGCCCTCCAGGAGTTGTCCCATAAGAGAGTCAGCCTCATCCCGGGAGAGGGATGATCTGGAGTCGATCTGAGCGATGAGGTCGCGAGCCATTTGGGTGGCGCCCGGGGAGACCCGAGCGCGGCGAACAGATTGCCACAGCGGGAGGCAAGATGGTAGGTGCAGAAGGAGGGCGCAGTCTAAAACTGGCCGAGAAATTGATGCTCCATCCTCTATCTCCCAGATAATAAGTGGCTTGCGGACGTTTATTGCGGCAGGCCGGCATCCTTGGGCAGGGGGTTCGCGCCCTGACGGTCGGTGCGGCGCCAGAGGCTCCGGAACGGGAAAGCGATCGAGGGCCGACCGCCATTTTACGTACTGAAATCCGAGCCGTTGGTTTTTCGATTCGATGGCGGAAGAAATCGGTTCGGCCGTGGCATGGTTTTTGCTCTTAATAGCGTTTGACACCTCAATCCTTTTTCCCTATACTCCATGCTTGTTTCAGGGGGTCTTCGGACTCTGTGGTTGAAAGGGAAGGTCTCCCGCCCCGGAACGCAGATGGATGGAATGGGGTTGGGAGAGCGGCCGGAATGGGGCGCCAGCCCCGAAAAGCCGAGTAAGCCTCTCCGCTTTTTGACCAGTTTGTAGGGCTAGCCCTACCTGGGTTTGTGTGCGGAGTTTCTTGTCGGTCCTCCGGGGGCGCTGTACGTTGGGCCTTTCTCGATGAAACACTAATGCGTCCGCGTCGCGGTGTCCGCGGCGGATTGCAAAATAAAACTGCTCGTTTGAGGGAGAACTGTGCCGACGTTTGCACAATTAGTTCGTTCGGGACGTGAACTGGTTCGGACGAAGACGAAATCGCCGGCGCTCGAAGGGTGTCCGGAGAAGCGCGGCGTTTGCATCCGCGTATACACGCAGACGCCCAAGAAGCCGAACTCCGCGCTGCGTAAGGTGGCCCGCGCCCGTCTTACGAACAGCATGGAAGTGACCACGTACATTCCCGGCATCGGCCACAATTTGCAGGAGCACTCGATCGTGCTGGTGCGCGGTGGCCGCGTGAAGGATTTGCCGGGAGTTCGCTACCACGTGATTCGCGGAACCCTGGACGCCGCGGGCGTCGAGAACCGCAAGCAAGGGCGCTCGAAATACGGCGCCAAGCGGCCCAAAGCCGCGCAGAAATAGGAGACGGATTCGATGCCGCGTAAAGGATTTGTTTCGCGCCGAAGCGTTTTGCCGGACGCCGTCTATTCGAGCGATCTGGTGGAGAAGTTCATCAACTCGATGATGTGGGACGGCAAGCGCTCGACGGCGCAACGCATCTTCTACGGCGCGATGGATCAGATCGCGCAGAAGACCAACGACGATCCGATGAAGGTGTTCAAGAAAGCGATTGAAAACGTCAAGCCCGTGCTGGAAGTGAAGAGCCGCCGCGTGGGCGGCGCAAACTATCAGGTGCCGGTCGAGGTGAATCCCTTCCGCCGCCAGTCGCTCGCGATTCGCTGGTTGCTGCTTTATGCGCGCACGCGGGCCGGCAAGACGATGTTGGAACGCCTGGCCGAAGAACTGATGGACGCCGCCAACAGCCGCGGCGGCGCGATCAAGAAGAAGGAAGACGTGCACCGCATGGCCGAAGCCAACAAGGCCTTCGCGCATTACCGGTGGTAGGACAGGGTTAGCTTAACGATTCCAGGTTCTCATGGTACGCGACCCACAACTCGAGCACACGCGCAACATCGGCATCATGGCGCATATCGACGCCGGTAAGACGACGTCGACCGAGCGCATCCTGTTCTATACGGGTGTGACCTACAAGATCGGCGAAGTGGACGAAGGCACCGCCACGATGGATTGGATGGAGCAGGAGCGCGAGCGCGGCATCACGATTACCTCCGCCGCGACCTCCGCGACCTGGAAGCGTTCCGGGACCGATTTCAAGATCAACATTATTGATACACCGGGCCACGTGGATTTCACCGTGGAAGTCGAGCGCTCGCTGCGCGTGCTGGATGGCGCGGTGGCGATTTTCGACGCCGTAGCGGGCGTGCAGCCGCAGACCGAGACCGTATGGCGGCAGGCGGACAAGTATCGCGTACCGCGGATCGCGTTTGTGAACAAGATGGACCGAACCGGCGCCGATTTCGATCACTGTATCAAGACCATGCGCCAGCGACTCACCTCCCACCCGGTTGCCCTGCAATTCCCCCTCGGTAGAGAAGGCGCTTTCATCGGCTGCATCGATTTCATCGAAGAAAAGGTAATCGTCTGGCTCGAGGAAACGCTCGGCGCAAAATTCGAGGTTTTCGAGGTGGCAAAGCTCTGGGACGCCGAGTTCGTAAATTCCCGCGCGGATGTCGCTGCGGCGCTCAAAGCCTCGGCCATCGATCAGGCCTTCTACAAAGGGCGTCGCGACAAAGTCGTTGAATACATCGCCGAGCACGACGACACCATGCTCGAAAAGTATCTGCAAGGGCAGGTTCCGACCTCGGAAGAGTTGCGAGCTTCGGTTCGCCGTTCGACGATGGCGCTGAAACTGGTGCCGGTGCTTGCGGGTTCTTCGTTCAAGAACAAAGGCGTTCAGCCGCTGCTCGACGCGATTGTGGATTATCTGCCGTCGCCGCTGGACGTGCCGCCGATCGAGGGAACTTCCGTTGATGGCGAAGAGCCGATGCTGCGGCGCGCGAGCGACGACCAGCCGTTTGCGGCGCTGGCGTTCAAGATCATGACGGATCCGTTCGTCGGCAATCTGACCTTTATCCGCGCCTATTCCGGCGTGCTGAAATCCGGCAGCTACGCCTACAACTCCTCGAAGCGCACGCGCGAACGCGTGGGCCGCCTCCTGCGGATGCACGCGAACAAGCGCGAGGAAATTGACGCGATTCATGCGGGCGACATCGCCGCTTGCGTGGGTCTGAAGAGCGTCACTACCGGCGACACGCTGTGCGACGAAGACAAGCCGATTGTGTTGGAATCGATCGAGTTTCCCGCGCCGGTCATTTCCGTCGCCATCGAGCCGAAGACGAAAGCGGACCAGGACAAACTGGGCAACGCGCTCGGCAAACTCGCCCAGGAAGATCCGACTTTCCGCGTACACACCGACCCAGATACCGGGCAGACGCTGATTTCCGGAATGGGCGAACTGCACCTCGAAATCATTGTGGACCGCATGCTGCGCGAATTCGGCGTGCAAGCGACGGTGGGCCGTCCGCAGGTGGCGTATCGCGAGACGATCAAGCGCAACTCAATCGCCGAAGGAAAATATATCCGCCAGACCGGCGGCCGCGGCCAGTACGGCCATTGCAAGATCGAAGTGCACCCGTTGCCGAGTTCGGGTCATGAGGACATGCACGAACTCTCCACGGACGAAATCGACGCGCTCGCTAAAGAAGTGGCAGGCAAAGGCGGTAAGTGGCGCTTTGACAAGGAGCACCGCTTCCTGTTCATCGACAAGATCATCGGCGGCGCGATTCCCAAAGAGTTCGTCGCGCCGATCGAGGCGGGAATTCGCGAGGCGATGGACAACGGCATTCTCGCGGGCTACGAAATGGTGGACATCGCCGTGACGCTGGTGGACGGCAGCTACCACGACGTGGACAGCTCGGAAATGGCGTTTAAGATTGCGGGCTCGATGGCGTTCAAGTCAGCGTGCCAGAAGGCGCACCCGGCGCTGCTCGAACCGATCATGCGCATTGAGGTTGTCGTCCCGGAAGAGTACATGGGCGAAGTTTTTGGCGATTTGAATTCACGCCGCGGACATCCACAAGGCATGGAATCGCGCGCGGGCAGTCAGATCATTCGCTGCGAAGTGCCACTGGCCGAAATGTTCGGTTACGCCACCGATTTGCGCAGCCGCACGCAAGGGCGCGGAAGTTTTTCGATGCATTTTTCGCATTACGCCGAGGCCCCGGCGAACATTGCCGAAGAAGTGATCTCGAAGGCCACGGGGCGCGCGGTGCGATAGCGCGGAGAATTTTCGAGATTCCGGAATCCGAACGAGAACGAAGCGATAGTGAGGAGCAGAGACTGCGATGGCGAAGGAAAAATTTGAACGATCCAAGCCGCACGTAAACATCGGGACGATCGGGCACATCGATCACGGCAAGACGACGTTGACGGCGGCGATCACCAAGGTGCTGTCGAAGAACAATCCGAAGGTGTCGTTCCGGGCGTTCGACTCGATCGACAACGCGCCGGAAGAGCGGGAGCGCGGGATCACGATCGCGGTGGCGCACGTGGAGTACGAGACGGCGAACCGGCACTACGCGCACATCGATTGCCCGGGGCACGCGGACTACATCAAGAACATGATCACCGGCGCGGCGCAGATGGACGGAGCGATCCTGGTGGTGGCGGCGACGGACGGGCCGATGCCGCAGACGCGGGAGCACATTCTGCTGGCGCGGCAGGTGGGCGTGCCGTACATCGTGGTGTTTCTGAACAAGTGCGACGCGGTGGAGGATCCGGAGTTGCTGGAGTTGGTGGAGCTGGAAGTGCGGGAGCTGCTGAAGAGCTACCAGTTTCCGGGCGACGCGATGCCGGTGATCCGGGGGTCGGCGCTGGGGGCGCTGAACGGGGAAGAGAAGTGGGAGAAGACGATTTTGGAGTTGATGGAAGCGGTGGACAAGAACATGCCGTTGCCGCAGCGGGAAGTGGACAAGCCGTTCGCGATGCCGATCGAGGATATTTTTTCGATTTCGGGGCGCGGGACGGTGGTGACGGGGCGGGTGGAGCGCGGGAAGGTGAAGGTGGGCGAAGAAGATGGAGATCGTGGGATTCCGTCCGACGATGAAGCGGATGGTGACGGGCGTGGAGATGTTCCGGAAGCTGCTGGACGAAGGGATGGCGGGAGACAACGTGGGCTTGCTGCTGCGCGGGACGGAGAAGGAAGAAGTGGAGCGCGGGCAGGTGATTGCGAAGCCGGGATCGATCACGCCGCACACGAAGTTCAAGGCGGAAGCGTACGTGCTGACGAAGGAAGAGGGCGGGCGGCACACGCCGTTTTTCACGGGGTACCGGCCGCAGTTTTATTTTCGGACGACGGACGTGACGGGGGACGTGAAGCTGCCGGCGGGAGTGGAGATGGTGATGCCGGGCGACAACGTCGCGGCGGAGATCTCGCTGATCACGCCGGTGGCGCTGGAGAAGGGGCTGCGCTTCGCGATTCGCGAAGGCGGCCACACCGTCGGCGCCGGCGCCGTCACCGAGATC
>CAWCYS010000081.1:0-12143 GCA_963799715.1 Terriglobia bacterium | reverse complement strand
TCGTCGAGGCTGCCGACGTTGCGGCGCAGCTTCAGAAGGTAGCGAATCGCCGCGACGAAATCGGTGGAATCCAGCGTGCGATTCTCGAGCGGCGTCCGAGGCCCAGCTTGATATTGAACTTCAGCCGGCCGACCTTGCTGAAATCGTACTTGCGCGGGTCGAAGAACATCCCGTTGAAAAGCGCCGTGGCCGTTTCGAGCGTCGGCGGATCGCCGGGACGCAGTTTGCGGTAGATTTCGATGAGCGCTTCACGCGAGGAACGGATCGCGTCCTTATCGAGCGTGCGCGAAAGCACCACGCCCACGTCGTCGCGCTCAGGGAAGAAAACGTCGACGCTGTTGATGCCCGCTTCGGCCAGGGTGCCGAAGAGATCGGCGGTCACGGGCTTGTTGGCTTCGAGAATCACTTCGCCCGTCTGGCGGTTCACCAGATCGGCGACGGTGTAGGCGCCTTCGAGATCCCCCACCGAAACACGGGCTTGCGCAACTTTGGCCTTCAACAGCTCTTTGTACAGCGGCTCGGTGAGGCGCTTGTGCGCCCCGACGATCACTTCTTCCGAACGCGGGTTCTTGATCTCGTGCGAGAGCTTGCGATCCACCAAGCCTTCGGAGACATTCCACCACAGGTCGCCATCGCGCAACGCGATGCGCTCGACCTGATAGAACGTGCGCAGGATCTCTTCGTTGGTCTTCATGCCCAAGGCGCGAAGGAAGATCGAGCCGAGGAATTTGCGCTTGCGGTCGATGCGCACGTACAGAATATTTTTTGTGTCGTACTCGAACTCCACCCAGGAGCCGCGGTAGGGAATAATTTTCCCCAGGAAATAAGAGCGGTTGTTCGCCGAAACCGTAAAAGACGCCCGGCGAGCGTGAATGCCGACGATGACGCGCTCGGTGCCGTTGATGATGAAGGTGCCGTTGTCCGTCATCAACGGGATATCGCCGTAGAAAACTTCCTGTTCCTTGATGTCGCGGATGCTCTTCGCGCCGGTGTCCGGGTCCTTGTCGTAGATGGTCAGGCGAATGGTGACTTTGAGCGGGGCGGAGTACGTCATGCCGCGCTCCTGGCATTCGTTGACGTTGCAATTGAGCTGCATGCCGACAGGGTCGCCGTACTTTCGCAGAAGGTCGGCGTGTTCTTGTTGAACGTGCCGCACTTCGAACAGATGACGTTGCCGGTCTGATACGGGTTCGTCACCACGGACGCGCCGCAATTTCGGCACGTGGCGCGCAGGTGGTGCAGCCCCTTCAAGTTGCCGCACTTACACTCCCAGTTGCCGATCGCGTAGTCCACGAAATCCAGCTGCGACAGCCCGCGGAAATCCTGAATCGGAAACACGGACGTGAACACCGACTGCAAGCCCGTGTCCTCGCGCTCCGAAGGCAGCAGATCCATCTGCAGAAAGCGCTGGTACGATTTCTTCTGGACTTCGATCAGGTTCGGAATCTGGATGGTGCTCTGGATCTTCGAAAACCCAGCCGCTCCCGCTCGCGAAGGTGATTCTGACCATTCTTCATTCTGTTTTCCTCACGACCACAAAAGGCATGCACCGGTCCACCTGCGCGCACACGCGCAGGGTTTCGCGGTCCCGGCTAACCACGTCTGACCCCTGAGGATGACTGCTAGGAACCTGCGTAAGCGACTCCCGCCGGCCCGAGGCCGGAGCGAATCTTCGCGCACCACGCCCGGTCCGTTGACTCACTTCGACTTTCGCGCCGGCGTCTTCGAACTTCTTCTTGATCGTCGCCGCCTCGTCCTTGTTGACGCCTTCTTTGACGGTCTTCGGCGCGCCGTCCACAAGATCCTTGGCTTCCTTCAGGCCGAGGCTGGTGACTTCGCGGACCGCCTTGATGACGTTGATCTTGTTGGCGCCCATGCCGCGTCAGCACCACCGCGAACTCGGTCTTCTCCTCGGCCGGAGCCGCGCCGGCCGCGCCTGCGCCGCCCGCGACCATCACCGGCGCTGCAGCCGCCGCTGAAACGCCGAAGGCCTCTTCCATCTTCTTGACCAGATCGGCGGCCTCCAGCAGCGTGAGGCCTTTGATCTGCTCCAGAATTGCTTCCACATTGTTTGCCATTGCCGTTTACTCTCCTCTTCGCAGTATTTCGAAGCTTATTGAGATTCGCCCACAGGCGCGGACTCCGCGGCGCCGCCGCTGGAGCCGAACTTGTCGGCCTTGACCGCCTCGCTCACCGTAACGGCCAGATTTCGACTATCCCACCCAGCACCATCGCGATCCTCTGCGCCGGCGCGCTCAACAGGAACATCACCTTGCTGATCAATTCTTCCTTCGAGGGCAGCGATGCCAGTTGCTGGATTTCCGCGATCGAAAGCACCCGCCCTTGCACGATACCGGCCTTAAATTTGAACGCCGGAACGTCTTTCGCGACTTTCGTCAGCGCTTTCGCCAGCGCCACCGGATCCGTCGCCGTGAAGGCGATCGAATTCGGCCCGCTCAAATTCTTCAAGAGCGGCTCGGCGGGGGTGCCCTGACCGGCGCGCTCCGCGAGCGTATTCTTGACGACTTCATACTTGCCGCCCGCGGCTTGCACGGCGCGGCGGAGCTTCGTATCGTCTTCGACGGTGATGCCCTTAAACGTCGTCAGGATCACCGTGGAGACTTCCGCCAGCGCGGTCTTGAGATTGTCCAGGTCCTTCTGCTTTTCGCTTCGGCTTTTCATGTCTTCCGCTCCGCTTACGCTGCGGCGGCCGTGGCCGCGTCCACTTCATTCGCATCGATCAGAATGCCCGGCCCCATCGTCGAGGTCAGCGTCACTCGCTTGACGTACTTGCCTTTCGCCGCCGCCGGCTTGGCCTTCACGATGGCCGAAAGCAAAGCCAGCGCGTTTTCCGCCAGCTTCGGCGCTTCAAAACTGATTTTGCCCACCGGAGAATGAATGATTCCGGTCTTGTCCACGCGGAACTCCACTTTTCCGGCTTTAATCTCCGCGACGGCTTTCGCGACCTCGAACGTCACCGTGCCGGTCTTCGGATTCGGCATCAAGCCGCGCGGCCCGAGAACTTTTCCCAACCGCCCTGCGGACTTCATCATGTCCGGCGTGGCGATGACCGCGTCGAAATCGGTCCAGCCCTCCTGAATCTTCTGCACCATATCTTCGCCGCCGAAGAAATCCGCGCCCGCGTCCTGCGCTTCGCGAACCTTTTCCCCGCTGGCGATCACCAGCACGCGCTTGGACTTGCCCAGGCCATTCGGCAGCACCACCGTGCCGCGCACCATTTGGTCGGAGTGCTTGGGGTCCACGCCCAAATTCACCACGAGCTCGACCGTCTCGTCGAACTTGACGAAGTGCGCCTTCTTCAGCGTCTCGGCGGCTTCGCCGAGCTTGTAGGCGCGAGCTTCCACCAGCTTGCGCGCCTTTTCCGTATTCTTTCCGATCTTCCGCGGCATCTCGATCTCCTAGCCTTCGACTTCGATTCCCATGTTGCGCGCCGTGCCCATCACGGTGCGTACGGCGGAGTCCAAACTCGTCGTATTCAAATCCACGAGCTTGATCCGCGCGATGTCTTCAATCTGTTTGCGGGTCAGCTTCGCGACTTTGGTGCGGTTCGGCTCGGCTGAGCCCTTCACGATACCGGCCGCGCGCTTGAGCAGTTCGGACGCCGGCGGCGTCTTGGTGATGAACGTGAAACTGCGATCGGTGTAAATCGTCACCAGCACGGGGATGATCATTCCCTCGGGCTCTTTGGCCGTCTTGGCGTTGAACTGCTTGCAAAAATCCATAATGCTCACGCCTTGTGGACCCAGCGCGGTGCCCACGGGCGGTGCGGGCGTCGCCTTCGCGGCCGGCAGTTGCAACTTCACGGTTCCTTGAACTTTCTTCGCCATCTTTGAAATCCTCTAGGAAACTTTCTCGACTTGCGCGAAATCCAGCTCGACCGGAGTCGAGCGTCCGAAAATTGTGACCGAGATCTTCAGCGTGCTGCGGTCCGAATTGACCTCTTCCACCACGCCGGTGAACGTCGCAAACGGCCCATCCACAATGCGCACTTGTTCGTTGCGCTCGAAGACCAGCTTGGGTTTCGGTTTGTCGGTCGTGATCGTCGCGCGGTGCAGAATCTCCTCGATCTGACCCTCGGAAAGCGGCGAGGGCGTCTGCCCCGAACCCACGAAGCCCGTGACTTTGGGCGTCGAACGCACGACGTGCCAGGTGTCGTCGTCCATGTCCATCTCGACCAGCACGTATCCGGGGTAGAGCATTCGCGGCGTGACGATCTTCTTGCCGCCGCGCACTTCCACCACATCCTCGGTCGGAATCATCAGCCGGCCGATTTTCTCCTGCAGCCCGAACGCGGCCACGCGGCTCTCGAGGCTCTCCTTCACCTTGCGTTCAAAGCCCGAGTAGGTATGGATGATGTACCACTGCTTCGTCATAGCTCGCCGGCATCCTCAGTGCTTGAAAAAATTCCAGAGATGTTTCATCAGCCACTGCACGGTCGAATCCGTAAAGAAAAAGAAAACGCCGAAAGCCGCCACGGTCACGATCACTACCGAAGTCGTGACGGTCACGTCGTGGCGCGACGGCCAGGTGACCTTGCGCATTTCCAGCCGCACTTCGTGCAGGAACAGCCGCCAGCGGCGCGGGCGTTCGAGCAAACGATCCAGCCACGCCGGCGACCGGCGCTCTTCGTTTCCACCCGCGGCTGCGGTCTGATTCATTTTTTCCGTCACGGCCATCAATCTCAGCCTCTCGAGGCCTCTGGGCCCCGCCCTACGCTCCCCGCCCGCCTTCGCACCCGCAACAATCTGGCAGGGGAGGAGGGATTCGAACCCCCACATCCGGTTTTGGAGACCGGCGGTCTACCGTTGAACCTACTCCCCTCTATCTTTCGGCTCGCGCCCGCGCCGGAATTACTTCACCTCGCGGTGCACGGTATGTTTCCGGCAAGTATTGCAAAACTTTTTCGTCTCCAAGCGATCGGTGTGCTTCTTCCGATTCTTGGTCGTCGCGTAGTTCCGGTTCTTGCAATCGTTGCACTGCAATGTGATCAGTTCCCGCATGGTCCTCGGCCTCTACTCGATGATCTCGGTTACGGCGCCGGCGCCGACGGTGTGGCCGCCTTCGCGAATCGCGAACCGCAGCCCCTTCTCCAACGCCACCGGCGTGATCAGCGAGATCTGCACCGCGATATTGTCCCCCGGCATCACCATCTCCACTCCTGCCGGCAAGTGCACGTCCCCCGTCACGTCCGTCGTCCGAAAATAAAATTGCGGCCGGTACCCCGTGAAAAACGGCGTGTGCCGACCCCCCTCTTCCTTCGTCAATACGTACGCTTCCGCCTTGAACTTCGTGTGCGGCGTGATCGACCCCGGCTTGCAGATCACCTGCCCGCGCTCCACTTCTTCCTTCTCCGTCCCGCGCAGCAGCAAGCCCACGTTGTCCCCCGCCATCCCTTCGTCCAACAACTTCCGGAACATCTCCACGCCCGTCACGATCCGCTTCATCGTCGGACGAAATCCCACGATCTCCACTTCTTCGCCGACCTTCACTTTCCCGCGCTCCACCCGACCCGTCACCACCGTCCCGCGCCCTGAAATCGAAAAAATATCCTCAATCGGCATCGCGAACGGCTTGTCCACTTCCCGTTGCGGCAACGGGATGTTCTTGTCCACCGCTTCCATCAATTCCAAAATCGTCTTCTCCCACTTCTCTTCCCCGTTCAACGCCCCCAGCGCCGACCCCCGTATCACCGGCACCGCGTCGCCCGGATACTGGTAGCTCTTCAGCAACTCCCGCACTTCCAACTCCACCAACTCCAGCAACTCCGGATCCTCCACCGAATCGCACTTGTTCAAAAACACCACGATGTACGGCACGCCCACTTGCCGCGCCAATAGAATGTGCTCGCGCGTCTGCGGCATCGGTCCGTCCGTCGCCGCCACCACCAGGATCGCTCCGTCCATCTGCGCCGCGCCCGTGATCATGTTCTTGATGTAGTCCGCGTGACCCGGGCAATCGATGTGCGCGTAGTGCCGGTTCGGCGTCTCGTACTCCACGTGCGCCACCGCGATGGTGATCCCGCGCTCCCGCTCTTCCGGCGCGTTGTCGATCGTGTCGAACGCGCGGAACGACACCTTCGGATTGTTCTTCGACAGCACCTTGGTGATCGCCGCCGTCAACGTCGTCTTGCCGTGATCGATGTGCCCGATCGTCCCGATATTCACGTGCGGCTTGGATCGTTCAAACTTTTCCTTCGCCATTCCGCTCACTCCCCAGCAAATCGCTGTGTCCGGCGCATCCCCGCGCCAAGTGATCTTACAAATGCCAAATGGAGCGGGGGACGGGATTCGAACCCGCGACCATCGGCTTGGAAGGCCGAGACTCTACCACTGAGTTACCCCCGCCCGGCACTGCTCCCCCCCCGAATCCAAAATCCGTAGACAATTCCCACCAGCAACCGCCACTGCCGACCCTGGAGCCTGGGACCGGGATTGAACCGGTGACCTCGTCCTTACCAAGGACGCGCTCTACCACCTGAGCTACCCAGGCGATTTTTCGACCGCGCTTCGCGCCGCCCGCCGCGCGATGCCTGCGCGGGGTTTAAGCCGCGAATCCGAATTTTCAATCGAGAATCTCGTGTTGCCGGCCCGCTGAAACGGGCCCGCACTTCGGTTGACCTCAACAGTGCATTCGAGTGGTGGACGGGGGAGGATTCGAACCTCCGTAGCCCGCAAGGAGCGGCAGATTTACAGTCTGCTGGTTTTAGCCACTCACCCACCCGTCCGCACGGGGAAATAAAATTGCAGACGAATCCCCAGTCTTCAACCCGCGCGAAGACACCAACTCGCCTGCTTTACAACGGAGGAAATCGGCCTCCAGCCCCTCGGGAAAATTCCCGGAAAAAACCATGCTTCCAATCTCAGCTGGCGGAGGGGATTGAACCCCCGACCCTCTGATTACAAATCAGATGCTCTACCGCTGAGCTACGCCAGCACGGAGCAAACCGAAAGAGAATAGCAAATAGGCACACCAATTGCAAGACACCTCAACGGGCGCTCAGCAACTTGTGGGCCAGTCTTTCACCAGGGTTCCACCGCAAGCCCAAGTATACACCCATTCCGGCTCGCGAACACAACACAAGAACGCAAGGCCTAGCTCGCAAGAGCAAACGCTCCCTCGGCAGCAGGGAACGGGGCGGTTGTATCGCCCACGCCGCTCCGCGCAAAGCGGCAACTCGGAATTTCGCCCCGTTTGAAATGCCGCCGTGCGCGGGGGCAACGCTTCCGCTGCGGCCGCGGCGGTGAGACAATACCGTTTACGATGAGGACTCGACGACGAATCGCGATCAGCATCGCCGGTGTCGCCGCTGTCAGCACTCGCGATCATTGCCGCGGGCTACCACATTGGCTTCGCTCGACTCTTGGGCGCGCGCGCCGCGTCGGTTGCAAGCCTTACGGATTACGCGCCGGCCGATTCCGACTTTGTGGCGTACGCCGACGTTGCGGCGCTGCGGGCTTCACCGCTGCTGCAACCCTTGCTATCGGTGGCGTCGAACACGCAAGAGGACGCCGATTATGCGGCGTTCGAGCGCGCCACCGGCTTCGATTACGGACGCGATCTCGACCGCTTCGTGCTGATCTCCCGCAAGAATTCCTCGGATGCGCCGAGCGAAGTGATCGTCGTCGGCGAAGGACATTTTGACGAAAAGAAGATTCGCGACTACGCGCTCGCCAACGGAACGCTGGAACATCGCGGCTCCCGGGAAGTTTTCCTCGTCAAGTCGGACACGCCGGGAAAAATCATCGCCATCACATTTCTCGGCGCGAATCGAATCGCAATTTCCAATAGCGGCAGTCTCGACGCGATCCTCTCGCCGCCGGCGGACAAGCCCGGCGCGGATCCGTCACCGGATCCGGCGCTTTCCACGCAATTCGCGCGTGTGGCCGGCGCGCCGTTCTTCATCGTTTGGCGGACGCGAAATCTTCCGCCGAACTTTGCGCCCGGCGGGATCCAGTCGCAACAGATGAGCGATCTGATCCGATCCATGCATTGGGGCGACCTCACCGTGGAGCCTACGACCGACAAATTGCGCTTGCGGATCGAAGGCGAATGCGAAACGCCCGATCAGGCGGCGACGCTCGCCGGGGCGCTCACCACGCTGCACTTAATCGCCGACGGCATGCTCGGCTCGGAAAACACGAAGAAAAATCTAGATCCGCAACTTCTCGCGTTCTGGCGCCAGCTTCTCGACTCGGCCGAAATTGCACACAATGATCGCTGGGCCAGCCTGAGCCTCGACCTATCGCGGGATTTCTTGCAGTACATCGCGCAGCACATGAAACTGGCCCCCGCCGCCGCGCCGGCTGTGCATCCCGTCCCACCAACGAAGTAAGGAAGGCATTTCTAACGTTCCTCTCATATTCCCTCTCACGGCGAAAACTCTCCGTTGCAGCTCGAGCGTAGCCGAATTATTTGTCGGATGTCGGAACGGCGGGTTGGGTGGTCAATTTCTTGAGATCGTCCATCAGGTTCGCCATCGCCTGGGTGAAATTCCTTTCCTTGGTCGATTTGAGGTTCGCAGCTCCCACCAACTGCATAAGATGCCAGAGGGTGAAGTGCGTCTTGGCGTCCAGAATGGACAGCTGTAATTGGTCATAAGAGTCGTAATGGATCTCAAACACTAAATCGGCATCGGAGGGATCCGCGGCGAGTTCATAGCGACCCCAGTTTTTCATGGCCGCGTAGAATTGATTGTAAGGTTCGTCGGGTCCCGACACACCGTTGAAAATGAGGGACGCATCCATCCCGGCGTTGGAGACAAACACTCGCTGACTAGTGAGGATACGCGGGGGCACGGGTGCCGCTGGAGTGCCGCGTGATTGTTGAGCTTGCATGGCAGGGGCCGCTGCGAGCGCAATCGCAAGAACTATGCCGTACATCCCAAGTCTGATGATTCTCAACATGCCTTCTCCTATCTAGCCGATCGAAATGGCGAAACGCCGGACGCAGGGCTAAAAGACTCCCGGAATCATGCGCGAGGTGCGTTCGCAGTATGCAGCGCACTGATCTCCGAACTCGTCGCGTAGCAACTTCTCTTCCGCAACGATGCGCGCGAGAAGCGGCGGAATGAAAAGCGCGGTGAGAATCACGCCGACCCACGAACGAAAGGCCAAGCCCCATCCCAAGGTGTTGATGAGCAAACCCACATAGCTGGGATGCCGGATTACGCTGTAGATGCCGGTGGTGACTAGCGTGTGCCCCGGCTGAATGGCGACCAGTCCGCTGAAGCGATTGCGGAGCACAAAAACCGGCCACAACCGCAACACGCCCCCCACAGCAAAGAGAGCGACGCCGATCCAGCGAACGGCATCGCCGTCAATCGTCCAGAATTCTTTTCGGTCCGTGTACGCCGGCAGGTAGCCGCCGAGCGGCCCCATCAGGCCAAGGGCTACTACGACCCAGCGGTTGCTGCGATCCTCGCGCACGCCGGAACTTACATTCCCGCTGCTGAAAACCGACGCGACCAACATCAGGAAGAGCCCCACAGCAAGCGCGATCAGCGCCGGGTGGGAGAAGAAGGCCACAAACCCGCCCCAGCCGAGAATGGCCAGACCCAAGTAGCCACAGGTGCCCACGATGGCGCCAATCGTCCATTTGGAAAGCGTCAAGTTAACACGGGGCGTCCCCATCGCTGACTTCCCCTCTCCGCTCGGGGGCAGCATTCCCCTGGTGGTCTATTAAATCAGGACTTGGTCTCAATTCGGAGGGTTTTGCGGAGCCTCCGCTTCGCGCGCGGCGGCGATGAGTTTCTTTATCCGCCCTTCAATCGAGGCGTCTCCCACATGTTCCGCTTGCATCACGCCGACCGCGTCAATGGTGAACGTGGTGGGAATGGCCTCCACGTCAAACAGCCTCGCGATTGGGCCGGTGAAGCCGCCGTCGCGGTATTGCGGCCAAGTCATCTCGTTTTTCGCGATGAAATCCTTCCATCTCTGCGCATCGTCATCCAGGCTCACGCTGAGAATCACCAGTGGCTGGCCTTGAAACCTATTGGCGATCTCTTTCATGTGCGGCAGCGCTTCGCGGCAAGGTCCGCACCACGTGGCCCAAAAATCGAGCAGCACCACCTTGCCCTGCAACTCGTCCATGGAAATCCGCTGGCCGTCGACTGTCATCACCTCGAACGCCGGCGCCAGCCTTGCGCGCGCGAGGTCGGGACTGCTGATAAAGCGTTGCGCGCGCCGGGCGGCGGGATCGCCAGCAGGCGCCAACTGCAGATACTGCTCGAACCGGGCTTTCGCGGCGTCGTCTTGTTGCAGATTTGCGAGCGCCCGGCCATCCAGGAAAAGCGCGTTGGCGAACTGCGGATACGCGGCGAGGGCCTGGGTGAGCTCGTCATGTCGCGCGCGTGAAGAACTCGGTCTTGTGCTTCGGCAAGCCTTCCTCCATGTAAATCATCGCTAGTCGGTAGTGCGCGTGGGCCGTTTCTAGATTCCCGTGCGCCTCCGCCACCATTTCCGTCGCGGCCAACTCGGCGGCCTTCCAATCACCAAGCTCCTCGCCGTACTTGATTATCTTTTCCTGGCAGGCCAAACAGTGGCCCCCGTCCTGCTTGTCCGCTTTCTTGAAAGAATCCAATGCCCAGTCTTCCCTACCGGCTTGCAGCAATTGCAGACCGTCTTTGTATGTTTTCTGCGCCTTGGCGTCCGCCGGTCCGTCGGCGGTTTGCTGAGCAAATACGGGCGTGAGAAGGAATATAACGAGGAGACTTGCGAAAGGAATCGCATGGAAGGCCTCCTGCCACTGAAGGGACGCAACGCAATCATACCACTCAAGTACTTCCTCAGCGAGTGACTAACTCCGTTCTTGAGTGCACACGACCATTTGCGATTTTGGAGAGGTTATGCTCGCGATTAGAGAAACAAAAATAATCGCGGACACGGAGAGGGAAAACGGGGCGCCTTGAAAATCGCCGTCGCTGGGACCATGCCTCTAAGTCTGTGACTAGGGCGCTTAGCGAGAGGCCGGAGCACCATCCGAGGGAGAAGACTTCTCCCGTTCGGCGCGACTCTGGGCCATGATTTTTTCGATGGCGTCGGGATCGCGGGGGAGGCGCTCGGTCAGCGTTTTCGAGCCGGTCGGGGTGATTAGGAACGTCGTCTTCGATGCGCACGCCGATGTTTTCTTCGGGAATGTAAATGCCCGGCTCGAGCGTGATGACCATTCCCGGCTGGAGCGTGCTGTACATCAATTGTTCGGCGACGTCGTTATCGCCATTGTCGTGGACTTCGAGTCCGACGGGTCGCCTAGGCCCATGAATGAAGTAGCGGCCGAGCGAGCGGCCTTCGCGATCTTTGCCGTGCGTGTTGATGTAGTTGTAGGCGATGGCGTAGAGGCTCTTGGCCTCGCCGTGGCCCAGCGTCATGCCGGGCTTGGCGGCGGCGAATGCGGCGTTCTGCGCGCCGAGAACGATGTCGTAGATCTCGCGCTGGCGCGGCGTGAAGTGGCCGTTCGCGGGGAGCGTGCGCGTGATGTCCGAAGCGTAGCCGGAATATTGCCCGCCGACGTCCAGCAAGACGATGTCGCCACCCTCGATCTTGCGGCTGAGTTTGTCGTAGTGCAGCACGACGGAATTAGGCCCGGAGCCGACGATCAGCGCGTAGGCCTCCGTCTCGCAGCCGCCCCAATCGTGAATTTCGACCATGCGCCGCACGGCGATCTGGTACTCGTACAGGCCGGGACGCATCATTTTCATCGCTTCGAGATGCGCGTCCACGGAAACGTCAATCGCATGCTGCATCAGCGCCAGCTCGCCCGGCGATTTCACCAGCCGCATGGCGCCGATGGCTTCACGCGCGTCTTTCCATTTTTCTTCCGGGACGGCCTCTTTGAGCCAATCGAGTTCCTCCTGCTCGTGGGGATAGCCGGTCTCGCCCCCGCGGGGAAGACCGTGAACATCTGGGGATATATCTTTTGGATTTTGCGAAGCGTGTCGCGCAAGGCTTCGAGCGATTCCACGCCTGCGAACCCCGTGCTCGCGGTAATTCCCGGATCGTCGAACCCCATGCGGACGCCGTCCCACTGCTCCTTGCTGGGATCGCGCGGCGGGAGGAAAAGAATGTCGGTCGCGCCTTGCCAGCCTTTCGCGGCGGCATCCGCGGGCAATTCGACGAGCGCGGCGT
>CAWCYS010000080.1:0-181137 GCA_963799715.1 Terriglobia bacterium | reverse complement strand
TGTCCTCTACTTCGTTCAACTACATGCTATCGGCAAACTCTGCGGATTCGTCTGGCGGATCGGCCTATCAACTGGCCAGCCCCTCATCCACGGCCAGTTTCGCTTCCGGCTTCAATTGCAGCAACGCTTTGAATTCGGGCAGCCTCGCTGCCAAAGTCGCCAACTAGGTTCAACCCCGCCGCCTACGTGCCGGAGGAAAGGGTTAAGGATGAAGAATCTATTTGTCGGCAATCTCAATTTTCAAACCACAGAAAGTGAACTTCGGACATTGTTCGAGCCGTTCGGACCGATCACGCGCGTGCACGTCGCGATGGATCGTGAAACGGGCCGCGCTCGAGGTTTCGCGTTCGTGGAAATGACGGACGACGCAGGCGCCGCGCAGGCCATCGCTTCGCTCAACGGCAAAGAGATCGGCGGGCGCGCGCTCCGGGTGAATGAGGCCGTCCCCAAGGGCGATCGCCCCAGCAGACCCTCCTCCAATTTTGCGCCGCGCGGGGACTCCGGTCGTGGCGGCAGCGGCAATCGCAGTGGGAATAGCAGCCGTGGCAGTAACAGCGGCCGTGGTGGAAACGGCGGCGGCCGGGAGCGATTCTCGCACGAGGATT
The DNA here is from genome assembly GCA_963799715.1 of Terriglobia bacterium. GTDB lineage: Bacteria > Acidobacteriota > Terriglobia > Acidiferrales > UBA7541 > DASPOJ01. Next base: position 180,532 of record CAWCYS010000080.1, on the reverse strand, counting down.
ACCGCGATTCTCCGCGCCAGCCCCGCGAACCTCGCTGGTAATTCGCATCTCGGGGCGGGATCGCCGGCGCGCAGTTCCTTCCCCTCCAGGACTCAACTCTTACGCCAGATCAACGGAATTCTTACAACTTCTTAACGGCTTTTCTTCTAGGCTCTCCCCATGAGCGCGGCCATGCAAGCCGGCGAGAAACTCGACCACTACGTCATCGAAGACGTTGTCGCGCAAACGGGAATGTCTACGCTGTTTCGCGCCACGGACGAACTCACCGGCGAGAGCGTCGCCCTAAAGGTTCCCGAGCCGCAGCTCGAAGCGGACGTAATCTATTTCGGCCGCTTCCAGCGTGAACAGGAAATCGGAAAGCGCCTATCGCACCCCGGAGTGATTCGCGTCCTCCCGGGCAACCACCAGAGCCGCCTTTACATGGTGATGGAATGGGTGGATGGACGTCCCCTGCGCGACAACTCTCTCCGAGCAAGGCAAATTGCCCCAAGATCGCGCGATCCGTATCGCCACCGGAATTCTCCAGGTGCTCGAATACATTCACAGTCAGGGCGTCGTCCACCGCGATCTCAAGCCAGAAAACATCATGGTCTGCGCCGACGACAGCATCAAATTGATCGACTTTGGGATCGCCTCACAATCCGGCGCGCGCCGCCTGACCTTCGGTAAACTTTCAACCATTGTCGGAACGCCCACGTACATCTCGCCCGAGCAGGCCAAGGGCAAGCGCGGGGAGGCGCGCAGCAACGTCTACGCTGCCGGCGTAATCCTCTACGAAATGCTCACGGGCCAGGAGCCGTTCCACGGCGATAATCCCCTCGCGGTGATGAACGATCGCCTGTTTAACGATCCGACCCCTCCGCGCGAAGCCAATCCGGAGATTTCACCGCAATTGCAGGAGGTTATCTACCGCGCCCTGGAACGCGACCCGCGCAACCGCTATCCCCACGCGCGAGCATTCATTTCAGACCTTGAGAATATGGAGAAGGTGGGCGTCGACGCAAACCGTCCTGAGCTGATGAATTGGCGGCAGCGCCGCAACGCCCGCTCGTCCAATTTCTTGATCCTGCTCATCGCCCTGGGATCCATTCCCGTGATCGTCGCCCTGCTGCTCTTCGCAGCTCGCCGCTGGTAGGCGACTTATCGCTTCAGCCCATTGCGAGCTTCCGGTTAGAATGAAATCGTGGGATCGGGTCGCGCGGCCTGCGATTGCTGCAACCATCCTGCTGCGCGATGCGTAGTACAACTGTGAGCTCAACTACGACGTCATTACCAAACCAGGCCGACGGCGCGGCGGTTCGCGCCGTGGACGTCACGCGCCACTACCAAATGGGCGGGGCCCTGATTCGCGCGGCGGACGGCATCTCGCTCGAAATCCCGCGCGGCGAATTCCTCGCGATTCTCGGAGCGTCGGGCTCCGGCAAATCCACGCTGCTGAATCTGCTCGCGGGTCTCGACCGCCCCACTTCCGGAGCGATCTTCGCCGAGGGCCGCGACCTCGCGAAAATGTCCGGCGAGGAACTGGCGCACCATCGCAGCCACACTATCGGCATGGTGTTCCAGGCGTTTCATCTGCTACCCCGCATGACACTCGAAGAAAACGTCGAGCTGCCGCTGCGCCTCGCGGAAGTGCCGCGCGCCGAGCGGCCCGCGCGCGTCAGCGAAGCGCTCGAGCGCGTGCTTCTCAGCGCGCGGCGCGGTCATCGCCCTACGGAACTCTCCGGCGGCGAACAGCAGCGCGCCTCCATCGCGCGCGCTCTGGTGAATCGCCCCACCATCCTTCTCGCCGACGAACCCACCGGCAACCTAGATAGCCGCACGGGCGAAGAAATCTTGCGTTTGATCGAGGAGATTCACCGCCCAGGTGGCGGCGCGCCCGCGGTGACCGTCATCGTCGTCACCCACGAGCGCGCGCTCGCCGAGCGCTACGCTGACCGCATCGTCACCATGTCCGACGGCCGCATCTCGAACGAGGAGCGCCGGCGATGAAGCTCCGCGATCTGTGCGAACTGGCCGCTCGCAATCTGCGCGAATCGCTTCTGCGCAATTTCCTGACGACGCTCGGCATCGGCGTGGGCGTCGCGTCGCTCGTCGCCATGCTTTCGCTCGGCATCGGCTTGCAACAGCTCGCCATGCGGCGCCTGGAACGCACGGGCCTTTTTGATTCTGTGATGGTGCGCCCGCGCCAGCTCGGCGGCGGGCCGGGCGGCGAACGTCCGCGCCTGGGCATGGACGCACAGCCCCAAAGCATCAAGCCGCTTGACGAAGACGCCCGGCAGCAAATCGCAAAATTGCCCGGCGTTCTCGAAGTCTATTCGCCCGTGCGATTCAACGCCGAAGCCGAACTCGCCCCGGCAGGCGGACCCGCGGGCGCGACTCCGGCGCAGCCCGCAAATTCCAGCGCCGCCAATCCGAGTGAGACGACGCCAAGCAGCTCAAATGCGCGAAGGATGACGTCCATCAGCGGCTTGCCCGATTCCGACCGCACCAACGACGCCTTCGAGGGCATGGCCGGCCGCTTCTTTTCCTCGCAGCAAGCGCAGGAATTGATTCTAAGCACCGATCTGGCGCAATCGCTGGCCGACGACGAAAAGATTCAGCCCGCGGCTTTGGTTGGCCGCACGCTCACGCTGCGTTTTCCGCAGCGGCAATCCCGCCCAGCTTCCCAGGCGGATGCATCGCAAGCGAACGCGCAACCGCCGACCGGCGGTGGAAACGCTTCGGAAAATCCGATGGACTTGGGGCTCGGCTTCACGATCATCCCTGTCGAAAAGCAATTTACGATCGTCGGCGTAGTTGTCTCCGGCCAACCCGGCGCAGGCCCCGGTGGCTTCGAGGGTTCAGGCGGATACATCCCCCTTGGGGTGGCGCAAGAGCTCAATCCGATTCAAGGCAGCGATCTGCGTGATGTAATGAACGAAGCTTCCGCTTCGCACGGCGGACAACGTTATGGAAGCCTGACTGTGCGCACCGACGGCACGTCGGCCGTCGCAGCCGTCGAAGCTTCCATCAAGGAGATGGGTTATCAAGCGTTTTCCTTGCTCGATGTGGCGCGCGGCATGCGGCTCGTTTTCAGGGTGTTCGATATGTTTCTGGGAATTTTCGGCAGCCTTGCTCTCGCGGTCGCCTCGCTCGGCATCATTAACACGCTGGTGATGGCGATTTTGGAGCGTCGCCGGGAAATCGGCATACTTAAAGCGCTGGGCGCGGCGGATCGAGAACGTCCGGCGGCTGTTTTTCGTCGAGGCTGCGGCGATGGGGTTTCTAGGCGGTGCTCTAGGCGTTGCACTCGGCTGGGGCATTGGCCGCGTTATCAACGCGGGCACAGCATTCTTTCTGCACCGGCAAGGTTTCGCATTGCCAAATATTTGGGCGGTTCCGTGGTGGCTGGTTCTGTTTGCGATGGGATTTTCGGTGCTGGTGAGTCTGGCGGCGGGGACTTACCCTGCTTCACGCGCAGCGCGCCTCGATCCCGTTGAAGCGCTGCGCTATGAGTGAACTCTAAAAAAATAAGCCGGGGCGCTTCGCTGAGGGGCCAAGGCACCCCGGCTTCTCCTGCTCGCCTCCGCAGGTGGCAAGCAAGTTCGGGTTACGCGACGTACTCGTCGCCGCGCAAGAATTCGTAACGCTCGATTTCAGCCACTACTCCGACGCTGTTGCTCCGGCCGTTTTGGCCGTTCTCGGCGCGCTGGATGCGGCCCAGGCAACGAACTCGCACCGGACCCGCCAGCGTGATTTCGTGGGGCAAGGTCAAGAGGATCTCCACCGGCGAGCCGTTCTTCACTTCTTTCGGAAGGAAGAAATAGACGCCGCGCGAGCTAACGTCCTTCGACTCCGTCGTCGCCTCGCCTATCGAATTCCCTGTAGTCCAGCGCACCGTAATCGGCAGCTTGATTTGGAAGCGCTGGGCTGTGCGTCTCTCGCTGGGTGACAAAGTGCCTCCTCCATGTGGAAGCTCATTTAAGTTACGCGATTACTTTAGGTTCGGGCGGCGTCTGCCTCAATAGAGCGACGGTCCCGATTTCGGGCAGTCTGATTTGGTACCGGTGTACTATGAAAGAATTTGGGGGTTTTATCCCGGCGCGGGGAACTTTAGGCCCAACGCGTTAAAAACAGAGTCATTCTGGGCTAGTCCGCCGCCGGCGTGCGCCGGTAAACGGAGAGAATGTCCTGCAAACCGACCACGCCCAGCAGGCGGCGCGGGTCGGCGCGGTGGACGACCGGCAGGAATTCCGAGTCCCGTAGCAGCCGTAAAGCGAGGTCCAGCGATTGATCGGGATGCAACCGCGGGAGGCGCACTCCCGGTGCGGCGATTCGCAGCGGCTCATCGCTTCGGCCTTGCCGGGCGGCCTCCTGAAGCTCCGCGCGATGGACGCGAGTCCATCGGCCGGAATTCCAGGAAACGAGGAGCGCGTTGCCGGAGCCGCCGGCCACGGATGACTCCCGCACTAGGGCATCGCGCACGGTGTCATCAGCGCGAAGCGGCGTTCCGCTCGGCGGGCGCACCGCGTCCTCAACGCGCAACACGCGGGCCTCTCTTTCCTCTTCTGCGGAGGGCAGGTGCAAGCCGTCCTGCTTCGTTAGCACTTCAAAGATCGGGACGCGTTGAAAACGCCTGCAGATGAGATACGCAATGGTGTTTGAGACCATCACCGGAATGATGATCGAATAGTTTCCGCTGATCTCGAGCACCATGAAGACCGAGGTCATCGGCACCCGCAGAAATCCGGCGAACAGCGTTCCCATCCCGACCAGTGAGTACGCGCCGACAGGGCCCGTGTAGGCGGGGAAAAAATGGGCCTGCAACGTGCCCACCGCGGCCCCCAGCATTCCGCCGACGAAGAGCGTCGGCGCGAACATGCCGCCCGGCGCGCCGCTTGAAAACGAGAGCGAAGTCGCCAGGATTTTCAGCAGCGCGAGGATCAGAAGAATGTGCCAGACGAAATGTCCGCTCATCGCCTGATCCAAAGCGGAGTAGCCCGCGCCCATTACCTGAGGAAATCGCAGCGCAATCACGCCAATGGCCAGCCCGGCAAGCGCGGGCTGCACGTATTGCGTCCATTTTGGAAGCGAACGCATGCGGGAGCGCAGCGAACCCAGAAGCTTCGAGAAGACCAGCGACGCAACGCCGCCCACCACGCCGAGCACGGCATAGGCAAGCAATTCGGATGGGTGGGCCATGCGGTACTCGGGAATATGGAACATCGGCGCGGCACCCAGAAACAGCCGCATCACCACCACGCTGGCCGCGGCTGCAAGAATCACCGCGCCCAGAATTCCCGAGCTCCAAGTGCCGATGATTTCCTCGATGACGAAAATCACCGCGGTAATCGGAGAGTTGAACGCCGCCGCCAGACCGGCGGCCGCACCGACGGGCGCGATCAAGCGCAGCTTTTCGCGCGAAAACTTGATCTTTCGTCCGAGCACGGACGCGATTCCCGCGCCCATTTGCAACGAGGGATCTTCCGGTCCGAGCGATTGGCCGCTGCCGATGGCCAACGCACAGGTGATGAATTTCCCGATGACGGTGCGGAAGGAAATGTAACCGTCGTAGATATAGACCGCCGATTTCGTCTGGTTGACGCCGCTTCCGCGTACCAGCGGGAACAGCAGCAACGCCATGCAGGCGAGAATCAAGCCGGCGATGGATGGCGCGAGCAGCAATCGCAGGTGGCTGGTGTGGCCGGCGGGGCCGAAACTCCAGTAATGGACGAGATCGATCGCGCGGCGGAAAGAAACCACAGCGAGCCCTGACAGCACGCCGATTACCACGGCCAGCAGCAGGAACAAATTGTCTTCGTGCCGCGGCACCACCTGCCGGGCGCGCGAAGCGGAGCGCTCCCACGAATCGCGGATGGACTGGGTGAGGCTCACTCGGGCAATTCCTCTCCTCTAATATATCGTATTACGATATCACGCTTAGCGCGGGCGGAGAACCGAGGACGCTGAAGAGTCACTTGCAATTAATTCTGATCGATCAGACGGTGGTGGATGGCGTACAGGGCAAGTTCCAGCCGGTCGGAAACGCCGAGCTTGTCGAAGATATTGTGCAGGTGGTTCTTCACCGTTTGCTCGCTGATGAAGAGCTTTTCCCCGATTTCCTTGTTGCGATACCCTTGGGCCACGAGCTGCACGATCTCTTTTTCGCGGTCGCTCAGCAGCGGCTTCTCGCGCCGCGGCCCGCTCTCGGAAGACTTCGAGAACGCCTTCATGACCTCGGCGGTCATGTGGTTATCGAGCCAAATTTCTCCACCGTAGACTTTGAAGATGCTCTTGACCAGCAGATCCGTCGCGGATTGCTTCAGTACGATGCCGCGCGCGCCCAATCGCATGGCGCGGACCACGTCGCGATCGTCTTCGGCGGCGGTCAACACGATGACGCGCGTGGGCAAAGAATCGAAATTGACTTCTTCGAGCACCGCCAGGCCGTCCTTATCCGGCATGCGCAGATCCAGCAGCAGAATGTCCGGCTTGAGCTTCGCCAGGAGCTTCACGCAATCGTTGCCGTTCGAGGCTTCGCCGACAATCGTCAATTCCTCTTCGCTTTCGAGCAGCTTGTAGAGCCCCTCGCGGAAGATGGCGTGGTCGTCGGCGACCAGAATGCGTATTTGTTGTTTGCTCTTGGCCATGTCAGCCCAGCGGAATCTCGACGGTCAGTCGCGATCCATGGCCGGGAGTTGATTCCACCGTCAAGACTCCACCCATGCTTCGCGTTCTTTCCTTGATAGAGATGGGGCCGAGGCGCAAGCGATCCAGCTCGTCACCGGTGAAACGCCCCGCGAAGCTAAAGCCGTCGCCGTTGTCATCCACCACCAGGATGACCCGCGTGTCATTCTGCCACAGTTTTACCACGACGTGCGTGGCATGCGCATGTTTTTTCACATTGTGTAACGATTCTCGATACACTTGGAACAGGTCCCGGCAAATCCGGTCCGGAATCTGCAATTGTGCGGAATCGATCAATAGGTCGAGCGCCGGCCCGGACTCCGTCCGGAAGCGTTCCGCGAAACCCCGCATCAAATCCACCAAATCGGCGCTCTGCACGCGCAGGGGCCGCATGTCCGTGACCAACTGACGCAGCTCTTCCGTCTCATTTCGCACCGTTTTCTGCAACGATGCGAGCGCTTCCGCCGCCGTCTCCGGCGCCTGCGCGAGCCGCTTGCGAATCACCCCCATCTGAATGTCCACGCTGAGGAGAGTTTGCAGGATGCCATCGTGAATATCGCGGGAGATGCGGCTGCGCTCGGCCTCGATGGCGCGCGCGCGCATGTGCCGCAAGAGAAAGAGATTCTCGAGCGGCGGGCTCAGGTGGCGCGCGATGCGTTCGAGCCAGCGAAGATCCTCCGGGACGAACCGGCGCCCGCAGTTTGCGAGCATGATGCGCCCCCCGGGCACTCCATTGAAGTCGAACGTCACGCTGAGAAGCGAATGCACTCCTAATTCTTTGGCGGCAAGCCCGGGCATGTGGGGCAATTCGCGCGCCGGACGGCCCGTGCGCCGGTCCCAGCCGAATCCTTCGCGGGCGCCTTCGAGCGAATTCCAGCAGATATTGATGTCCGGAGTGTCGAGCAGGAAGCCGTCGCCGCGATGCAAAGGGAGATTCTCCGGGCTGATCCGGCTGTCATCGCCGGCGCGAACCGTCCAAAGGAAGATGCGCTCGATTTCCGCGTCGCGAAAGACGAGGAATGCGGCCGCGCAGTCAAAGCTGCGCGCGAGCTCGTCGAGCACTCGCCGCAGCGATTCCGCGACGCCGATGTCCACGTCCATCAAGGACGAAAGTTGCGCGAGGAACTCATGTTCGGCGGCGTGACGCCGGTTCCGGTCGCCCATGAACGCCAGGCCGATCCCGGCGCTGAACGTCCCCACGGTCAGCGCGAGCAAAGACAGCACGGACGGCAAGTCCACCGTCCCTCGCAGCACCGCGCGAAGCAATAACGCCAGGGTCGCGGCTCCGGCCAGCACCACGGACTTGCGCAGCCCCCAGCGGGTGCCCGCCGCCAGCGCGACAAAGAGATACACGAACAAGAACGCGATGACCGAAGGAGTCAACAGGAGAAAAACGGATAGCGCGATGATGTCCGCGCCCAGCGGCAAAGGCGGGATGTAGACGCCGCGCAGATTGTCCACGGCGACGATCAGGAGCGAAATGCCCAAATACGCCGCGATGAATGCAACGGCGTGATGCCCTCGCAGTGAAGACGGCCCCTCGAAGAGATCCACCAGCGCCAGCGTGAGAAAAATCGGGCGGGCGTAGGCGATCTGGCGCTCAAGATAGCGCCCTTCTGCTGCGTGAGGTTGCATGGCCGGGTGTTTGCGGCGACCCCTACAGCAAGTCTAGCAAGGCAGGTGCGCCGCGCAACCGGACGTTCCTTCCCGGCAACGTCTGCGCACTGTTCGAACTGAGCGCGGCTCCATCGGGTAAGCAAGGAAAACTCAACACCTGCGGCCCCGCAACCCGGCGACCTGGGATAGAATTGGCGTCCGGGAACGAACTTGGAACAGAGATACACCGAGAGCGAAGTCCGGCGGATGCTCGGGATCGAGAGCCGCCAATTGGCCTACTGGACGCGGCTGCGACTCAGTCGCGCCGCGGTCCCGTTGGGGGACTCGCTTTTACAGCTTCAGCGACCTGGTTTCGCTCGAAACGATTCGCCGGCTCTCAGACCAGCGCGTCCCGATGCGAAAACTGCACCGCGCCATTGCCGCACTCGAAGATGAATTGGGGCAGGCTCGGGCTCCGCTGGCCTCTCTCCGCGTTTCCACGAATGGCAGCGAAGTTGTCGTTCGCTCTTCCGAAGCGGACAGCCGCCCGATTGAGCCGCTGACTGGGCAATTCGTCCTCGATTTTGAAATCTCCTCGCTGGCGGAAAAAGTGCGGACGATGGCGTCTGCACTCTGCGGAGGAGTGGTTTGAAATCGGGATGGGCTGCGACACGTCGCCGGAAACGTTCGAACACGCGGTGGACGCCTACCGCCGCGCGCTGGCTCTTTCACCCGAATGGACCGAAGCGCACATCAATCTCGGCACCACTCTCTACCAACTCGATCGCATGGACGAGGCGAGAAAGGAATTTGCCACGGCGGTGGCGCTGGATCCCCTGAGCGGGCTCGCGGAATTCAATCTGGGCTGCGTACTCGAGCACGATGGCGAGACGATTCAAGCCATCGAACACTTGCGGCGCGCCGTCGAACTATCGCCCGAAATGGCGGACGCGCACTTGAATCTCGCCCTGGCGTACGAACGCCTGGATCAACGCGTCGACGCGACGCGGCACCTTTCCTTTTATCTGCGCTACGACCCGCGCGGCCCCTGGGCGGAGTTCGCCCGCTCGCGCATCGCCCGCAATCGCGCACCGCAAACCCACCTGGGCAAGCTCACGCCCTTCCGCCGCATGCGCTAATCTTGCGTGTTTGGGGGCGTTGCCCAGCTTTCAGACGGCGTGCACTCTGAGAGCCAGTCCTTGGCGCGGTCCAGGCGGGTTCCTACGAGGCCGTGGCATGTTATGATTGACGCTGGTGGTGGGCGTAGCTCAGCTGGTAGAGCATCGGTCTGTGGCACCGAGGGTCGTGGGTTCAAATCCCATCGCCCACCCCAATTCCCCTCGCCGCCACGGCAATCAGTACTTCACTCCTGCGGCGTCCAGCATTTCCTTCACGTCAGCTACGTGTGCGCCATTCGGCGCAAGCTGCAGGTACTTCTCTAGCGCTTCGATCGCTCCAGGTGGCGGCACGAACTTTCCCTTCGAGTCCATCGTGCTGTTGGCAAAGAGCAGGGACCCGATGATGAAGTAGGCGTCCGCCCTGTTGGGGTCGATTGCGATGGCCTTGTTGCACGCGGCCAGCGCTCCGTCTGTATTCCCCGTGTTGTATTGCACCGCGCAGATATTGAAATAGGCCAAGCCGGGATTCGGACTTATCTCCGCAGCTTTCGTGTACTCCGCAATCGCCAGATCATTCTTCTTCTGCTTGAGATAAGCGTTGCCTTCGCTTGTGAGCATCTGGGCGATTGCGGTCTTCGTGCTCTGAGGATCCGCGCCTGGAAGTTTTGTGTTCAACTCCGCCTGCGCGAGCCTGATTGCGCTCTCGTAGGTTTGTACGGCGTCGTCATACTGGCCCAGATTCAGTTGGGCGTTGCCCAGGGTCTGTTGGTACCGCCACGCGGTTGGATAGTTCGCGATCAACTGCTTCAGCAGGTCTTCCGCTTGCTGCCACTGTTTGCCATCCATGGCGGCGTTGATCTGGACAATCAACGCATTGGCGGCAGTCGCGGCGGCGTTCTGCTCCTGAATGGACGGTAAGTGCGAATCTTTCCCCTGCTGGTTTCCTTGCGCGCTTTGACTGCGCGCCGCTCCCGCGGCCGTGAACACCGCGGCCAGCGTGAGCCACAGAACGAGTTTCCTTCTCATAGGCGCACCTCCGATGAAAGCTTCTGACAAGCGGGCAGCCATGAATCTGTGGAAATTGTCACGCGCGTGGGGTCGCTTTGCAATGCGGCTGATCCAAGACGGTCTCAAGCGATAAACCTCCGACGGCAAGTTGGACGGCGGCGCATGATCAGCGGAGGGGGTAGGCCAATCAAGCAGCGCTGCGAAACGCGTTCACGGAGGGCGATGGGAAGAGATTAAGAGGGCCCGGCCGAGCTGGGAGGGTACCCCGGAGTCAGTCTGAGGGATTCAAGACAGCGCTTCGTCTGCTCTCGAGAAGTTCTATAGTCTTTTTCACCTTGTCAGGCTCGACGCCCACTTCAATCAGTGCTTCGCGAAAGTGCTTCAGGAAATTATCGAAATGCCCGTCGTTCAGCCCCTGCGCCCGCGCCTGCGCATGGGCAGCGGCGATATCCTTGCCCGTATAAACGACTTTTCCGCCGAGAAGCATGGAAATAAACATGCTCTGCCGGGCCCGAAGCTCCGCCATTTCGGCAGTCTTGAAGAAGGGAGCGAGTGCGGCATCCTCCAAGACTCGTTTATAGAAGGCTTCCGTGGCCGCCCAGACGGTTCGCTGCCCGCCGATGAGGTCATACAGTTGATCGATCATGTGTCCGCGCCGGTCCAGGAAAGCAGAAGTGATCCAGGGTCGCAGGAGAAGGAGTGCGATCCGTTAATATGTTGCCGTGGCCAGTCCAAGAGATCGAATGGCATCCACTTTTCCGCAGAATATCTCCATCACAATCGCGAGCAATATGAATAATCCGCAGCAGATTTGAAGGCTGATGCCCCAAATTCATGCAGGGCCGAGTGCGACAATGTAAACCTCTCGCCAGCGGATAGCAAGCGTTCGGATGGCATCGACGAACGAGTGGCTGAGAATTCCCGGCAGGAGAGTGACGCGCCGGCTGAATAACATTGGCTCCCCAGCAACCGCGGAATGAATAGGAATTACTCAACTGAGACTGAGTCACCATTCGGCTTTCGTAATAGGAATTGCAAACCCAGCATGATGAGGCACGCCCCCAGCGGGGCCAGCAGACCGGCGCGCAGGCTCGCTGTGTGCGTCGAGATGAAGCCGACGAGCCACGGCATCGTCGCGCCTCCCAAACAGCCAAGTGCGAAAAGAATATTGCTCCTATGCCGAGCGCGCCCGCCGAAGTATCCCACCATCCACGCCACGATCAGCGGATAGACGCAAGCGAGTCCTATGCCCGCCGCCACCAGGCAGACCATCGCGGCCCGAAATCCAGTCACAGACAAAAGCGCGGCGTTCGAGCCGGCCGCCAACAAAAGTCCGCCGACGAGAAAAGCTCTTTCGCTGACACGGTGCAGAACGGCCGATGTAACAATTCGTCCCGCCACAAGACCGGCCCAGAAGAACATGGGCGCAAGTTCCCACGGGCTGCCCATCGGGCCTCCCACGCGCTTCGCAAATGCCGCGCCCCACCCGCCCACGGAACTTTCAACTCCGACGTACAGAAAGAACAAGCCGCTGAGTGCCAGGGCCGTGCGCTTTCCGATCGACGGAGCGGCTCTGCCCGGCTGCTCGCTCTTTTGGGCTGGCGGCTCGATATCCATTCCGGCGAGGCAGAAAGCCACAAGGGCCGCGAATCCCGCAACGCAAAACAGCAGCGGTTCGAGCCGATGAGCCTTCTGCGCGAAAAACACGAGCGGCGGACAGGCAATCGCCCCGGCGCCCCAGGCCACATTCAAAATGCTCAACGCGGCGGCCCGTCGCGAGGGGGAAATCTCCGTGACCCAAAGGTTCGAGGCCGAAAGGGCGAGTCCCAGGCCGATGCCGAACACCGCCGTTGACGGCATGGCGAGTGTCTCGATCCCGAGAGCGAGCCCGGCCACGCCGGCCGCGATCAGGAAGTAACCGGCCGCCAAAGTCGTCCGGTAGCCGCGAGAAGAAAGCAGGACGCCGAGAATCGCCACGCCCAGTAGATTGCCGAGAAATTGCAGCGTGAAAAAAATTCCGGCGCGCTCGTCGCTCAACGACCAGCGCGCGATCAGGATGGGGAGGATGGGACCGAGGAGGATCGTGACGACTCCTCCCACGGCAAAGCCGAAATGGATGACGGCGCTCGCCGCCGTTCGATGCGGGATCTCGCCGCTCAGGCCGATGTTCCGCCGATGTTGAGTTTTTTCACGGTTAATTTGACCGTAAGGTAGGTGAATTCGGGCATGCAACTCTTGCAGGCGTTGAAGACGTCGGTGGGTGCCGTGCCCTTGGGCACGATCACGCCCCGCTGCACTTCAAAGTCTTTCACTTTGGACTTGTCGAATTGGCCCAGCGACGTGCGCGGCACCAACACGTAAGTTCCATCCACCAGCGGCACGGCTGTGGCTGTATTCACAAGATCCTTGGTGTCCTGGGTGGCGTACACGTCCACGTTAGGCGCTCTGAAGATCCAATCCGTGTGCGAAACCGCCATCCAGTAACCGTACATACTGTCAATGGCGTGCAGAGCTGGAGTGGCCACCGCCGGCAAGGTGAAAAGGGGCGAAAACTTCACCGCCTCCTGCAACGTGAAGCCGATGAACTTGCTCAAAAAGGATTCGGGCTTTTGCAAAAAGAGATTCCAGGTCCAGCGCCCGTAACCCGCGGGAAGCGGCATGTTCTGCATCCTGCCGTTCGCCGTGTAATTCAAGTCCGTCATCTGGACCGTGCCTTTACCCTTCACCGGGTTCATAGCTGCGGCCGCGACCCAGGCCATCGGCTCAAGAATCGGAATGAGCGGCTTGCGCTGCTGGACATCGATTCGCAGCGAGGCCGTGTTCTGGCTCTCGAACTTATCGAGTTCCCGGCCGGCCGGCCGAAAACCGTTCACCCACATATTTACGGAGACGTCTCCCTCCGGGGCGAGTTCTGAGTCCGCGACCTCGGAGATGGAGCGAAAGCCGTGCTCCTCGGTGAAAATCAGAAATTCGGGCAGGAGCGTTTCGTCTTGGGGTTCTTCCGGGCCCCCTCGTTGCAGCGTGTCACGTCGGACCTGCTGCGTCCAAAACTTCATCACGTCTTCATCGAGAACAGTCGGTGTGGGACTCTGCTGTTGTTGTTGTGCGGCAAACGCCATCATGGGGCCCATGAGCGCGGGAAGAGCGGCGCCAGCCGCGGCCCCGGTCGCGGCGGCGGACAAGAAGTTTCGGCGATCAATCGTCATTCTATCTCCCGGCGGATCTGCGTTCCTACGTGTGTACTCCCCGGCCAGGCAGATGTCAATTCCGAGGCCACTGCGTCGCTTTGCCCCGGATGGTGCCTGCCAGGGGTACTAATGTACTGGGATGCAACAAGTACGTTCGGGGGATGGACGCCGTAAGGGCCGCCCCCTAAAGTCTGTTCCAGATTGGCACGGATGGAGGGCGCGAGTGAACTGGCTCGGTACACTTGTCGAAAGCAACCCCAGGCTTGAAACCTGGCCCAAAGCGGACCGCAGGCAGATACGCCGCTCAAAGGTTGGGATGACTTTTCGCATTACGTTCGACGACCTTTCGCTCAAACCCATGACCGGGCGCACTCGAGACTTCAGCCGCACCGGAATGTATTTCGTCGCGCTGCCCGGCAATTTCCGCCGCGGACTGCGCGTGCGAGTCGAATTATGTCGGCAGAGCCAACCCGACGACTTGTGGTGTATCGAAGGAAAGATAGCCCGCGTAACGAAGCTGCCGAACTCGCTTTATGGGATCGGCGTTGAATTCCTCCACAAGTACAAGTCCTGAGCCCGAAAATCGGAAACTCCCTTCATTCCGACCCGCGCCAGCCGGGCCGCCCTGACTCTTTTCAGCGAGGCCGCCCCTCCTCCAGACCACTATTTCAATCCGGCACCTGTACCTTGGTACAGGTGGCTTGGGAAAGAGTACAGGTAGTCCGCTAGAAACCCACGCGGGCGGCCTCGTTGTTGTTTCATATCGGAGCATATAACCTGAATTTTCAAGAAACGTCTGAGGTGAAGACCACATGCCAACCACAATTTCCGCCGGGACGGAATCTTCTGCCAAGACCACCCAACAGTCTGAACGCCGGGAGAACGAGCGGGCCCCTTTGGCCGCGCGCATTGAAATCCTCGAGAAAAGCTCGGAGGCCTCCATTAAGGGCCGCGTCGCGGATCTGAGCCTCGGCGGATGTTACGCGGACACTCTCAATGCTTTCGCCGAGGGCACACGAGTGCAGGTGCGGATCGAACACGATTTGAAGAGCGTCGAGCTGGATGGTGAGGTCCGGTTCACTCAACCCGGGCTCGGGATGGGCATTCGCTTCCAAGATGTGAAACCCGACCAAACGAAAATCATCGCCCGGTGGCTCGCATTGCGCGACGAATGTGCCAGCCGTGGGGTCGTAGCCGAACGCCGGGAAGGCCCCGGCCTCCCCTCCAATATTCTTGGGGCGCTGATCGAAATGCTGGCGCATCGCGGGGTTCTGACCGCGGACGAGAAGGCGGAATTGCTCGGGCGTCTTTAGCACTCGGCGGCGCATTCGCGCCTTGGCCGGCTGGGCGTAACGGCGGGAGATCGAAAAAGAATCGAGGATTGGCGCATGGCTAGGCGAAAACTGGGAGAGCTGCTTCGAGAGCGCGGACACATCTCAGCGGCCGATCTCACGAAGGCGATCGAGGCGCAAAAGACGAAACTGATGCGTCTCGGCGAAGTCCTCTTCGAGCGCTCGCTGGTGGACAAGATTTCGCTCATCACCGCGATCGCGGAGGTTTCCGGCATCCCGTATGTGGACTGCCAGAATGTCGAGCCCAATGCGCATGTCCTCAAACTTCTCCCCGCGAAGATAGCCGAGAAGTATTGCACTCTGCCTTTGCGGGTGGATGGCCGCTGCCTGGTGGTCGTGATGGCCGAACCGCAAAATCTGGACGCGCTTTCGCAGGTGCGGTTTTCCGCGGGCTGCGAGCTTTCTCCGCGTTTCGGATTCCGCAAGGAGATTTTGCGCGCCATCCGCCGCGAGTATCGGCTCGGCCCTGCGCTCGACTCGGCCGATGAATTCGCCGACGACGAAAATGCCGAAGCCGCGCGGCAGATGGAATTCATTTCCACCAGCAAGCGCGAAAGCAATATCGAAGCCCTCCGCGAATTGCAGGCGGAATTGCTGCATCGTCGCACCCCGGCGATTGAAATCACCTCCTCCCTGCTGCACGAGGCGATCCGGACGGGCGCGAGCGACATCCACATTGAGGCCCTCGGTGACGAGACCCTGGTGCGCATGCGCCATGATGGCGTGCTGCACGAGTCGCGCCGCCTGAATCGCGGCATCCACAATGCCCTCATCTCCCGCATAAAGATCCTGGGCGATATGGACATCGCCGAGCGCCGCAATCCGCAGGACGGCCGTTTCATGGTCAAGCTGGGAGAGCGGCGCGTGGACTTCCGCCTTTCGAGCCTTCCGACGCAATACGGCGAGAAAATCGTCATCCGGCTGCTCGACGCCAACACCAACCTGAAATCGTTCAGCGAGCTGGGATTGCCAAAATCCATTCGGAACGAGCTGGACGATCTCCTGCATCTTCCCCAGGGAATGATTTTGGTCACCGGGCCGACCGGCTCCGGAAAATCCACGACGCTCTATGCGGGCCTGAGTGTCATCCTGAATCCCGCCGTGAACATCGTCACGATCGAAGATCCCGTCGAGTACGAACTGCAAGGAATCAACCAGGTCAACATCAACACGAAAACGGGAATGACCTTCGCGAGCGCGCTGCGATCCGTCCTGCGGCAGGATCCCAACGTCATCATGGTCGGCGAAATCCGCGACCGCGAGACCGCCGAAATCGCCATGAAAGCCACGCAGACCGGCCACCTCGTGCTCTCCACCCTGCACACCAACGGCAGCCTGGAATCGATCATTCGTCTGCTGGACCTTGGCGTGGCCGGGTACTTGATCGCCTCCTCCGTGAACGGCATCCTG
Source organism: Terriglobia bacterium (assembly GCA_963799715.1). Lineage (GTDB taxonomy): Bacteria > Acidobacteriota > Terriglobia > Acidiferrales > UBA7541 > DASPOJ01. Next base: position 164,194 of record CAWCYS010000080.1, on the reverse strand, counting down.
GCGCAGCGGCTGGTGCGCAAATTGTGCACCTGCTTCGTCGAGCAGCCCATCACCGACGAGGAATCGCTGCGCATGGTCAAGCACGGCCTCACCGATCCGCCGTCGAAGATGAGGATCGCGGTGGGATGTCCCGAGTGCAACGGCACCGGTTACAAGGGCCGCATCGGCGTTTACGAACTGCTCCAACTCGACGACGCGCTGCGCGCCGCGATTCGCACCACGGTGCGGCTCGAGGAATTACGCGGCCTCGCGCGCAGCAGCGGAATGAAGACGCTGGCCGAAAGCGGGCTGGATCTGGTGCGCGACGGCGTCACCACGCTCGACGAGATTCTGCGGGCCATTCCCATGCAGGCAAATCTGGGACTGATGTGCGAGAGCTGTTCGCAAGCCTTGGCTCCCAAGTTCCACTACTGTCCCTATTGCGGCACGCGGCAGAGCAGTTCCCCCGACGCCGCGTTCGCGCAGACAAACGAGATCGATCTCGAAGTCGAACCCGGGGCGATCCTCGCCGCGGGGCTGGGGAATACGGCAATCCGCCGCAGCAGCGCGAAACGTCCCAGCTAGAGTTCTCTCCCGCGCAATCTACGATTTTTTCTTCTCTGCGATGGATTTTGCCTGGAGGAACAGCAGCAGGTAGTCGCGCCCGCCCGCCTTGGAGTCCGTCCCCGACATATTGAAGCCGCCGAACGGGTGTCCGCCGACCAGCGCTCCGGTGCACTTGCGGTTGAAATACAAATTGCCGACGTGGAACGACTCTGCGGCCTTCTCCAGTTTTTTCGGATTGCGGGAGTAGACGCCGCCGGTGAGCCCGAATTCCGTGTCGTTGGCAATTTCCAGCGCCTGACCGAAATCCCGCGCGGGAATCACGGCCAGAACGGGGCCGAAGATCTCCTCCTGCTCGATCCGCGCCTTGGGTGCAACGTCGGCAATCACGGTCGGCTCGATGAAGTAACCGTCGCCGGGCGCAAGCCCGCCGCCGGTGAGGAGCCGGCCCTCCTGCTTCCCCACCTCGATGTAACCCAAAATCGTTTTCATCGCGTTCTGATTGACCACCGGGCCCATGTAATTCGCCGGATCTTCGGCCTCGCCGACGCGGATCTTGCCCACTCGGGCGACCAGCTTCCGCAGAAATTCGTCATACACCTTGCGCACCACGATCGCGCGCGAACACGCCGAGCACTTTTGTCCCTGGAAGCCGAATGCGGAAGCGGTGACGCCTTCGACAGCGGAATCGAGATCGGCGTCGGCATCCACAATGATGGCATCCTTGCCGCCCATCTCCAGCACCGTGCGCTTGACCCAGATTTGTCCCGGCCTCGGCTTCGCGGCGAGTTCGCCGATGCGCAGCCCCACGTCCTTCGAGCCGGTGAACGCCACGAAGCGCGTCTTCGGATGCAAGACCAGAACGTCGCCGACTTCGGCCCCGGAGCCGGGGCAAAATTGCAGCGCGTTCTTCGGCAGCCCGCACTCGTAAAGCAGCTCGACGAATTTGTACGCGATGGTCGGAGAGTCGCTGGAAGGTTTCAGGACGACCGTGTTGCCGGTGACGAGCGCCGCCGCCGCCATTCCTCCCATAATCGCCGCCGCAAAATTCCACGGCGGAATCACTATGCCCACGCCGAGCGGAATGTAGACGAGGTAGTTTTTCTCGCCCCTGACGGGAGTGACCGGCTGCGGTCCGGCGAGCCGTAGCATTTCCCGCGCGTAAAATTCGCAGAAGTCGATCAACTCGGCGATGTCCGCGTCCGCTTCGGGCCACGTCTTGCCGACCTCATAGACGAGCCACGCGCAGAACTCGAATTTGCGCTTGCGAATTTTGCCGGCCGCGCGAAACAGCAACTCGACGCGCTTCGCGACGGAAACGTGCCGCCACGACTCGAATTCGCGGGCCGCTTCCTCCACCGCTTTGCCGGCGATTTCCGCCGTGGCCTTGGAGAAAACCCCTACGATGCGCGAAGGCTTCGATGGATCGAGCGATCGCAACTCTTCGCTGGTGCGCACCTTCTGACCGCCGATCCACAGCGGATACTTACGCCCCAATTGGCTCGCGACCTTCTGGAGCGCCGCCTGCATGGCCCTGCGGTTCGCCGGCTTCGAGAAATCCGTCAGCGGCTCATTCGAGAAAGGACGGCGATGCGCGGAAGATTTTGTCACGGCCATGCGGACGCTCCTTTTCTAGGCGCGGGCTGCGGCGTCTTCCAGCGGAATGGCGCTCTTATTCTTCGTCAGCCAGGTCTTGAAGTCTTGCAGTGAAGGATTCAAGCTCCGCGCGAAATCGGGGCTCCGCACGCCGCTGAAATACTCCTCGAAATCCCGCTTAAACTGAAACATATTGCCCAGATCGTCGGCGCCGGGGAAACCGAATCCGCGGTAGACCTCGGGCGGCACGCTGTTATAACGGACTTCCCTTCCCAACACTTCCGTAAACGTAGCGGCGAGCTGAGCGCCCGTAAGATTCTCTCCCGAAATTGCGGCGGTCTTGCCGATGAACTCGCTGCCCCTTTTGAAAATGCCGTAAGCGCATTTCCCGATGTCCTCGGCGGCAATGCCCGGCAGCTTCTTGTCCCCCATCGGAAACGTGATCGCTAATTTTCCGTCCGGCCCCTTTTTCGGGCCCATGCCGAAGTAAATAAAATTGTCCCAATAAAAAAACGTCAGCAGAAACGTCGTCGGGACTCCCGCATCCGCGAAGAAGTGATCAGACTCGCCCTTGCCGTCAAAGTGCGGCACCTTGTACTTGCCGTGAAGCGTTGGCATGCGGTTGTCGCCCAGCGGCACCCACTTGCGCGTATCTTCCAGCGTCGACCAGATGACGTGCCGCAGACCGGCAGCCTGGGCCGCCTCCGCCATGGATTTCGCCTCCGCCATCTCCTTTTCCGGCGAGAAGTGCGCCCAGAAGAACGTAACGCAATAAGCCCCGTGCGCGCCCTCGAACGCCTTCCGCAAGCTCTCGGGATTGTCCACATCGGCGGCCACGACCTCGGCGCCGCGGGCCGCGAAATCCTTCGCTTTCGCGCTGTTCACATCGCGGGTAATCACGCGCGCAGCGAAGCCGCCGTTCGGATCGTCAAGAATGGCCCGAACCAAGCCGCCGCCCTGCGCTCCGGTTGCGCCCAAAACTGCAATCACTTTTTTGTCAGACATGATCTTTCTCCTTCGCGAGTTCGACGGACAATTTGCGCCGACATCCTCGAGGGGTTCTCGTCGCGACGCCGCGGCACATTGTATCGCGATTGGTCTGCAAGCGTCGCGCGCGGATAGAGCCGAACCCCTTGCGAAGCGTTCCAGCGGTTGCCGCAGCAGGCGGAGTCGGATACGCTCGCGTGCTTGGCGTGAGGCGGAGGGGGCGCGGATGGCGCGGGTCTGGGACGCAATCATTATCGGCGGCGGGCACAACGGGCTAGTTACGGCGGCGTATCTGGCACGGGCGGGACGCGCGGTGCTGGTGCTTGAGCGACGCGAACTGCTGGGCGGCGCCTGCGTCACCGAAGAAATTTGGCCCGGCTACAAAGTTTCCACGGCGTCGTATCTGTGTTCGTTGATGCAGGACCGCATCATTCGCGAATTGGACTTGCCGAAATTCGGCTATCACGTCTACGCCAAGGATCCCGCCTTCTTCACGCCGTTTCCCGACGGACGCCACTTCACCATGTGGCAGGACCAGAAGCGCACCTGCGAGGAGATCGCCAAATTCTCGCGACGCGACGCAGCGGCGTATCCCGAATACGAAAACTACATCGAGAGGCTGGCGCAATTCGCGGAACGAATGCTTCTCGAAACGCCGCCGAACGTGGCGCGATCGAAGTGGCGCGATCTCGCGGGATTGGCGGGACTCGCTTGGACGCTTCGCAAAATGCCGGACGACGAGCGCATCGGCCACGCAAAGATATTCACCGACAGCGTGGCGGATTTTCTCTCGGCCTGGTTTGAGTCGGAGGCGCTGAAAGTGACGTTAGCCACCGACGGCGTGATCGGAACCAACGGCGGCCCGCGCACGCCCGGCACCGCCTACATATTGCTGCATCACGTCATGGGCAAAGTGGAGGGTCACCGCGGGCTGTGGGGATTCGTGCGCGGCGGGATGGGTGCGGTTTCAGAAGCGATTGCGGGGGCGGCGCGCGCGGCCGGGGCCACGATTCGCACGGGCGCGACGGTCGAGCGCGTGTTGCTCGAAGGATCAGGCGATGGCGCGCGCGCTGCGGGCGTTGTTTTGGCAGGCGGCGAAGAGATTCGCGCGCGCATTGTCGTCTCCGGCGCGGATCCGAAGCGCACATTTCTCGGCATGGTCGGCGAGGCGAATCTCCCTCCGGATTTCGCAAAAGCGGTGCGCGAGATTCGCATGAAGGGTTGCTCGATGAAGATCAATCTCGCACTCGACGGCTTGCCAAGTTTTCGGGCGCTGCCCGCGTCAGGAGCCGGGAAAATGCCGTATCACGGCGCCACAATGCACATCTGCCCCGATCTCGATTACGTCGAGCGCGCCTGGGACGAAGCAAAATTCGGCGCGCCCTCGAGGCAGCCCATGATCGAGATGACGATTCCGACGATTTGCGACGATTCCATCGCGCCGCCGGGCAAACACATCATGGGGATCTTCCTGCAGTACACACCCTACGATTTGCGCGAATCGAATTGGCATGCGATCAAAGAAAGTTATGCCGATCGCGTGATGGATTTGATCGAAGAGTACGCGCCGGGGTTTCGCAGCTTGGTGCGCGAACGCCAGGTGCTCTCGCCGCTCGATATGGAAGAAATTTACGGTCTGACGGGCGGCAATATCTTCCACGGCGAAATGAATCCAGGGCAGTTATTTTTTATGCGCCCGGTTCCGGGCTGGGCGAAATATCGTACGCCGATTCGAGGATTGTATTTGTGCGGGTCAGGAACGCATCCGGGCGGCGGCGTGATGGGCGCGCCGGGATTCAACGCGGCGCGCGAGATTCTGCGGGACGGAAAGGGATAGCTCCGAAGAAGCACTGGGAGGGAAAATCAAGATGATTTCCGGCGCTCACGTCGTTCTCTTCAGTAAGAATCCCGAGGCCGATCGCGCGTTTTTCAGCGACGTTCTCGGATTCAAATCCGTCGACGCTGGCCACGGGTGGCTGATCTTTGCGCTGCCGCCCGCGGAAGCCGCGTTCCACCCCGGCGAGAAGAACGACATTCACGAACTCTATTTCATGTGCGACGACTTGAAAGCCGAGATCGCCGCTCTCGCGAAGAAGGGTGTGAAATGTTCTGCCGTCCACGAGGAGCGATGGGGTTCCATCACGAAGGTGCCCCTTCCGGGTGGCGGCATTGTCGGACTCTATCAGCCAAAGCGTCCGACGGCGCTTCGGCGCTGAAACATGGGTGTGCTAAGCTAAGCGATTCGGACCGCGCACGCCGGCTCAACCCCAGCTCACATTGAGCGTACGGGAGACAAGGGAGGTTTCATGCCTCGCGATTTTTGCCGCAGGCTGGGCATTGTCGTATTGACTGCGGTTTCACTGCTCGTTCTCACCGGCAGAATCGCCGCGCAAACGCCTCCGGCTCCCGGGACTTCGCCTGCCGCCGCGGGATCGCGCGCTCCCATCCGGATTTACGCAGACCTCAGCGAAGCGCCGCGAAGAATATTCCACGCGAGATTGCTTTTCCCCGTTTCGCCCGGGCCGCTCACGCTGGAATATCCCCAGTGGATTCCCGGCGAGCACGGTCCGACGGGCCCGATCCAGGATTTGGTCGGCCTGAAATTCTCCGCGGCGGGGAAGCCGCTCGAATGGCATCGCGACGACGTGGACATGTACGCATTCCACGTAACCATTCCCGATGGAGTCACGGAACTCAGCGTCTCCCTGGACTACGTGACACCCGCGGAAGGGTTGGGATATTCGAGCGGGCCGTCCGCCACCCCAAAAATGGTTTTTCTCGAATGGTGCCTCCTGACGCTCTACCCGCAGGGCGTGAAGTCCGACGATTTGACGTATTTGCCCACTTTGCGACTGCCGGGCAACTGGAAATATGGCACGGCGCTCGAATCGGTCAATCAGGACGACGACGGCGTGATCACGTTCAAGCCCGTCACGCTCACCAATTTGATCGATTCACCGGTGCTTTCGGGAGAATATTTCCGCTCGATCCCGCTGGCGACGGATATCAAACCGCCTCATCATCTGAACGTCGCCGCAGACACCAAAGAAGCCTTGGATATCTCCAAGGATGAACTGGCCAGCTACAACCAACTGGTACGCGAAGCCGGCGCGCTATTCGGGGCGCGCCACTACAATCATTACGATTTCCTCTTGGCGCTCAGCGATCACATGGACGATAGCGGCCTCGAGCATCATCAATCCAGCGACGATCGCGCGCCGGAACGCATGTTCCTCGATTCGCTGCTGTGGTTGAACAACGCCGATCTGCTCAGCCACGAATTCGTCCACTCCTGGAACGGCAAATACCGCCGCCCGGCCGGCTTGGCGACGCCCGATTACCAGCAGCCGATGAAGACCGACATGCTGTGGTCCTACGAAGGGCTGACGGAATATCTCGGCGAAATGCTCGCCGCGCGAAGCGGCGCGCAATCTCCGGAGGATTATCGCGAGTGGCTGGCATTTGTGGCGGCCTATCTGAATGATTGGCCGGGGCGCTCGTGGCGCCCCCTCGAAGACACGGCGGTCTCCGCGCAACTCTTGTACGTCGTGCCGAATCACAATTGGCGTTCGTGGCGGCGGTCCGTGGATTTCTACGAGGAAGGCGCGCTGATGTGGCTCGAAGCCGACGTGACGATCCGCCAGTTGACGCAGGGCAAGAAATCGCTGGACGACTACTGCAAACTTCTCTACGGCGCGCCTTCCACGCCTCCGCAAATGGTTCCATACACATTCGAGGAGGTGACGACGGCGCTGAATCAAGTCGCGCCGTATGACTGGCCTAAGTTCTTTCACGATCGCCTCGACGAGATCACGCCGCATCCACCCACGGCCGGAATCACCGAAGGCGGCTGGGAACTCGCCTTCGACGACAAGCCCAATCGATTCATACAATCCCAAGAAGAGGCCGAAAGTGAAGTCATCGAGAATTTCACCCTGGGCATGGATGTAGTCTCCGAAAATGGCGATAAGAACGGTACGCTTTCGGATGTGATTCCCGGCGGACCCGCGGCCGAGGCCGGCTTGGCGCCGGGAATGAAATTGAAGGAAGTGAACGGGCGCGAGTGGTCGCCCGAGGCGTTGCACGAAGCCATTCGGTCGGCAAAGGGATCCGCGGAGCCGATTGTGCTTCTGGTGGAGAACGACGGGTACTCGCAGACGTATCGCGTGCACTATCATCTCGGCGAGCGATTTCCACATCTCGTGCGCGTCGCAGCCAAGCCGGACATCTTGAGCCAGACGATGCAGCCCCTCGTTGCGAATCCGGCTCAGTAGCTTCGCGCGAAAACATTCTCACGGGGACGAGCGCTCATGCTCCATCGCAAAAGAATTAAAGGAGCCGCATGATTAGAAACCCGCTATTCGGAACCTCAGGATCGCACCTCGCTACATTCGCCAAATCGTTCTGCATCGCCGCAATTCTCATTTCCATTTCTCTGGCGCCCGCACTCCGGCGCGTCCGAGCCGCAGACGACGCGGCAGTGCCCGCTCCGGATCACGTGGCCGCGCCGCCGCCGACCCAGGTCGAGAATGTCACGGACGACTACTTCGGCACCAAGGTGACCGATCCCTACCGCTGGCTCGAAGACCAGAATTCCTCCGCCACCCGCAAATGGATCGACGACGAGAATTCCTACACCGACGGCATGCTCAATTCCCTGCCGGGACTCGATGCCTTGAAAACGCGGCTCGCGAAATTTCTCAAAGTGGATGCGGCGGGCTTACCGATCGAGCGTGGCGGGCGGTACTTCTTCTCGAAGCGCCGCGCCGACCAGGATCAAGCGTCGCTCTTCGTGCGCCGGGGAATCACCGGAGCGGACGAACTGCTCGTAGATCCCGCCACGCTTGCCACCGACCATCGGTCGACCGTCATCTTGGAAGATATCTCGCTGGACGGCAAGCTGATCGCCTACGCCGTGCGCAAGGGCGGAGAGGACGAAACGACACCGCACCTGCTCGATGTCGACACGGGCTATGAGCTAAGCGATGCGTTGCCTCGCGCTCTTTACTTCGGCCTCTCGCTCACTCCGGATGGCAAGGGAATCTACTACGCGAAGATGCTGCCGGAAGGCAGCCGCGTCTTTTTTCACCGCATGGGGACCAACTCGTCGACGGACCAGATGATTTTCGGCCAGGGTTACGATACCGGCGTAATCATCACCTGCGATCTCTCAGAAGACGGGCATTACTTGGCCATCGAAGTGAGCTACGGCGCGGCCGCCACAAAAACCGAAATCTGGATCAAAGACCTCGCGCACGACAGCCCCATTCACCCGCTGGTCAAGGACATCGATGCGCGCTTCGACGAGGCTTTTGCCGGCGACAATCTGATTCTCACCACCAACTGGAACGCGCCGAAAAACCGCGTCCTCTGGGTGGACCTGAATCATCCGGAAAAAGAAAACTGGAAAGTCGCCGTGCCCGAGAGCGACGGCGTGATCGAGATGGTCACGGCCGCCAACGGGATGCTGGTGGTCGGCTATTCCCAAGACGCCAGCACGCGCCTGAGCGTGTTCACGCCCGCCGGAAAACTGGTGCGTGAGATTCCGCTGCCGGCGATCGGTTCCGTCTACGGACTCTCCACACGGTGGGGCAGTTCCGAAGCGTTTTTCACATTCAGCACCTACACGGTCCCGCAGGCCATCTATCGCTACGATTTCACAAAGGCCGGGAGCGCGGTATGGTGGCAGCCGCAGATTCCGTTTGACGCGAAGGACTACGCAGTCGACCAAGTCTGGTTCACGTCGAAGGACGGCACGCGCGTGCCGATGTTCATTGTGCACAAGAAAGGGATCAAGCTCGACGGCACCCATCCCGCCCTGCTGACCGGCTACGGCGGTTTCGACGTGGCCGAGCAGCCGTCGTTCTCTGCGACTGCGGCCGCGTGGGTGGAAGCGGGAGGCGTGTTCGCGGATGCCAGCCTGCGCGGCGGAAGCGAATTCGGCGAAGACTGGCACAAAGCGGGAATGCTTGGAAACAAACAGAACGTGTTCGACGATTTCATCGCTGCCGCCGAGTATCTTGAGAAGAGCGGTTATACCAGCCCGTCGCGCCTGGCAATCTCCGGCGGGAGCAACGGCGGCCTGCTGGTTGGCGCGGCGCTCACACAGCGGCCGGATCTATTTCGCGCGGTCGTGTGCGCGTTTCCGCTGCTGGATATGTTGCGCTACCAGAAATTTCTCGTCGCGAAGTGGTGGGTGCCGGAATACGGCTCCTCCGACGATCCCAAGCAGTTTCCATATCTCCTGGCCTATTCGCCGTACCAGAACGTGAAGAAAGGCGTCGCGTATCCGGCAGTTTTATTCTTGACCGGAGATTCGGATACGCGGGTGGCCCCGCTGCACGCGCGAAAAATGGCGGCTCTCCTGCAGGCGAACGCCGCGCCCGGTCGCCCCATCCTTCTCCACTACGATACGCATGCCGGGCACTCCGGCGGAACGCCCGCGAGCCAGCAAGTTACGGACTCCGCGCGCATCATCGCGTTTCTCGAATGGCAATTGGGTATCCCGATTCAATAGGGCGGCGCCGGAAGTTCACGGGGAAAATGGCTTCTTGCCACAATTCGGACTTAGAATTCGTTGGGCGGTGGCGTCCGACCGCATTTCGCACTCGAAAGGTTCACGATGAAGCGTCTTGAAAAATTGATTCTGGCCATTTCGTTGCTTGGTTTCGTCGTCACAAACGCCCACGCGCAGCCCAAACGGCCCATCACTGTGGACGACCTCATCCACATGGCCCGCGTTCAGGAGCCGCAAATCTCGCCCGACGGCAAATGGGTCGCCTATACGGTGCAGACGCCCGACACCGCGAATAACAAGACGCTCCATAATATTTGGATTGTGTCCACTGTCAGCGGCGAGGCGTCCCAGATCACGAACGGCGGCTCCGATTCCCTGCCCCAATGGTCGCCGGACAGTTCGCGAATTGCATTTCTATCGCAGCGCGACGGAACTTCCGCAGTCTACGTTGTCGAGCGTGCCTCGACGCGCAGAAACGAATCCCAAAAACTGACGTCGCTCTCCGGCGATGCGGACAACATACACTGGTCGCCGGATGGCCGCTGGGTTTCCTTCACGTCGAGCGTGTTTCCCGGTTGCTCCGATGACGCCTGCAATCGCGCGAGACTCGATGCAATTGCCAAGGATCCGGTGAAAGCGCGCGTGTACGACCATCTTCTTTTCCGCCACTGGACGCACTGGAGCGATGGACGGCGCAGCCATCTTTTCGTCGTCGATGTGGCCACGAAGCAAACTCGCGATCTGACGACGGGCGCGGACTACGACGTTCCCCCCGATGAGCGCGGCGATCCGGGCGACATCGGTTGGTCGCCGGACAGCAAAGAGCTTTGCTATACCGCCGTCACGGATCGCCCCGAAGCCATCAGCACCAACGGCGATCTTTTCATCGTTCCCGCCGCCGGCGGCCCGAGCAAGCGCATCACCAGGAATCCCGGCTTCGACGGCCACCCAACGTATTCCCCGGACGGCCGCTACATCGCCTACCACTCGCAGGCCACGCCCGAGTACGAAAGCGATCTCTTTCGCTTAATGCTCTACGATCGCGCGTCCGGAACGTCCGTGCAACTCGCGAAGTCGCTCGACCTCTGGGTGGACCAAATTCTCTGGGCGCCGGACAGCAAGACGATCTATTTCCTCGCGCAACAGCAGTTTTGGCAGCCCATCTTCGAGGTTGCGCCCGAAGAAGGCGCCGAGGCGAAGGCCATCACCGACGGGTTCAACGACAATCTCTCAATCAGCACGGACGGTAAATGGCTCGCCTTCACGCGCTCGTCGGCGACCGCGCCGGCCGATGTGTATGTGGCTCCAAGCGGCGAAAATCTGGTGGTGAAGCAAGTGACGCATCAGAATGCCGCGCTGCTTGCCCAGCTCGATCTGCCAAAGCCGGAATTCTTCTGGTTCACTGGAGGGAAAGGCGAGCGCGTGCAAGCGATGATGACCCGGCCGCCCGGATTCGATCCCACGAAGAAATATCCGCTCCTGCTTCTCGCGCACGGCGGGCCGCAAACCGCGTGGGAAGACGCGTGGGGAGCATCGCAGTTTCGCTGGAACGCGGAGGTCTTCGGCGCGCCGGGCTACGTCACGCTGCAAATCAATCGCCACGGCTCGACCGGCTACGGCCAGGCGTTCGTGGATGAGATCCAAGACGATTGGGGCGGTGCGCCCTACGAGGATTTGATGAAGGGCGTGGACTACGTCCTGGCAAATTATCCGTTCGTGGACGCCAGCCGCTTGGCCGCCGCCGGCCCGTCGTACGGCGGCTACATGATCGATTGGATCGCCACGCACACGAATCGCTTCAAGTGCCTCATGAGCCACGCGGGGCCGTACGATGAGGCGAGCATGTACGGTTCAACCGAGGAATTGTGGTTCGTCGAGCACGATTTCAAAGGCACGCCGTGGACCAACCCGCAGGATTACGCGAAGTGGTCGCCCAGCACGTACGCCGCAAAACTCGGTGAATTCAAGACGCCGATTCTGCTCACTACCGGCGAGATGGATTACCGCGTGCCCTATACGCAGGTGATGGAATTTTTCTCCGCGCTGCAACGCCAGGGAGTGCCGTCGAAATTGGTCGTCTTTCCCAACGACGGACACTGGCTCCTGAGGCCGATGGACAGCAAGTTCTGGTACGAGACCGTACAGAATTGGCTCGCAAGCTATCTGAAATAGTTGCCGCCAAGACCGCACGGGAATGCGGTAGGATTCCCCTGCATCCAATCAGTGCGAGGCCGGCATAACCAAGGAGAATCGTGACATGTTCTTAGGCATCGACGTGGGAACGAGCGGCACGCGCGCGCTATTGATAGATGAACGGGGCCGCGTGATCGCCTCGGGCACGGAGGAGCACGCGCCGTTCGCTTCCCCGGAACCGGGATGGGCGGAACAAGATCCCGGCGACTGGTGGCGCGCTTGCGGTCTCGCCGTGAAGAAGGCGCTAGCCGCGGCGGGCAAGAACGCGAGCGAAATTGCATGCGTGGGCTTCTCGGGCCAGATGCACGGCGCCGTGCTGCTCGACGCCGCGGGCGAGGTGATTCGTCCCGCGCTCATTTGGTGCGATCAGCGGACGGAGAAGCAGTCGCGAGAATTGTCGGAGACGATCGGCACGGCGAAACTCATCCAGCTCACCTGCAATCCGCCTCTGACCAATTTCACGCTCACCAAAATGCTGTGGGTGCGCGAAAACGAGCCGCAGAATTGGGCGCGGGTGCGTCACCTCTTGCTTCCGAAAGACTACGTGCGTCTCCGCCTGACGGGCGAGTACGCGATGGACATGGCCGACGCGTCGGGCACGTTGCTACTGGACGTCGCGCGGCGGACTTGGTCCTCCGAAGTAATCGCCGCCACGAAGCTTTCGCGCGATCTTTTGCCGCCGCTGTGCGAATCGCCGGACGTGTGCGGCAAGGTGAGCCGCGAAGGCGCGGCCGCGACAGGACTCGCCGCGGGCACGCCGGTGGTCGCGGGCGCAGGAGATCAAGCCGCGGGCGCGGTGGGGATGGGCATCGTGCGGCCCGGCGCGGTCAGCGCGACGATCGGCACATCCGGCGTCGTCTTCGCCGCTACGGATCGCCCCGCTCTCGATCCGCGCGGGAGAATACACACGTTTTGCCACGCGATTCCGGGCCGCTGGCACGTCATGGGGGTAACGCAAGCAGCTGGGCTTTCCCTGCGATGGTTTCGCGATCAATTCGGCGCCGGGGCCGACGACGGCCGCGATCCGTACGACCGTCTTACCGAGGAAGCCGCGAAGGTCCCCGCCGGCGCCGCCGGCGCGTTCTGGCTGCCGTACCTGATGGGCGAGCGCACGCCGCATCTCGACCCGAATGCGCGCGCCGCACTGCTGGGACTTTCCGCATCGCACACGCGCGCCCACGTCGTCCGCGCGATCCTTGAAGGCGTGGCCTACAGCTTGAAAGATACATTTACGATTTTCGACGAGATGCGGGTTCCGGTCGAACGCATCCGCGTCGGTGGCGGAGGCGCGCGATCCAAATTGTGGCGGCAGATTCAGGCGGACGTGTACGCACACGAAGTGGAATTTCTCGAGGCCGAAGAAGGCGCGGCTTACGGCGCGGCAATTCTTGCGGGCGTGGGCGCGCGCGCCTGGAAGAGCGTGGACGAAGCCTGCGACGCCGCCGTGCGCACGGCCGGCCGCGTTCCACCGCGCGCGGAGAGTTGCGCGGTCATGCAGAAGAATTACGGTACCTACCGGCGGCTCTACCCGGCATTGCATTCCGCGTTCGAGCCGCCGGCCTGAACTCCCACAGCTCCAAGCGAACTACTTCGCCGAGAACTTGAAAACTGTTTGCTGGCTGTACGTCTGGCCCGGCCGCAGCACCGTCGATGGAAAATTCGGATGGTTCGGCGAATCCGGGTAGTGCTGCGTCTCGAGACAGAAGGCGCCGTACTTCGGATACGCCGCGCCGTGCTTCCCCTTGATGCTGCCATCCAGGCCGATGGCGATATAAAACTGAATGCCGGGCTGCGTCGTCCAGACCTCCATCGTCCGGCCGGACTTCGGATCCTCCGCGCGCGCGGCGAGACGCATTTTGCCCGCCTCTCCGTTCACGACGTAGTTGATGTCGTACCCACCCACTTCCTTGAGTTCGGGCGCGTTCAGGCGCGCGCCGATCGCCATGGGCTTGCGGAAATCAAACGCCGTCCCCGCCACCGGGGCAATTTCGCCCGTAGTAATCAGCGTCGAATCCACCGGCGTGTAATTATCCGCGTTCAAATACATAACTTGATCGAGGACGGTGCCCGAGTCCGCGCCCGCAAGATTGAAGTAGCTATGGTTCGTTACGTTCAAAACCGTCGCCTTGTCGGTCGTCGCCGTGTAGTCAAGCTTCAATTCATTGTCATCCGTGAGCGTGTACGTTACCGACACATCCAGATTGCCCGGATAACCCTCTTCCCCATCGGCGCTGTGGTACGTAAACTTCACGGCCGCGGCGTGCTCGACATCCACCGGCTGTGCTTGCCACACGACCTTGTCGAATCCTTTGATGCCGCCATGCAGCGCGTTCGGCCCGTTATTGGTGGCGAGGGTATATTGCGTGCCATCGAGGGTGAAATGTCCCTTGGCGATGCGATTGCCATATCGCCCCACTATGGCCCCGAAATATGGCTGCGGCCCGCGGTACCCATCGAGCGAATCGAAACCGAATACAATGTCGCGCTTCCGTCCCGTGCGATCCGCCACCCAAAGCTCCGTCACCGTCGCGCCATAGGTCATGATCTTTGCGACCGTGCCTTTCGCGTTCGTGAGCGTGTACAGGTGAATCGTCGTCCCATCCGGCACATGACCAAACTCGCTGACTTGCACTGTGGCCCTCCTGATGTCCTTAGGCTTTTTCGCGGCGTGAGCTACCGCGGACCCGAATAGGCCGGCGATGAGCGTTACGACAGCGAACAACGTAGCTACCAGGCTCCGTTTCATTCTTGGCCCTCCATTGCGCGCGCACCAAACGCTAACTGGCACGGTGCCAACGCTTTTGTACCATACCCGCGAGAGAAATTGCGAACCCCTATTCGATTGCTTCCCGGCTGAAGACCGCCGCGAAACCGGAAACGGATCGAAGGCCCGTGGCAACGATTCCCGCCACGCTCGCCAGGAGAGAATCGTTATTCTAGAGCACTGGACGAACCTCAAGCTTCCAGTCTCCGGCAAAAACGAAATCTCCCTCATTGACGGGAATGAATGAGGATGGATAAGTGCGCAAGTTTAGGAGTGCAGCGCGGAAGAGCCTAGCTGAATTGGCTGCGAAAAACGCTTTTTACGTGAGCGAGGCGCGCTTCGAGGCGGCGAACTTCGTCGTCGAGACCGAGTTCGCGCGCGATACCAAGGGCTGTGTAGAAACCTTCTTTGGCGTCGCTGTAAAGGACGGTGGCGTCGGAGGGCGAATGCGCGTCGTACATGGCGTCGTAGGCCTTTTCGGCGTAGCGCTCGCAGGAGGCCAGTTCGGCTTCCTTTTGCTTTCGTTGTTGATCGTCCACAAGTCCCCCCGAGACAGCGGAAAGACGGGCGGACGCGCCCTTCCGCGGACAAGCTGAATTGCCTGGTCCACTTTCTATTTACCGAAAAGTCTCAGGTCGATGGCGTCGCCCATTATTTTGTAGCCGGCGCTATTGGGGTGGAGGTGATCGCCGCTGTCCACGATCGCGGCGAAATGCGCGGGATCCTTGGCGTCCCTGGTGACGGCGTCCAGATCGATCACGCCGTCGAATTTGCCGCTGGTGCGTATCCAATTATTCAGTTTCTGGCGATCGGCTTCGCCCTCGGAGGAGAAATAGAAGGCTCCTTCGTACGGCAGAATCGTCGCGGCGTACACGCGGATGTTGTGGGCATGCGCGCGGTCGATGATCTGTTCAAACGCGGCCATGAGTTGTTCGGCCGTCGGCGCGTCTTCATGGTGCGCGGCGGCCCGGGGGAGGTTGCCCAGATCGTTGATTCCCTCCAGCATGATGATCCAGCGGACGCCGCTTTGCGCCAGGACATCGCGGTCGAAGCGGGCCAGCACGTTTGCGCCGATATTGTCATGGAGGATGCGATTGCCGCCGATTCCTTCGTTGAGCACCGCGACGTTTGCGGTTTTCTTGTTGGCTTGCAAGCGGCGGGCGAGTTCGTCGGGCCAGCGGGTATTGCCGTTGGTGGTGGATTGTGCGCCGTCGGTGATGGAATCGCCCAACGTGACGACCGCCGCGGCAGAACTCTTCGCCAGGACGTCAATTCCGCTTACAAAGAACCAGCGGTCGAAGTGCAGGGCCTGCGACAGGTCGGCGGTCGAGACGGCGTCTCCCGTTTGCAAGTACGAGGTGGCTCTCGAACCGGGATGCGTGGTGAGAATAGTTGGTACGGAGGTGAAATGGATAGTGACCACGATGTCCGAAAGCGGCGCGAGATCGAAATCGAGTGGGTCGGAAAGCATCGGCGCGCCTTGCGGAATGCTGACTGACGGCTGGCCGGCAAACAGCAGCGGCTTGTCCCAATCGGTCTTGATCGCGCCCGGGCCAGAAGACAACGCCACATGCGCGGAAGAGATCCCCAGAGGCCCATCGCCAAACTCATTTGAGAACCGCAAGCGGATCACCTGACCGCCGATGGAAACGTGAAAAACCTGGCGCAATGTGGCGTCCGTGAAGACCGGCGGAGGCGCCGCATTCGGCGGAGCTTTCGCGGGATCGAGCGATTGCGCCGAAGAGGCCCAGGTGCCGACCCAGTGATCGGCGGGCTGATTCGCGATCGAGTTGGGAGTTGCGGCGAATGCGAGAATCGCGAGAGCAGCGATCATGAGCCACGACATGAGATTCAGTTTCGTCTTCACGATGATCTCCTTCTCAATTGGGGTGCGATTTGTGCCTTCAGCGGCTAAAGCCGCGCAGCAGACACAGCTGTTACGGCACGACTAAAGCCGTGCCCTCCTAAAGAAAGAACTTGTTCCCTGTCCTCCCAGTGCCGAAGCCCAACTGCCATCACGATGGAGGCATCGCACTCGCCGACCCGTTTCGACTGGTCGCGGCGGGCGGCGCTTTCAAATAATGTCGCAAACTCGATGAACTTCGGCCAATTGGGGGCCGGAGCGGCCGGACGAGCGAGAAGACTTACGGCGAAGGCGAAAAGGATCGCGATAGTGAACCACTGGGGCGAACGCGGATCGCGCACAAGATGCTCCCGTTATTTCCGCGGTCGTGGCGGAAACAGAAACGGAGCGAAGGTAGACTCTTCTTTTCTTTGATTCAAGCTAATTAAATGCAAGAACCCCACAAGCAAAAATGCTGTATGGCGAACCAAGGGGGAGTGAATAGGTCCGAGGAGGCGAAATCAATGCGCGGGGCTCCCGCTCTCCGGCGAATCCGATAGCCATCGCCGTGCGGCTACAACCGACCAAACTGCTTCGACAATGCAGAAAGGCCAAGCGCCTTGCAGAAAGGCGTAAACGGAGGCGAGTGCGCAGGAGATCGCGAAACCCAGGATGAACCAGCGGCTGCGGCGCTCGAACGCGTAGCAAACCAACATCGCGGAAACAGCCAGCAAACCGAAAAGCGTTAGGCGATTCATGAACCTCACATTGAAGAACGACGACAGAGACCCGAACGGCTTCAGCGGCTGAGGTCCCCGCCCTGGTCAGCCGTTTGCGTGGGAGCTAAAGCTCCCGCCTCCTTCGAAGCAGGCAGACTGCGCGCTTCCGGTTCAGAGTCTAGTGTGCGGCGGTGGGAAACGATTGATCGAGATCCAGGTTCAGCTCGAGAACGTTCACTCGCGGCTCACCCAGAAACCCAAGCTGACGTTGCTCAGTGTGCTTGGCGATGAGCTGTTCGACTTGATCCAGCCGCAGGCCGCGAACCTTGGCGATTCGCGCCGCTTGCGCATCGGCGGAAGCGGGGCTGATGTGCGGATCGAGGCCGCTCGCGGAAGCCGTGACGAGATCGGCGGGAATCGGTCCCTTAATAGTCGGGATTGTCTTTGTGGAACTGGTCGATCGAAGCCTTGCACGCGATCGATCAGATTCTGATTGGTGGGGCCGTAGTTGGAGCCGCCCGAAGCGAATCCGTCGTAGCCGTTGCCGGCCGCGGAAGGCCGCGGCTGGAAATACTCAGGCTTGGTGAAATTCTGGCCAATCAAGGACGAGCCCACCACCTGGCCATTCGCGGATACGAGGCTGCCGTTGGCGGCGTTCCTGAAATAGGAGTTGGCAAAGTCCGGTGACGACGCCCGGATACAGAAGCCCGGTGACGATGGTCAGCAGAATCGTGACTTGAAATGCCGGGGCAATTTCTTTCCACATGATGTTCTCCTTCTCCTAAGCCAGCCTCATCCAAACGAGCAGTTGGTCAATCAGCCAGATGCCGGGAAACGGCGCGATGATGCCGCCGACGCCGTAGATGAGCAAGTTCCGCCAAAGCAGTTTGGCGGCGTTCTGCGGCCGGTACTTGACGCCGCGCAGGGCCAGCGGCACGAGCGCGATGATGATCACCGCGTTGAAGATCACCGCCGCCAGCACCGCGCTTTGCGGCGTTGTGCAGATGCATGATGTTCAGATGCTGCCAGGGCCGGATACGTGGTCATGAACATCGCCGGAATAATTGCGAAGTACTTGGAGACGTCATTGGCGATCGAGAATGTGGTCAGCGCGCCGCGGGTGATCAAAAGCTGCTTGCCGATGGCCACGATTTCGAGCAGCTTGGTCGGATTGCTGTCGAGATCCACCATGTTGCCGGCTTCTTTCGCCGCCATGGTGCCGGTATTCATCGCCACGCCGACGTCGGCCTGAGCCAGCGCGGGCGCGTCGTTGGTGCCGTCACCGGTCATGGCGACCAGCCGGCCCGAGCGCCTGCTCCTTCTTGATGTAGTCCATCTTGTCTTTGGGAGTGGCCTGGGCGAGGAAGTCGTCCACGCCGGCTTCGGTGGCGATGGCCGCGGCGGTAAGCGGATTATCGCCGGTGATCATGACCGAGCGAATGCCCATCTCGCGCAACTGCTGCCAGCCGTTCTTTCATGCCGCCTTTGACGATGTCCTTGAGGTGGACGATTCCCAGCAAGCGGCCGCCGTCGGCAACGGCCAGAGGCGTGCCGCCGCGTGCGGGAAATGCTGATCGGACGCTTCCTGAAAATCGACGGGTATCTTGCCGCCTTTCTCCGTTACAAACCTCAGGATGGCGTCCGTCGCGCCCTTGCGCAGGCTGCGGCCGATCCAGATCCACGCCGCTCATGCGCGTGTAGGCGGAAAAGGGAACGAACTGGGCGTCCGTCTCGGACAACTCGCGTCCGCGCAGGTTGTATTTGTCTTTTGCCAGAATGACGATGGAGCGGCCTTCGGGAGTTTCGTCGGCGAGGCTGGAAAGTTGCGCGGCGTCCGCCAAATCCGCCTCGGGAACGCCATGCACCGGAAGGAACTCGACGGCCTGGCGATTGCCGAGCGTGATCGTGCCGGTCTTGTCGAGCAGGAGCGTGGTGACGTCGCCCGAGGCCTCGACGGCCTTGCCGCTCATGGCCAGCACGTTGTGCTGCATGACGCGATCCATGCCGGCGATTCCGATGGCCGAAAGCAAACCGCCGATGGTGGTGGGAATCAGGCAGACCAGCAGCGAAACCAGGACCGCGACGGTCGGGACTCGTGCCGCTGCCGGCGGAAGCGACGCTGTAGGACGAGAAGGGATACAGCGTGACGACCGCCAAAAGGAAGATGATGGTGAGTCCGGCGATCAGAATGTTCAGGGCGATTTCGTTGGGCGTCTTCTGGCGCTCGGCGCCTTCGACCAACGCGATCATGCGATCGAGAAACGTCTCGCCGGGATTGGAAGTGATCTTGACCTTGATCTGATCGGACAAGACCTGTGTGCCGCCCGTCACGGCGCTGCGATCGCCGCCGGATTCGCGAATCACCGGGGCGCTTTCACCGGTGATGACGGACTCGTCCACCGATAGCGATCCCGTCGATCACTTCGCCGTCGCCGGGGATAATGTCGCCCGCGTCGCAAAGGCAGACGTCGCCGGCGCGCAGCTTGGAGGAAGTGACTTCCTCAGTTTTGCCATCGGCCACGAGGCGCTTGGCGATGGAATCGGTCTTGGTCTTGCGCAGCGTATCGGCCTGGGCTTTGCCGCGCGCTTCGGCCATGGCTTCGGCGAAGTTCGCAAACAGCACGGTGAACCAGAGCCAAATGGAGATCTGCAACTGAAATCCGATCGGCCGGCCGCCGACGAAAATGTCGCGAGCCATCAAAAAAGTAGTGATGACGGCCCCGACCTCAACGACGAACATGACCGGATTCTTGATGAGCGTCACCGGATTGAGTTTTCCGAATGACGCTTTCACCGCCGTGCGTACGATTCCCCCGTCGAACAGCGAGCGCGAACGGGCGAGCTTCTGTGGAAGAAGTGCGGTTACGTCCGTCGGGTTCGGTGCAGACATAGTCGTTGACATCGCTTAGCTCCAGACCTGGAAATGCACAGCGTGCATGAGCGAGAACAGCTTGCCCTGATGCATCAGATAGTGCTCGACGATGGGCCCCAGCGAGAGCGCGGGAAAGAACGTCAAAGCCGCAATAATCAGAACAGTGCCGATGAAAAGGCCCATGAATAAAGGCCCGTGCGTCGGGAAGGTGCCGCTGGTCGCGGGGATCTTTTTCTTCGCCGCGAGACTTCCTCCCACCGCGATGAGCGGAATCATGAACAGGAAGCGGCCAATCAGGGTGGCGAGGCCGAGAGTAAAGTTGTACCAGGGCGTATTCACGCTGATGCCGGCGAACGCGCTGCCGTTATTTTCCGTGGCGCTCGAGTAAGCGTAGAGAATTTCGCTGAATCCGTGAGGGCCGTCATTGTTGACGTTCGTGGCGGGCGGCACGCTGGCCGTCGGAGCAGGCGTCGGATTGCCTGACGCCGGATTCCAATACTGGTGATGATCCCAATCGAGCTTAACCACCGAAGTGATGGCCGCGAAAATCAAGATGCACAGCGTGGTGGCGATGATGGCGATCATCACCATCTTCACCTCCCGCGACTCGATCTTCTTGCCGAGGTATTCCGGCGTCCGGCCCACCATCAGCCCCGCAATGAATACCGCTACAATCGCGTACAGCAGGATGCCGTAGAGTCCGGCACCCACGCCTCCGAAAATGACTTCGTCGGTTTGGATGTTCAGCAATGGTACGAGGCCGGCGAGCGGCGTGAAGCTATCGTGCATGGCATTCACGGCCCCGCAACTCACATCCGTGGTCATCGTGGAGAAAAGAGCGGTGGCCGGATGACCGAAGCGCAGCTCCTTGCCTTCCATATTGCCACCGGGTTGAGTGGCGGTTGCTGCGTTTTGCACGCCCATGTGAGTGAGGATGGGATTCCCCGCCTGCTCCTGCGAGTAGATGACGAAAACGCCTCCCAGAAACATCAGAGCGCAAGCGGCGAAAATTGCCCAGCCTTGTCGCGTGTCACCTACCATTCGGCCAAACATGTAGACCAGGCCCGCCGGAATCGCCAGGATCATGAGCATCTGGACCAGATTCGAGAGCGCCGTGGGATTCTCAAACGGATGGGCGGAATTGGCGTTGAGGAAGCCGCCGCCATTTGAGCCGAGCATCTTGATGGCTTCCTGCGACGCAATCGGTCCCATGGGAATCGTTTGCGTCTGGCCTTCGAGCGTCTTCGCCTGCACGTAGGGTTTGAAATTCTGGATGACACCCATTGAGCAAAGGATGAGCGCGCCGGCAAGAGCCAGCGGGAGCATGAGGTAGAGGACCCCGCGCGTGAAATCGACCCAGAAGTTGCCGACCGTTTTCGATTCTTGTCTGGAGAAACCGCGGACCATCGCGAGGGCCGCCGCAGATGCCGACGACCGGGGACGCGAAATTTTGGACCGCCAAGGCCACCATCTGCACGAAGTAGCCGAAGGTGCTTTCGCCGCCATACGCCTGCCAATTCGTGTTGGTGAGGAAACTGTTGGCCGTGTTGAAAGCGAGATCGGGCGTGACCGGTGTCGCCCCGGAGGGCGCGCGGGACGTACCGAAGTGCATCGGATTGAACGGCAAAAATCCTTGCAGACGCTGAATCGCGTAGACAAAAAGAAAACTGACCAAGCTGAAGGCGATAAGCGACGCCGCATATTCCGTCCAGCGCTGCTCCGTGTCTTCCTTTATGCCGCAGAGGCGGTACGTCAAGCGCTCGCACGGCCGCAATATGGGAGACAGGAACGTACGCTCTCCCTCGAAAACTTTGGCCATGTAAACGCCCAAAGGTTTCGTGATGGCGAGAAGAATCAAGAAATAGATGACGATGTTAAGCAGACCGATTGTGGTCATGATCTTCCCCTCAAAACTTTTCCGGACGCAAGAGCGCGTACATTAGATAGACAAAAAGCAGCAGCGCCGTAATGCCAGCGATGATGTAATCCATCGGGATTTCTCCTAGAGCCGATCGCAGGCCTTGGTGAAGGCCCAGCTAAAGGCAAAGAACAGAACTCCAACGAGAATGTAAAAAAGGTCTAACATGGTTCCTCACTCACCTGGGCGCGTTGTCCCGTGAAATGGAGGCTGCGCCGCGGACGCCCTTCGCAAGCGTCGCGGCTGGGAAGTTGCGAAAGTCTACTCCAGTTTGCACCGCGTCCACAAACCCGAGTTCAAGCATGCCGCCTTGCCTCGATGGATGTGATTGTCTCATCGGCGGAGGACCACGCAAACGCCTCAGCCCGGGCGGTGGACTTTGTTCGAGCGGTACGACGATCCCTGCTAAACGGAATCACAGTAGGCGAAGATTGCCAGGAAACGACATCCTCCGTCTCCCTGTGCCCGCGCAGGCGGCCGCGCTCTCGCTCAAGATGAAATTGAATGAGGCAGTAAATCAGGAAACCCTCTCCAGCCAGACATGCCATGATGAATAGTGTCTTGCCCATTTCGCATCCTTTGGGCGCTTCTCTCGATCGCGTACATCTGCAAGGTATCCCGGAGGAGATTAGGAAGGCATAAGGACGCTGTTAAATCTTCATTAAGTGGACCAAGCGTCGCAACACATGCACGGAAGGCAGAGAAATAGAAGTGCGCGAAGCGCCGGCGTTTCTGTCCGGCGCCTGACCTGAATTTCCTGCGAGGAGATCCTTCGTATCCGGGTAGTTCGCGCGGAAACTTTCGTGGAGGCGCGATCAATTGGGAAGCAAGTTGCCCGAGCGCTTCCTCCCAGTACTTGCTGGAACGCCCGGTGGCATCCCGGTTCACACTGTGAGAGATTATGGACTGGGCGCCCGTAGCTCAATGGATAGAGCACGTGACTTCTAATCACGGGGTTGCGAGTTCAAGTCTCGCCGGGCGCGCCACTTCCCCTGAGGAGCGGTAGTCTCAAGAAACCTTCCTGAGCGTGAGATTGCGCATGGATACTTTCGTTGGCACGCCTGCAACTTCGATGCCGATGAAGCCAAGCTCGTCATTGGAGTCCGTCGGATCGTGGTCCACGAGCACCGCTGTAAACTGGCCCTTGAGGATGGGGATGAATATCGCGCTCCGCGTCTTAGTTTACGGGAGAGCTGCTCAGCGGAATCTGGAGTGTGCCGACGTTGCCTGAATTGGCGTCGTAAATTGCGGTGCGAATGTAGGCCCCGCCGTTGGGAACGTCTATTTCGTCATACAGCTGAAAGCCGACCTTCTGATAAGCCGCGTAGGCCTCGGGCTGAATGGTAAGTTTGTGATTCCTGGCGACGAGATTGAGCGGCGTGCCGTCGGGGCCAAAAACGATGAGCATTTCTTCAATGGCGTCGTGCCGCAGGCCATCGGGAGTGGTCGCCAGTTTCAAGTTATCCATGGAGATGGCGAAATCGACGCTGTAACGAGTCGTCGGTCCGGCTGGTTTGGCGTTTGCACCGGCGCGGGGCGATTCGGGAGAAGGCTGAGGTGTTGACGGGAGAACGCGCACCTTGAAAAGGATCTGGTCGAAGTTGGGCATTCCGAATGCCACGAATGGAAGGAGATGATCGTTGGACGGGTTGTGATTGGATTCATCCTGAGCCTTGGGCGCATCGGCGTAGTAGCCGCGGCGATAGGAGAGCTTGTAGTTCTCGTGTTTCAACTGGACGTTGATCGTGCGGTATTTGCCGTCGAACGATTTGTTACTGGGACTGTAGGTCAGGGTGTAGTAGCGAGAGCCATCGCTCACGGCTCGCGTGATGGCACCCTCCAGATCATTGGTGTTATAGAAGGCTTCCCCGCCGGTGTCTTTGGCAAGCGTCTCCATCGCAATCTGGTCACCAGCACGATTGAGATCCTCCGAGCGAACGTCAGGGACGCGGGGGTTCGCGGCCGAGTAGCCCCAGCCGCGCAAACCCTGGGCGGAGACGGGATAGACGGAAATCTCGCCTGGGGTGAGCAGGTCAGCGGTCTTTTGCAGTTCTCCGGCATATTCGTGTGGCAATGCGTATGAGAAGCCGCGCTGCGGGAAAAAGCTGATCGGGAAAGTGCCGGCGAACCAAACGATATTCTTGCGTCCAGGAATCGTGGAGAGATAACGGGCCAGCTGCTGGAAGGCGCGCAAGGTGATCATGACGCGTGATCCGGCGGTGGAACCTGAATACGCCTCCATTTCCTGTCTTGCGGCTTCAATCGCCGCCGGCGACGCGAGACTCCTCTGCATCATCTCGATGATCCTCTGATCAGCGATGTCGCCTAACTCGGTGGGGAGCAGCGGAGAAACTTGCGGGTCGGCCCCGCCATTTTTGGCGTCGAGCACGGCCTGGAGTGCGGAAATGTCGGAGGTGAGTCCCTGAACCATGCGCAAGCTGGAGTTGAGTGTGAAGATCGCGATCCGCGTGCCAGGAGAAAGACTTTTTAGATATTGCGTCATCTGAGTGCGGACGAACGCCTGGTCCGCCGGCTGCGTGTTGAGCCAGTCGAGCAAGAGGACAGTGACGGAGCTTGGGAGCTGCACAGGCTGGTAGTTGGTGAAGACGTGCGGCGGCAAGGCCGGAAGCTTTATGGGCGAAGAATTGACCCCCTTGTGCTCATCGAAGGAGGCGATGGTTTGGGGAGCGCCATCTTCAAGGACCTGAAAGTCACTCTGGCTCAGATTCGGGACCGGATTGCCATGGCCATCGGTGACCACAACGTCCACCAGGACTAGTCGCGTTTCGACCTTGATGGTAGTGCCGGGGTTGGATGAAGTTTGAGGATACAGCGGGGCAATGGTCAGAGCGAGAACGAGCGGCGGAATCCACAGGCGGCGCGACATGGTTGAGCACAATCTCCTGTCAGCGATGTATAAAAAATAAGTTTATCATGCTAGTGAGTCTCGGCGAGCGCATTTATGGCGGGTCCCCGGGCGCGCCACTTCTCGAGTGATTTCAGTGCAAGCTCCTTCGATGCCCTCTCGGTCCTCTATGCTTTACCACGCGCTTCATGTTGGACTGTAACGCGGCCCATCCAGGCAAAAACGAACAGCGTCAGGCCACAAACCCAGCCACCAAGGGTGAATGATCCGGGAAAGTAATGTGCGATGCCAACGCCGCAGAAGATTAGTATCGCGCTCAAGGGAATGAACATGCGCATGCCATAGAGAAAGGTGAAAGGAAGATAGTGCGCTCCCAACAGGATCATTAACGCGGGATAAAACAAGTTCAAACGAAACTCGGTTACAGGAATAAGCAGAAGCATTGTCGGCGGCAGCGTAAATGCGACCTGCATCCCGAGGTAGTGCAAAGGGTTGTCTCTCGTAGTTCTTGTAGGCCGGCCTGTCAAACGCAGCAGCAGTTGGGTGGCTGGAAAAATGAAGAAACCAGCGGCCACGATTGTGATTATGGCCGCACGTGGCGTATCCCAGAATCCGACAGCGGCCGACGCCAGCCAGATGGCCGACGAGACCAGTTGACCCCAAAAGCCGCCGATGAAAACTGTACGTACTTCGCGTTGAGCGTCCTGCACGAGCATGTTCGAGCCCTCCGTGAAAGGTGATGAGAAGGTTTCAGGCAGTCTAACCTGTTACGAAACAGTTTTGAGTCAGCAGTTGAAAGGATCTCCCGTCGAATACTCGCGCAGTGTTGCACCTTGAGCCGGATGGAATCCTTGTATCAAGAACCAGTGCACTCGCGAATTGCGTCGTCCCGCTACCAGCTATGCAGAGTCCCATCAAGCTTGCGATTGATGGGGAGATACGCCTTCTGGTAGGGATACTTCGCAGCGAGCGGCTCATCGATCTCGACGCCAAGCCCCGGTTTCTCGCCTGGGTGCATGTATCCATCGGCAAAGGAATACGCGTGCGGGAAGACCGCCTCCGTCTCCGGGGCGTGGCCCATGTGCTCCTGAATCCCGAAATTGTGGACGCTCAAATCGAAATGCAGCGCCGCGGCCATGCACACCGGTGAGAGATCGCTCGCGCCATGCGATCCGGTGCGAACGTGATAAAGCTCGGCGAGATTGGCGATTCGCCGCATGTGCGTGATGCCGCCGGCATGCACGACGCTGGTGCGGATGTAATCGATGAGCTGCTCCTGAATCAGTTGCTGGCAATCGTAAATGCTGTTGAAAACTTCACCCACGGCAATCGGCGTCGTGGTGTGCCGGCGAATCAAGCGATAGCCTTCCTGTAATTCCGCGGGCGTGGGATCCTCCAGCCAGAAAAGATGCGAGGGCTCGAGCGCTTTTCCGAGTCGCGCGGCTTCGATCGGAGTGAGCCGGTGATGCGCGTCGTGCAGAAGATGCAAGTCCGATCCAAACTCCTTGCGCAGCCGCACAAAAAGTTCCGGCGCGTGATTCAAATAAAGCTCGGTGGACCAACGTTGTTCCGAAGGCGCGTTGCGCTCGGCCGGCTCGTAGCGTTCGCCGCCGTGAGGAACGCCGTAAGTCCCCGCGAGGCCGGGGACTCCGGATTGCGCGCGAATCGCTTTGTAGCCGAGTTTGATGTGGCGCGCGACGTTCTGCACCGCAGCGTCCACGTCAGCGCCGGTGGCGTGGCAATAAACCAGCACTCCTTCGCGTGACGCGCCCCCGAGCAATTGGTACAGCGGGACGTTTAGACTCTTGGCTTTGATGTCCCACAACGCCACGTCCACGGCGGCGATCGCGGCCATCGTCACTGGCCCGCGCCGCCAGTACGCGCCTTTGTAAAGATATTGCCAGGTATCCTCGATGCGGCGCGCGTCGCGGCCGATCAAAAGCGGGCAGACGTGATCGCGAAGATAACTGGCGACGGCCAGTTCCCGCCCGTTGAGCGTGGCGTCACCGAGGCCGTGCAGGCCATCTTCGGTTACAATTTTGAGAGTGACGAAATTTCTGCCCGGACTGCACACGATCACTTTTGCATCAATGATTTTCATGTTCGGCTCGGGTCATGATATCTTGCGCGACTTGCATCGCGGAGAGAAATCTTAAAGGGAGAGCGAATGGGCCATCCGCAGCTGGACTTAACCGGCAAGAACGCCGTCGTTGTCGGAGGCACCTCCGGCATAGGACTGGCGCTTGCGCGCGGGCTCGCGGTGGCGGGGGCCAACGTCGTCCCGACGGGCCGGAGAATCCACGAAGCCACCACGGCTACAGGCGAGATCCAGGCACTCGGGCGCAAGTCGTTAGTGGTGACGAGTGACGTCACAAGTCCGGCCAGCATCGAGACCATGTTCCGCGCTGTACTAGCCGAGTTCGGCAGCGTGGACATTCTCGTGAATTGCGCCGGGATCACGCAGCGCAAACCGACCTTGAATGTTTCCGAGGAGGAATGGGGGCGCATCCTCGATACGAATCTCAACGGCACGTTTCGTACGTGCAAGGTTTTCGGCCGGCACATGATGGAGCGAGGGTACGGCCGGATCATCAACATTGCTTCACTCACCTCCTTCGTTGGTTTTCACGAAGTGGCCGCATATGCGGCCAGCAAGGGCGGCGTAGCTTCCCTGACGAAATCTCTGGCCATCGAATGGGCGCCCTATAATATTTGCGTGAACGCCATCGCGCCGGGCGTTTTCCGCACCGACCTGAACGCGGCGCTGCTCGATAGCACCGAGCGCGGCCCCGAATTGCTGCTGCGGACACCCATGAAGCGCTTCGGGCGTCTCGAAGAACTCGTCGGGGCTGCCGTTTTCCTGGCATCGGAAGCGGCGAGCTTCGTCTCCGGCCTGATCCTGGCTGTGGACGGCGGATTCCTCGCCAGCGGCGTCAACCAGTGATCTCGAGATTCACGACGCTGTCGCGCCCCTACGAGTGCTGATTTAGAATTTCTGGTCGATCTGTTCGGGGGCCCTCATGAAGAGACCAATGTGCTGTGCGATTCTCGGAGCGCTGCTGGTGGCCGGCGCCCAGTGCCGGCCTTTGCGCGCGGAAACCGGTTACGAAGCCTGGCTGCGATACGCCCCGCTGAGTGTCGACGAATCTCAAAAATACGATTCGCTCCCCGCAACGGCCGTGCTCCTGAGGGACACGCCCGTGCTGGAGTCCGCGCAAACCGAACTGATTCGCGGCGTTCGAGGGATGTTGGGAAGGACTCTTCGCGCGGAGAAGACTCTCGGAGGTGAGCCGACCATCGTCCTTGGAACGCTCGATGATCTTCACGCCGCTTTCCCCGAATTGCGAGCGCCCGCGGGCCTCGCGAAGGATGGCTTTTGGCTTACTACGGCAAAAACTCGCGGCGTCGATTGCCTCGTCGTCACGGCAGAGACGGATCGCGGCGTCCTGTACGGCGTCTTCACGCTGCTCAGCCGCATCGCACGGAGCGAAAGCATCGCTACGCTCGATGAAGTCCAGCAGCCTGCCGCGCCGCTGCGCTGGGTGGACGAGTGGGACAATTTGGACGGCAGCATCGAGCGCGGATATGCCGGCCGGTCCATTTTTTTTGAGAATGGCGCCGTCCGCTCGGACCTGGCTCGCGCCTCCGATTACGCGCGCCTGCTGGCTTCGGTGGGCATCAACGGTTGCGCCGTCAACAATGTGAACGCCGATCCGCGCGCACTGGGAGATGGATTCATTCCTCAGCTCGCGCGAATCGCGGGGGCCTTCCGCCCGTGGGGCGTCCGGCTGGCGCTATCGGTGGATCTCAGCAGTCCTAAGACGGTCGGAGGATTGGATACCTTCGACCCGCTGGACCCGCGCGTGGTCGAATGGTGGAAGCAAAAGGTCGATGAAATCTACGCGCAGATTCCGGACTTCGGCGGATTTGTAGTGAAGGCCGATTCCGAAGGGCGTGCCGGCCCATCGTCTTACGGCCGCACTCCCGCGGATGCTGCGAACGCCATCGCCGGGGCGCTGCAGCCTCACGGCGGATTCTTGTTCTACCGCGCTTTTGTCTACGATCACCACCTCGATTGGACCAATCTGAAGAACGACCGCGCGCGGGCGGCGTACGACATTTTTCATCCTCTCGACGGGAAGTTCGATGACAACGTAATCCTGCAAATCAAGTACGGGCCCATTGATTTTCAGGTCCGGGAACCGGTGTCGCCCTTGCTCGGCGGCCTGCAAAAAACGAACGAGGCGATCGAACTGCAAATTACGCAGGAATACACCGGCCAACAGCGGCACCTTTGTTTCCTCGCGCCGATGTGGAAAGAATCGCTCGACTTCGATCTGCACGCGAATGGAAGTTCTTCGCTGTTGCGGGACTTGATTTCCGGTAAGACCTTTCATCGTCCGGCCGGCGGGTACGCCGGTGTTGCCAACGTCGGATTGGATGCGAACTGGCTCGGCCATCCATTGGCCATGGCAAATCTCTTTGCGTTCGGCCGTTTGGCATGGAATCCGGAGTTAAGCGCGGCGGCCATCACAGAAGAATGGACGCGGCTCACCTTCGGCAACGATCCGCAGGTCGTTGAAGCCATCGACGCCATGCAACTGAGTTCGTGGAGGACTTACGAAGATTACACGGGTCCACTGGGAGCCGGAACGCTCACGAACATTCTGGGGCCCCACTACGGTCCAGGCGTCGAATCTTCCGAGCGCAATGGCTGGGGTCAGTGGCATCGCGGGGACCACGACGGCATCGGAATGGACCGCAGCGTCTCGACCGGTACCGGATATGTCGGCCAATACTCACCACTCGTCGCGAAACCTTATGAATCGGTGAGCACGACTCCCGACGAGCTGCTCCTCTTCTTCCATCACGTGCCCTACATGCATGTGCTGCACTCCGGGAAGACCGTGATTCAGTACATCTACGATTCGCACTATGAAGGGGCCGAGCGCGCTGCGGAAAACGTGCCTCGATGGCAATCGCTCAAAGGCCTTATCGACGACGAGCGCTACGCGGCGGTGCTCGCGCGCCTTGAGTATCAGGCCGGGCACGCGATCGTGTGGCGCGACGCAGTCTGCAACTGGTTCTTCCGCGTCTCGGGGATACCGGACGCCAAAGGGCGTGTAGGGCATTATCCTGGGCGCGTCGAGGCCGAAGCGATGCAACTTCAAGGCTACATTCCCGTTGACGTCGATCCACCGGAGGACGCCTCGGGAGGAAAGGCGGTCATCTGCCCCGAGCCATTGCAGTTCTGCGAGGCGAGCTATCGATTCACCGGAGCCGCCGGATGGTACGAGGTGGACGTTGAATATTTTGATCTGCCGAAAGGGCAATCGAAATTCCGGGTGCTAGTGGGAGATCAAGAAGTGGATGAATGGACTGCCGATGCACAGCTTCCCGGTATGAAGCTCAGCGCCGATTCTTCGATTCGACGCCGAATTCCTGGTCTCGCACTCCGTCCCGGAGATGAGATCCGAATTCAAGGCATTCCAGACACCGATGAACGCAGCCCCTTGGACTACCTGGAGATCAAGGGCTCAAGATGAGCCCGCGGTCTTTTTTCACGCAAAATAGTTTGACATACGAATTTAATCTGGCGTATAAGCTTCTGCCAGATAGGGGTTCCTAGATTCGGTCCATACATTTTATCTTCTCTTTCTTGGGTTTCATTGGATTTATCCCGCCGCGAAAGCGGCTTAGGTTAGCAGCCCAGGTTCCGAAATCCGGCTTTTGTTGTTACGAAAAATTATATGTCACGAATTGACTTCACTCACCGGCCCGTGGCTTCGAGCGAAACGATGCGTACCATCAACCGCAGCGTCGTTCTGAATCTGATTCGCCGCCGCCAACCGATCTCTCGTGCGGACTTGGCCCGCGTCTCCGGCCTCCAGAGAAGCACTGTCTCTCTCATCACCGAACAACTGATTGAGGAGCGATGGGTGGTCTATGGGCCCACGGGCCGCCTGCCGCGCGGACGCCGACCCACATTTCTCCGGCTGAACGACCGGCGCGCAATCCTCGTGGGTGACGTTCGTCCGACGCAGGTTACGGTAGCGCTGGCGGATGTGAATGGGCGATTCATATCCCAAGAACGCATTCCCACACCTGCGGATCCTCGAACCACGGCGGAATATCTTGCGACCAGTTTTTGTCATTTGATGGAGACGCATCCCGATCTCGTCTTCGAGGGCATCGGGATCAGCCTGCCCGGCCGTTTGGATCTCGCCGGCCGTCGGCTGGTGTTCGCGCCGAACTTGAATTGGCCCGATTACGACTTCAAGGGCGCCATCGAGGGGGCGACCGGTTTGCGGGTGGAGCTAGAGAACGCCGCCAATGCGTGTCTGTTGGCAGAAGTCTGGTTTGCGCGCACGGAAAAGATTCACGACATGGTTGCCGTCGCGGTTTCCGAAGGTATCGGTACCGGAATTCTTATCAATAGCCAGTTGGCGCGAGGCTCGAACTGGATGGCGGGTGAATTCGGGCATGTTTCGCTCGATCCCGACGGGCCAGCCTGCTCCTGCGGAGGCCGGGGCTGCTGGGAAGTCTACGCTTCGGAACGCGCGGCATTGCGCTACTACCATGAGTCCAGCGCCACCGCGGATGGTCTTAGCTTCCAAGATCTGCTGGCGCTGGCGAACGCCAATGACCCGCTCGCGCTCCAGGCCCTCGAGAGAATGGCGCACGCGCTGGGCCGAGGCATACGAATGATCGTGACGGGGTTGGCTCCCGCGGAAATCGTGGTGGCGGGTGAATGCACAAGTCAGTGGCAATTATTCGGCCCGGTGATCGAAGCCGAAGTTGCAAAGGGGATCCTGGTGGGGGAGCCGCCTCGAGTGCGTCCCCCCATTGAACCTGGTATAGCGCGGTTGCGCGGCGCCGTGGCGCTCGTGCTGCTGAAACATTTTGGACCGTCCGAAATCGGAAAGCGGGATCGGGCTGTGCTCGGGCCGATGCGTCGGGTCGGCTGATTTCGGAGATGAAAAGATTCATGCCCGGATGGGGGGACATGAAGGAAGGGTAGTACTTAGTTCGCGAGGAGAGGAAAGGGAGGAGGCTCCATGTTGAGACAGCTTCGGGGATGGAACTCAAGTGGATTAGGGAGGAAGCTGCCCTTGGGAATTGCGGCGGTTTTCTTTCTATCACTTCTGTTGTTCTGCGCCAATTCTGGCTGGGCGCAGGTGCTCTATGGGACCGTTACTGGAAACGTGACGGATCAATCGGGCGCGGTGGTGCCAGGTGCTTCGGTTGAAATATTGAACCTGGGCACAGGCACCGTAACGCCTACCAAGACCAACGATCACGGAGTTTTTGAAGTGACGGACGTCTTGCCGGGCACCTACAAAATCACGATCAATGCCACAAATTTCGGGACCAGTATCCACGACGGCGTGACGGTGCTGGCCAACACGGTCATCCGCGTCGACGCGACGCTGGCTGTCGCAGGGAAGGTGGAGACCATCACAATCTCGGGTGCAGCTCCCGTTCTCCAAACAGATCGAGGGGATGTGCACAGCACCCTCGACACGACGGAATTGCAGAACCTGCCGTTGAACTCCGACGAGGGGCGCAATTTCCAGATCCTGTACAAGACGGTGCCCGGATTCAGCACGCCAAAAATTACCAATTCCGCCGGGGGTAACCCGCAGCGGTCGATGACGGGTTATGTCAATGGGATCTCGGACCAAGGCAACACAACTCGCGTGGACGGCGCCACTGACTTGTATCCGTGGTTGCCCGAGAACATCGGGTACGTGCCGCCGGCCGACTCGATTGAGAGCGTGAGCATCGTCACCAATTCTTTCGACGCGGAGCAAGGCATGGCTGGCGGCGCTGCCATCACCATCGTCACGCAATCCGGCCAGAACGGCCTCCACGGCGGAGGATTCTGGAACACGACCGATCAACATTTTATCGCGCAGAACTACTTCACTACTCCCGGCAAATTCTCATCCACCAACCCGATCCCCAAGAATATTTTCAACGAGGGTGGTGGACACCTCGGCGGGCCGATCATGAAAAACAAGTTGTTCATCTTCGGCGACTTCGAAACCAACCGGCAGAGACAATTCGCTTTCAAGAATGCGCTCATCGCTCCTGCCTGGCTCCGCCCCGTCGTATCGTCCCAGACCGGCGTCAACTTCACTCCAACCGGGACCACGATCTACGATCCCTTGACATGCCCTACCGCGGGGGGTGATGCGGGCTGTGCGGCGTTTCCTAACGACACGATCCCGTTCAACCGTATCAATCCCGCCGCTTTGGCCTATCTGAACCTTATGCCGGCGGCGATTCCGAGCGATTGGGCATCAGGCGCCACAGCCCCGGGCTTCGATTACACTAACAACGCAAGCGCCGGTTACACCCGCAACGACTGGGACCTCAAAGTCACCTATCTGCCTACGTCCAAGAGCACCTTTTTTTGGCGCTATGGTTACTCAGGCAGCGATATCGTGGATCCGCCCGTACTCGGTCAGGATGGGGGAGGCGCCACGAATGGCGGCCAGCTAGGGACGGCCCTCGGCCGAGTCCAAGTCTTTGCTATGGGTGGCACCTACACGTTCACTCCCACTTTCCTGATGGACGGGAACTTCGGTTATACGCGACAGCGGCTGGGCGCCATAGGCCCTGATGTTGCCTCGGGCACCAACTATGGGCTCAACTTCGGCATTCTCAACTCGAACGGTTCCTCTGCCTTGCAAGCCGGACTCCCATCCATTCAGACTTCAAATTGGAACAATCAGGGCAACGATAACACCGGTAATCCCTTCCTCTTCCGCGACAACCAATACACGGGCGCACTCAATTTCAGTTGGCAGAAAGGCGCTCACGCGATTCGCTTCGGATTTGAACGGGATCACTGGGGCATCAATCACTTCCAGCCGCAGGGCGGAACCTTTCAAACCGCCCGCGGCACGATTGGATTCAACGGCGACATGACCTCGAATGGCGCGGCGTCGCCGAATCTGTACAACTCCTGGGCGGATTATCTCCTCGGGCTGGATTACGAAAACGGGGAGGCGATCCAGATCAACATTCCGAATACGGAGCGCGAGTCCGTCTGGTCGCTGTATATCCGTGACCAGTGGCAAGTGAACTCCAAACTCACCGTTGATTATGGTGTGCGTTGGGAGCTCTATCCCATGATGACGCAAGCGCGTAACGGCGCTCCCGTATTCAACCCAGCTAGCGGCCAAGTTCTCATTGGTGGGTACAATGGCGAACCGATGAACGACGGCGTGGGAGGCCGCGCCGGACAGCTCGTGCCGAGGATTGGCCTCGCGTATCGAATCAACGAGAAAACGGTGCTCCGCGTTGGCTACGGTATGAGCGTGGATCCGTCTAACTTCCGCAACCTCCGGAATTCCTATCCCTCGGTCGTGGACTCGTCATTTGGCAACGTAGGGCTTTACCCAACGGGTGATCCTATTACGGGTCACACTCCAGGTGCGACATCACCCTACTCGCCTGCGGGTATCCTGTCTCTCCCAACGGGCATGACAGATTTTCCTTGCACGACGGTGGCGGGTCAAACAACAAGCTACAATCCCGGCACGATGTGCGTCACCTACGGCCCCTGGACTCTGCCAGTAGGTATCGGGGTGGCGCCATCGTTGCCCATTGCATCGGCAGCCGGAGCCGTTCTCCCCAACAACATCGGGACGACCACCGTTCCGTTGAACTTCAGGCGGGGTTACATCGAGTCCTTTAACGTCACTTTGCAGCGGGAGTTGGGCGCTGGGTTTAACGGCCAGGTTGCCTATGTCCGCAGCTTGGCCATCCGCCAGCAATGCAACGTCAATATCAACTATTCGCTCCCGGGAGGTGGCAATACGGGGCGGGTACTGAACCAGCAGTATGCCGGCATTTTTGGTGCCGGAAATACGACGAATTGGTCAGACATCAACTCACAAGCCCCGTTCTGCACTGCGAGCTACAACGGATTGCAGACGCAGTTGAGCCGCCACGTCGGCAGCTTCGGGACGATCGGCGTTAACTATACCTATTCGCAGGCTATCGACCAGTCCGATAACAACGACGGAGGTCTCTTCTACAATGTTCCGGCTGACTGGTACCGGAATAGGGCGCCAGCCGGATTCGACCAGACACACAATTTGACAGTCTACGGCGTTCAACCCACGCCGTTCGGCAAGGGCGAAAAGTGGCTGACCACCGGCGTTGCCGGCGAGATACTCGGTGGCTGGCAACTCAACGAAGTCTGGACCTGGACAAGCGGCTTCCCGTTTACGGTCACAGCCTCAGGCGGCAGCCTGAATGCGGCGGGGAGCTCGCAGACTGCCAACCAGGTTGTCCAGAACGTGCAAATCTATGGCAACCATGGGCCTTCCAGTGGTTCCTGCACCAGTGCCTCGTGTCAGTACTTTAATCCTGTCGATTTTGCTCCGGTCACCACGGCAACGTTCGGCTCGTCACAACGTGATGAGTTCCGCGGGCCCCATCTCTTCAACATCGACCTGAGCCTCGTGCGCACGTTCGAACTCCACGAAAACCTCAAGTTGCAAGTCTCAGCGACGGCGTTCAGCGCCACGAACACCCCGCACTTCAACAACCCAAACGCCACTGCCGGCGGCGCTAACTTTGGCATCATCACATCAACCCTGGGGTCCAGTGGCTCCGGCGCTTCTGCAATCGGCGGCGGACAACGGTCGCTGTGGCTCGGCGTCAAGTTGTTGTTCTAGGGGGAAATTTGACGTTTCAACGATATCTCGCGGGAGGCTCACCTGGCCACCTGTGAGAGGGTGTGAAAGGCGGCGTCACCTTCTTCGGACGCTTTTACTGAACTTCTGAAGAAGGGTTCGCCTCCGGCATCGCAAGTAACTTGGGGCGCTCCGTGATCTCTCACGGGGCGCCCCATTTATTTTTGCGGAGGCAAACAGTCTTTGCTAGTGTGACCGGCCGCTGAAAGCGGAGCAGCACGGCGGCTGACGCAACTTCAACTCCATGAGTTCGATGCGCGTCCCATCCGGATCGAATAGGCCAAGCTGCCATTTGCCGTCGCGGCCGACCTTATCTTGCTGCGCGCCGTCCCAACCGTGAGCGCGCAAAAGGGCCATCGCAGCGTCGCCATCCTGCACGCCCAGAGACACGTGATTTTGAATCCCGAGTTCTCGCGGCGAAGGCGTGGCGGGCATATTCAGCATGTACTCAAGCCAGTCTGCGCCGTCCGGAACCTGCATATCCACCCAGTCCGCTACGTCGTCTTTCCGTCCGCCATACCAATACAGATGAAAGCCGAGCACGTCCGAATAGAAACGGTCTTCGGCGGCGCGATCTCTGACAATGAAGCCGCAGTGGATGAGCAGCACGCTGATGGGATCGGTCGCCACGGGTCCGGCCAAAGGCTTCGCATACTGAACGAACTGAATGTGATGGCCCTCCGGGTCGAGCACCTCGAACGACTTCACGCCGTCCGCACCTTTCTTGATTTCGCCCGGTTGAAGATTTTTTGCGATCAGGTAGGCCCGCAATTGCTTCACATTCGCGGTTTCAAACGCAACGTCCACGATCGAACCCGGGCCCGCATTATTTCCCGTGACGACTTCGATGGCCTGGTGAGAATTCACGCGGTAGCACAGGCCCTCCGTCGCCGGACACTCCGATAGGCCCAGCATCTTGCCGTAGAACTGCCGCGACGCATCCAGATTCGCGACCATGAAACGAATATGCGCGATGCCCGTAATCGCAGGACGCGACGGCGCGCCAACAGCGATAAACGGGATCAAAAACATTGAGGCGAGAAACAGTAGCGATATTTTTCGCAAGGACATCCTCCTGGACGATCCGGCGCAGATTATACGCCTCGCACGGCAAAACGCGCGATCTTGCGGTGCAAGGCCCCCGCGAACCCCGCCGAGCTAGCGAACCATTCCGGCAGAGTTTTCGAGCACTACGTTGGAGAGCACCGCCGTATCGGATTTCTCCGGCACGTGCGAGCAGAATCCGATGCCCACGTAGAAAGGTCCATTGAGGTGCAGGGTGATGGGCGGGCCGAACTGGTGCATGGGTTCGCCATCGACGCTCACGAAAAGCGCGAATGAATCCCCATGTTTTTCGATGCCGACGCGTTGCGCCATGACGGTGACGAGGCTGTCCGGACTCGCGCCGCCGGGACGCCCGCGGCCGCCGATGCGATACTCCGTGTCCAAAATGCGCACGTCTTTTTCAGCGCGCCGCGCAAGTTGGATCATCCCGGCGCCGTGAAAACCGACCAGGACCTCTTTCGAATCATCATCGAGATCCTGACGGATGATCAGGACGGCCTTGCGGTCGTCATAACCGTGTGGGTCCGGGAACGTGACGTTTGCCGCGAGGGATACGTCGCCGGACATCCTATTCCAGAGAAAGCGAAACTCGTCGCGCGTGTACCACACGTTGTAGCCGGCGGAGTGAATGGTGTACTGCTTGGTGGCAGCGTCGTAACTCGCGCTGCCCGGCAGGACGGCGCTGCCAATGTCGGACTGTCCCTCGAAAACGCCGATCGGCGTGTTGAAATTTGTGCTGGGCCTGTGGAAATCCGGCGGCGGCGCCCCTTGCGTGTGCGGCGCGGCAGGAGGAGGCGTGGCAGGGGCGTTGGGGGCCTGCGCGCAGAGCAGAAGCGGCAAGGCGCATAGCATCAACGCCAGCAGCCAGGCGCGGCCGCCACGGCTCGCCCTTGATCGAGTGGACTTGAGCTTAAGGTCGCTTCTTCTTATGCAATTTGTTGCAGGCATATGAACTCCCTTTTCACCGCCGGCCAGCCGGCGCATTTGAAATGATGCAACTTTTCTGACATCCGGAAGGATTCGCTATTGCGTGTCGGCAGTGCGGTCCCCTTCGTAATGCATGATGTGGTAGTAGCCCTCCCAACCGTTCGCGAGGACCGGCGGCGGCAGGAAGGTCATCGGGTCGTCCAGATACTTCGCGAATGTTTCCACCAGCTCGCGCGTCTGGTCGATGCCCGTGAGCCAATCACCGCGATACCAGTTCTTCCACTTGCCGTACTCCGCGCCGACCTCATATCGGTGGATCTCGTCGAACGCGCTCAGAGCTTCGGCGGCCTCTAGATGCGCTTTTGCCTTTTCTCCGTTCTGCGCATCCTGAATGGCGTTCGAGACGAGGAAGAGAATCCGGTTGCTGTCCCGATTGATCGCGATCATGGTGAGCACTTCAGCCCGATAGAATGGCAGGCGCGCGGGCGCCACGCGCGGTTCGGCCGCCAATGCATCTTTCCAGACCGCATCCCAACGTGGCCGCGCATCGCCGCATTGCTGAATTTCCCGTTCGATGATCCGCTTCAAGTAATCAGGCCCCATTTGAGGACCGAATCCTGGCGCTCCGGTGCCGACGCCCATGACCCGGGCAGGAGTCCATTTCGGCGATTGGCTAGGAATGGCGTAGTACGGCGGGCTAATCATGTAGCTCATGAGCATCTGCCGCGCTTCGCTGTGATATAGCTGATCCCCGTAATCATCGCCGGTATTAGTGACGTGCGCGGGAGCCTTGAAGTATTCTTCGTAAACTTTCGCGACGGCGTCAGCCGATTTCGCTCCAAATTCCTTCGTGGCCCACGCCTGGTAATATCCTTCGCTCCCGTCCTTGGGCGGAAGTCCTCCCCAAGCTACATCCATCACCGCTTCCGCCGTCATGCTCACCGGACGAATGTCGCTCGTATTCAGCAGGAGGTATTGCGTGGCTCCGGCCTTGATGTAGCGGCCCAGTTCCGAATAGATCCGATCCACCGGCACCATCTCCGAAAGTTGATTCGCCCTGCCGTTGAGCATCGCCACGTGGTAATACGCCCCCTGCCCGGCGGACACCAGGCCCTTTGTCCTGCAGCAAGCCATACCCCGTATCCGCCCACACGGGAATGACCTCAGGTGGAATCGTCAGGTAGCCTTGCTGAACCAGTCGCGCGCCTTCCTGCCAGAAATCCGTGACAAACTGCGCGTCGGGATGGACGGCGCGCACGATCTTCATCTGGTCCACGATCGCGGCGCTGATCAACTGGCCCGAGCGCCTTGTCGTTGCCTTGGACGCTGGGGTCCATCGAAGCGTAGGAAACATCCGAAAGGCCGCGCAGTCCGACGGACCAGAGTATTTCCTGGTGCGGATCGTAAGAATTCACGGCATCTTTCCAAGCTCGCTCGAGGATTTCCGGATGAGTCGTGTAGTTGTACGGAACGTCGGCGGGCCAGCGCGCCACGTTCACTCCGAGAGGGATCGCGTGGTGTTGCGTAACGATCAGGCCGCGCTGCGCCACCAATTTGACTTGCGGATCGTTGGGGAAAATCCACGTTCCCGGCACCACCATGTTTCCTTTGAGTCTGAGAATCGTTTCGTAGATCTTGTCCATCACCGCGAGGGAGATCCCCGATTTATCCTTTGCTTCTCCCGGCGCCCAGCCCGTCAATAGGTCCTCGTCGTTGATGAAGAAGCCGCGATACTTGAAAAGCGGCGCGGGAAATGCGTGCGAGAGCGATGCCGGAATCTCGATGCTGGTGCGGCGTGCGGGTTGGTAATCGGTCCAGTAGTACATTGGATCGATGCCGAGATACTGCTGGGAAAATTGATAGATGGCGTAGATCGTTCCGCGCAGGTCCGGCCCGGTCAGCAGAACGACGCGCGTCTTGTCGCTCCAGCTCGCCT
Source organism: Terriglobia bacterium (assembly GCA_963799715.1). Classification (GTDB taxonomy): domain Bacteria; phylum Acidobacteriota; class Terriglobia; order Acidiferrales; family UBA7541; genus DASPOJ01. The sequence continues at coordinate 124,733 of CAWCYS010000080.1, read as the reverse complement.
TGACGACGGAAATAGAAAAGGATTCGGGCGCGGTCAACCCCGCCGGGCGCATGGCGTCTGGAACCGCGCCCACTTCGCCGATCATGATGGTGATCGGCCCGCAGTCTTCCGGGCGCGTGACAATCTTCGGCTTCGCGCCCAGAACCGTCTCAAAATCGTTGCGGAGATCCTCGGTCGCCTTCTGGATGGGCACCGGCGCATCCGAACTTTCCAGGATCGTGACTCTGGAATCGAGGACCAGCGCCGCGCTCTTCTTCACAGCTTGCGACTGCGGCGAAGCGGCGGCGGCAAAGCCGCAAGGCGCTAGCAACAGCGAAAAAGCCAGGCAGTTCAACGCGAATTTAAGGCGCATCTTCATGGACGCATCATTTTCCGTCATGGTTTCGCTCACTTTTCTTGAGACGATTCTTGGGATCAAATTCCCTGGCGCCGCTGCCCGACGGAGGATCATTCTTCATTGCGGAGATCGCTAGATGGATTTGAGCAAGGCCTGGAAGCGCGGCTCGTTGCGGAGCGGATCGAGGTCGGAATCGTGCTCGGCCCAGCCCTTGTACCACTCGCCGAGCGCCAGCGCCTTTTCCAAGCAATCGATGGCTCTCTCGTTCATTCCCATTTGCGCGTGATTGCAAGCCACGTTGTACAGCACGGCGGGATCGTCCGGATCAATCGCCAGCGCCCGTTCCGTCCATTCGGTTGCCCGCTCAAATTGCTTCCCGTGGACCAGCCCCGAGGCCCCGAGATACAGCGCCCGCGCATCCTCCGGATGAAGTTCAATGTGTCTCTCGATGATGCCCAAGGCCCTCTTGCTGGTCGTTTCCCCTTCAAGTCTTCTTCCCAGCCCCACATAGGTTTGCGCTAGCAGAACGGGTGCCTGGTAATCTTCCGGATTCACTGCGCAGGCCTGCTCGAATAGTTGAGCGGCCTCTTCCAGCTTGCCTTGTTGAAAGCACGCGCGCGCGTAGAAGTAGTAGGCCTCGAAAAGTTTCGGATTGATGCGGATCGCCGTCTTAAATTCCTGGTCCGCATCATCGTACTTTTTCGTCATCAGCAGCGCCAGCCCACGCGACACGTGCGCTTCGCCGAGTTCCGGATCCAGCTCGACGGCCTTCCGGCTTGCCGCTTCCGCTTCCTTTAGATCGTCGTTGCTGGCCCCCCAGTACATATAAAGGTGCGAGCAGCAATCGGCCACGCCCGCATACGCACGAGCGTATGCGGGATCGATCACGATTGCCCGCGCAAACATCTGTCGCGCGTAGTCGAAGCTCCTGCGCCGGAACTGGTGAAAGTATTGTCTCCCGCGCAGATAATAGTCGTACGCCTGTACGTCCGCGGTGGGCGCTTTGGAGATCGCACGCTTCTCTTGTTCGCTGAGCATGACCTTCAGCGCCTTCGCGATGCTCTGCGCGATCTCGTCCTGAATCGCGAATACGTCCTCTAACTTACGGTCGTAGCGCTCCGCCCACACCGATCGCGCCGTCGCTGTCTCCACCAGCCGCGCCGTGATGCGCAATTGGCTCCCTGCGCGCCGCAGACTGCCTTCCAGCACGTAGGCCGCATTGAGCTGTTTTCCAACGTCGGAGGACGTGGCCTGCTTGTCCCGGTACGTCAACACGGCGGACCGCGTCAGCACCCAAACATCTTTAATTCTCGACAGCTCCGTGATGATGTCTTCCGTGATCCCGTCGCGAAAATATTCGTCCTCCTTTGCGCCGCTGGGATTCTCGAAATACAGCACGGCCAGAGACTTCTCCGGCGCCGGGGCCGCGCCCGCTTGTTCCTTTGCGCCGCCTCTCGCGGCGCTCGCAGCGCGATTCTTGGAGTCGAGTTCGCGCTTCAGCCGCTTCAAATCCGCTTTCATCTCAGAGGCATTCTGGTAACGCAGGTCGCGCTCCTTCTCGAGCGCCTTCAGGATGATCCGTTCAAGCTCGGGCGGCACGGCGGAGTTCACTCGCTGCGGCGATTTCGGCGTCCCGTGAAGAATCTCATCGTAAATCACCGCGGTGGTGTTTCCCTCGAAGGCGCGCCGACCCGTGGCCATCTCGTAAAGCACTGCGCCGAACGAAAATAGATCCGTCCGAGCGTCCAGGCTTTCTCCCTGCGCCTGCTCGGGTGACATGTAGGCAACGGTTCCGAGTGACGTCCCCGGACTCGTCAGTAGCTCCTCCGAGATGGCCGTTTCCTGCGCGGAGATTTCTGTCGCTCCGGCCCCCGCCGCTTGCACGCGGCGCGAGCCCAGCTTCGCCAGCCCGAAGTCGAGGATCTTCGCTTGGCCCGATGCGGTCACGAAAATGTTCGCCGGCTTGATGTCGCGATGGGTGATTCCCTTCCCGTGCGCGGCCTCGAGCGCGTCCGCGATCTGGATGCTCAAGTCGAGCAAGGTTTCAACCTTGAGCGGACCGGCCTCGATGCGATGCTTCAGCGTCTCGCCTTCCATCAGCTCCATGACGATGAAAGGCTGGCCCGCATGCTCGCCGATTTCGTGGATCGTGCAGATATTGGGATGATTCAGCGCCGCGGCGGCGCGCGCTTCGCGCAGGAAACGCTCGAGCATCTGCTTGTCCTGCACGGCGTCGGTCGGAAGGAATTTCAGCGCAACGGTGCGTCCCAGCCGCGTGTCCTCGGCCTTGTAGACGACTCCCATCCCGCCACCGCCCAGCTTGTCGCCCATGCGGTAGTGGGAAATGTTTTCGCTGTTCATGCGCTCGATGTCCTGAAGAGGATTGCCATGTTAGGGGCGCTTCCGTTGCAAGTCAAACGCTTCACCCGCGGCTCAATCTCGCTTCGAGCCGGGCCTTCACTTCCGGCCATTCCGAATCGATCACGCTGAAATAAATCGAATGCCGGATGCGCCCGGTCGAAGTCACCATGTGGTTGCGAAACGTTCCTTCTTCTTTCGCGCCGATTCGCAAGATCGCATTGTGGGAGCGGTCGTTCAGCGAATCCGTCTTTAGCTCCACGCGAATGCAGCCCCACACCTCGAACGCGTGCCGGAACATCAGATATTTCGCTTCAGTGTTGACCGGCGTTCGCTGCCACGCCACGCCGATCCACGTTCCGCCGATCTCCAGGCGCCGGTGCGGACGCTCGATGCTCATGAATCGCGTGCTCCCGATAACGCGCCCCGTCGCACGCTCGATGGTCACGAACGGCAGCGCCGAACCCGCCGCCTGCTCCCCCAGGGCGAATTCGACAAACGCACGAATCCCAGCCCGGTCCCCGACCTGGATGTACGGATTCCAGCGCCAGATCTCCGCGTCGCCCCCGACTTCGCACAGCGCGTCAATGTGTCCCAGCGTGAGCGGCTCCAACCGCACATGCTTCCCTTCCAATACCACCGGCTCGATTTTCATCATCCAATAAATTTAACATGGCCGCGCATTCCTGCATCCATTGCTTACGCCATCGTCGTTCCCTGGCGTGCGCACTTATCCTGCGACCTTGAGTGGCACAGTCACTCGTGACTGTGCTCCCTTCTCCGATTTCTGTCGAAGGCTACTGAGCTCTCCGCTTCTCGTACTCATCCAGCCGCTTCTTGTAAAGCAGCAGCACGCTCGGCCCAAACGACAGCAGCATGATCGCGATCCCCGTCGTGATGCCGAAGCTCGTCGCAATCGGCGCAGAACAATCCTGACGCCGCCTCACGATGATGTGGCATGGCACCGCGATCAAAAGCTCCAGCACGCTCCCGCGCAGCAGCCATGAAATCACGCGCGTCACCGGAGCGCTCGAATTACGCAGATAAATGTAGAAGAAAATTCCCCACAGCAGCCAGAGCCCGCCTAGGAATGCCACCAGGTACCAGCCGTTGTCCCATAAGTCCGTCCCAGAAATCGTCACCCCGCGCCGCATATCCAACCGACCAGATTCCTGCCGCCGCCAGCATCGCCGTCAGCATCGCCGCCACGATCACCGACACCATAAAGTGCGCGCGCGGCTTCAGGCGTTGCCGGGACGCGTCCACCGTCAGAAAAATTAGCGCCGCTTCGCCAACAAGAGCGGCTCCGGCCGGAACCCAGTAGATCAAGGTCTGATACGCGCCCCACAAGTCTCCCAGTAAGTCGGCCAGATGAACCCCGGCCAGCAGCATGGCCACGGGCGTCAGGAGCACCAGTACCACCAGCGCGTAAACAATCGTGATGACGATCCCCCATTTGCGCATAGCTCCTCCTCTCCGAGTTGCCTGTCTATCACAAATCGCCCCCCTTTGCGCGGAATCTCCCCTCCGAGGCTGGAGAACATCCATCGCACCCAATTCCACGTAATATAGGTCGGCTATACTTGTGACGGGGGAATGGCGATGTTTGATTCCAAATCGAGCGATAGTCTATCCTCGAGACTTGTGGCGCGAAGGACGTTTGTCGTCCTCGCCGGCGCGGCTCTTGGTGGGCTGGCCCTGTGGCGCTATTCAAAGTCGGTGCCTACGGAGGCCGGCGCCGAACCGCTCGGCCCATCCCGGCAAGTGACAATCGTCGAATTCACGGACGACGGCGTGCGCAAAGGAGCGATCACAGTGCCCAAGATTCAGAAAACCGAAGCGGAATGGCGAAAGCAACTCTCTCCGAACGCGTACGAAGTCACTCGCAACGAAGGCACCGAGCCGCCCTTCACCGGCGACCTTCTGAATGTTCACGATAAGGGCGTGTTCCGCTGCATCTGCTGCGACAACGCTCTTTTCAGCTCCGACACGAAATTCGATTCCGGCACCGGCTGGCCCAGCTTCTGGGCGCCCATCGCCAAGGAAAACGTAACCGAAATCACCGACGACAGCCTCGGCATGGAACGCACCGCCGTTTCCTGCAGCCGCTGCGATGCCCATCTCGGCCATGTCTTCGATGACGGCCCCAAGCCGACGGGCTTGCGTTATTGCATGAATTCGGTGGCGTCTGAAATTCGCGAAATCAAACACCTAGCGCGCTGTGCTCGCAAGCGCCCCTGGGGGCCGAGCCGCTCCCGTGAAAGAGAACATGAAAATGAGCTCGCATCCTAGTTCGTGGCGCTTCTAGTTCGTCTAATCCTGATCCTGCTCGGCGTGCTCGCCGCGCGCTACAGCACCAGTGCAGCCGTTCCCGTAGGCGATCCCGCTGTGGACGACGCGCTGGCGACGACGAGCAGTCAGAAGACCGTTGTGTCTGGCGGGCGGCTGCTTCTGGGGGATGCAACTCGTTTTCGAGCACGTCAAAGGCGTCGTCAGCGTGACCGCGGGATATTCCGGCGGCTCCGCGGGAACCGCGCAGTATGAAACCGTTAGCACCGGCGAGACGGGACACGCCGAATCTGTGAAAATTATCTACGATCCTTCCAAAATCACATTCGGCACGCTGCTGAAAGTATTTTTCTCCGTGGCGCATGATCCCACCGAACTCAATTACCAAGGCCCGGACGAAGGCACCCAGTATCGCTCCGCAATCTTCTACACCGAAGACGATCAGAAACGAATCGCCGGCGCCTACATCTCCCAACTGGATGCAGCCAAAATCTTCCGCCACAAAATCGTCACGGAACTCACGCCGCTGATCGCTTTCTATCCGGCCGAGGCCTATCACCAAGATTACGCCGTCCACAATCCCAACAGCCCCTACATCGTCTTCAACGACCTCCCGAAGCTCGATCACCTGCGCAAGGAACTACCGGATCTCTACGTGAAATAGACGGCTTGAGTTGGGAAGGCATTCCCTTGGTCCCGCAGTCTTGCGAAGGGGCCACCTGTCCTCAATCAAACCCCCAGCTAGAAGACTAAGACGCGGCTGGCACCTGGCCCGCGCCCTCCGCATCCGTGTGAATCCCTGTCCATCCGTGGTTGCAATCTCCTCTTCGCCCGCCCAAAACTTGTGACATACTCCCCCGGCTCGGACCGAACCGTCTAAAGCTCACGATGCCGCCGCAACTCGACCCGACATACGAGAAAGTCCCCCGCCGCCGGCATGCGATTGCCTGGCTCCTGGCCTTCGGCATCCTCGTCAACTACTTCGACCGCGTGAATCTCTCGGTTGCCAAAGAGGCGCTAAACACCTCGTTCGGCGTTTCGACTGCGATGTTTGGCATCCTTTCCAGTGGGTACGCGTGGACTTACGCAATCCTCCAAGTTCCCTCTGGATTGCTGCTGGACCGCTTCGGCGTGAAGACCATCGGCCGCGTGAGCACGTTCCTCTGGAGCGTGGCGTCTTTCGGAGCGTCGATGGCGATTGGAGTGCCCACCTTTTTTGTGGCGCGTTTGGTTCTCGGCGTGGGCGAGGCGCCCACGTTCCCCGCCAACGCCAAAGCCATCGGCTACTGGTTCCCGAAGGCGGAGCGAAGCCTCGGCACTGCGATCTTCGATGGGGCGGCAAAGCTCGGCGTGGGGCTTGGCTATCCGATCCTTGGTTTTCTGCTCTATAAATTCGGTTGGCGCTGGTGCTTCGCGGCGACGGGCTTCATCAGTCTTCTCTTTTTCGCGCTTTTCACGCGCTATTACCGGAACCCCAGCGAAGATCCCAAGCTAACGGACACGGAGCGGGAGTTCATCGCGCGCGGTGGCGCTCAGCCGGAGGACAAAGCCCTGGCGGCGCGGGGCGCGCCGATCCGTTATTTGCTGGGCCGCAAGAAGGTCTGGGGAATGTGCCTGGGCTACGCTTCCTACAACTACACGTTCTATTTGCTGCTCTTTTGGCTCCCGACGTTTATTTCCACGGCGCTGCACACTACGCCCGTGCGCGCGGCGTTCTTATCGAGCATTCCGTGGATTCTGGCGACCGCCTCCGAAATGCTCATTGGCGGCCTGCTCGTCGACAAACTAATCGAGAGCGGCTGGAACGGAGACCGCGTGCGGCGGGTTGTGCTGATCGTGGGAACCCTGATGGGGATCGGACTCTTTGGGGCCACGATGACGTCCCGCATTCCCATCGCGTTGGTCTGGATCTCGATCGCGATAGGAGGCCTGTCGGCGGCGTCGGCGATCGGGTGGTCCATTCCCTCGCTGCTCGCGCCGAAAGAAAGCGTGGGAACGTTGGGCGGAATTCTCAATACCTGCAATCAAATGTCGGCGCTGGCGGCGGGTATGGTGACCGGCTTCATCGTAGCGGCGCACCACTCGTTCGCGCCCGCGATGGGAGTTGCCGCGGTCTACCTCGTGATCGGAGTTCTGGGCTACATCTTCCTGCTCGGCAAAATCGAGACGCTGCCCGAGCCCGGAGAAGCGCAACAGAACTAGCGCTGCGACTCCGGCTCCTGCTTTCCTCGCCGTCGCATGGTGCTTGCTCTGCAACGAGTCGATCACGGTGGCGAGAGGACTCGCGGAATCGCTACGGCGTTGCGTTCCACATTGAAACACCTCTACGCAAATCAGTTTCTCTAGACACATGTCCCCCGATCGGCATTGACTGCGGATTGCGGTCTGCTAGGATTTCTTTACCCCTTCCTCTCGGTGTTTTTCCCTGCCCGTGTGTTTCCTTGGCCGCGGAAGAGCAACTGGGATTCACGAACAAAAGTTTTGGAGCGGCTATGCGTCTCTGCATATCTAGACTCGCGGCTTCCGTTGCTATCGCGAGGCGATCTTCATGAGTTCGTCGGAACGCCGCTGCCCGCTTAAAACGTTCTCAGGACGGCACCCGTCCGAATACCGTCGCGCAGGGGAACCAGCATGAAGCTGAGAACACCCTCGGGCGCGAGTTCCCATTCTCGCATGAAGGTTGCCAGCAAGGTGGTGACCCCATCTCCCACCAGAGCGACTCGCACCGAAGTTTTGCCGGCCCTGGTCGAATCGCCCGCGAGCGCGCCGCCGAATTCGGAGCTGGATTTCCGCACGCTCCTCGAAAGCATGAATGAAGGCGCGCTACATCTGAGTGTGGAAGGCACCATCCTCTACGCGAACGCCCGCTTTCTGGAAATGTCCGGGGCGGACCCTCAGCGCATTATCGGCGATCCGATTTTCCATTTCACAACGGCCGCCGAGAGAATCAAACTGCGCGAACTGCTCGCGGCCTCCTGGAACAACCCGCAGCGCGAGGAATTCACCTTTCGAAAATGCGATGACCAGCAGATTCCCGCTCTTTTTTCGGCACGCTCCCTGACCCTCCCCGGCGGCGTCTCCCGTATCGCGCTGGTGATCACCGATCTCACGCCCGTGCACCGCCGGCTCGCGGAACTGGAAGCGGTCTATCGCACCGCACCTGTTGGTCTGGCTGTCTTGGACAAGTCCCTGTGCATCCTGCGCGCGAATCAAAGCGCTGCGGAGATTCTTGGCGATTCGCTTGCGCATCTTGCGGGGCTGTCCATCTTCGACGCCGCACCGAGCGTAGCGAACACCCTCTCCCACGTTTTTGAGCGCGCGTTGCAACACGGTGAATCCGTCCTCGATCTCGAAGTGACGTCCGTGGCGGACGAAGAAACTCCCGTGGAACACACCTGGATCGTGAGCTGCCGCCCGCTGCTTGGCGAGAACCACGAGATCAACGCGATCAGCCTCGTCCTGACGGACACCTCCGAGCACAAGCGGACGGAAATGGAACGAATCGTTCTGAGCCGGGCCATCGAGCAGGCCGCCGATTCGGTGCTCATCACCCGGAACGATGGAACGATCGTTTACGCAAATCCGGCATGCGAAAAAATCTCCGGCTTCAGCCGCGCGGAGATGCTCGGCCAGACCCCGCGCATGTTCAAGAGCGGCAAGCACCCGCCGGAGTTTTACCAGAAACTCTGGGAAACGCTTCTGAATGGAAACGTCTGGTCGGGAAGCACGGTGAATCGCCGCAAAGACGGCACTCTGTACGAAGAGTCTGCGACGATCTCTCCCGTACGCGACGCCCAGGGCCGCATTCTCAATTTCGTCGCATCGAAGCGCGACGTCACCCACGAACGCCAGCTCGAAAGCCAGCTGCACCTGGCCCAGAAGTTTGAAGCGCTCGGGCGGCTCAGCGGCGGCATCGCGCACGACTTCAACAATGTCCTGGGCGCGATCGTCGGCTGGGCCGAGCTCGGCGCGGATCAGACCGAGCCCGGAAGCAAACTCCGCACCTACTTCGAGAAGACCCAAGCGCACGCCGAGCGCGCGGCCGGTCTCGTGCGGCAATTGCTCGCCTACTGCCGGCGGCAAATCCTCGAACGCACCGACCTGGATCTCAATCAACTAGTCGGTGAAACCGTCGCCATGTTGGGAAATCTGATCGGAAAGCACATCGAGATCCGGACGGTTCTCGCGCCGGACCTGCACGGCGTCCGCGCGGACGCCGGACAGGTGGAGCAGGTCATCCTGAATCTGTGCCTTAATGCGCGCGACGCCATGGTCGAGGGCGGCCGCCTCGTCGTTGAGACGCGCAACGTCACCATCGACGAAATCTACTGCCTGTCGCACTTCTACGTGAAGCCCGGATCCTACGTGCAGCTTTCCGTTGCCGACACCGGAGCCGGGATGGCCCCCGAGACTCTGGACCACATCTTCGAGCCGTTTTTTACCACCAAAGAAGTCGGCAAAGGCACCGGGCTCGGACTCGCCACCGTCTACGGCATCGTGAAACAGCACGAAGGCTTCGTTCATGTTTACAGCGAGTTGTCCCACGGCACCGTCTTCCACGTGTACTTCCCGGCGCTCGTCGAGCTTACATCGTCTTCCGCGAACTCCCCCAAGATCGAATGTGCGTCCGGCGGGCACGAAACGTTGCTCTTCGCCGAGGACCACGACGGCATGCGGGAAACCACCAGCGACAGTTTGTCTGAAATGGGCTACCACCTCTTGGTGGCCAAGAATGGAGCGGAAGCCGTCGAACTCTTCAACGCTTACCGCGACCGGATTGATTTGGCAATCCTCGACGTCGTCATGCCCGGCATGGGCGGACCCGAGGCGCTCGCTCAGATGCGGCGGTCGCGCCCAGGCCTCTTGGGGTTGTTCATGACGGGATACGCCTCCGGGGCGGAATTGATCGCACAGCTCGATAGCGAGAGCACGTCGCTCTTGCAGAAGCCGTTCGGCTCCAAGCAATTGGGCGCAAAAATCCGAGAAATTTTCGACGCACGCGCCCGCGCCAATAGTTGCCGCAACTGATTCCCAACAGATAAGTCGTCCGGCAAGGTGAAGCGGGTTCTGATCGCGCGCGCCCCGGTCCACGATCCCAAGGCCCTGCTCTTCGACGAACCAAGCAATTCGCTGGACATCGCCGCGCAGCGCCAGTTGCGCGAGACGATGCGCGAGCTCGCGCGCCGCGGCATCGCGATCCTGCTCGTCACCCACGACATCGCCGACATCATCCCCGAAATCGATCGCCTGGTCCTGCTCCGCCGCGGGAAAATCGCAGCCGATGGCGCAAAAGAAACGTTGCTTACAAGCGAGCGTCTCTCCGAACTCTTTGACGCACCCGTGAGTATCGTCCGCCAGGTCGGCCACTATCATCGCTGGTAAGTGACCGATGGATTGTGCCTCTCCGGTGGGGCGTTCACCGGAAACCAGCGCCGCGGGCGAAAATGTAAGACAATACGGGTGCGGGCTCCACTTGGAGCCCGCCTAATACATGACCATGCTTAGAACCGGCAACAGAGCGGAGCGGTCCGGCGCGGGATCTCGCGGTCGCGGCGGAAAACCCGAGACCAAGAGTAGCCTCGTCAAGATGCTGCCCGAAGTGTGGGTGTTCGTCCGCCCGCAACGATGGCTGCTGCTTTTCGGACTTTTCCTGATGACGATCAACCGCGTCGCAGGACTCGTCTTGCCCGCCTCGACGAAATACCTGGTCGACAACATCTTCGTGCATCACCAGGTGCAAATCCTGAAGCCGCTGGTGCTGTGGATTCTGGCCGCGACCGCGATTCAAGGCGTCACATCCTATTCACTCACGCAACTTCTCTCGAAAGCCGCGCAACGCATGATCGCCGAGTTGCGGCGCGAGGTGCAATCGCACATCGCGCGCCTGCCGGTGAACTTTCACGACTCGAACAAGACCGGTGCGCTCGTCACGCGCATCATGAACAACGTCGAAGGCTTGCGGAACCTCATCGGCACGGGCCTGGTGGATTTCGTCGGCAGCTTCATGACCGCGGCGTTCGCGCTGATCTACCTGCTGCATATCAGCTTGGAAATGACGTTTGTCGCCTTTGCAATTCTCATCGGTTTCGCCCTCGCGCTCAATACGGCCATCGGAACGATCCGCCCCATCTACCGCGCCCGCTCGAAAATTTACGCCGAGGTGACGGGCCGCCTCACCGAATCGCTCGCCGGCGTGCGCGTCGTGAAAGGCTATCGGGCGGAGGACCGCGAAGATCGCGTGTTCGCCGGCGGCGTGCAGCGCCTCCTCGACAACATTTTGAAAACGCTGACGGCCACTTCCGTGATGAGTCTTTCTTCCACCGTGCTGCTCGGCGTCGTCAGTTCACTGATCATCTATATGGGGACGCAACGCATCCTCGCGCACACGATGACCCCCGGTCAATATTTCCAATACGTCGCGTTTTTGGCGCTGCTCGTCGCGCCGGTCTTTCAGATCGTCAATATCGGCACGCAGCTGACGGAGGGCATGGCGGGCCTCGAACGCACCACGGAAATCCTCAAGGAGATTGAAGAAGACGCCGACCCGCGGCGAACGACGACGATAGGAAAAATTCAGGGCGAAGTGGTATTCGATGCGGTCAATTTTGCCTACGACGAAGGACGCCCCGTGCTGCACGAGGTGAGTTTCAAGGCGCGGCCGGACTCCGTCACGGCGCTGGTGGGGCCTTCCGGCGCGGGAAAATCCACCATCATCGGGTTGATCGCCGCGTTCTACACGCCGACCACAGGCCGCGTCTTGGTGGACGGAATCGATCTCTCGACCGTGCGGCTTGAAAGCTATCGCACCCAGCTCGGAATCGTGCTTCAGGATACGTTCTTATTCGACGGCTCAATCCGCGACAACGTGGCGTTTTCGCGGCCGGAAGCGAACGCAGAAGACATCCTCGCCGCGTGCCGCATCGCGCGCGTGGACGAGTTCGCGGAGTCCTTCGAGAAGGGCTACGAAACCGTGATTGGCGAGCGCGGCGTGAAACTTTCCGGCGGACAGAAGCAGCGCATCTCGATCGCGCGCGCGTTGCTGGCCGATCCGCGCATTCTAATTCTGGACGAGGCGACCTCCAGCCTGGATTCCGAATCGGAAGCGCTGATTCAGCAGGGATTGTCGCACCTGATGCGCGGACGCACGACGTTTGTGATCGCGCACCGTCTCTCCACGATTCGCCGCGCGGATCAAATTCTGGTGGTCGAAGGCGGGCGAATCATCGAGCGCGGAAATCACGCGTCGCTTTTCGCCGCGGGCGGACGCTACTACGATTTGTACACGAAGCAGCACGGCCTGGAAGCCAACTTATTCCTAGCGCCGGGCGAAGGCGATTCGGCGCCTGCGACTGCCGAGAGCGTCGCGGCTTCCGCGGATGACGAGAAGGATGGAGACGCAACGGCGGAATCCGGCCTCGCGCGCGCCGCGCGCATCCTGCGTGGCCAGGGGTCGTAGTGTCCGGGGAACCTGAAACGGAACAAGAGCGGAAGCGCGCGGGACTCTGCGCCGATTGCAAACACGCGCAAAAAGTAATCTCGGCCCGCAACTCGAATTTCTATCTTTGCGGCCGCTCGTTCAACGATTCGTCGTTTGCGAAGTATCCCGCCTTGCCGGTTCGCAGTTGCGCCGGCTACGAAGGTCGGCGTAATTGAGGAGCGCACGAGGTCGTAGCGAAGCGAGTCGTAAATAGGCCGTGCAGAGGGATGTGAGGTTATGGACCTTTAACATACTTAATGATTGAATTTAATAAAAAAGGACTTGACATGGAATTACCCCCCCCCATAGTGCCCGCGTCAAACGAGGAGGGCCCCCATGCATTTGACGAAGTCTCTCGTTGGTTTGAGTCTTGTTGGGATTTGTGGGCTTGCGAGTGTCTCGCTCTGCCCTCACGCCCGGGCGCAGGCTCAGGGAGCGGCAAGTGGAGGGAACATGGATCCACACGCGGTTATTGACACGCTGGCCACCCAGGAAAAGGCTGAAGATGAGGGGTCTGTTCGTGCGCTTGCAGATGGGATATTCAGTCACCCGCACGTTTTTCCGCGCATGCCTGCGGAATTGGAGCAGCCCGTCAAGGACCGCCTGGTTCGCGCTGAGACCTTGTACCTGCAGGGTAAAGGGCCTGGGGTTCAAGAGCAAGACGTGGTCTCTCTGTTGAACACCCTCGCCGAGAAGCTAGGCGCCCCCGACTACGCGAAAACCAGTGTGGCCCAGGTGCGATATTTGCGGCTGAAGCTGGCGGTCCTCGAGCCAACATTCATGGGCAAGGGTGCCTGGCGACCCAACACAGCGGTCGGCCAATCCATGCCGTCCACAATGTCTCCGTTGCAGGCCGTACATCTACTCGGCCTTATCGTGGACCTCAAGGTTGTAGATCCGCGATTCCAAGTTACCGTGGAGCGCTGGACACCACCAGTTGAAGCACCGGCCGGAAGCCCAGTCAAGGGTACCCTCAGAGCCGGATCGAGTTCGCCTCACGAGACTGAAATGCGATCCACGCTCGCAGTGTCAATTTCCCAACTCACGCTTTCGGATGCGTCCCAGCTTATGGATCAGGCCTTCACTACCCTGAAAATTGACTAGAGCTGGAGGATACCTCCAATGAAGACACTTTTGCTCCGAAGGGTTGCGGTCACAGTCGTTTATGGCTCGATTCTCGTCATTGCCGTGGCATGTAACTCTGGCCCTGCGCCTGCTCCTACCCTCCCCGAGGGAACTCCCGGATTTTACATTCAGACAAACGAAGTTGACTATGTCCACTTCGTCGTGGGTCCAGTGCCAGGCGTAGAGGTGAGGGCGACCAGAACGCAAGCTCTCCCGGGCGCTAGCGGATCTGTGATCGCCACCACGGTAACGACGGATGGAGCTGGCTTGGGCACCGTCATAGACGGGCAGACGCCGGCAATGTGGAATTTTCAATGGGTCTATGGTCCCGGGTTCACCAGTGTGTGTAACGGCCAAACCGGCCCACCAATACAGCTGAACGTCGGCGGGACCGTATACCCCACCTGCTATATTTATGCAGCTGGTGGTAGCGCGCTGGTCGAAGGCTCGGGAGCCTTCGCCCTATCTCCGAACCCGATCCAGAATTGGTCGCCGCCAAGCTCGGCCACCATCACCGGGACCGGCTTCGATCCCACCTACGGGATGCCGTTGGTGCAGTACTACGGCAGTGACGGCACTCTGGTGGCCCAGGAGAATGCCACCTCCGTGTCCTCCGACGGGACGACGATTCAAATCCCGGGATTCAACACCTCGGCGCTCGCACCCGGCGAGTATGTCGGTTTTATCAGCAATGCAGCGTCAGGTGGCACATACAGTTACCTCGGCACCGCAGCAGTCAACGTGATTGCCCCTACCGTGACAGTGATGGGGGCGGAGCAAAGTTGGATTACAGATGAAGACTGCATTCAGCACGGCTACGGCTGTCCGCCTTACTACGGGTACGACTCCGGCCAGGTTGGACTCACAGTGAACGGGGTCACCGCATGGGCATACTACGGCAGTTCCGACGATGACAACTCGGTTGCGTCCAACTTAGCCGCGACGATCAACGGCATGTCGTCCTTTCCCGTAACCGCCACGGTGAGCGGGGCAACGTTGACGCTAGTGGGCAAGCAAACCAGCGCGGGAACGAGTTACAGCGTGAGCGGAACCGTGCAGGACTATTATTCGTATCCGTATGTTAACGGGCCCTCCTTTTGGCTCGACCCGTCGAGTCTGAATTTCACATACGGCCCGTGACGGGATTCGAGGGGCTGACGTTTCCGCCCACGGCTCCCACTTTTTTCTTTGCCGACCTTCGTTCCGCGATCCATCGTTCGCGAAGTATCCCGCCTTGCCGATCCGCAGCTGCCCCGGCTGCGAATCACCGTCCAGCAAATCCTGATGACGCGCTGCCGCGCAAACCGCAGCTTTCCGGACCTCAGCGATTCAGGAAATCGTCGGTGTGGGTAAGGAATTCGGGGTAGGCGCCGGCGCCCAGTTCGTGAAGATCGAGTCCTTGGCGCTCGCCTTCGGCGGCGACGCGCTGAGGAAAGAAGCGGTTGAGCAGCGCGTTCAGGCCGTACGTCAGCGGCAGAACGAAACCGAATAAGGTCGCGATCCCTACGACTTGCGCCAGCCACTGGCTTCCGTTGCCGGACGCGCCGTTGAGCGGCCCGTCCGGCATTCGGGCGCAAATGCCCAGTGCCAGCAATCCCCAGATCCCGCAGACGGCGTGCACCGATACCGCCCCGCCGGGATCGTCCACTCGAAAACGCAACTCGAACCACTCGACGGAAAGGGCCACCAGAATTCCCGCCACAACTCCAATCAGCACGGCCGCTGCCGGCGCAAGAAATGGCGCAGCCGCGCTGCTGGCGACAAGTCCACCCACCCAGCCATTCGCGCACAGCGAGGCATCGGGTTTACCGAAGCGCAGTCGCGTAACGAGCGCGGTGGCGAGCGTAGCCGCGGCGGCGCATAATGTGGTGTTGATCGCAATCAGAACGCAACGCCGCGGATCCGCGCCGGCGAAGAGAATGGCACCGGCGGAATTCAAACCGAACCAACCGAACAACGCCAGCAAACAACCGAAGAGAACCAGCACCGCGTTGTGGCCGGGGATGGCGGCGGGCATTCCGTCCGCCGCGTACTTGCCCCGGCGGGAGCCCAGAATCCAAGCGACGGCAAGCGCGGTTAATCCGCCCACAACCTGAATGGTTCCCGAGCCGCCGGCGTCCACAAAGCCGCGGCCGATGCCGTAATTCGCGCCGAGTTGCGCAAGCCAGCCGCCGCCCCAAACCCAATGCGCGAAAATGGGGTAAGTGATGCCTGCCAGAAGCGCTGTGGATGCGCAGCACGCGCCGAGTCGCCAGCGATCCGCGCCGGCGCCGAGCGGGATCATGGCGGCGAGTCCCACGCAGAGCATCTGGAATAGCGCCACCAGAGAGAGCGCGGAGCCGTCGTATCTGATTCCATGAAGAAAGAAGGGCTGCGCTCCAAGCCAACCCCAATCCTTACCGGCAATTCTCAGAATGTGTCCCGGAGCTCCCGCAAACCCCGCGAACGCAAATCCGCAGAAAAAGAAAACGACCGCCGCAATCGCAAACACCACAAGCGAAGCCATCATCGAATGCGCGGCGCTGCGCGAGCGGCCCAAGCCGGTGTTCAGGAGAGCGATACCCGCGGCTGCCAGCGGCACCAAAAGAATGTAAAGGATGCAGGCGACGAAAGTGAAATCGGGAAGGACGGGGACCACGGCCTGCGGAATCATTCGTGCTCCCTGTGGCCGCCCAAATGAGCGCGCACGCAGAGGATCAGGCCCAAGGCCTCTACGCCGCTCCCGGCCAGCGCAAACGCGGCTCGGGGCGTCGCGGAGGAAAGCAGTACAATCGCGGCGAGCACCAACAGCCATCCCGCTGTAAGCAAAGAGAGTCCCGCAAACTTCATTCCGTCAGCCCCGGCAAACGAAAGAGAAATCGCGCAGGCGCCTCGCGCGAACGCTAAAGATAACACAATCGCCCGAGTTGGAAATGGTTCTGATGGCATCCCAGACTGAATAAGACTGATGCTGCCAATCGCGTGGCTCGGCCTCTGCCATGGCGATACGTCCCTCTTGGAGCGAACCGCGAAGGACGCGCAACCTTGCAACTAATTGGAAATCAATAGCTTACGGCGACAGACGGGATTTACGGAAATCATACAAAAGTTTTATACGTGCAATTGAATATTTCCGTTTTACACCCAACGCGAAAGTCCGCATAGTTGCGGCCCTCATAGCAACACCCCCCTAAAGGAGGAGTGGCCTAGATGGCAGAAGAAAAATCAACAGCAGAAATGCAGCCGACATTGGGGCTTACAGGTCTGACGATGAACGCCATGGCGCTGATCGCGCCTGGGGCTTTCCTCTGGCTCACATTCGTGGGTCAGGCCACGGAAGGTGTTTCGGCGCCGTCGATGTGGATCGGCATCTTCTTCGCCTTGCTCCTATGTCTGGCGACGGCGGTCTGTTATGCCGAACTATCCAAGCTGTATCCGGGCACCGGCAGTTCGTACTACTTCGCAGAACAATCCTTCCTGAATCACGATAAACACTGGAAATGGGCGCGGCTGGCGAAGTTCGTCGTCGGCTGGGGCTCGCACCTCTACTACTGGATTTACCCCGGTGTGATGGTTTGCGTGACGGGCGTATTCTGCGGCTACGTTGTCGGGACACTCTGGCCGAATTTCATGAGCGCCGCAAATCCCGGTCCGATGTTCATGATGCTGGTCGCGGTCCTATTCTCCTTCGGTGTCGCGTACATCGCATATCGCGGAGTTGTAGGCTCGACTTCGGTGAACATCGCGATCAACGTGATTCAAATCAGCGCACTGATCGTATTCTCCGTGATGGCCATCGGCTACCGCACCAGCCATCCGGTGGGCACCGTCGCGTGGAATTTCGACTCGTCCACGGAAAATGCCTACCAATACCAGTTCAAAACCGCTGCCGACGGATCGATCGTCCGCGACTCGGCGGGCGTACCGTTGCCTCTGCTGGACACCGCTGGGAAGCCAGTGCCCTTCACGATTGACTACCCCACCGCAGACAGCTCGGGCAATTTTCTGAGCCATCCGAATGCGAAATCGGTAGTCGGAGTCCACAAGGTCGGCTGGATGTTCGTGCAAGCCACGGTCGCCATCCTGATCCTTGTCGGATTTGAATCGGTTACGTCGATGGGAGGCGAAGCAAAAAACCCCAAGCGCGACATCCCGATTGCTGTTATCGGCTCACTGCTCATTCAAGGAGCGTTCTGCTATCTGTTCGAGTATTTTGCGGCGAACTACTTCTTAAACTCCGGTTATCCCATGACCAGCGCCACGAGCTCGGCGGCGCCCATCGGCGACATGATGGTGATCGTCGGCAACTCGCTCTTCGGAGCGGGCCGCGGCCGCATCTTCATGCTCGTCGAAGCGTTCACCGTGTTCCTGGCGCTCATCGGCACGACGCTCTCCTGCATGAACACTGGGGCGCGCGTGACGTATGCCATGGGCAAGGACAACGAAGTTCCCGAGCACTTCGGGATGCTGCACGGCAAGAATCTGACACCTCACCGGGCGATCTGGACCTTGGCGATCATCTCGGCCGTGGTCGGCGTCATCGGCTGCTTGAACTATTTCGGAGACGGAGGGGCTATTGCGGACACGGCGCTTGCCGCTCTGCCGCACGGCTTCTGGTCGAGCGTAGGTTACCTGAGTCACGACAAGATGGCCGCTCTGCCAAACTCGTTTCTGACCATCACTCTGGCCTCCAACTTCGGAACGTTCCTTCTCTACATGCTCAGCTGCTTCACCTGTATGGTGGGCTTCGCGGGGCATCCCAACTACAGCTTCATCAAGCACACCGCTATTCCGATTTTCGGATTGCTGGCCAACTTGGCCTGCATGGTGTTCTATCTGGTCGGTCCATTCCTAGGCTTAGGAACAAAGATGGAACCTTTCACGGCCTTGGGCATAGCTGCAGTCTGGGCCATCTACGGAGGCATCTACTTCATCCGGTCGAGCAAAACGACTGGACGAACTACGTTCGTGAAGAGCAAGGTGGCGAGCTGATTCAGCTTGGCCAATCCTCCTCAAGCACCGGGCGGGCGGAAGCCCGCCCGGTCGTTTTTCGGGAGTTATAATGCTAGAGAGTTATCGAGGGCAGCAGTGGGACAGCACCGGGCGGGTGAGCGGCGCCCTACCTGCGCCCCAAACTTCTATGCTTGAAATAGAATTTGCGCAGATCTCCGACGTTGGGCGGGTCCGCCCGCACAACGAAGATTACTTGGGCCATTTTGAACCGGATGGCCACATGCAAGCGCGAAGCCATGGTTGGCTTTTTGTGCTCGCGGACGGCGTCGGAGGCCACGAAAAGGGCGAGGTCGCTTCGCACGCGGCAGTGGAAAGCATGCTGAACGGATTTCAGCACGCTCCCAAAAATGAACCACTCGCTGGGCTGCTTCACAATCTGGTGCAGGCGGCTAATGCACGCGTTTTTGAGGTCGCCGTAGCGACAGGCCCGTCCGGCGCAGGCATGGCCACGACTCTCGTGGCCTGCGCTCTGCGCTACGACCGCGCGACCGTGGCACACGTGGGCGACTCACGATGCTATCTGATCCGTAAGGGCAAGGCGTCGCTCCTGACGGACGACCATACGGTCGTCAACGAACAGGTGAAGTTGGGCCTGCTTTCAGCCGAGGAAGCGGCCGAAGGGGAGACGCGGCATGTGTTGAGCCGCTCGCTGGGCACCACATTGTTTGCGGGAGTGGAGACGAGCGAAACCGTAGTGCTTCCCGGCGATGTGCTGCTTCTCTGCTCGGATGGTTTGCACGGCTCCGTGAAGCCTGCCGACATCATACAGGCGATTGGCCGGCATCCTGATTTAAAGGGTGCGGCAAAATCGCTGGTAGAGATTGCCAACGAACGCGATGGGAATGATAATATCAGTGTCCAGCTAATCCGCGTTCGCAGCGTCGAACGCGTGGGCATGTACCGCGGGCGGCCTTACAAGCTGCGCTAAAGAGTAGCCCGGAAGGAACGGGCTGCCTCGCCTCCGGCCGCTGCCGCTGACCCACGCAGACGATGGCCCCAATACACGCCGGCGAAACCCTCGACCATTACCGCATCGACAGCCTCGTCGCACGCAGCGGCATGGCCTCGATTTTTCGCGCCGTTGACACGCGCAATGGCCGAGCCGTGGCCATCAAGATTCCCCACCCTGAGATGGAAGGCGATCCCGTACTGTACGAGCGCTTTCATCGCGAAGAGCAGATCGGCAAGGACTTGGACCACACCGGCGTGATGAAAGTATTTGCGGATGACGACCGCAGCCAGGTTTACATGGTCATGGAGTGGGTCGACGGCAGGTTGCTGCGGACGATCCTGGTCGAGAAGAAGAAGTTGCCTGCGGAGCGCGCCATCCACATCACCGTGCAGATCTGCCACGCGCTCGAATACATCCACGCGCACGGTGTCGTCCACCGCGACCTGAAGCCCGAGAACATCATGGTGGACCGCGATGACAACGTGAAACTAATCGATTTCGGCATCGCCGGCAGTGTCACCGCGCGGCGGCTCACGTTTGCAAAGCTGACTCAAGCGATGGGAACGCCCGACTACATCTCACCCGAACAAGTGAAGGGAAAACGTGGTGACGGGCGCAGCGACGTTTATTCGCTCGGAGTGATGCTGTATGAAATGCTGACGGGCGAAGTGCCGTTCCACGGACCCAGTCCGTTTGCCATCATGAACGAGCGGCTGCTGAACAATCCCAGGCCGCCGCGGGACATCAATCCGGAGATTTCGCCGCAGCTGCAGGAAGTGATCTACCGCGCCATCGAGCGCGATCCGAAAAATCGCTACGCTTCGGCGCGCGAATTTGCGCACGACCTCGAGCATCTGGACGAAGTGGGCGTCTCGGACCGTCTGGAGATCCGCGACTGGAAGAAACGGCGTTCGCCCTGGCTTCGGCGAATTCTGTTTTACGTGGTGCTGGCCCTGATTCCCGTGGCGATTTTCACGCTGATGCTGTACGTCGCGCGCCACACCTAGAATCGAAAGGGCCCGGGGTGGGATTCCCAGACGAATTGGGATTTTTCGCATGACTGGCAAAGAACAATCACAATCCGCAGTGCAGGATGTGGCGATCCAGGCGATTGCCCTGACGCGCCAGTTCGGCGAGGTGACGGCGGTGGACCACATCCATCTGCAAGTCGGCCATGGAACCATTTTCGGGCTGCTCGGCCCGAACGGCGCCGGCAAGAGCACTACGATCAAGATCCTCACCACGCTGCTCGAGCCGACGTCGGGCGCGGCGCGCGTCGCGGGCTTCGACGTTGCCAAGAATCCGCGCGAGGTCCGCCGCCGCATCGGCTACGTGCCGCAGATGCTTTCCGCCGACGGCGCGCTCACCGGCCGCGAAAACTTGATGCTCTCCGCCAACGCTCTACGGGATGGCCGCGCGCCGACCGGAAGAGCGCGTGGCGGAAGCGCTGAATTTCATGGGCATTTCCGAAGCGGGCGACCGGCTCGCCAAGACCTATTCCGGCGGCATGATTCGCCGACTCGAAGTCGCTCAGGCGATGCTGCACCGGCCGGCGGTGCTGTTTCTCGACGAACCGACGATCGGCCTCGATCCGGTGGCGCGATGGGCCGTGTGGGAGCGTCTGCGCGAATTGAACGAGCGCTTCGGGATGACGGTGCTGATTACCACGCACGATATGGACGAAGCCGATTCGTTGTGCAGCGAGCTCGCCATTCTGCACCGTGGAAAAGTGAGCGCGACGGGCAAGCCTTCGGAATTCAAGGCCGCGCTCGGACCGGAGGCCACGCTCGACGACGTCTTTGCGCATTTCAGCGGAGGCTCGATCCACGAAGGAGGCGATTACCGTGACATCCGCCGCACCCGCAGTACGGCCAGCCGCCTGGGCTAATTCTTCTTCCGTGCTCGATTTTTTCAAGCAGAGCGCGGCGATCGCGGAAGTCGAGCTGAACAAACTGCTCCGCGATCCCACCGAACTGTTGTCGCGCGCCGTGCAGCCGACTCTGTGGCTCGTGATCTTCGGCCAGGTCTTCAGCCGCGTGCGCGGCATTCCCACGGGAAACGTCAGCTACCTGGCGTTCATGACGCCGGGAATCCTCGCGCAGAGCGTGCTCTTCACCGCGATTTTCTACGGCATCGCCGTGATCTGGGAGCGCGACCTCGGCATCGTGCACAAGCTGCTCGTCAGCCCCGCCGAGCGCGCCGCGCTGGTGGTGGGCAAGGCGATCTCCGCGGGATTTCGCGGCGCGATTCAGGCTGGTCATTATTTATTTGCATCGCCTTGCGTGCTGCGGATCGGCTGCGCTGGAATCCGCTTTCCATTGTCGGGCGTGCTGTGCGCGCGTGGTCCTCGGATCCGCGATCTTCTCGACGTTCTCCCTGATCATCGCCTGCATCGTGAAATCGCGCGAACGCTTCATGGGCATCGGCCAGGTGCTGACGATGCCGCTTTTCTTCGCCAGCAACGCGATCTATCCGCTGGCGCTGATGCCGCGACTGGCTGCAAGTCGTGGCGCGCGTGAATCCGCTGACCTATCTGGTCGACGCGTTGCGCGGCATGATGATCCAGGGCGGGCAGAACGTGCACGGACTGCCGGTGGATTTCTCCGTGATGGGCGTCATTTTCCTGATTCTGGCGTCGATTGCCGCGAAGCTCTATCCCACGCTGGCTCACTGAGGCGGGCTGTGAAACAATCCCGCAGGAGCGCGACATGCCAAACACCACCGAACTGGCTCGGCACTTCCGCATCGCGGACGGCCGCAGTTTTCGTCTGAAGCACTTCGATCCCGCGGACACGCGCCACTTCAAATCAAAGGCCAAAGCCGCGGAAACTCTGCAAAGCAACGTCGAGCGGCTGAGCGCGCTGCAGGAAAAGTTGTACGCGCAGGACCGCTGGGCGCTGATGATCGTGCTCCAGGCGATGGACGCTGCGGGCAAAGACAGCACGATCAAGCACGTCATGTCCGGCGTGAATCCGCAAGGGTGCGAAGTCGTTTCCTTCAAGACCCCGTCGAATGAGGACCTGCAGCACGATTATCTCTGGCGAGAGATCCCCCATCTGCCCGAGCGCGGGCACATCGGAATCTTCAATCGCTCCTATTACGAGGAAGTGCTGATCATTCGCGTGCATCCTGAACTGCTGATGGCGCAAAAGATTCCGCCGGAACTTGTCACCAGAAACATCTGGGGGGAACGCTACGAAGACATTAACGCGTTCGAGCGGCACCTGACGCGCAACGGCACCGTGATCCGGAAATTCTTCCTGCATCTCTCGCGCCAAGAGCAGAAGAAGCGGTTTCTCGAACGGCTGGAGCAGCCGGCGAAAAACTGGAAGTTTTCGCTGAACGATGTGCGGGAGCGCCGTTGCTGGAGCCAGTACCAGCGCGCCTACGAGGACGTCATCCGCGCCACCAGCACGCCCCACGCGCCGTGGTACGTCGTTCCCGCGGACCACAAGTGGTTTGCGCGAATGATCGTGGCGGCGGCCATCATCGACGCGCTCGAAAGCCTGAATCTCTCCTTCCCCGTCGTGGATCGCGCACAGCGCCGCGAGTTGGCCAAAGCGCGCCAGGAATTGCTGGGGAAAAGAAAACGCTGAGCCGGTGAGTGATCCCCAAGCTCGGCTCTAGCTTTGCAATTGCGCGTCGCGCTCGCCCATCAGAAGAATGCTGCGCTGAGAGAACGGCAGAAACAGCAGCGTGGCCGTCATCGCCATCACCAGACCGATTCCGATTCGATCCAGAAGGAGAAACGCCGAGAGCGCCCAGGCCTCGTCCAGCGGGAAAATCGCGGGAAACAAACGCAGGAATTGCCGCGTCAGCCCGCGATATCCGAAAATGGCCGCCGTCAGCAAATACAGCCGCACCGCAACCCCCGCGCTCGCGGTTACGGTCAGAAGCACGAGGAGCAGCATGGCGTACTTGGTTCGGTCCACGAGAAACGCGTCGATGACGTGTACGTGCCCGAGTACCGTGATGTAAATTCCCAAATAGAGAAATTGAATCAGCGAAAAGAGCAGCCGCGCGGTGCCTTGCGTCACTCCGGGTAGTTCTTGCGCATCGCTGAAGACTTTCGCGCGCGGCGCGGCAGCGGCTTCGCTCGAAGCCGCGCCATTCGCAATGGCGGGACTTGCAGTCAGGGAGATCTGCGCGGCCGCCTCTTGCGCCACCGGAGCGATAAAGCGGTAGCCCCGCCGCGGCAACGTCTGCACGAAGCGCGGATTGCTCGCGGAATCCTCGAGCGCCTCGCGCAATTTGTTTACCGCCGCATTCAAGCTGTGATCGAAGTCCACGAAAGTGTCCGCAGGCCAGAGCCGCTGGCGCAACTCCTCGCGCGTGACGATTTCGCCCGGGCGCTCGAGCAACTGAACCAACACGTCGAACGGCTGGCCTTGCAGGCGCGGCCGCGCATTGCCGTCTTTGCGGAGATCGCCCGACTCGCGATCGAACTCGAATACGCCGAAACGGATTATGCGATTTGATTTGTGCGATTCCGTCACCCGGCCATCTCCTGGCGAAACCTGCCTCATTCTAATGGAGACGGCGCGCCAAGTGGCCGCTTTTCATACAATTACGGAATGACAAGGCGGCAACGCAAAATTGAGCTTGCGTGCATTGCTTTCCTTCCGCCCCGGCGCGATATTCGGCGCGTGACGGAGGAAACGATGCGAAGCAAGCCGGCAATTCAAGCTGCGGTCATCGCGCTGGCGGGATGTCTGTGGACCGCAGCGCCCGCCGCCGCACAACTCACACCCGAAGCAAATCGCGGATTCGATCGATACGTCCAACTCACCGAAGAACGAATGGGCACCGAGCTGCGGCCTGGCGCCGCATTTCTGCGCCTCGACGGCCTCCCGGCCGCGCAGCGTCAGAGCGTGCTCGCGCAACTTGAAAATGGCGCGGTCGTCACGGAGCAATTGACCACCTCCGTTCCCGCCACCGAGGTCGCGACGCCCGGCGCGCTCATTCACCACTGGGTGGGGACGGTCTACATTCCCGGCGCAACGCTCCCGCAAGTGCTGGCCTTGGTGCAGGATTACGACCACCAAAACCAGTATTACAAGCCGGAAGTCGAGCGATCTAAATTGCTCGCGCGCTCCGGAGATGATTTCAAAATCTATCTTCGATTGCGCCAAACCAACGTCATCACCGTCGTGTTCGACACCGAATACGACGTCCACTACCAACGCCTCGACGCGAACCATGCAGCCAGCCGTTCGCTCAGCACGCGCGTCGCAGAACTTGTGCACCCCGACGAAGCCGGCGAACAGGCACTTTCCACTGCAAACGATCACGGATTTCTCTGGCGCATCAATTCCTACTGGAGATTCGAGGAGACGCCGCGCGGCGTGTTCGTCCAGTGCGAGGCCATTTCGCTGACGCGCGACATTCCGGTCGGCCTGGGATGGATGATCGGCCCGCTCATCGAGAATATCCCGCGGCAATCGCTCGAATTCACTCTCGGCGCCACACGCAAAGCCGTGCTTGCGCGCGCGGCACACACTTCACTTGAATCGAATCAGCGTAGTTCGGGTACGCCGTGAATCGCATTTTGAATTCACATACGATCGCGGAACAAGGAGGAACCATGGAAGTTCAAGCGCACGAACTTGAAGCGACATTGCCGATTGCGGCTCCGAAGCGCGGAAACTCCACGGCGGCGCCTCGCGAGGGATTTCGCGATGCCGCGCGCGTGCAGCAAAGCTTCACGGCCGAAATCGAACGGCGAGCGCTGGCGTGGTATGCGGCGCGACTGCCGTCGTGGGTGCAGTCCGATCACCTGACGCTGCTCGGCTTCGCCGCGATGCTGCTCGCGGGAGCAAGCTACGCTTTTGCGCGCTGGAACCGCCTCGGTTTTCTCCTCGCGATCGCTTGCCTTGCGCTGAATTGGTTTGGCGACAGTCTCGACGGCACGATCGCGCGCCTGCGAAACCGCCAGCGCCCGCGCTACGGGTTTTACGTGGACCACATGATTGATACGTGCGGCGGACTTTTCTTGATCGGTGGCTTGGCCCTCTCCGGCGTAATGGATTGGCGCATCGCCATCGGAATGTTCGTCGCGTTCTTGATGCTTTCGATCGAGACGTATCTCGCGACCTACACGCTCGGCGCATTCCGTCTATCCCACGCGAAATTCGGACCGACGGAGATTCGCATCCTTCTCGCCGCAGGCAATTTCGCTCTTTGGCTGCACCCGGCCGCGCGCGTCTGGGGCACCCCGTACCGGCTGTTCGATTTCGGCGGAATGATCGCGATTGCGGGCATGGGGATGATGTTCGTCGTTTCGGCGATTCGGCACACGCGCGATCTATATCGGATGGAGAAGCTGCCGGTGGTTTGCACAGCGACAAAGAATTAAAGAATTTGCGCGCCGCGGCGGTCGATCCCCAAATTGCGCGAGACGGCGCGAATCCCGCGCTGCGCGAATGCCGCAACGATGGCCGCGCCGATTTCCTTGTGGCGTTCCGTCGTGAGCGCCAGAACGCTCGGTCCCGCGCCGGAGAGCGCGATGCCCAGCAACCCTTGCTGCGGCGGAATCGCCAACGCTTCGGCAAGGCCCGGAACGAGGGCTTGCCGCTGCGTCTGGTGCAGGCGATCGCGCATCGCCTCGCCGATTAAATCATAGCGCCGCCGGTAGAGCGCTGCGCTAAACAGCGCCGTGCGCTGCAAATTGAAGACCGCGTCTTCGCGCGGAACTTCCTTGGTGAGAATCGCGCGCGCTTTCTTGGTGTCCAGCTGCATGTCCGGCGAAACGACCACCGCGCGAATCTCCGCCGGCCACGGTTGGCGCAGCACGATGGGGCCTTCCGGCGAATTCACAATCGTCACCCAACCACCCAGCAGCGCGGCGGCCACATTGTCCGAATGGCCTTCGATTTCGGCGGCGTAGCGCAAGAGCTGCTGCGAGGGAATCTTCTTTCGCGCAATCGCCGCCGCGAGCACCGCTCCACCCACAATCGCCGCGCCGCTGCTGCCCAGGCCGCGACCCAGCGGAATCGCATTGTGAACTTCGAGGCTTATCGGCGGCAGAATAAGTCCTTCGCGCTCCGCGACAAACTGCATGGCGCGAACGATGAGATTGTCCGCTCCTGCGGGCAGCGAAACCGCGCCTTCGCCCGAAACGACGACGCGGCCCGTCTTGATTTTATCCGGCGCGATGCGCGCGCGAACTTCGAGATGCAAATCAAGCGCGAGTCCGAAACAATCGAAGCCCGCGCCGAGATTCGCGGTGGACGCCGGAACGCGCACGGCGAATTCGCGCGCAGGGGCGGCATGATGGGCATGAGGCTTGACGGTTTTGCGCTTCATTGTGCGGAAGAATCCTGCGCGGAACGCCGGAGATAGTCAAGTATGCCCGCACGCGTCGCGGGGACGCGCGCCGGCGGATTCGCGAACGCGCCTACAATCGGTTTCGGCTCGCCCCCGGCGGCGCCTTCGGGTTCGGTCAGCCGGCTCGAGTGATATTTTGCGGTGTAATCCACGTCTTTGAGCAAGTGGCCGGTCAACACGGCCACGACGGCTTCGCTCTTGCGCATGCGCCCCTCGGCGGCCAGCTTGCGGATTCCCGCAATGGTCGTGGCCGAAGCGGGCTCGCAACCGATGCCGTCGCGCCCAAGGATCGCCTTCGCATCCGCGATTTCCCGCTCGCTGACGGTGATCGAAGTGCCGCCGGTCTCGGCCAGCACGCGCAGTCCGCGCTTCCACGAAACCGGCGCGCCGATGCGAATCGCCGTGGCAAGCGTGCGCGGATCGGCAACGGGATCAAGCGCGGCATTTGCATCGCGGCGGCGCGCTTCGAGCAGATGCGCGAAGGGTGACGCG
This sequence comes from Terriglobia bacterium, assembly GCA_963799715.1. Classification (GTDB taxonomy): domain Bacteria; phylum Acidobacteriota; class Terriglobia; order Acidiferrales; family UBA7541; genus DASPOJ01. The sequence goes on along the minus strand of CAWCYS010000080.1, from coordinate 97,385 downwards.
CCTTCGGCCTGAATCACGGCGAACTGTGGCAACCGGTCGATCAATCCCCAGCGGCGCATCTCGATAAATCCTTTGCCGAGCGCGGAAATATTTCCTAGATTTCCGCCCGGCACCACGATCCAATCCGGAACCTGCCAGCCCGCCTGCTCCATCAACTCGATCGCCACCGTCTTCTGCCCTTCCACGCGCAACGGGTTGACGGAATTCACCAAGTAGAGCGAACCGTCCTCGGCAAGCTCGCGCACCACGCGCATGGCGGCATCGAAATTTCCTTCGAGCTCCAGCACCGAGGCGCCGTAATCGAGGCTCTGCGCGAGTTTCGCGGAGCTCACCTGCCCATGCGGCACCAGAATCACCGCGCGTACTCCCGCTCGCGCGGCATACGCCGCAAGACTCGCCGCGGTATTGCCCGTGCTCGCGCAAGCCAGCGTCCGCGCGCCCTGACGCACTGCGTGGGTCACGGCGACGGTCATGCCCGTGTCCTTGAATGAACCTGTGGGATTCGCGCCCTGATGCTTCAGCCAAATTTGATCGAGGCCCGCGTACTCCGCGGCGCGCGGGGCTTCGTAGAGCGGGGTATTCCCTTCGCGCAAGGTCACCAGCAACGTGCCGGCCGAAATCGGCAGTAATTCGCGGAACCGCCAGACGCCGCTGGTATCGGCGGAGTCGAGCGACGTTCGCCGCGCGGCCCACACGCTGCGCAGCACGCGGCGCGCGGGCTCGTCGATGTCCCGCAATTCGATGTCCAGCAATCCGCCGCAGCGCGCGCAAACAACAAGTGTCTGGTTGAGCGAATACGCTGTGCGGCAATTCTCTTCGATGCAACGCAGTTGCGCCCTTGCCGGCCCGGCGAGCTCGCCTGTGGCCGCCTGCGTGGAGCCGCCCGCCCGCTGCGACACTTCGCTCATCCCTTGGCGCTCCGTTCCGCAACGGGTTCGGGCGCGGGAGCGGCGAGTTGGTTGAGATTGAGTTCGTCATGCACGGCGGCCACCGCTGTCTTCATCTGCCGCGCCTCGACGAGAAACGAAATATTATTCTCGGACGATCCTTGCGCGATGGCGATGAGGTTCACCGCTTCTCGGCCCAATCGCGAAAATACGCGTCCGGCGATTCCCGGCGTGCCGCGCATCTTGTCGCCCACCACGGCCACAATCGCCACGTCGTCGTTCACTTGGATGTGATCGAGCTCCACCGGCCGCACGCCGATTAAGAATCTGCGCCGCAGCGCTTCCACGGTGCGGCCCGCGTCCTCGGACGGCACCACAAAACAAATGTCGTCCTGCGAAGACGCTTGGGTAATCAGCAGGATTCGCGCGCGCGCTTCGGCCGTCGCGGCAAAAGTCCACGCGGCCACGTCCGGCACGCCGATGATGCCCGGCCCGCCCACGGTCAGCAGCGTGACGCCGCGCATGGCCGTCACCGCCTTCGTACAATCCTGCGAAGGATTGCCGTTGGGCGAAATCACCGTGCCGCGACGATTCGGCGCGAAGCTATTGCGGATCCACACCGGAATCCCGCGACGCCGCACCGGATGCAGCGTGCTCGGATGCAACACTTTCGCGCCGAAGAACGCCAGCTCGGCGGCTTCGTTGTAGGAGATATGTTCGAGTAGCGACGCTTCGGGAACCAGGCGCGGGTCGGCGGTAAGCACGCCGTCCACGTCGGTCCAGATGACGATGTCGTCCGCGTCAATTGCGGCGCCCAGAATCGTCGCGGAATAGTCGGAGCCGCCGCGGCCGAGTGTTGTCGTCACGCCGCTCTTGCTCGCGCCGATGAATCCGGTGACGACGGGCACAGCTCCGCTTCGCGCGCGCGGCAGCAATACGGCCTGCGCGCGTTCGCGCGTTTCCGCCTCGAGAGGCTGCGCGTTGCCGTGCACATCGTCGGTGATTAGGAAATCGGTGGCTTCCAGCGCGCTCGCGGGCACACCCAATTCAACGAGTGTCCCGGCGACGAGGCGGGAGGAGAGCCGCTCGCCGACGCCGGAGATCGAGTCCAGCACGCGCGGCGTCAACTCGCCGAGCCAAGCGACGCCGCGGCAACGGTTCGCCGCTTCTTCGACGATGCCGTCCAGTTCGGCGCGGATACGCTCGCGCCGCGCGGGATCGGAAATCAAAGCACGCAATGCTTCGTGATGCTTGGTGATGAGAAATGTGGAAAGTTCCTGCCAGGAGTTTTGATCGCCGCGGCCGGCGCGGTTCGCGGCGTCCACCAGCGCGTTCGTCACTCCTTTTCGGTCATCAGGCCGAGCGCGAGCGTGCATGCGCCGAGCTTGAACGGCACGTTCGAATAGCGGCGAACTTCCTCGCCGTCGATCGAGAATGTCACGTCGTCCGTCGCGCCGTCGTAGGTGATTTCGAAATGGCGCAGCTGCCCCTGCGAGGTCACGTTGCGCATTTCCTCGAAGAGACAGAAAAAGCGCGGACCGCGATCCGGTGTGACGTCGGGAACGCCGGGAAACGGAAGCTTGCCATAGACCGTCGCGATCGTGTCGTTGCCGACGAAGAAATCCAGCGCCGCGCCGGTCGAGAAATCGAGCACGTTGAAGGACACGAATCCGTCGTAGAGATCGCCCGGCACGCCGCCGACGATGGTCGCGCCGAAATCGATCGCGAAAGTGATCGAGCCTCCGGCGGGCGGCGCGAATTGACGCGCGCTGAAGTACATATGCTTCGCGTTGTCGAGGATCTGCTGCCGGTCGTGATGGCGCGTATACGGAACCGCCGCGACGCGCAGGAATCCGTCCTGCACGATCACCACCGCGTTGGGTTCCTGGTATTGCCAGAAGCTTCCGTCGGCCTGCGGAAATCCGGCGGGCAGCCAATCGCCCTCGCCGGTCACGATCGATGCGAAATTGGAATAGTCGATTACTTCTTCAGTTGGCTTGGACATGAGACAGGATGCGTCCTTGACGGTCAAATTGTTTGTCGAGATCTGATCAGACGCGACAGAGCAGGCCGCCGTCGACCGCGATCGATTCGCCGGTGACGAAGGCCGCCGCCGGCGAAACCAGGTAGAGCAGCGCTCCGCCGAGCTCTTCGGGTTTCATCAAGCGATTGTCCGGCAGATACTTCATCAGGTTTTTCGCGAACTCATCCTCGTTGGTGGCCGGGCTCTTGTCGTCCTCCAGCCATCCCGCCTTGATCGCGTTGACGCGGATGCCCTTGCGCGCCCATTCCAGCGCGAGCGCGCGCGTGAGGTTCAGCACTCCCGCCTGCGCGGCGCAGTAAAGCGCGGCATTCGGCGCGCCGCGATCCGACGAGCACCGAGGTGATGTTGACGATCACGCCGCCGCCGCGCCGCAGCATCACGCGCGCCGCCCTCCTGACACGCCATCCACACCGTCTTGAGGTTGCCCTCGATCACCTTGTCGAAGGCGGAATCATCGGCGGCCTCGGCCGGCGCGTAGAGAGGCGCATCGAGCGCGTTGACGAGGATATCGAGCGCGCCCAGCTCCTTCACCGCGAGCTCGGCGGTCGAACTCAAATCGCCGCGAATCGACGGCGCTCTGAACCCGAATCGATACCTTCGCGCCCGAGGCGCCGATCGCTTTCGCCGCCTCCTTGAGCTGCTTCTCGGTGCCGGGTTCCTGCGATGCGAGCAGCACCTTCGCGCCGGCCTCCGCCAGCGCCGTCGCCGCGGCGCGTCCGACCGCATGCTCGGCGCCGATGACCACGGCCGCTTTTCCTTCGAGCGAGAATTCCTTGAGTGCCATGAAGTCCTCGAAGGCTCAGCTCGGCATCTGCGGAGCGACGCCGGTCGGAATCACTCCGCCGGCCAGTCCGCCGCCGTCGATGGCGATGAGTTCGCCGTTGATATGATTGGACGCGTCGGAGGCGAGGAACACCGCGAGCGGGCCGATCTCGGTATCGTCTCCGCCGCGCCCGATCGGGATGAACTTGCCGCCCTTGAAGAAGCTGCATCATCTCCTCATTGTGCGGAAAGATGCCGGGCACGATGCAATTGGTCTGGATGTTGTTCTGCGCGTAGGTCAGCGCCATCGAGCGCGTGAGCTGGATCACGCCGCCCTTGGAGCATGCGTACATGTAGTTATGTTTGCCGCCGCGCAGGCCGTAGCCGGACGCGACGTTGATGATCTTGCCGCGATTCTGCTTGAGCATCTGCGGGATCACCGCGCGGCATCCGTAGAACTGGCTGCTCAGGTTGGTGTCGATACCGCGATGCCACTGCTCGTCGGTGATTTCCTCGAGCCGCTTGCCGAGCGTCTCGTCGCCGCCGCCGGCATTGTTCACCAGCACGTCGATGCGGCCGAACTCCTTGATCGCGGCCTGCGACGATCGCATTGACCTGCGCCGATTGGTCACGTCGGCGGGCACCACCAGGCATTTGCGTCCGAGCGTTCTGACTTCCTCGGCGGTCTGATCGAGCTTTTCCTTGGTGCGCGACGCCGCGACGATATCGGCGCCGGCCTCGGCGAACTTGAGCGCCATCGCGTGGCCCAGGCCCTGGCTGGCGCCGGTGATAATCGCCACTTTGCCGTCGAGGCTGAGACTGTCGAGAATCATCGTTTTGCTCCCCGGCTGGTCGCGCCTGCGCCCGATGCGCGACGGTCATAGCTGACTACCTGTACTTTGGCAAAATTTTCGCAGACTTTGCGAGTCCCGTTTTGGTGCCTGGCCTAGATCCAGCTCCCGAACACGATCCCGCCAATCGCGGCAATGCCCCCGATCGCCACGCTTCCAACCAGATAAACCACGCCCAGCAATATCTCGCCATCCTGAAGCAGGCGTATCGACTCATACTCGAAGGTCGAAAAAGTCGTGTAGCCGCCAAGGAAGCCGACGGCGAAGAAGAGCCGCCAGTAGGGACTCAGCCACACCCGTTCCTGCGCGAACGCAAGGAAAAAACCGATGACGAAGCTTCCCGTGACGTTGATCACGAACGTTCCATAGGGAAACGCGGGGCCAAAGCGGCTCGCGAACCATCCCCCCAGCAGATAGCGGGTTACCGATCCGATAGCGCCCCCGACCGCAACCAGCAAAACGCCCACTCTACGAATTCTCCTGCCTCAGGCCAGCAGCGCCCGCATCATCTGGTTTTTCCTTCGGACTCCGCTTCGCTCCGCCTCAGGAGCGGCTGCGCCGCCGCGCTCGCAGCTCGCGCCCCTATCGGTCCAAACTTTGCCGGAGCCCTCACGCCAGCAGCGCCCGCATCATTTCGCTTCGTCCTACAATACCGACCAGTTCACCCTCGGCGTCGACCACCGGCAGGCGCTTGACGCGCTTTTCCGCCGACAGCGCCAGCGCACTCGCCACCGGCATTTTCTCGCGGACGGTGATCACGTCGCGCGTCATAAGTTCCCGCGCAAAGCGGGCACGGAGCTTCTGCAGATGCTTACGCGCGCTGCCGCTGATACTTTCGATTGGCACCTTCGAGACGAGACCCTCCAGCAGCCCCGGCCAGCTTTCGCGGCTGACCCTCAAGATCAGGTCGGAGTCCGCGATAATCCCGACCACGTGTTTGTGGTCGTCCACCACGACGACACGCTTTTGCGCAGCGGAGACGAGCAGTGCGAAGATCTCTTCCACGGTGGCGGACTCGTGCACCACCGGGACCTCGCGGGTCATCACCTCCGCGACCGTGGTTTGGGCGCCGGCGTGGTGCGCTTCGGGGTGCCATTCGGGCAGATGCACGGCGGCGATCGTATTGAGGATGTCGAGGCGGCCCAGAATGCCGACCAGCTTTCCGTCCCCGTCCACTACCGGCAGCCGCTTTAGATGCCTCGCGACCATCAACCTGGCGGCTCGCCCGAGCACCATGTCGGGCGGCACCGTCTCGACCTCCTTGGTCATCACCTCGGAAACTTTCCGGGCTGGATCCTCGAGCGCGTGGTGCAATTCGTCGACGAACTCCGGATCCGTGGCTCGCTGTAGACTGATCGTCACGTTCATTCCGCCGCGTGTCAGCAAGTCGCTGTCGCTGATCATCCCGACCACTTTGCCGCCATCATCCACCACCGGGAGCGCGGTGAAATCCTTGTCCAGCAACAGTTGGACGACCTGTGCGATCGGACTGCCGGGATGAACCGTCACCACCTCGCGGCGCATCACTTCGGAGACCTTCAAGTCGGGCAACCCTTCCCTGAAGGGAGTGCCTGACTGAACGACGTCCACGTCCTGAACGACGATGAGGGCGCCGGGAGCCATTTCCCGGATAGGTTCGAGGAGTCGATCGATGCGCGCGGGGCGGTCCACCACCGTGACTACGATTGGCTGGTCGAGCGAGAGGCGGAGGATGGCCGCGGTGTGAATCAAAGATGAGGCGCCGAACCCCGCAACCCCGCGGGTCGCAGTGGCGCCGCTGCATCCCTCGCGCCGAAGCATCTCAATGATCGCCATGTAGAGCGCCTGGTGATGGTACTGATCGGTCTCGCCGATGAAAATCGTGAGCTGTTTGCCCTTTCCGGTGAACATCGTTGCCGGCCTCCCGCCGTTGAATTCTAGCAGGCCGGCGAGGCGCGGCCCCAAACGATCTTTTGACGCCGTTGCCGGAGCCGTCTTATAGTCGCGCAAGAGGGACCGGCAATGGCGCTCAAGATTGCGATGTTCTCAGATTTCATCTGTCCATTCTGCTACCTGGGTTTCGCAACCATCCGCAAGCTCAAGCCCGAATTCGACCTCGAGATAGAATGGCGCGGCTTCGAGATTCATCCCGAATTCCCCGCCGCCGGAATTCCCGCCGAGAAAATCTACGGCCTCGCCAATTCCGACATGCGCAAGGCCGCGTGGGGACGGATTTCCGCGATGGCCGAGGCCGCGGGCTTGAGCATGAGTCCGCCCGCGCTCCTGACCAACTCGCATCAGGCGCTCGCCGTTTGCGAATACGCGATCGAAGCCGGCAAGGGCGAGGAATTCGAGGAACGCGTTTATCGCGCATACTTCCAGAATGGAGCCAATCTCGCCGACCTCGACGTGCTGCGCAAGCTCGGCGCCAAAACGGGGCTGGACCCCGATGAGGTCGAAGCCGCCGCCCACGCGCCGAAGTACGAGCTGAAACTCAAGAACAACACGCTTCTTGCGCATCGCCGCGCGGTCAGCGGAGTGCCGACTTTTTTCATCGGCGACTATCCGCTGGTCGGAGCGCAGAGCGAAGAGGCGATGCGCAGGATCCTGACCCGCGCGTCCGAGCGGATGGGAAGCACGCGGTAGAGCATGGGGTCCGATGCTCCCCGCACGCGCGCGCATCCGCAATGATTTCGGTTTCGCGAGAAAGCCCCGATGCCGTTTGAAGTCACGATGCCCAAGTTCGGGCTCACCATGCACGAGGGGACCGTCCAGCGGTTTTTCAAAGCGGTCGGCGAAGCGGTGCGCGCGGGCGAGCCGTTGTATGAAGTGGAAACCGAAAAGGTGCTGTACGAGGTCGAGTCGCCCGCAAGCGGAATGCTCGCGGTAGCGCTCTTCGACGAAGGCGCAACGGTGGAATGCGGCGTGGCGGTCGCGGTTATCGCCGAACCCGGCGACGACCCTGCGGCGGTCCGCGCGCGCTATCGCGGCGCAGCCGCGGCAGCGCCGCAGGCCCGTGATTCCGGCAACGGCGCCGACCTCGCCGGTCCTCGCCGCGGCGCAATCCGAGGCGGCGGCGTGCGGGCCGTCGCGCGGTAAGTCCGGTCGCGCGCAAGCTCGCCGCCGAACTCGGCGTCGACCTCGACGCGTCACCGGCACCGGGCCGGGCGGAGGGTGACGCGCGAGGATGTCGAGCGCGCAGCGAAAGCTCCGCCGCCGCTTCGGCTCCTTCGCAAGCCGCGAGCGCCGCCGCGACTCCCGCCCCGCACCGCTCCAGCGCCACGCGACGCCGCTGCGCGGGATGCGCAAGACCATCGCCGAGCGGATGCATCAGAGTCTTCGCGACTCCGCGCAGTTGACCATCACGATGCGAGGCCGACGTGACTCCGGCGACCGAGCTTCGCGAACGGCCAAGCGCGAATTCGATTTCACCTACACCGACTTGCTGATCCAGGCCGCGGCGCGCGCGCTGCTGAGGCATCCGCGGATGAACGCGCGCCTGGTGGGCAACGAAATCGTCAGCTCGACGCCGAGGTCGAACATCGGCCTCGCGATCGCGCTCGAAGACGGACTCATCGTCGCGGTCATCCGCGACGCGACGCGCAAGAGTCTTGGCGAGATCGCCGCGCTGACCAGCGAGGCTCGGCGAAAAAGCGCGCGGCCGGGAAACTCAAGCTCGAAGACGTAAGCGGCGGCACCTTCACCATCAGCAACCTCGGCACCTACGGCGTCGACGCGTTCACGCCGATCCTCAATCCCGGCGAGACCGGAATTCTCGGGGTGGGACGAATCGTCGAAAAACCCGCGGTCTACCGCGGCGAAATTACCCGGCGCGCGATGATGACGCTGTCGCTGACCTTCGACCATCGGGTGATCGACGGAGCGCCCGCCGCGCTGTTTCTGCGCACCGTGATCGACCTGTTCAACTACGGCGAGCGATGATTGCGCGGCGGGTCCGGGGCGGCGGATTGGCCGGCGCGCTGATGCTCGCCGGCGTTGCGGCTTTCGCGGCTCCGTCTGCGCACGCCGCCGCGTCCAGCGCGGAAGTGACGCAAAGCGGCGGCCCCGAAGCCGATCGACTGGGATAAGCTCAACCAGGAGGCGGCCGAATTCCTCTCGCGCTACGTCAGGATCAACACCACCAATCCGCCCGGCCACGAGATGGACGCGGCGCGAATGCTCAAGGAAAAATTCCTGTCGGAGGGAATTCCCGCGACCACCTGGGAGCCGGAACCGGGACGCGGAATCGTCGCGGCGCGCCTGCGCGGAATCGGACGCAAGCAGAAGTCGCTGATCCTCCTGAGCCACATGGACGTGGTGCCCGCCGAGGCCAAAGAGTGGCAGGTCGCGCCGTTCTCGGGCGAGGTGAAGGACGGATACCTGTGGGGCCGCGGCGCGGTCGACGACAAGGGGCCGCGGCGTGATCGCACTGATGGCGATGCTCGCGATCAAGCGCTCGGGAATTCTGCTCGATCGCGACGTCCTGTTCATCGCCACCGGCGACGAGGAAGAAGGCGGCAAGAACGGCGCAGGATGGTTCACCGATCACGAGAAGGACATTTTTTCCGATGCCGGGTACCTGCTCAACGAGGGCGGCGGGATCGTCGATTATCCCGACGGCAAAAAACTTTACGAAGTCTCGGTAACCGAAAAAACTCCGCTCTGGTTGAGGCTCACCGCACAGGGCGCGGAGGGGCACGCGTCCGCGCCGCCCGCGGAAACTTCAGTCACGCGGCTGATTCGCGCGCTGGCCAAAGTGATCGACTACCATCCGCCGATTCGCGTGCTCGGACCGGTGCAGGACGAATTCCGGGTGCGCGCCGAACTCGAAAACGGCCCGCCGCAATGGCTCGATCTCTCGCGCTCGATCCAGGACGCGAGCTTCGCGCGGGAGTTCGTCGCGGTGCCGGGGCAAAACAACAAGGTGCGCGACACTATCGCGCCCACGGTGCTCTCGGGCAGCGACAAGACCAACGTGATTCCCGCGACCGCATACGCCGACCTCGATTGTCGCCTGCTGCCCGGCGACGACCCCAGGGAGTTCCTCAAGACGATCAAAAAGATCGTCGACGACGATTCGATCAAAGTGGACGTGCAGCTCACCTCCACCGCCAGCTCTTCGCCCTCCAAGTCGGAATTGATGAAGGCGATCGAGCAGCTTGCCGCCCAGGACAAAGCCCCAGTGGTGCCCACGATGATCGCGGGATTCACCGACAGCCGCTACTTTCGGCGCAGGAGCGTCGTTTCCTACGGCTTCGTCCCGATCGAGCTCACCCAGGCCGAGGGCCAGGGCGTCCACGGCATCGACGAGCGCATCGGGATCAAAGAGCTGGACGGGGCCATCCGGCGGATGGTCAAGCTGCTCGAGATTTTCGCCCGCTCGCGATCCGGGAGTTAAGCCCATGCTGCGCGCCGGAGTAGGCTGCTCGATTTCGCAACAATCCCAGGTCCGCGGCCGTCGAAGCGTCTGCGCAGGCGATGGCGCAGGCGGGACTCAAACGCGCGGCCGGCGCGATATGCTTCGCGACGACTGCGCTCGGCGGCGCATATCCGCTGATCCTGCGCACGGTGGCGCAGGAGACGATGACGCAGGAAGTCGCGGGATGCTCGAGCATGCGGAGTCATCGCCGCGGAACGCGAAGTCGAATCCGGCCCGGCCCTGGCGGTGCTGGTTTTCGGCGGCGGGGAACCTGAAGGCCAAGCGGCTGTTCGCGCCGTCGCTGCGCGGACGCGGACGCGAAGTGGCGCTGGAACTTGCGGCGGCGGTCAAGCCGGCGCTCGGACCCAACAACCTGCTTTGCGTCTTCGCCGACACCTACAACATGGAGCCCGAACCGTTTCTCGCGGCGCTTCAGGCTCGGAGCTGCCCGGCGTAGTCATCGCCGGCGGAGGCGCGAGCGAGGACGGATCGATCGGCGAGACCTTTCAGTTCTGCGGCGATACGGTCAGCTCGAATTCGGTTTCGGGGATGCTCCTTTCCGGCGACTTCGAGTTGAACGTCGGCGCCTCGATGGCGTGCACGCAGATCGGCCCGATGCATCGCGTGACCGCGGTGCGCGACAATATCGTGATCGCGCTCGACGATCGCCCCGCGTACGAAGTTTTCGCCGAGGCGGCCGGGCCGCTCGCCAATGACCTTCGCCGCGCGCTCACGTTCGTGTTTCTCGGCGTTCCGCTCGATAAGGACGCCAACGCGCCTGGAGCGCGGGCGCTATCTGGTCCGCAACATCGTGGGCGCGAGCGCGGAGCACGGCGTCATCGCGGTCGCGCACTATCCGCAGGTCTGGCGATCGAGTCGGACTGGTGCTGCGCAATGCCGAGCGCGCGCGCGACGATCTCAAGGCGACGCTCGAAGAGATGCGCGAGCGCCAGAGCGGTCCCGCCGCATTCGGGCTCTACTTCGATTGCGTCTCGCGCGGGTCGGGGCTGTACAACATTCGCGGGCCACGATTCCGCCTACATCCGCCAATACCTCGGCGCGATTCCAGTCGCCGGGATTTTTCACCGGCTTCGAGATCGGCCCGCTGGGCGACGGCACCGGACTGCTCCAGTACACCGGCGTGCTGGTGCTGGTGTCGGAAAGAAAATGCTGACGCCGCGCTAAACGGCCGGTTTCAGCTTGCGCGCGACCACGATCGCGATGCGATGGGTGAAGCAAAGCTCGCCGTCGATTCGCGAGGGGCGCGCACCGCTCAAATCCTCGGCCAGATCGCGCTCGATCATCGCGCGCGCCTCGGCCATGCGGTCCGGCGGCGTATGCGCGGTCTTGAACCATCGCTCGACCGGATTCTTGAGCGCCGAGGATTCGAAGCGCATGATTTCCAGTCCTGCCGAGGCGAGCATCTTCACCATCTCGCTCAGCGGCAGCGCCCGCGTATGCGAGGTGTCGCGCAGCCGCTCGAAGCGATTGTAGTACTCGGCGCGCTCCGGATGCTCGCTCGAGATCAGGTCCTCGACCGCCACCGTCCCGCCGACGCGGCAGACCCGCGCCATCTCGGCGATCACGATGGCGGGATTCTCGAAATGATGGACCGCGAAGCGGCACACGACCACATCGAACTCGCCGTCGGCGAACGGGAGCATGCTCGACGTCGCCGAGCCTGGAAGCTGACGTTGTCGAGGCCGCGCTCGCGCGCGCATCCGTTCCGCGATCTGCGAGCGGCGCCTCGGTCAAATCGACGCCGACCACTTCGCGCGCCGACTTCCGCGAACGCCATCGCGACGTGGCCGGGCCCGGTCGCCACTTCGAGGACGCGCGCGTCCGCGCGCGGACTCACCGCACGGATCAGTCTCTCGATGTGCTCGCGGTCGCGGATCATCGGCGCGGCGGCGTATTCATTGGCCTGGCGGGTGAATTCCTCGCGAACCAGATCCTTATGTGCGACTTTGGGCTCGCGTGCTTTCGGACGCCATCGCGCGCCTCCTTTGCAAACGGCGCTCATTGTGGTAGCGAGGACCGTCGCCTCATCAAGCGCAAGCCTTGATTGTTGCGCGCACGACGGCGCACGCAGCGCTTGCGGAGATTTGAGGGTTAGTGGTAGCTGAAACATGGATTCGAGCCGGGTCGACCGGCCGGATTCCAGCCTCGCAAGCCCAATAACGGAGGAATACCAACTTGGATTTCGGGTTCTCAGAAGAACAGGAGATGTTGCGCGATGCGGCCAAGCGCTTTCTGGCCGACAACTGCCCGACCACATATGTGCGCAAGATGATGGCGGACGCGACCGCGCACGACAAAGATTTCTGGAAAAAGCTGGTCGAGCTCGGATGGCCCGGGCTGCTGATCCCGGAACAGCTACGGCGGCCAGGGCGGCAGCTTTCTCGACATGACGGTGATCGCCGAAGAAGCCGGCAAGGCGCTGGTTCCCGGACCATTCTTCACCTCGGCACTGCTCGGCGTTCCGCTCACGATCGAGGGCGGCTCCGATGAGCTGAAGAAAGACATCCTGCCGCGGATGGCGAAGGGTGAGTTCATCGGCACGCTCGCGCTGGCCGAGGCCGCGGGACGTTTCGACGCGGAAGGCGATGCAGCTCAAGGCCACCAAGAGCGGCGCCGACTACGTCATCACGGGCGAAAAGTTCTTCGTGCCCGACGCGCACGTCGCCAACGGAATGGCGGTCGCCGTGCGCACCGGCGGCAGCGGCGAAAAGGGCATCACCCTCCTGCTGGTGCCGACCGACGCGAAGGGCGTCACCATCACGCAGCTCAAGACCGTCGATATGACGCGGCGGCTGTGCCACGTGAAGTTCGACAACGTGAAGGCCGCCGGCCATGCTCGGCAAGGAAGGCGAAGGATGGCCGATCCTGCGCCGCGTGCTCGATATCGCCACCGCCGCGCTCTCGGCCGAGATGGTCGGCACCGCGCAAAAGGCGCTCGACATGTCGGTCGAGTACGCGAAGACGCGCGTGCAGTTCGGCAAGCCGATCGGCTCGTTCCAGGCCGTCAAGCACAAGTGCGTCGACATGATGGTCGCGGTCGAGAACGCGCGCTCGCTGACCTACTACGCGTGCTGGACCGTCGATGAGCACACCGCCGAAGCGGCGACCGCGGTTCCGATGGCGAAGGCGTACGCCTCCGACATGGCGAAGAACGTGACCTCGGAAGCGATCCAGGTCCACGGCGGCATCGGGTTCACCTGGGAGCACGACATGCACCTGTTCCATCGCCGCGCGCTCGCGGGCGAAGCGAACCTGGGCAACGCGCCGGTGCATCGCGAGACGCGTCGCTCGCTCGACTGCTCGACTGAGAGATTGATCGCGAATGCAAAAGCGCCGTGGCATCGAGCCGCGGCGCTTTTCATTTGCGATGCGCTCGCTCGTGCGGCCAGCTTGCGGGCTTCGTGCTCCACCGCGGTGCCCTTGAAAAAGTTCGGATTGGTCGCGGTCCAGAACTTGACCGGATTCACGAACACGAATTCGCGCAACTGCCCCGACTCGAGCAAGCCCGTCCTCCACCAGCTCGTAGGCTTCCTCGGCGCATTCGCGCATGTCGGGCACGTCCCAATGGCCGATATCTGAACCATAGAGCGCCAGCAGCTTCGCGTGCGAAAGCGGTGCCCATCGGCGCGAACGCGAGCGCGTTGAGCGGATCGTCGCCCTCGCATCCGAAGTAGAACTGGCTGATCGAAAACGTCGCGGATGTCCTCGGTCGAACGGATGCCGCTCTGCGCCCATTCGTCGACCAGGGCGGGATCGATTCCGGCAGAAAACCCGTCCGCCATCGCTTCGACGATCTCCGCTTCGCGTCCGCGCGCCGCGCTCGCCGCCATAGCGGTCGCGCATAGTCCTCGAGAGCGGCGCGATCGATGTGTTGCGGATTGTAGTTCTCGACCGCCTCGCGATTGCGTTTTTCGAAGTGGCCGATCAGCTCCGAATAGAGTGACCGCGCCCACGGCATCCCGCCTTCCAGGAACGCGAACTTGAGGCCGGGAAATCGCTTCGGGCACTCCGCCCAGCAAGCAGCGATTTGCAGACCGCCTCGGCGCTGGCCGCGAAATTGCCGATATGATTGTAAACGTAGTTGCTGATCGAGCGGCGCGCGCCCCATCCGTAGCCGACCGAATGAAAGGTCGGCGCGATTCCCAGCTCGCTGGCATTTCGCCCACACCGGATCGTAGTCGTATTCGCTGTCGATCCCGAAGGTGTCCATCCAGTAGGTGTATTCGGCGGCCTCGGGAAAGATGCTTGGCGACGTAGGGGATCGGCCGCTTCACGTAACTCGCCATCATCACGGCCTTGAGCCCGAGTTTGCCGCACGAGTATTCGAGCTCGTCGATCGCCTCCGCCGGCGTATGCATCGGGATCACCGCGGCCGGCGTCATCCGCTTTTCCAGGCCCGCGAAGGTGTCCGCCTTCATCCGATTGAGCGCGCGGCACGACGGCGCGCCGCACCTCGTCGTCGCCGAACTCCATCGTGATCAAGCCGATGGTGGGATAGACGACCGAGAAATCGAGTCCCATTTCCTCCAGCCGCTCGTACATAAGGCGCGGCAAGATCGCGGTGGCGAGGTCCGTCGGTGTTGCGCGCTGGAATGGCCCACCAGGTCGGGCGCAGCGTCCTTCGTTCGCGCCGCTCCTCGATCGGAACGGATTCTCCATCGCGGATCGCTGAACGTGCCCTGCATCGCCTGCTCGTAGCGCTGCGCGATGCCGGGGCCGCCGACGCTCTTCAGGTAGTCGAAGAATAGCGGACCGACTTCGACCGTGTGTCCGTCGGAGTCGATGATCGGATGATTCAAACGGGCGCGTATTTTAGCGGACTTCGATGCCGGCGCTATCGTCATAATTGACCCCGGAAAGGATTGACCCCCAAAATGATTGACCCCGCGAAGGGTGCTCCCAGAGCTACGAGCTATAGCGCGCGCAGGAAATAGAGCAACCATTTCGCGAGGGCAACTTCACAGTCCGTCGCGCGGCGGTTTGCGATCCGGCGTTGCGGTCAGTTAGTTGTTTTCAGGATTTCCGGCGAATGCAGCGCGTCATCCAAATAATTTCGCAAATGACTTCGCAAATAATTGCGCGGATATGTTCCCGGACCATTGCGCATCCAATCACGCAGATCGTCGCGCTCGCGGCGCTCCTCGCGCTCGGCGCTGCCGCATCCGCCCAGACCGCGGCGCCCGCCGGCACAAATATCGCCGCCGCCCCGGCACATGAGACATCTTCACTCCCGCTAGCAACCGGCGCCATCATCACCGCCGAGAACGCCGAACAATACGCGATTTATCTGCCCGCGGCCGCGGTGCTCGCGCTCAAGCACGGATTCAAAATCCAGGTGCTTCCGACCCGCAAGCTTCAGTGGTCCGCGGGCTACCAGCATGCCACCGAGAAATATTCTCCGCAGGTCAGGCTCGACCAGGACGGCTTCCTGGCCAACTATGTTGCGGGGATGCCGTTTCCGCTGATCGAGACCAATGACCCGCAGGCCGCCGCGAAGATCGCGTACAACTGGCACCTGGGCCCGGTGCTTCCCGACGACTTCTCGCTCTCGCCGTGGAGCAGCAACGGCTACCTGGCCGACGCCGAGGACGCGGCTAAGATCGTTCCTGCCGACGGCTTCGACAGCGAATGCGCGACCTTCGATTTCCTGCGCTATGCGCATCGCACCGAAGTCGATCCGCGCCCGGCACTGCCCTCGAACCCGGACGGCGTCGAATGGAAGGCGCGGTGCAGCGAGTGGACCACGATTTCGGTTGGCGGCAGCTCCGACTACGGCTCCGGCATCTGGATCCGTCATCTGGATCCTCGCGACTACGACGAGTTTTACAGCTTTACCGAGTCTTCGCGGCGCGTGCGGCGGATGAGCGATCGGGCTCGCAATATCCCGGACAAAGTTTGCCGCGAATGCCATCAGCCGTACTGGGCGTACGCGCTCCCCAAAACCGAACTCTACAGCTATCGGCTGCTCGGGAGCGCGACGATTCTCGCGTGCATGAGCGCGAGCACGGAGCCCGCCGGAATCGTGTCCACCGGCGACGGTTACCGGCTCGACCAGCAGCCGTTCGAATTGCGGCGCGCCTATATGCTCGAGATGACGGCGCGAAAAGCCGACCTCGAGGAGCGCACGATTATTTTCATCGACAGCGAAATCTACGTGTGGCTTGCGGCGGAATTTTACGAACACGGCGAGCGCGTCGCGACCGCGATCCCGTTGTGGCGCACGCATCCGTCGCCCGAAGGCGGCAACCTGTTCGACCTGGCGGGGAGCTTCTATTTCCCGAGCCGGGGGCGCGAATTGTTCCGCTCGGTGGTCCCGGCCCATTCGTCCTTCGCGCAGAAGATCAATACCGGCGCGGTTTCCTCACGGGATTTCACGCCGCAGTTGATGGAGCGCTAGACGCGCGACGGCAGTTTGCCGGGGCGCGGAGGAGGAAGCGGGCGCGTCGGGCATTTTCACGCCTGGGGAAGCGTCAATCGCGGACTGTTGGCAGTTCTGGGGGGGAACAGCCCTGCCGCCGCGGCCCGACGCGCCCACCCGAAATAGACTGTGACAGTTTGTAGCTAATTGCGTCAATCAGAAACTCTCGATATAGACAAAGCTCCGGCGTTGGTCGATTCGCGGGCAAAACGCTCCCAGTAAGGATGAAGCCGCCGCACCATCGGCAACGCTTCGCGCAGCGAATCGACGACGCGAACCCGCGCTGCCTGCTCACGGGTCCGGAAGCAAAGGTAACGGCGGCGCATCCCAGGCGGTCAACGGGCGAGCCCGACCGCGCGAACGGTCTCTGGCGCGTCAGGTTTCGTCATCTGATACGAGATGTAGAGAAACTTGCACAAACTGCTTGTTCGTGATAATTAACCGCTAGCCACACGCAATAGAGGGGCATTGTACTATGAAAATCTTAACCACCAAGGAAGTCGCCGGTTACCTGCGCTGTCATCCTACGACGGTGTACCGCATGGTCAGGGAGCACAAGCTGCCATGCTTCAGGATTGGCGCCGACTACCGCTTCGAAGAATCCGCGATCGAGCAATGGGTGGCGTCGAACCTCGGCTCGCCGGAGAGTCTTTGGCCGTCGAGCCCGGACAAATCCTCCTAGGTTGAGGTGGGCCGCTCCCGGGTTCTCGGCTGCTCGCGCGCGTCGCGCGCGGCCGAGAACGCGGGCATCGCGGGTGGTGAGGGCCTGACCCCCACGACGGGAATTGCATCGAGGATTTTGCGCGGGCCGGAAAATTTTCGTGGTTGCGGGGGAAGGATTTGAACCTTCGACCTCCGGGTTATGAGCCCGGCGAGCTACCAGACTGCTCCACCCCGCGCCGGAATACTAACTGCCCCCGACCAGCCTGGCAACAAGGATCGGCGAAAGACCGCGCACGACACGGCCCGCGGCGCATCGCTGCTCGGTCGAAAGTTTTCTGATCCCGCGAACGACTCTTCAGCGCTTCGATCTCATTTCGGCCCTGCCCGTCCTGCCGGGCGCTCAGCCGGCGAGAATCCTGATGTTGCACTCGCGATGCTTGCGGCCGAACTCGATGATCTCCTGCTCGTCGCGGCTTGCGCCCGGTTTGCTCTCGGCGAACATTAGTTGTTTTGCCTGCGCAGCGTCAACGTCGTCGGCCTCGACGCTCAAGTTGTGGTCGTCGCAAACGATAAATGCCATGTGAGAAGTGTCTCCTTGGAGTCGAAACCACAAAAACGCTATACGAAGCGTCGCGCTCTGTCAGCTCGCCGGTGGCTTTTGCGATCGCCTGGTCTCGAAGGATTCGATCGCCTGTGCGCCCTCTGACCCCTGCGCGCCTTTTTGTGGTAATCATTCCGAAGGTAATCGGGCACGGTAATCGTTGGCGTAGAACCTCCGGCTAAAGAGGCACTCAGATGAGCCTGAAAGGAAAAGCCGCTGCGATCGGAATCGGCGAACTCAAACCGCTCAAGGATCCCGGCGAGCGAGACTGCCGCTCGGCCTGATGGCGAAAGTCTCGGCCGAAGCGATCGCGGACGCGGGTCTCGAAAAGAAAGACATCGACGGATTCCTGGTCGGGATGCCGTTCGCGGATCCGGGAATGATTTATCCCGGCCAGCGGCCGCGGAACGCGCTCGGGCTTCCAGACCGCGGATGCTCAACGTCGTCGATATCGGCGGCGCGAGTCCGGCCGGGCATGATCTGGCGCGCGGCCGCCGCGATCGACGCGGGCATGTGCAACGCCGTGCTGTGCCTGGTCGCCGATCTGAATCGCACCGGCGATCAGCGCGTGCCGGTGGTCTCGATGCAGCGCGAGTTCGAGGCGCCCTACGGAATGATCGGCGCGAACTGCGGATACGCGCTCATCGCGCGCCGCCATATGTATGAGTACGGCACCACCGCGGCAGCAGATGGCGAAGGTCGCCGTCGATCAGCGCAAGAACGCGACTCAAGAATCCGCTCGCGACCTTCAACGACAAGGAACTCACCATCGACGACGTGCTGAACTCGCGCATGATCTGCGACCCGCTGCACATCTTCGAAATCGTCAGCCCGGTGAGCGGCGGCGCGGCGGTCATCGTGGCGTCGCCGGAGATCGCGAAACGCTCGAAGCATCCGCCGGTGTGGCTGCTCGGCGCAGGCGAATTCGCGAATCATTCGACGATCACCTATGCGCCATCGATCACCGACTTCGCCGATCGAAGTGGCCGCCGCGAACGCATTCAAGATGGCGGGGCTCAAGCCCACGGACATGGACCTCGTGTGCCCGTACGACTGCTACACCATCACGGTGATCGTCTCGCTCGAAGACGCGGGCTTCTGCAAAAAGGGACAGGGCGGCCCGTTCGTCGCCGAGCACGACCTCACTTACGCCGGCGATTTTCCCTGCAACACGCATGGCGGTCAGCTTTCGTTCGGACAGCCGGGTCTCGGCCGGCGGCATGAGTCACGTCACCGAGGCGATTCGCCAGTTGATGGGGCGCGGCGGCGCGCGGCAGGTGAAAAACGCGAGTCTCGCCTACGTCAACGGCAACGGCGGCATCATGAGTGAACAGGCCAGCCTGATTCTGGAGCGACGGTCATGAGCGAATATTTCAAACCGCTTCCCAAACCGTCGCCGACCAGCCGCCCGTTCTGGCAGGCCGCGCGCAAGTCACGAACTCAAGCTCCAGCGCTGCGATCGCATGCAGCCAGCTACATCTACTATCCGCGCGATCGATGCCCGAATTGCTTTTCCGATCAGCTCTCATGGGAGCGCGTGAGCGGCCGCGGCAAGCTCTACAGCTACACCACCGTGTATCGCGCCTCGAGCCGCGATCGTTCGCCGACGCGCCCTATGTGCTCGCGATCGTCGAGCTCGACGAGGGGCCGCGGATGACGACCGACATCGTCGCGCCGCCCGAGCAGCTCAAGGTCGGCATGCCGGTCACCGTCTTCTTCGACGACGTCACGCCCGATCACACGCTGGTGAAGTTCAAACCGGCGTAAGATCCAAAATTAAATTCAGGGAATCGAGACTGAACGCGCGATCAAGCCGCGGTCCGGATCGTAGATCGCGGTGACGTGCACGTTCTCGCCGCTGCGCACGCTTGAGAAATGGCTGCCGCTATGAGCGGTGATCGAGGCGTCGTCGGGAACCTTCACTTCCTGAACTTTCCCTTGCGCCGTTTGCACGGTGATCTCGCGCGAGACGCGGCGCACCGCGACTATGCGACCCTGGATGGTGCGAGGCTGCACGGCGGTTTGATGCGCCGGTGACGTCGCGGCCGGCGGCCGCTCACGCGTTGCGTCGGCGAAGCATGCCGCCGCGCATAACACGAGGACCGATGCCGCCGATACTATTGCGATCGTGAAGCGTTTTGCGGGAGTCATCGAAGCAAGCGCATCGAGTGCCTGCGCCCCTCCCATACTACCAGATAGCGCCGGCGAGGGGCATCTCGCTTCAGGCGAGCAGGACCGCGACGATCCCGGTGAGGAAAATCCCGTCAAAAGTTCCGGCGCCGCCGATCGACGCGACCGGCGCCCCAAGACCGCCGATCTTGCTTAGATTGGCCAGATCGGCGCCGATGAGTGTGCCGATCACCCCGCTCACGTACGCAACCGCGTCCGCGTGATTCCCGCCCAGCAGGAATCCACACAGCGCCGCGGCGATCGGAGGGACCAGGACCGGCGTCGCTATTCCAAGCCCGCGAACCGGCCGGGCGAAGCGATGCACGACGAGGGCGACGATCGCCACGCCCAGCAACGATGGAAAAATTACGGCGTCGAGCCGGCTGAGCAGGAAAATCGAGATCAGAATCGGAACGACGCAGCCTCCCACGTTGATGGCGACGGTGGTGTTCGCGGTCCTGTAACCTGTCGGGACGCGGTATCGAGCGCCGAAGTAACCCACCACCGCCTGGGCGTCGGGAACGCCGCTCTCGACCTCGCCGACTGGAATGTTGATATAGCTTCCGATCAGGCTTGCGAGCAGCGCCATGAACGCGAGTTGCGGCGACAGGCCCAGCGTCTGGAAAACTCCGCTGATCACTCCCAGCCATACGAAGAGGAGCCAGATCGCCAGCACGGCAAAGAGCAGCACTGCGTATATGGCCAGGAACGGGGCAAAAAACACGCGGCCATGATAGCAACTCGCCATCCTGAACCAAACTGCGACTGACCGGCGCGCGGGATAGGCGACGCAATGTCGTTGCCCTGTGAACAGGACTCGCGCGATGCTTTTGGGGCCGGCGCCGGCTTCCGATAAGATTGCGGCAACGCTATGAACTCTTCGCAACGCATCGAATTGATCCAAATGCTCGCGCGCGAATCCTATTTCGAGCGCGAGTTGACGCTCAGCTCGGGCCGCGCGTCGAACTACTACATCGATTGCAAGCGCACGCTGTATCTTCCAGAGGGCGCGTATCTCGCCGGCGAAGCGATGCTCGAACTGGTGGTGTCCGCCGGCGTCGAGCAGGTCGGCGGGATGGCGGCGGGAGCGCTGCCGGTCACCGATGCAGCGATCGCGGCGGCGTATCGTCACGGCGTCGAGCTGCGCGGATTCTTCGTGCGCAAGGAAACCAAGGCGCACGGGCTCCAGCAGCTGGTCGAGGGCGCGTTCATGAAGGGACTCAGGACGGCGGTGATCGACGACACTATCACCACCGGCGGCTCGAGCCTGCAGGCGGTCGCCGCGATCCGCGAGGCAGGCGCGCGAAGTCACCCATGCGATTGCGATCGTCGAACGCGGCGAGGGCGCGGCCGACGCATTCGCGAAGGCCGGCCTTCAGTATCGCTACGTCTTCACCGCCGAGGAGATTCGCGCGGCCGCGCGCGAGCGCGCATTAGACGGCGTCGAAAGTTTGATTGAAAACTCGCCGCGCAAAGCGCTTTCATCCGCAAGTCCCCAACTTTCATTTCGCATAGGCGGACGGACCGGCGTCACCGCGGTCTTCGGCGATCCGGTCGAGCATTCGATGTCGCCCGCGATGCACAACGCGGCGTACGCCGCGCTCGGGATCGATCGCGTCTATCTCGCCTTTCACGTGACGCCGCCAAATCTCCGCGACGCCATTCGCGCGATTGACGGCGCTCGGCATTCTGGGCGTCAATCTTACGGTCCCGCATAAGGAAGCGGCGGCGCGCATCGTGACCGGACCTGAGCGCCGAGGCGAAGCTGCTTGCGCGCGGTGAATTGCATCGTCAATCGCGGCGGCCAGCTTACGCGGCGACAACACCGACGCGCGCGGGCTGGAACGCGACCTGCGCGAACTGCTTGGCGAGCTTGGCGTCGATGCGCGCGGCAAGCTCGCGATCGTGATCGGCGCCGGCGGCGCCGCGGCCGCCGCGATTCTCGCGTGCCGCAGGATGCGCGCGGCGCGAATCGTAGTCGCCAATCGCACGCCCGCTCGCGCCCGCGCGCTCGCGCGGCGCTTCTCGCGCTTCGCGACCGAGTGGCGGCGCGCGGACTCGACGCGCTCATCGATCGCGTCGCTCCTCGCGGACGCCGCGCTGGTGCTGAACGCGACGTCGATGGGGCTCATCACGCGCGCCTTCGCGCCGCTCGACTATGCGGCGACGTCGCCCGGATGCTTCTTTTACGACACCGTCTACGCGTCCGAGGCGACCGCGTTTCTGCGCGGCGCGATCACGCTCGGGCGTCCGCATGCGGACGGCGCCGGGATGCTGATGAATCAGGGCGAACTCGCGTTCGCGCTGTTCAACCGGGTCGCGCCGCCGCCGGGCCTGATGCGTCGCGCGCTCCTGGAGCGCCTGGGCCGCGCCTGAGCGCACGCGCTTGGCGCAAAGCGCGCCAAAGCACTAGATTTCTCTTGAGGCATCGGGGCGCGATCGCCCGGGCAGCGCTCAAGCTCGACGCGACGCGGGCGCGCATGAACCGCACATCCGGCCGGACTTCGAGTCCATTTTCGACTACCTGGACAGGTTCGGCGTACTGCTCGAAACCGACAAGGCGTTTCCCGAGCCTCACCGGAATAGTTGCGGCGAACCGATTAAGGGGTCGTGGTGGTCGTCATCCGATGGCGAACGAGATCTACCTGCTGAGCCAACGGCTGATTCATCATCCCGACGTGCTGATGCTGAAGCTGCTCTCCGGCAAGTCGACCTACGTGCATCGCCGGATGTGGCCGTAGCTTGATCGCGATTGGGACCGCGCAGGAGCCGTGGCAACTCGAAGCGCTGAGCGCCTCGGCAAAATCGATGCTGAAAAAAGTCGACGAGCGCGGCAGCCTGGCGCATGGACGAACTCAGGAGTTCCCGCAGCGTGCGCGAGAATCGCGCCGACGCGCGAACGCTGATGTCGCGGCTGCTGGTATTCGGCGACGAGGTTCACACCGATACGGGCGCGCACGTGCAGCGCATCGAGAGCTGGGAGCATTGGGCATGGCGCACCGGATTCTCCATCGCGGTGCTGCCGACGCCCGAGAGGGCGAAGGAAGAATTCGAGCGCGTGCTGGCCGAGCTCAATGCGAAATTCTCCGCCGACGCGCGCCTCCCATGGAGTCCTCGCACGCCTCGCGCCGCGACCCCGTCGCCGCAGCGCCGCGTGGGCCATTGAGCCGCAGAGCGGGTTCCTTTTCCATCGACCAAAGCGCCGCGCAGTGAAAAAGCAAGGGGCGCGATCTCTCGCGCCCCTTCGAATACTATCGCGTCGTTGCGTCGCTCAGCCGAACATCTCTTTGAGCTTGTCGACGAAGCCCTTCGAGAGCGGATGGTTCACATCCTCGCCCGAGGCCTTCGCGAACTCCTCGAGCAGCTCGCGCTGGCGCGCCGTCAGCCGCTTGGGAGTCTCGACCACGATCTTCACCAGCTGATCGCCGCGCCCGTAGCCGTGCAGATCGACGATGCCCTTGCCCTTGAGCCGCAGGACCTTGCCCGATTGCGTGCCGGCCGGGATCTTCAGCTTGACCTTGCCCTCGAGCGTCGGCACGTCGACCTCCGCGCTGAGCGCCGCCTGCGGAAAACTGATCGGCACCTCGATGATGATGTCGTTTTCCTGGCGCACGAACAGCGGATGCTCCTTGACGTGGATGACCACGTACAGGTCGCCCGCCGGTCCGCCCGCGAAACCGGCCTCGCCCTCGCTGCGCAGCTTCAGACGCGAGCCGTTGTCGACGCCCGCGGGAATCCGCACCGATAGCGTCTCCTGCTTGCGCACGCGGCCCTGTCCCTGACACTTCGCGCATGGGTCGGTGATGATCGAGCCCTCGCCGCGGCAATTGCCGCAGGTGGTCGCGATCGAGAAAAAGCCCTGCTGGGTGCGGACCTGGCCGGTGCCGCGACAGTTGGGGCAGGTGCGCACGCTCGCGGCGCCGCCCTTGGCGCGGCTCCCGTGGCATTCGTCGCACTGCGTCAGGCGCTGGAACTTGACCGACTTCTCGGTGCCCTTGGCGGCTTCCTCGAAATCGATCTCGAGGTCGTAGCGGAGATCGTCGCCGCGGCGGGTGCGCGAACGCGAACGGCCGCGACCGGTGCCGAAGAAATCGCCGAAGATGTCGGAGAAAACTTCCTCGAAGCCCTGGCTGAAATCGAAACCGCCGAAGCCGCCGGGCCCGCCCGCCGCTCCCTGGAACGCCGCATGACCGAAACGGTCATACTGCGCGCGCTTCTCGGGATCGGAGAGGACCTGGTAGGCCTCGTTGATCAGCTTGAAATTGTCTTCGGCTTCTTTGTTGCCGGGATTGCGATCGGGGTGAAACTGAATCGCGAGCTTGCGGTAGGCTTTCTTAAGCTCTTCGTCCGTAGCCCCCCGCGTGACGCTCAACAATTCGTAGTAGTCGCGTTTTTTTTCAGCCGGCATTCGTGCAGCAATTCTAAACCAAGGCGGCGCGGGATGCCATTGAGGAATCAGTACACCGCGCGCCGCCGCTTATGTCTCCTACGATTTACTTCGACTCCGCTTCACTTCACTTCCTTGAAGTCGCGCGTCGACCACGTCTCTCCTTGTCCGGGACCGCCCTTCGCTCTGCGCGCCGCCACCGTTCTGCCGCCGCCTGGCTGCGCCGCCGTTGCCCGCCGTCGCGCCACCGCGGCAGCGCCGCCGCCGCCGCGCCCTGCTGCGCCTCGCGAGTCTTGCTGTACATCGCTTCGGCGAGCTTGTGCGAAGCCTTCGAGAGCGCCTCGCTGGCCGCGTCCATCTCGGCCGGCTCCTTCGATTCGAGTTTCGTCTTGGCGGCCGTCAGCGCATCCTCGATCGCCTTGCGACCGGCTTCGTCGAGCTGCGCGCCGTAGTCCTTGAGCGTCTTCTCGGTCGTGTAGATCAGGTTGTCGAGCTTGTTGCGAGCCTCGGCCAGCGCGCGACGCTTCTTGTCCTCGTCCGCATGCGCCTCGGCCTCACGCACCATCCGCTTGATCTCCTCTTCGTTGAGGCCCGAAGAAGCGGTGATCTTGATCGACTGCTCTTTGTTGGTGCCGAGGTCCTTCGCATGGACGTTCACGATGCCGTTGGCGTCGATATCGAAGGTGACCTCGATTTGCGGCAATCCGCGCGGCGCGGGCGGGATGCCGATCAGGTCGAACTGACCGAGCAGCTTGTTGTCAGCCGCCATCTCGCGCTCGCCCTGGAACACGCGAATGGTAACCGCAGTCTGACCATCCTGCGCGGTCGAAAAGACCTGGCTCTTCTTGGTCGGAATCGTGGTGTTCTTCTCGATGAGCTTGGTGAACACGCCACCCAGGGTTTCGATACCGAGCGAGAGCGGAGTCACGTCGAGGAGCAGAACATCCTTGACCTCGCCCTTGAGCACTGCGGCCTGAATCGCGGCGCCGATGGCGACCACCTCATCAGGATTGACGCCCTTATGCCCTTCCTTGCCGAACAGGCGCTTCACGCGCTCCTGCACCGCGGGCATGCGGGTCATTCCGCCGACCAGCACGACCTCGTCGATGTCCGACGGCCTTCATGCCCGCATCTTTCAACGCGGTGATGCATGGCGGCATCGAGCCGGTCGAGCAGATCGGAGCATAGCGACTTCGAGCTTGGCGCGGCTCAGCTTCATGTTCAGATGCTTGGGCCCCGACGCGTCGGCGGTGATGAAGGGCAGGTTGACGTCGGTCTCGGTCACCGTGGAAAGCTCCATCTTGGCTTTCTCGGCGGCTTCCTTGAGACGCTGCAACGCCATCCGATCCTTGCGCAGATCGATGCCCTGGTCCTTGCGGAATTCGTCGGCAAGATAATCGATGACCTTTTGATCGAAATCCTCACCACCGAGGAAGGTATCGCCGTTGGTCGATTTGACCTCGAAGACGCCGTCGCCGATTTCGAGGATCGAGATATCGAAGGTGCCGCCGCCGAGGTCGAAGACCGCGATCTTCTCGTCCTTCTTTCTTGTCGAGTCCGTAGGCCAGCGACGCCGCCGTCGGCTCATTGATGATGCGCAGCACGTTCAGGCCGGCGATACGGCCGGCGTCCTTGGTCGCCTGACGCTGGCTGTCGTTGAAGTAGGCGGGCACGGTGATGACCGCCTCGGTGACTTTCTCACCGAGATAGTCCTCGGCGGTCTGCTTCATCTTTTGCAGGATGAAGGCGGAAATTTCCGGCGGGCTGTACTTCTTGCCGCGGACCTCGACCCATGCCGCGCCGTCGTCATTCTTGACGATCTTGTAGGGAGAAACTTTCATCGCCTTCTGGACTTCGGCGATCTTCGAACCGACGGCCCATCAGGCGCTTGATCGCAGATATCGTGTTCTCGGGATTGGTGATCGCTTGCCGGCGCGCGATTTGGCCGACCAGGCGCTCGCCCGCTTCCGTGAATGCCACCACCGAGGGGGTGGTGCGGCTACCTTCAGAGTTGGCGATTACGACCGGGTCGCCGCCCTCCATCACCGCGACGCAGCTGTTGGTAGTACCTAAATCGATTCCAATTACTTTAGCCATTAACCCGGACCTCTGTTCTTAAGAAGTAATCACGCTTTGCGATTTTTCAATGCGAAATGCTGCAAATTCCGTCTATCCTACGCCCGCTTCCGTTCCCGTCGCCCTTGGAGACGACGACCCGCGCCGGACGCAAAACCTTGTCGTTCATCATGTAGCCGCGATGGAACTCATCGACCACCGTATTGGGCGGATGCGCGTCGCATGCGGCACCTGATCGACGGCCTCGTGACGGTTGGGATCGAACTGCTCGCCCGACCGAGGTGCGATCGGCCGGACGCCATTGGCCTTGAGGAAGTCCATCAGCGAGGCGAGCACCATCTCGGACGCCCTCGACAATCGACTTGCCGTCGCGCACTGCCCTTGCGCGGCATCCACCGCGCGTTCGAGATTATCGACGATCGGCAAGCAGGTCGCGCAGAAGGTTTTCCTTCTGCAGCTTTATCGAGTCTTCACTCTGCTGGCGGATGCGGCGGCGCGCGTTTTCATTCTCGGCGAGGGTGCGAAGATACTTGTCCTTGAGCTCGGCGATCTCCTTGTCCTTCGCATCGCCGCCCTCGGTCTCGAAGCCACCGCCTGGTCAGTCTGCGGTGCGCTAGCGTCGGCCGCCTTTGGGCTTGAGCTGTGCGATTTCCCGATCTTTCGACTCGAGCTCCCGAGTCAGCTCCTGAATCTGCGCGTTGAGCTTGTCGAGTTCGCCAAGGACCTCGACGGTTTCCTCTACGGAGAGCGGAGTGGAACCGCGCGAGGTCAGTCGTGCCGTGATGGTCGCTGGATCATGTCCCGGTTTCGAAGAACCGCCGAATCGGCGCTTAGGATATCGGCCGCGATCGTCCTTGAATCTTTTACTCATGTCTCAACGAAGGCGTACCTGAATGCTTCGTAAGAGAACTTAAGCACTGATCGCGGGTTCGCTAGGCGATCATCGGATTTTCGGATCAAGTCTGAAGCTGCGAGAAACGACGTTCTATGGGGCGATCAGAAGTCTGGCGCGGCGAGATTCTAGTGTTCGAGGATCTTCGAGAGCGCGCGGGCGGTGTATTCGACCAGCGGGATGACGCGCTCGTAGTCCATCCGCACCGGTCCGACGATCGCGAGGCTGCCGAACGGCTTCGAACCGCCGACATAGGGCGCGGCGACCACCGCGAATCCCGACAGGCGCGGATTCTCCGACCCGATCGAAACCATCACGCCATGCTCCCGATGCTGCGCTCCAGCAACTCCAGCAGCGCGGTCTTGTCGTCGAGCGCGCGGAGCAGCTCGCGCACTTTTCCGGGATCGGAAAACTCGGGCTGCTCAAGCGCCTGCGCGCTGCCATCGACGTAGACCTCGATCGCATCTGGACTGTCCGGCGATCGCCTCGCCCAGCACCAGCGCATCGCGCACGAAGCGGTCGTAGCGCGCGCGCTCCTGCTTGAGCTGCGCCTCGATCCATTCGCGCGCCTGGTCGAGCGTACGGTCCTCCGAGCGATTCGTTGAGGTAGCCGGCCATCCGGTCCAGCTCGCCCTGCGCGATGGTCGCGGTCCGTCGTGACGAGGCGATTCTGCACGGCGTCCGGTGGTGGATGACGAACACCGCGAGGACTTCGCGCTCGCGAATGCGAATGAAGTTGACGCGTTCGAGTTCCACCGATTCGATGCGCGGCGCCATCACCATCGCGGCCTGCCCGGTGAGTATCGAGAGCAGCTTTGGCGTATCACGCATCAACAAGGCGAGGTCACGCCCACGTCCCGAATAATGAAGCTCGATTTGCGAGCGATCCTCGAACCCGATGCGCGCCGCGCCCGCCAGATGGTCGACGTAGTAGCGAAATGCCTTGTCGGTAGGCACCCGGCCCGCCGAGGTATGCGGCTGCGAGAGGAAGCCCGCGTCCTCCAGTTCCGACATCATGTTGCGGACCATCGCCGACTTGATGCCGAGGTGATGGCGCGAGGCGATCTGATGCGATCCCACCGGTTCCGCCGTCGCGATAAACTCCGAGACCGCCGCCAGCAGCAGCGAATGGCGTCGTCCGCCGAGACTCTTTCTGCCGCGTCGTCGCTCATATATTGAACGAACCCCCGGACTGACTGATAAGTGGCGATGCGTAGCGCCGGCCCGGATTTACCGCGCCCAGCATTGGGCGCCGTCGCACACACTGCAATCTTGTCGCGTTACGAGCGCTCGGTTCAAGCGCTCGCGAAGCCGATTCGGGCCGGTTAAGCTGATTTGCGGTGGCGCGCAAAACGAAAGCGGTAAAGCCGCGCAGGCTTTACATCCCGCACGTCCCCGACGCGATCTCGTGGCTCGAAAGCGACAGCTACGATCGCCGCGCGTGGAACGGAGATTCGCGCCACCGCGCCGTCGCTCGCGAAGCTGGCGGAATCGGGCGGCGAGCTGATGCCGCATTTCGACGCGCTGCTGCAGGACCTCTTTCTTCGCGCTGTTCAAATACAACCTGATCTTTCAAAAGCCCGACGCGGTGCGCCGCTCGCGCGATCCTCAATCGCACGATTCTGGACCAGCTGCTCCCTCGCCAACTTTCGAGGCGCTCAAGAACCGCACGCTGCTCGAAGAGGACAAGGCCGCCATCGCGGCGATCGTGCTCGGCGAGCAGGTGCTGGAGATGGTGCGCGCGAGCGCCTCGTCAATCGGCGCGAGATGCTCGACCTGTGGGACCTCGCGCATCAGGAGGACGACCTCAAGGAACGCGCCGACGCGCTCAAAAACGTCCAGGAGATGCAGAGCCGCCCAAAGAAGGCGAGCCGGAACCTGACGCGGAGACTGCAAAGAGAAAATCGCGCAAGCTCGCCGACGCCGCCGAAAATGCCGCCAAGGTTTCCGAGGCGCGCCTCAATCAGAAGGCGCGCCAGGTCGAAAACGACATCAAGCATGGCGACCTGACCCAGCTCAAGCGAATGGAGCTGCGCGCGGCCGAGCTCGCCAATGAAATCGATCAGGCGACCGAAGACAGTCACGCCTTCAGCCGCGAGTTCGGACAGGGCGGGACGGCTGCCGGCCGGCGAGCGGCTCGAACTCGGGCGCCGCCTCGCGCGCAACAAGAAGCTCGGCGAGTTGGCGCGGATGGTCGGCCGCTTCAAGCAGGATGCGCGCGCGATCAGGCGAAGGACGCTGGAGCGCGGCGTCGCCGAAGCCTACGACGTCGAGCGCGGCTCAGACCTCGGCCGGATGATCCCGTCCGAGCTGGTCGCGATGCATCATCCGATACTGCGCCACGACTTCCATCGCCGCCTGCTCGAAGGATCGATCCTTCAGTACCGGCTTCAGGAGGACGAGCAGAAGCACAAGGGCCCGATGGTGGTGTGCGTCGACGTGAGCTCCTCGATGGAAGGGCAGAAGGAGCTATGGTCGAAGGCCGTCAGCCTGACGCTGATGGATATCGCGCGGCGCCAGCGGCGGCTCTTTCGCGCGGTGATGTTCTCCTCGAGCAACGTGGTCAAGGTGCTCGACCTCAATCGCGAGCGGCGCTATCAGCCCGACCTCAACAAGGTGATGGAGCTGGCGGAATATTTTCCCGGCGGCGGCACCGACTTCGAGGCGCCCATCGACGCCGCGATGGATCTCATCGAGGAGAAGAAGCTCAAGCGCGCCGATATCGTGATCATCACCGACGGCGAATGCCAGGTCAGCCCGCAATGGCTCGCGCATCTGAAGGAGCGCAAGGAAGAACTCGATTTTTCGATTTTCGCGGTGCTGGTCGACGTCGGTTCCAGCGAGATGTCGACGCTGGCGCAGTTCAGCGATCGGATCACGTCGATAAAGCAGCTCAGCGCCGAGGGCACCCGCGACATCTTCCTGAAGGTGCAGTCGCAGTAGGCTGAAAGCGCGGTCGCGGCATGCGCAAGCGAAAGTTCCGATAGCGCGAACAGCCGCTCCCGCTCGTCACTCTCAGCGAGTCCTGAATTCAACTCGGCGAGCACGTGCTCCCTTCAATTGACCATTCGGCACCTGGCCCGGGCTGCTCACTCGATGCCGTCTTCGGCGATGGCAGCGCCGCGCTCTTCCTCTTTTTCGACCTGGGCCGGCGGCGGCGTCAGCGCGATCGTCACCTTATCGATCGTTCCGGTGAATTTGTTGTCGCCTTCTTTGTAGTCCTCGGTCACCGGGGTCGCGAGGTCTTCGCCAACATCCTCGGTCTCGTCGGCGGAGAAGACGAACGGGACGGTATTCTCGATTCGGCCCTCCGCCACCTTTTCCCCGTTCACGTAGAGACGCCCGATCCCTCCCTTGCCAACGCCTCCGCCGTCGTAAACGAACTCAAATCGCAGCGTTGCCTTGCCTGCCGGAACACGATTTGGCGACTCGATCGTGTAGCGCTCCTTGTTAAACCAGTTGTAGCAGTACTTGAGTTTGCCGTCCTTCATGTACAGGCTCCAGCCCGCGAACCTGCCACCCTGCGCGAGAATCACGCCCTCAGCGCCTTGCTGAGGTATCTCGACCTCGGCGGTGATTGTGTGTGAGCGATTCTTCATGTCGAGCGTCGCGTTTTCCATCATCGCGACCATTCCGGGGTACAGTGTCAGCGACGTACGGTCGCCCATCAATGATGGCCGGCCTGCCAACGCTGGGACCGCACGTTCCGCCGCGCGGTCATCCAACGGCAGGGCGTCGTATTTCTCAGCCTCCGCCAGGAAGAGTTGCTGAAGCTCCTTCAGCTTGTCCGGGTATTTCGCCGCGAGGTCCTGCGACTGGCTGAAATCGTCGTTGGTGTTGTAGAGCTCCCATTTGTCTTCGGTGAATTTCGGCAGCTTGACCATCCCGGTCTCCCACGGCGTCCGATGTTTCGTGACCGCGGTCCAGCCGTTGGAATAGATGCCGCGATTGCCGAACATCTCGAAGTATTGCGTGGTGTGCCGGGTCGGCGCCTTGGCGTTGGCGAATGTGTACACCATGCTCACGCCCTCCATCGGCTTCTGCTTGATGCCGTCGACCGTTTTCGGCTGCGGCAATTTCGCTGCCTCCAGGATGGTAGGTGTGACATCGATCACGTGATGCCACTGGGTTCGGATGCCGCCCGCATCCTTGATGCGCGCCGGCCATGAGATGACCATCCCGTTGCGCGTGCCGCCGTAGTGTGAAGCGACCTGCTTGGTCCATTGGAAAGGCGTGTCACCCGCGAGAGCCCATCCCACCGGGATATGTGGAAACGTCATCGGGCCGCCGATCTCGTCGAGTTGCTTGACGACGTTCTCCGTCGTGTCGGAAACCCCGTTAAGCGTGGCCATCTCGTTGAGCGTGCCCGAGAGCCCACCCTCGGCGCTCATCCCGTTGTCGCCGGCGATATAAATGACGACGGTGTTGTCGGATACCCCGATATCTTTGAGACTGTCGAGCAGTCTGCCAACTTCGTGGTCCGTGTATTCACCAAATCCGGCGTAGTTCTCCATCAGGCGCGCCGCGACGCGCTTCTCGTCGGCGCTGAGCTCATCCCAGTGCTTGACGCCCGGCGCCCACGGAGCGAGCTGGGTGTTTTGCGGCACAACGCCCAACTGCTTCTGTCGCGCGAGTGTCTCCTCCCGGTACTTGTCCCAGCCCTCATCGAATTTGCCCAGGTACTTGTCGCGCCATTCCTTCGGGGTGTGATGCGGCGCATGAAGCGCGCCCGGCGCGAAATAGACGAAGAAGGGCTTATCGGGCGTCATCGTATGCTGGAAACGCACCCAAGCGATCGCCTGGTCGGTCATATCGGTCATGAAGTTGTAGCCAGGGGTGTGAGCCGGCTCGACGACCGTTGTGCCGTCGTAGATCAACGGCGCCCACTGATTCGTCTCGCCGCCAAGGAATCCGTAGAACTTCTCGAAACCGTCGCCGATCGGCCACCGTGTGAATGGTCCGGAAACGCTGACCTCCCATACCGGGGTCTGATGCATCTTGCCGAAGGCCGCGGTGTTGTAACCATTCAGTTTGAGGATCTCAGCTACGGTCGCGGCTTCATTTGGCCGGATCGAGTTGTACCCCGGAGCGCTGGTCGCGAGCTCAGTGATCGCTCCCATCCCCACCGAGTGATGGTTGCGCCCGGTGAGTAGCGCCTGACGGGTCGGCGAACACAGGGCCGCTGTGTGGAATTGCGTGTAACGGAGCCCCTGTTTCGCGAGCGCATCCATCGTCGGCATATTCACGCCGCCGCCGAACGTACTGGGCGCGCCGAAACCAATATCATCGAGCAGAATTACGACCACGTTGGGCGCACCGTTGGGCGGCCGGAGTGGCTCGATCGGCGGAAACTTCGCGTCGCGCGCGTCCAGCGGAATTCTCCCCGGATACTTGTACTGCGTGTCCGGAACCGGCAATCGGGTGCGATCGATTTGTTGAGCGTAAGCGGGAAGCACCCCGGCTGCGATGCCCAGACACAGGCTAAATCCGAGAACCAGAACCAGCTTTTTCATCTTTGCCATCCGCTCCTCGAGCAGCAACCCGAACAAGAGCTCCGCTCACGGGCGCCGACGGTACACTACCCGTAACCGAAACGTATTCAAATCGGCTTTTGGTCCAATATCGTTCCCCTCCAGCGGATTTTAAGCGCGGTCGCGGCAGGGGGAAAAACCCACCAATAAAAAAAGCGGGCGCCGATGGCGCCCGCTTTTGCGCGGCAGCTTCGCAAATCGCGGGTCAGCCCGCGTACATCTCCAGCACGCCGAGCTCGCGATAGCGACGGCTCGGTGCGCTCGTTCATCAGGCCCAGGTGCTTCAGATTCGGAATGATCGTGTCCACGAACAGGAACGAGTTGAACTTCTTTTCCATGTCCGCCTCGGCCTCCGCCCAGGCCGGGTTGCGCTTCATCTCCGTCGTCCAGGTCGCTCGCCGAAATGCCGACCTCCTCGAACACCGACATCCCCGACAGGAAGCCGTCGCGAGCGACGCCGTTCTCGACCTTGGTCACCATCATGTCGCATGCGGTGAAGCAGAAGTCTTCCAGCTCGATGCGCTCCTTGCCCGAGAGCTTCTTGATGCCGTCGCGCAGCGCCAGCACGCCGAATCCGACGTGACGCGATTCGTCCTTGATCACGTACTCGAGCATCTCCTTGAGCAGCGCGTCCTTCGACTCATGCTGCATGAAGCGGAACGCCGCGATCGCGAGACCCTCGGCGATGAGCTGCATGCCGACGTACTTCGGCTCCCATCGATCCTGCTCCATGATGCCGGTGAGCAGGCGCGCGAGCGTCGGGTCGATCGGATAAATCTTGTCGAGCTTCTGGATGTACTTGCGGAAGACCTCGACGTGGCGCGCCTCGTCCATCACCTGCGCCGCCGCGCACATCTTGGAATCGAGGTCGGGCACCGCGTCGACGAGCTGCCCGCATACCATCAGCGCGCCCTGCTCGCCGTGCAGGAATTGCGATAGCCGCCATGCCGCGAACTTGCGCGCGAGCTGCTCCTTCTTCTCGGCGCTGAGCGATTTGTACAGCTCGGTCTGAAACATCGGCATCTGCGTCATGTCGAGGACTTCGCGCTCGATGGGTTTGTTCCAGTCGAGCGTGGTGGTCGCGTTCCATTGATCGCGCTTCGCGTTCTCGTACAGCCGGTCGATCTGCGGAAGACTGCACGTCATAGTCCCAGTGAAAAATGCTGTCGAGTGGGGTGTGAATCTCGGTTCGAACGTTGTTGATCATCGCGAGAAAACCTCCGTGAGTGCCGCCGTGAGCGGGAAAAAGTTATCTACCGAACCATTGCGCCTGCCAGCGGCACGCCCCAGACCGCCCAGCGCAAAATTCACCGTCAGTTCCTTGATCTCGCTCAGCGGCAGATCGGTGCGCTCCAGGAGCCATGACACCGCCTGCGAAAGCATCCCGATGGTGAGATTCGCGACCGCGTTGGCGCGCTCGCCGAGCGTCGGCTCGAAGTCGCGGCGCAAATCCTCGATGAACATCTCGTGCACGCGCACCATCAGATCGAGAAACGCCGGCCCGTGCCCGAACACGATCCGAAACTGCTCGGGATGCTCCGCGGCCGCATCGAGGATGGTGTCGATCGTGATGCGCAGTTTGTCCTCGACGCTCTGCGACGCCGGCCTTCGCGGCATTGACCTCGTCGCGCAGCTCGGCCGCGCCGGTCTCGATCAGCTCGATGAAAATTTCGTTCTTGGTTTTGAAGTGGAGATAGAAGGTGCCGAGGCCCACATCGGCCTCGGTCGCGATATCGGCGATGCGCGTCTGATGGTATCCCTTGCGCGCGATCACGCGCTCGGCCGCCGCCGAGCAGATCGACGCGGGTCTTCTCGCGCCGACGATCGAAGCGATTGGGAACGCTCGTCGATCGCTTCACGATCTCCGCCGTCATCAAATGAAAAATTAATCGATTATGAATGATGGTCAATATCGACATGCTCACTCATAACTGAATCTATATTCAGTTATGCAGCTGAGATCGAACCCATTGAGGATAAGGCGATTTTGCGGAACTAGGGTTGGTCGGAATCGGCAGACGGAGCTAGCCGGCTGGCCCGCAGGTTCCTCGGCATCGCGAGGGCATCGGCTCGGCGAAATCGGCGCTGACGTTGCAGCACAGTTTGTAGCTGGTTCCGGCGCGAGGCTCCGCGTCGTAGGCCTGCAGCGCTGACGTCGAGGTTAACGCGGACCGCCTTGGTAGCTGGTCGCGCCCGAGGCGCGTTCGATCTTGAAGATGTAGTAGCCGCCCGCGATCGAGCGGCGGCGGCGGCCCGAGCCTCGGGGATGTCCTGCATGAAGCCCGACGGCACCTTGCCATAGTCGATCGCTCGTCACGTGATAGCGGGCGTCTTCGAACGCTGAGCGGGTTGAGCATGCTTCGATTGGCGTGGAATTTCCAAATCGGCACGCCGCCGTCGAAACGCACCACCGAAGACTCATCTGTCGCCCTCGCGGCGCGTGCGCAGAACATTGGCGCCGGTGAACTGGCTCACCGTCACCGATTGCAAGCGTGTCATCGGTCTTGGCGTAGGCGATCTGAATCGATGCTCCGGGCGACTCGCGGCGCTGCCGGCGTCTGAGTCGTCGACCGCGATTGCGATTCGCCGGCGGCCGGCGCTTTTCGCTCTGAGCGATGAGCATCCGGACGCCAGCGCCGGCATGCGGCGAGCATCGCACATCCGCTCGCGCCAAGTGCGAGCCTGCGCGCGCTCAGGCGTGCCGCCGCTGTTTTCGATTTCTTATCGTCACCGCGATCAGTTAGATTCCGAACGCCGTGGCGATCGGCGACCCGAGCGAGAAAATCGGCCTCAGGCCGATTCTAATCATACTCGCAGGCGCAGACCGGGCTTAATCTCTGCGCCACCCTTATCGGTCTCCATCTGCTCTATTTCTATACCGACCGCAAGGGGCCTCTCTCCAGCGCTGGCGGGGCTGGCGTTCTTCATCGCGCTGGTGCTCGATGCGTTCACCGACCCGCTGGTCGGCAACATCTCGGATCGCGCGCGCTTCCGTATCGGGCGGCGGCGGCCGTTTTTCCTCGCGGCGATCCCGATGGCGCTGTTCTACTTCCTGCTGCTCTCGCCGCCGCATCTCATCGCGGACTGTTCGCGTGGTTCCTCGTGATCTACTTCCTGATGCTCACCTCGCGGAAGTTTTATGAGACCGCATACGGCGCGCTGATGCCCGAGCTGACGCTGGACTACGACGAGCGCACCAAGCTCGCGACCTTCCGCCAGCTCTTCGCGACCGCCGGCGACATCAGCGGGGCGTTGCTTCCGTTTCTCGCGTCGTATCTTTTCGCGAAGGGGACCGATTTCAGGATGACCGGCGCGGTATGCGCGATCGTCGTCGCGGGCAGCGCGTCGCGCTGTATGTTCGGGGTGCGCGAACGCGAGGAGTTCGCGACCATGGAACGTTCGCGGCTGCTACGACGTCGCATCGCATCGGTGATGGCGAACCGGCCGTTCGTCATCCTGCTGGCCGCGACCAGCCTCGCCGTGATGGCGATAAACATCCCGACCGTGCTCATCCGCTTCCTCGCGAAGTACTGGTACCACGACGACGGCGCGGCCGCGCGATGGCTCATCATGTACTTCGCCGGCTCGCTCGTCTCGTATCCGTTCTGGTTCAAGATCACCGTGCGCATCGAGAAGAAGCCGGCGTTCGTGGTCGCGATGATATGCAACGCGATCTGTTCGCTGCTGTTCCTGACGGTCTCGCCGCACGGATGGATCGCGCTCAATTGCCTGATGTTCCTGAGCGGGTTCAGCGCGATCGGGATCTGGATCACGCAGATCTCCGCGTCCGCCGATGTCATCGAATGGGACGAGGAGCGCACCGGCCAACGGCAGGAAGGCGCCTACGGCGGGATCACCTCGATGTCGATCAAGATTGCGCTCGCGATCACGCTGCTGCTGGTCGGGCCGGTGATGAGCTGGATCGGCTACGTGCCGGGGCTGGCAGCGCTGCCGCCCGCCGCGACGGAAAATCTGCGCATGGTGTTCGCCGTCGGTCCCGCCTCGATCTACCTCGTCAGCGCGCTGGTCTTCAGCGCTATCCGATCACGCGCGAGGCTCATCGCGCGATGCGCGAACGACTTGCCGCGCGCGGCCTCGTCACCGCGGCCGACGCGCCGAAATAGTCTCGCGCCGGCGGGTTTCGAACCGCGAGGAGTCTTTGCCGATTCGGGCCGTATCGCCGTAGAATCGGTCCGCGTGAGAGTTCCTGCGGCGGAGGGATAGCGTATGTGGATCTCTTGTCAAGCGATTCGAAAGCATCGGCGCAAGCGGAACCGCAGTCGCTGAGCGACCGAACATGCTGACCCGATGGACTGCGCTCGGTATCCTTTTGGTAACCGTCGTCGGTGCGTTTGCGTACACGGGCGGCTGGTTCTCACCGCATCTGCTGACGCCGACACGCTTCATCGACACCTTCGAGAAGGTCAACGGGCTCCATCCCGGATTCCGCCGCAATCATGCCAAGGGCGTCTGCGTCACCGGGTTTTTCGATAGCAACGGCAACGGTGGCCGGCTCTCGAAAGCGGTGGTCTTTCGGCCGGGCCGCGTGCAGGTGATCGGTCGTTTCGCTTTGGCCGGCGGGAATCCATACGCTGCGGACGCATCCGGAACGCCGCGCAGCCTGGCGATCCTCCTGATGCTGCCCGACGGCGAACAGTGGAGGACCGGGATGATCAACATTCCGGTATTCGTCGTCAACACCCCGCAAGCCCTCCACGATCAGTTGGTCGCCTTTCAAGCCGACGCTGCGACGGGAAAACCTGATCCAGTCAAAGTCAAGGAATTTCTTGCGGACAATCCCGAATTCGCGCGCGCGATACAGACCATACGAAGCCATCCGCCGTCATCGGGCTTCGAGGACAGTACCTACAACGGCCTCGATGCATTCCGTTTTATCGATGCGGCGGGCAACTCAACTCCGGTGCGCTGGTCGATGGTCCCCGCGCAGCCGGTGGTTGACGCCGGCGCCGCGCAGGATACGTCGCAGGGCAGGAATTACCTCTTCGACGCGCTCATCCGCCGAATCAACCAGCCGTCGCTGCCTCCGCTGCGATGGCGCCTGATAGTCACCATCGGACTGCCGGGCGATCCCACCAACGACGCCACGATTGCGTGGCCCGACAATCGCGAGCACGTCGATGCCGGAACTCTCACCATCGATCATATCGAGAGCGAGCAGACCGGGGCCTGCCGCGATATCAACTACGACCCTCTCGCGCTTCCCTCCGGCATCGCGCCGTCCGACGATCCATTGCTCAGCGCGCGATCGGCCACCTACTCGCAATCCTTTACGCGACGAGCCGGCGAAAACAAGGAGCCAAGCGCGGTCACGCCGGCGGAGGTAGGGCAGTGACCGAAGGCAAGCGAGTAAGTCGATTTACGGGCAGCGGACAATTCACGCTGTTGTCGCGGATACTGCACTGGACGATGGCGGCGATGATCCTGTCGATGCTGTTCATCGGCGTTGCGATGGTCGCCTCGCTTGCCGACTACCATCTGCTCGTCTCGATCCATCGCCCGCTGGGGATTGCGATCCTGGTCCTGGTTATCATTCGCTACATAAATCGCAAGCTCAATCCGCCGCCCGACTTCATTGCCGGCATGCCGGCCGAGGAGCGGTTGGCGGCCACGATCTCCGAAAAGATGATGTACGCGATGATGTTTGCGATGCCGCTGATTGGATGGGGGATGCTATCTGCGGCACGCTATCCGATCGTGCTTTACGGCTCGCTCCACCTGCCGCCGATTCTGCCGCACAGTCCGATTCTCTACGCGGTCCTGCGCAAGTCGCACACGATAGTCGCCTACTTGTTCTTCGCGACATTCGCAGCGCATTTCAGCGCGGTTCTATTCCATACGCTGATCATGCGCGACGGTCTGATTGATCGGATGGTGCCGTGGAAGGTCCGCGGACCTGAAATCGGAAATTAGCGTTCGCACAAACCTCTGCCGCGCGCGGCCTCGTCACCGCGGCCGACGCGCCGAAATAGTCTCGCGCCGGCGGGCTTCGAGCCGCGAGGAGTCTTTGCCGATTCGGGCCGTATCGCCGTAGAATCGGTCCGCGTAAGAGTTCCTGCGCCAGAGGGATAGCGTATGTGGATCGTTCAGTTGGCCCTGCGAAGGCCAGTTACGGTCGCGGTGATGGCGGCGCTGATGCTGCTGCTCGGGCTGGTGTCGCTCAATCGGATGAACTTCGACATCTTCCCCGCGATCAACATTCCGCTGGTCAACCTGGTCTGGAACTATCCCGGGCTTTCCGCGGAAGAGATGGAACAGCGGGTGGTCAATATCACCGAGCGGGCGGGGTCTACGACGGTCAACGGCGTCGAGCATATCGAGTCCACCGCGCTCAACGGGATCGGGATAGTCAAGTTCTACTTCCAGGAAGGCACCGACACCGGGCTCGCGATCGCGCAGCTTTCCTCGGTGACCAACGCGATCCATAACATCCTGCCGCCGGGAATCTCTCCGCCGAGCATCATCGATTACAACGCGACCAACGTTCCGGTGGCCTTCCTGGTGATTTCGAGCAAGTCGCTGTCGCCGGCCAAGCTCTACGATTTCGGCTCCAACTTCGCCGGGTTGTTTCTGTTCACGATTCCGGGGCTCTCGACCCCGGCGCCGTTTGGCGGCGCCAGCCGGCAGGTGATGGTCAATATCGATCCGTCGCAGCTCTATTCCAAGGGGCTCTCGCCCAACGACGTGGTGACCTCGCTGCTCGATTCCAACGTCATAATCCCCGGCGGCTCCGCGAAAATCGGCAACACCGAATACAACGTGGTGCTCAACGGAAGTCCGCGCAAGGTCGAGGAGTTCAACCAGCTCCCGATCAAAGTGGTGGACGGCGCGCCGGTCTACCTGGGCGACATCGCAAGGGTCAGCGACAGCACCGCGGTCCCCACCGACATCGTGCGCATCGACGGCGACCTCGCAACTTACCGGCTCATCCTGAAGCATCCCGCCGCCTCGACGCTGACGGTGGTCAACCGGGTCAAGCTGGCGATTCCGGCGATGTCGGCATTCGCACCCAAGGGCACCGACATCAGACTTGCGTTCGATCAGTCGATCTTCGTGCGTGAAGCGCTGCTGGACGTGCTCGAGGAAGGCGCGCTCGCGGCCGCGCTGGTGGGACTGATGGTGCTGGTGTTCCTCGGCTCATGGCGCAGCACGGTGATCGTGGTCACTTCGATTCCGCTCGCGATCTTCACTTCGATCATCGGCTTGAAGCTCTCCGGCCAGACTATCAACCTGATGACGCTGGGCGGGCTCGCGCTCGCGATTGGGATGCTGGTGGATGACGCGACGGTCGAAGTCGAAAACATCCATCGCAACCACGTGATGGGCAAGGCGATCGGGGTCGCGATCCTGGATGGCGCGCGGCAAATCGCGGTGCCTGCGTTCGTCGGCACCCTCGCCATCTGCATCGTGTTCTCGCCGGTGGTCGGGCTGTCCGGCGTCGCCAGCTATCTGTTTACGCCGCTGGCGCTCGCAGTGGTGTACGCGATGCTCGCTTCCTACCTGCTCTCGCGCACCCTGGTGCCGAGCCTCGCGCGCCAGCTCCTCTACGAAGATCCGCGCCGGCACAAGGTCGGCGGATGGTTCGGGCGCTTCACGGAAAGATTCGAGGCGGGGTTTTTGCGCCTGCGCGAGCGCTACCAGCGTGCGATGGCGACGGTCATGGCGCACAGCGGATTCGTGCTGGGATGCGTCGCGGTGATCATCGCCGCTTCGGCCATGCTGGTCACCGTCGTCGGCCAGGACTTCTTCCCCGCGGTCGATAGCGGGATGATCCGCCTCCACGTCCGCTGCCCGGTGGGAACCCGGCTGGAGGAAAGCTCCCGTATCCTGCGCGGGGTCGAGGACACCATCCGGCGCGTGATTCCCCCCGACGAGATGGAGGTGATGACCGACCATATCGGGCTGCCGGTTTACTGGGCCCTGCTCTTCTACCAGACCGACTCGATCGGCCCGCAGGACGCGGACCTGCAAATCCAGTTGCGCAGCCATCATCATCCCACCGACGGATACATCAAGCAGATTCGCGACGCGGTCCATCGCGACTTTCCCGATCTCGTCATCTACCGGCAGGCCGCCGACATCATCACGCAGGTGCTTAACTTCGGCCTCTCCGCGCCGATCGACGTGCAAATCACCGGCAAGGACATCAACGCCTCCTATCGCATCGCGCGCGAATTGAAGAGCGAGGTCGAAACCATTCCCGGCGCGGTCGACGTGCGCATCGCGCAGGTCCTGAATTATCCCACGCTGCGGGTCGACGTCGATCGCGCCAAGGCGCTGGAGCTGGGGCTGACCGAGCACGACGTCGCCGCGAGCATGCTGACCTCGCTCAGCTCGAGCAACGTGACCTATCCGAATCAGTGGCTCGACTGGAAAAACGGGGTCAATTACTCGGTCGCGGTGCAGACGCCGCAGCACCTGGTGAATTCGGTGCAGGCGCTGGGCCGCACGCCGATCACGCCGGAGTCCGACCCGCCGGGGGTGTCGCCGCAGTTCCTCGCCAACCTGGGCGACGTCAGCCACACGCTGGAGGCGCAGGGAATCAACCACTACACGGTGCAGCGCGTCATCGATCTCAATTGCGCGATCGAAGGCCGCGATCTCGGCGGCGTCAGCGACGACGTTCAGCGCTACGTCGACCAGGTGAAGGACGCGCCGCCGGGCACCCGCATCGAAATTCTGGGCGAGAGCGCCGCGATGCGGCAATCGTTCTCGAGCCTCTACAGCGGTCTGGTCCTGGCGATCGTGCTGGTGTACCTGCTGATGGCGACCAATTTTCAGTCGTGGCTCGATCCCCTGATCATCCTGCTGGCGGTGCCCGGAGCGCTCGCCGGCGTGCTCTGGATGCTGGTGTTCACGCACACTACGCTCAACGTCGAATCGCTGATGGGCGCGATCATGGCGGTCGGCGTCGGGGTCGCCAACGGCAACCTGGTGATCACCTTCGCCAACGATTTGCGCGAACAGGGTTACGACCAGGTCAGCGCCGCGATCGAGGCCGGCTCCGAGCGGATGCGCCCGGTTATCATGACCGCACTGGCGATGATCCTCGGGATGCTGCCGATGGCGACCGCGATGGGAGCGGGCGGCGAGCAGAACGCGCCGCTGGGCCGCGCGGTTATCGGCGGACTCATCGCCGCAACCGGCATGACCCTGTTCGTAGTGCCGGCCGTGTACGGGTTCTTCGGTCACGCGCGTAAAGGCAAGCGCCAGCGCGACGCGGAGATCGGAGCGTTGGTCGCGCAGTCGGAGCAGGACTAGCCGGCGGGAAGCGCGAGAGGCAGGGATCGCTGTATGGACTCAAATCCGCATCCGGACGGCGCAAAGCCGGGAGCGCTGTTTTACGCCGGATGGCTCGGCGTGGTGGCGGTGGTGCTGCTGGCGCTGGCGGGGCTGGTGCTCGCGCGCAGCCTCTGGATCGGGAGGCAAACCGCGGAGCTCAAGCAACGCGAAGAGCAGGGCGCGCTCGCCCTCGTCCTCCCGGTGGCCGAGGCTGCGGGCAGCCACGATATCGACCTGCCCGGCGACGTACACGGATTTTTCGAAAGCCCCATCTACGCCAAGGTTTCCGGCTACGTCAAAAACGTGCTGGTCGACAAGGGCCGCAAGGTCAAGGCGAATGAGCTGCTCGCGTTGATCGAGTCGCCGGAACTCGACCAGCAGGTCGTAAACGCCAAGGCGGACTATGATAACAAGCTGATTACCGACCGCCGCTATCAAAGCCTGGTGGAGCTCAGAGTCGTCCCGCAGCAGACCGCCGACGATTCGCACTCCGCGATGCTGCAGGCGCGGGCCACCTGGCAATCGCTGGTCGCACAGCAGGCGTACGAAAACGTGCGCGCGCCGTTCGACGGCATCGTCATCGAACGCAACGTCGACCCCGGGGCGCTGGTGGCGACGGAGACGGCGCAGGCCAGCGCGACGCCGCCGATCCTCATGATCGCCACGCTTAGGCCGGTGCGGGTATACGTACAGATGCCGCAGGATCAGGCGGCCTTCGTGCGCGACGGCGACCCCGCGGCAATCCGCGTGAATCAATATCCACGCCGCGAGTTCAAGGGCGCCGTCACGCGGCATCCGCCGGCGCTTGCGATGGCCACGCGCACGATGCTGGTCGAGATCGATCTTCCCAACCAGGATCTTGCGCTGTATCCGGGGATGTACGCGCGGGTCGCGATCCAGGTCAGCGGCGCGCCGAAAATTCCGCTGGTGCCCGATAGCGCGCTCATTTTCAACGGCGCCAAAACTTTCGTGCCGGTGATCCGCGACAGCCGCGTTCACCTCGCCGAGATCACGCTGGGCTACGACGACGGGATCAATGTGCAGATAGTCGACGGACTGAACGGCGACGAGATTATCGCCACCAACCTGGGGCAGACCCCCGCCGAAGGCGAACTCGTCCACACCATGCCGCAACCCCAGCGCTAGTAGGTGGCGCCGGCGTAGGCCGGCCGCGACGTAACCTCGATTCCCTTGCGCACCCGCGCCTCGTCTCCCGGGCGACCCGGCACCTCCACGCGCAGGCTGCGATATCCTCCGGCCCCGGGGTCGGGCGCGGTGAAGCCCACCGTGTACTGCTCGCGGAGTTCGCTGCTGATGGAGGCGCAATCGTTGCGCAGCAACTCGCCGTCGCCGACCTCCTTGACCAAAAAGGTCTTCGCGCCGGTCTCAGTCGACAGCGTATTGAGGGTCACCGCATCGACCCGGTCCGTATCGCCGCCGAGCATGAGCGGCCCGAAGCCGAAGCTGAGCCCCGACGCGTTCGGATCGCCGATGCCGATGGAATAGATCAGAACGCCTTCGCTGCGCGCCAGCGCAATGACGTCATCGAGCGTATGCGAGCTGGTGTTGTCCATTCCGTCGGTGATGACCAGCAGCGCCTTCTTGTCGTAGCGGCCGTGCTGCAGCATCGAGAGGCCCAGCAGGACCGCGTCGTACAGCGAGGTCTGGCCGTAGGCGTGGAGCAACGCGAGCCGGCGCATCACCATCGAGTGATCGGTGGTGAACGGCTGGATCAGAAAAGCGCGCGCCGAGAAGGCGAACATGAACACGTCGTCCTGATCATTCAGGTCGCGAATGAACTCCGAGATTGCGGCGCGTGCCTGCGCCAGCTTGGGCGCCATGCTTCCCGAAGTGTCGACTATTATCCCCACCGAAACCGGGGTGTTGAAGTCCTGGCGCAGGAACTCGATCGGACGCTCGTGGCCGTCCATGTAGAGTTTGAAGTCGTCCTTGTTGAGCCCGGTCACGTAAGCTCCGCGCGGGTCGGTCACGGTGACAGTGACCTGCTCATAGCCCGGCTGTTCGCGCAATTGGCGCGACGGAATGCTGAGTTCCTGCCCCGCGGGAGGCGGGGGCGCAAGCTGGGGGTTTAACTGCCCGGCGGGCGAGGTCGGCAATTCCAAAGTGGAGCTTCCCACGCCGCCCTGGTTCCCGGGAAGCACCAGCGGCGGCGCTTGCGCCGCGGCAATCCCGGGGAGCATCGCCACGCCGATCACGCATGCGCTCGCCAACGCCGCGATGGCCACCCGCCACCAGCGCCTCAAGAGCAAGTTCTTCATCCGGTCCCTACGGTACAGGCACGCATTCCTACACATGATGGTGCCCGGTTCGCATTAATGATCTTCCTATTTGGCGCGGCTGTGGGCAAGTGTGGTCTTTCCAGCTCAGGCCCCCATTAATGATCTACGCAATCGCGGTCGCGAGGTTGCACCTTGCGCCGGCGAATTGAATGGGGGCGGAGCCCGAGAGGAAATTAAACGATTTGCGTCGCGCGGCGCGCGCCGCGCCCATGAGCGAGTTAGACCGCGGAGCCTGCGCGGTGCTACTAGCATAGCCGGAGGTTGCCATCCGATGGACGCACACGCCGAGATTTGCCGCGCAATCGATCAATACAAAATCCAGGCCGTGGCGCTGAGCCATCAGATCCACGAACGTCCTGAGCTCAAGT
Organism: Terriglobia bacterium; assembly: GCA_963799715.1. Classification (GTDB taxonomy): domain Bacteria; phylum Acidobacteriota; class Terriglobia; order Acidiferrales; family UBA7541; genus DASPOJ01. The sequence continues at coordinate 52,717 of CAWCYS010000080.1, read as the reverse complement.
TCCAGGAGCATTTCGCCGCCGGGCTCCTGACCGGCGCGGCGCGCGAGCTTGGGCTCGCGGTCGACGCGGGAGTCGGGGGACTGGAGACCGCGTTTCGCGCCGAGTTTGGAAATTCCGGCGCCGGACCCTGACGTCGCGATCCTCGCCGAATACGACGCGCTGCCCAACGGCCATTCCTGCGGGCACAACCTGATCGCCGCCGCCGCGCTGTGCGCGATCGTCGGCCTCAAGAACGGCGCGCAGAACCTCCCCGGACGCGTCGTGTTCCTCGGCACTCCCGCGGAAGAAGGCGGCGGCGGCAAAATCATCCTGCTCGACAAGGGCGCGCTCAAAGGCGTGGACGCCGCGATGATGGCGCATCCGTTCGACGGCGAAGCGTGCACGATGCCGGCGCTCGCGACGCGCCATCTGCAGCTCACCTTCCGCGGCACGGCCGCGCACGCGGCGGTGCGCGCCGTGGGACGGCGCCAGCGCGCTCTCCGCGGTGATTCAAACCTTTCCAGAGCGTCGACGCCGCGCGGCTCCATTTCCGCGACGGCTCGCGCATCCACGGCATCATCACCAACGGCGGGCAGGCGGTGAACATCATCCCCGAGAAAACCGAATGCCAGTTCCTCGCGCGCGCCAAGACCAGCAAATACGCGCGCGGAAATCGCGGATCGGGTGATCCGATGCGCCGAGGCCGCCGCGCTCGCCACCGGCACCAAAGTCGAGCATCAGATCGTCGGCGGCTACAAGAACATGATCAACAACCGCGCGATGGCGTTGCACTACGCCGGGCTCTCCGAATCGCTCGGCGTGCCGTCACCCGAAGCGCGTCCCGACGCTCCCACCGGCAGCACCGACATGGGCGACGTGAGTCACGCGATGCCGGCGATTCATCCGATCTTCCAAATAGCCAAACGCGGAGAAGGAAGCTGCCACGAAGACGCATTCGTCAAGCACGCCGACTCGGAGTACGGCTACGCCGCGATGATCCGGGTTGCGAAGGCGCTCGCGATGACGGCGTACGATCTGCTTGCCGACCCTGCATTGCTCAGCGCGGCCAAACAGGAATTCGCGCAGCGCCAGGAAAGCTGAAGGGACCGTCGCAGATGGTGCTGCGGCAGGCCAACGCTTCGAGCGGCCCAGGTGGGGAGCAGTGAAATGGATGGGCCGGCGGGCACTCGGCAGAGGGCCGGTATCAGTGATTATCTGGCTGCCGAGCGGACGCTTCTTGCATGGGTTCGCACGGGCCTGGCCTTGATGGGATTCGGTTTTGTGGTGGCGCGCTTCGGGCTCTTTCTGCAGGAACTCCAAGTCATGCAGCGCGCTCCCGGAAAGCTGACATACGGATTGTCCCTGTGGTTCGGCACCGCACTTATCGCCGCCGGCGTGATCGTGGAAGTTCTTTCCGGATGGCATCACGCCCGATTGGTCCGGGAGTTGGATCGCGGCGAAACGGAACTCGCTCATTCTTCAATCCAGGCGGTCGCGATTGCTTTCTTTCTGGCTTTGGTCGGATTGGCGATGGCGATCTATCTGGTGTCGGTCTGAAGTTCCACCGGTTCACAGTGTGCTAACAGCGAGGAGATATCTATGACGCCCAATAGCGGCAAGGGGATCATCGACACGCCCAGCAATCACTCCGTAGACCAGACGACGGAAAGGCTCAAGGGGATCCTGCAAGCGAAGGGAGTCACCCTGTTCGCGGTGATCGACCACAGCGGAGAAGCGGAAAAAGTGGGAATGAAAATGCGTCCCACCAGGCTCTTGATCTTCGGGAGCCCCAAGGCCGGCACCCCGGTGATGCTGGCCGCTCCCAGCATCGCCATCGATTTCCCGCTTAAGATTCTGATCTGGGAAGACAGCCACGGGAAAGTCTGGGTTTCCTACAACAGTCCGGCATATTTGCAGGAGCGGCACGGCGTGCCGCAGGAGTTGCTGCAGAACATCGCGGTAGTGGAGACATTGGCGGCCAAGGCGAGCGAGTAACGCCTTGGCAACTCCGGAAGCTGGGCTACTAACGCCTTAGTCAGTGGCAGCCGCAACCGCCGCCGCAGCATCCCCCCGCCGCAGCGCCGCTCAATCCGTTTGCGCTGATCGCTTCGGTTGCGGCCGTCGCGCCGTTGCTTCCCGAGCGCGCGGCAAACGTCGACAGCTCGCGGCTCAGCTTGCGCCCGCTGCATTTCGGACATTGCGCATCGTCGTGTCCCGGCCTGACGAACGCCTCGAATGACAGCGCGCACGGGGCGCATCGATATTCATAGATCGGCATTCGCTACTCCTCGATTGGCTGCGCGTACTCGACCAGCACGCCGCGGGTCGCCTTGGGATGAAGGAAGCAGATCATTCCCGCCAGCCCCTTGCGCGGCTTGTGGTCGATGAGCTGGATTCCCTTCTCCCGCGCGGCTTGCAGGTCCGCGTCGACGCCGTCGCTCAAAAAGCATACGTGATGCAGTCCGCCGCCGCGGCGCGCGAGGAATTTGCCGACTCCGCCCTCGGGATCGATCGGCTCGAGCAGCTCGATCTCGCTGCCCCCGGCGTCCAGCAGCGCCGCTTTGACGCCCTGGTCCTCGACCGTCGCGCTTTTTATCAATTTGAGGCCGAGCGTATCGCGCCAGAATTTCAGGCCCGCCGCGAGGCTCGGCACCACGACTCCGACGTGATGAATCCGCTTGAGCATCGCCTCGCGTGGTCTAAGCCTGCTAGGAAGCCTTGTGGTCGAGGCACAGCTTGCGCTGGAGCGCGTTCCACTTCGCCGCCATCTCGGGCGTTCCCAGGCTGGGATGCTCGGCGCGGGTTTGCGCAAGCTTGGAGCAGGCGCCCTGCGTGTTGCCCTGCGCGGAGTAGATGATTGCGATATTGTACTTGGCGTCGTACCACAGGTTATCCGACTCGGCCGCGGTGCTCTCGACGTTGGTCCAAAGGGTGACCGCGTCCTTGTAGTCGTTCTTGGCCTGCGCGATACGCGCCAGTCCGGCGTTGGCGTCGGGCGACGCCGCATCGGCCTTCACCACCTCGTTGAAAATCGCCTCCGCCTTGGGCTCCTGCCCGGTCGCCATGTAGGCCTGGCCGAGGATCGAAAGCGTTCCGGTCAGGTTCTTGGGCTGCATCTTGCCCGAGTTGACCAGGTTCTCGAAGTACTGATAGGCGAGTTCGGTCAGGTGCGCATCCTGCTGGTAGCCGGCTTGGTCGCCCTTGGCCTGCTTTATCTGGCCGTCCTTCCAGAAGTCGATTCCCAGTTGCTTGATGAAATCGGAGTTCTGGGTGCTGCCCTGGTTGCGCTCGAGGTAGGCGCGCAGCTCGCGTTCGATCTGGTCATAATCGCTCATCGTATTGAGCGCCTGGATGCGCCACTCGAAGACGTCCTGATCTTTCTCCTTCATCGACGGATATTGGCCTTCAAAGCCATTCACGAGCGAAGCGATTTCCTGGGCCTGGCCCTTGTCCTCGTTCGGGCCCTGGAGCAGTCCGGCGAGCATGTAAATCGCGCGGCCCCGGGTGTCGTGGATGAACTTCTTCTGCGCCGGAGCGCCGGCGGAGCGCTCTTCGTCGGCCGACATCTTGATAGTCTCGCGCAACAAGGTGATCGCGTTGTTCCTGAGCTCGGTCGGGTCGCCGGCGGCCGGCGCCTTCTTGTCCTTGCTGCTCGCGGCGACCAGGGCCAGATAATTGCACTCGGCCTGGTTGAACTTAGCGGTGAAGCCGTACTCGCCGCCGTTGACGTCCTGGTAGACTTTGGCGGCGCCGAGGTAATCGTTCAGGCGCTGCATCCGCTCGGCGATGCGGAAGCGGGCTTCGTTGGCAAATTCGCCTCTGGGATATTTCTTCAGATAATCTTCGGCGGCGGAGACCCACGCGTTCTCCTCCTGCTCATTCTTCATCCCGCTGCTCTCCCATGCGCCGCGCGCGAGGCGATATTTCTCGTAAGTGGCCCACTGCGCGTCGGGATTACCCGGATTCCTGGAGAGCTCGTTCACGATCTGCTCGACCATGTCCATGCGATGCTGTTTCTCGTAGATGCCGGCGGCGAATTTGTAGTCCTTCTGATACTTGCCGCTGCGCGCCGCTTCGAGGAAATACTTGGCGGCGCCGTTCTCGTCGTGTTTCGCGAGCAGCACATTGGCGAGCAGATGGTTCTGGAAGGCGTCGGAGGAGCCGCCCAGCTCGGCGACCGGGTTGTGGCTGTATTTCGCCATACCCGCGACCGCGATCGCCCATCCTTCCTTGTCGTCTTCCTTGCTGCGGACCAGGTCCACGATTTCCTTCAAGTAGGCGGCCTTCTTGGCCGGGTCATGCGCGGCGTACATGGCGGTGTAACTGGTTTGCAGCCGGAACATCTCGGCGCCGCCGCTCGTCCCCATGCCGCCGCTGTACTTTTGCGCCTCCTGCGCATTGCCCATCGCGGCGTAGGTGGTCGCGAGGCCCTGCTGCGCGGCGCGGTACTGCTTGGTCTCGGCGCCTTCGCTCATGATCTGCTTGAAGTCCTCGATCGCCTTGTCGTACTCGGCCTTGTCATACTTGCCGAGCTCGCGTTCGCAGTAGGCGCGGCCGAGCACGTTCTCGCGCACCAGGTTGGGATCGGGCATCACCAGCGTGCTCTGGGTAAAATCATCGATCGCCGAATTGAGCAGGCTCTTGGCGCGTTCGGGCTGATCGGCGTAGACCGTAGTTGCGCCCTGGAACCGCAGCCACGCGAGCGGGTACGCGGCGGCCAGCGCGACTTGCTCGGGCACGCTGTAATCGCACTGCGCTCCGCCGTTGTCGATCTGCGCGATGCAGTCCTCTTTCTTTTTCTCGTAGGCCGTTTTGATGCGGGTCAGCATGTCCTCGAGCTGCTGATAAGCGGGCCCCAGCTCGGCTTTGTCCACCTTGGGGTTCGAAGCGGCCTTCGCGAAATCTTCCTCGGCGTGGTCGAGGCGGTCGACCAGGGATTGCGCCTGAGAATCGCTGGACATCGCGGCGTTCATGTCCCCGGCGAGCGCACTGATTTCGGCGTTGAGGTCCTCTACGCTTTGCGCCCGGGCGGCCCCGGTTGCGAAGGCGACGAAAGCCCCGATAGCCAACACTATGACGAGCCTGTGAGGACTGCTGGATGCGGTCATGGTTCCATATCCCTTGCGCCCTTTCGGGACACAGAATTTCGCGACTGGGGTGCCTTCGTCAAGTGACCCCGAGTAGTTGCACAACATCAGTGACCGAGGCAAGCGAGCGGATCCTGGCTGTATTTCGCGCGGGCCCTGCTTCCCGAATCGGCTCCGCGCCCGGATCTATGAGGATCGCGCCGAGGCCCGCGGCCTGGGCGCCGCGCAGATCCATGTGCTCCGAGTCGCCGACGTGCACCGCGTCGGCCGCATCCACCCCGAGTGACAGCAGCGCGGCGATGAAGATTTGCCTCGCAGGCTTGCTGAAACCGGCTTCGGACGAGATGGTCACCGAATCGAAGAACGGGCTGAGACCGAGCCCCTCCAGAATGGCGTACAGCCGGTAATCGAAGTTTGAAATTATCCCCAGCCTGACGCCCGCGTCCTTGAGGCGCTTGAGGACCATATGAGCCTGCGGTGCGGGCGCCCAATGGTCGGGATTGCCGAAATAGCTGAACAGCTCGTCGAAAAAAGCCTCGAAATCGCGGAACTCGCCAAGCCCGGCGAAGCTCTCGCGGACCAGCTTATGCCACCATTCGCGCTCGAGGCGTCGAAGCTCGTCGGCGCGATGCCCCGGGCCGAAGGCAAGGCCGGGCGCCGAGGAAAACGCGCGGCGAAACCCAGCGGTGACCCTCCCGGTCTCGGCCCTTAGGCCGTGTTTCGCGGCGATTGCGGCGTAGGTGTGCCCGACCGGCTCTTTCGCGTCGAATATCGTGCCCGCGGCGTCGAAGAAAACCGCCTTGATCATTTGATCAGATCTCGCGATCAGATCTCGTCTCGATCGGTCGTCGGCGCGCCCGACGCGAGGCCGTCCCAAATCTGGATCAGGACGCCGAACGCGGACGACGGCGAAATGAAATACTGGCGCTCGCCGCGCCAGTTGCGCTTCTCGTCGACCACGCGCACGCCGCCCGCCTTGAGCCTGCCCAGGGTCGCGTCGAATTCCTTCAAATCCATGGAAATATGATGCATCCCTTCGCCGTACTTCGCGATGAACTTGCCGACGAAGTCGCGGGCGGACCCGCCGGCCGGGCTTTGGATGAATTCGAGCTTGAAGCCCGCCACGTCCATGTGCCCCAGGATGAAGTTGCCCTCGGAATTGCTCAGATGCGGGGGATGGGTGATGATGCCCGGGAAGTAGCGCGAGAAAAAGTCGTAGGCCTTCGCGATATCGCGCACGGCGATCGAGACGTGATCGAAATACGCGAGGCCGTCGGGCGCGGGCCGGGGACCGGGATTGTCGAAGTGCGGGACCTGCCAGAACTGGATCAGGGTGCCGAAGGCGGAGCGCGGGGAGACGAACGCGGTCGCCGAGCCGTCGGCGAAGCTCTGCTCGTCGACCACGCGGATTCCGTCGCGCCTCATCGCGTCGACCAGCGGTTGAAGCTTGTCTACCTCGATCGAAAGATGATGCATCCCTTCGCCGCGTCGTTCGATGAACTTGCCGACGAAGCCGGGCGCACCGGGCATATCCTCGATTAGTTCGATAGCGAAGCCGCCGAGCCAGAAATCCTGCCAGTAAAAACTCCCGCTCACCTGATCGTCGCGCCGCTTATCGTTGCGCAACTGGATCGGGAAATAGCGCCGGAAAAATTCCTGAGCGCGATCGATCGAGCGCACCGCGATCGACACGTGGTCAAAGCGCATCCGCACCCCCTCAATCATTGGTCAATTGGTCTCCTCTGCGTGACGAGCGATTTCGGGCCCCCGGTACGCGGGTCTAGCTGGATTTGGCGACGACTTCGCGGAACAGTCTCGTCAGATCGTTAATCGCCTGTTCGCCGTCGCCCTTGAAGGTCGAGCCGTGCATCGCCGCGATCACCGCGGGCTTCAGCGCGGCGAGCTTGCCCAGCTGCTGCACCGTCATCGAGGTGAACGGCAGGTAGTTCGCAAACGGGCCGGCCTGGTAGCGGACCAGCGTCTCTTTGGCGCGCGCTATAAGCTCGGGCTCGGATTCCACTGTCGGCTCGCGCTCGCCATCCTGATGAAACAGGTCGGAGCAGAACAGGGTACGGGTCGATTCCTCGAACAAGTGGCCGGCCTCCCAGGTGTGCGGGAGATGCGGAGTGCAGATGAAGCGAAAGCGCTTGGCGCCGGTGGTAAGCGTCTCGCCGTCCTTAAGCCCGCGCGCGGGCCGGCTTGCGAAGTCGTTGATATTAACTATCGCGCCGACCAAGCTGCAGAGCGCCTGGGCCTGGGGAGCGATCGCGAGGAACTCGTTCAACGCGCCGCATTCGTCGGCCTCGAAATGGCTGAACGACACCCAGCGCAGCGTCGCCGGATCGATCACCTCGGCAATCGCGCCGCGCACCGTCTCGAACATCGACTTCATCCCGGTGTGATAAAGCAGCGGCTCGCGGTCGCGCACCAGGAACTGGTTGAACTGCATGCCGAGGTCGGGGAGGTAGGTGCATAGGCGAAAAATATCGGGCGCGATTTCGGTCACGTTGGTCATCGTCGTCTCCGCGGGTCGAATCTCCGGCGCAAAATCTCCGGCTGTGCAAAATCTCCGGCTGAAAGATAACACAGACGCGCCGCACGACTAAGCGGCCAGGGCAGTGGTGTTGCGCCGGCTCTATCCGCGAAAAGGCCGCGACCAATTGCGGTCGTCGCACGGCCGTGAAATCGACAAATCGGTCACGTGCGAGACAATTCACCCGCGCATCCGATCGGCGCGATGGTTACCTTGGAGGGCGCAATCGAGGCACATCCTTGCCCCTGCGGTTTGGGTGTAAAAGGAAACGCGGATGATCCAGACGCCCGCAAAAGACCGGCCTTTCTTAGACCGTATCGTGGCGCGCGCGCCGTGGGCCGGACCCGACCGAGGGGCCGCCCTTCAGCAATACCGCCGCAGGGCGCGGTTTTACGACCTCGAGCTCACGCTGCTCGAACCAGTTCGCCGCCGCGCTATCGAGCGTCTCGAACTTGAGCGCGGTGAAACCGTGCTTGACGTCGGCTGCGGCACCGGGCTCAGCTTCGCGCTGCTGCATGAGCGGGTCGGCGCTCAGGGCGCGATCATCGGAATCGAGCAGAGCCCCGAGATGATCGAGCAGGCGCGCAAGCGCGTCGAGCAGAACGGTTGGAAGAACGTGACGCTGGTGCGCGCGCCGGTCGAAGAGGCCGAGATACCGGTGCTAGCGGACGCGGCGCTGTTTCACTTCACCCATGACATCCTGCGCACTCCGGCGGCACTTGCGAATATTTTGCGCCGCCTCAAGCCGGGAGGGCGGGTCGTCGCCGCCGGGCTCAAATGGGCGAGGCCGTGGGCGATGCCCACGAATCTGTTCGTGTTGCAGGCGGCCGCGCAATCGGTGACCTCGCTCGAAGGGCTTTCCGCGCCGTGGAGTCACCTGGCGAGCGCGGTTGGCGGCCTCAAGGTGGAACGCATGCTTGGCGGCGGCGTCTACATCGCGACGGGCGTACACGTAGCTACGAAAAGGACGCGGAGCTGATCTTCGTGCCGCAGAATTCGTCACGCGCCGGCGGGCTTGCCGCAGGGTTGGCGGGAGCGTTGGGAGTGGCCGCGATCGTCGAGTTAGCGATTCGTCCCGCCGCGGAGTTCGCCACTCTGCTTGCCGATCCGATCTTCTGGGGTTTCGGCGTGCCGCGCGGCGACGGTCATCCGGTACTCCTCATCCCGGGGCTTTTAGCCAACGATGACTACCTGCAAGCCCTGAGCGGATGGATTCGGCGCGCCGGCTACAGACCGCTGTGGTCCGGGTTGCCGCTCAATCGAGGATGGTCCCGGGAAGCGGTAGAAGCGATTGGCGAGCGGGTCGAGAGTGAGTATCGGCAAAGCGGCGCGCGCGTCACGATCATCGGCCACAGCATGGGCGGCGCGCTGGCGCGGTCGGTTGCGCTGCGCCGACCGCTCGCGGTGCGCCAGGTGATCGCGCTGGCGGCTCCGTTGGGATACGAAGCGGCGGAGCGGCTTTCGCTCTCGGTCGCCATCACTGCGCTTTATAGCCGCGGCGATCCGATCGTGCGCTATCCGCACGCGGTGGCGCGCGAAAGCCACGCGCACAATTTCGAGGTGCGCGGGAGTCATTCGGGTCTCGCGTTCAATCCGGAAGTGTATCGCCATTTAAGCCGCTTGCTGGCGGCGCGGGCATAGCCGCCAAAATTCGGAGGGCCGGGATTGCTCCCGACCCTCCTGCCGTCCCCACATCCACAACCGCCCCGCCACATCCAGAAGCGGTAATGACTACCGCTTGCGTTCTATTGCGGGCCCCGGAGAAAACCCGCCGCATCTACCCTCAGGGCCTTAGCCTGGGCCGCCGCGCGCCATCTCGCATCCAGTAATCCACCGCGTCCTCCTCCGCATCGTGACCTCGAGCCCTTTCCATCCCCTCGTCTCCTCCGGGGCCCCACCACACCCACCGTTCCGGCCCCAACACTCACGAGCATCCGCTCGTCGATCCGCAATTCATGCATTTGTAGCAGGCGCCGTTGCGCACCATGATGCATCCGCAATCCGGGCACGGCGGCGCGTCGGCCTGATTGATGAACGCCTGGCGCATCGAGCCGCCGTCCTTGCCTTCGCGCAGAAGCGGCGTCGCCGGCTGAGCGGGCGCCACGGCGAGCGCCGGCCGCTCCGCGAGGCCTTCGCGCTGGTGTTCGATGATCCCGACTTCGCGTTTGGCGTCTTCGTCGAGGAACTTCGACGCGAGCCACCGAAACAGGTAGTCAACGATCGATTTTGCGTACGGAATCTGCGGGTTCTTGGTGAAGCCCGAGGGCTCGAAGCGCATGTGCGCGAACTTGTCGACCAGGAACTGCAGCGGCACGCCGTACTGCAGCGCATACGAAATCGCGGTGGCGAACGAATCCATCAGCCCCGATATCGTCGAGCCCTGCTTCGACATGCTGATGAAAATCTCGCCCGGCGTGCCGTCCTCGTACATCCCGACCGTGATGTAGCCTTCGTGGCCGGCGATATCGAACTTGTGGGTGATCGATTTGCGCTCGTCGGAAAGCTTGCGGCGGACGACGCGGCCTTCGCACCGACGCCGCCGCTATCGCGCCTTGACCTCGCCGCACAATTCCTTTCTTGCCGGTGTTGAGCGGCTGCGTGCGCTTGGAGCCGTCGCGATAAATCGCGACCGCCTTGAGCCCGAGCTTCCACGCCGTCACGTAGGCCTCGGCGACTTCGTCGACGGTCGCCTCGGCGGGCATGTTGATGGTCTTGGAGATCGCGCCCGAGATGAACGGCTGCACCGCGCCCATCATCCGGAGATGCCCGATGAGATGGATCGTGCGCGAGCCGGAGCGCGGCTTGAACGCGCAGTCGAACACCGGCAGATGCGCGTCGGCCAGCTGCGGCGCGCCCTCGATAGTCTCGTGCTCGTCGAGGTACTCGACGATCTCCTGGATCTCCCTCGAATCGTAGCCGAGGCGCCGCAGCGCGCGCGGCACGGTGCCGTTGACGATCTTCAGCATCCCGCCGCCGACCAGCTTCTTGTACTTGATCAGCGCGATGTCGGGCTCGATGCCGGTGGTGTCGCAATCCATCATGAACGCGATGGTGCCGGTCGGCGCGATCACCGTCGCCTGCGAGTTGCGATAGCCCGCGCTCTGCCCGAGCTTGCAGCGCCTCGTCCCACGACTCGCGCGCCGCGCGCAGCAGGTCGAGCGGCACGTACGACGGGTCAAGCTTGTAGGCGTAGCCGCGATGCCGCTCGATGACCTTGAGCATCGGCTCGCGATTCGCACGTAGCCCGCGAACGGGCCCATCTGCTCGGCGATCCGCGCCGACTGCAGGTACGCCTCGCCGGTCATCAGCGCGGTGATCGCCGCGGCGTAGCTGCGTCCCTGCTCGGAGTCGTACGGCATCCCGAGCGCCATCAGCAGCGCGCCCAGGTTCGCGTAGCCCAGTCCCAGCTCGCGGTAGTCGCCGGCGTTCTTCGCGATCTCCGCGGTCGGATACGAGGAGTTGTCGACCATGATGTCCTGCGCGGTGATCATCACGTCGACCGCGTGGCGGAACGCGCGCACGTCGAACTCGCCGCGCTCGTCGACGAACCTGAGCAGGTTGAGCGAGGCGAGATTGCACGCCGAGTTGTCCAGGTGCATGTACTCGCTGCACGGATTCGAGGCGTTGATGCGCCCGCTGGCGGGGCAGGTGTGCCAGAGGTTGATGGTGGTGTCGAACTGCATCCCGGGATCGCCGCAGGCATGCGCGGCCTCGGCGATCATGCGCATCAGGTCGCGCGCGCGATACTCCTTCGCCACCTCGCCGTCCTTGACGAAATGGGTCTGCCAGTTGCCGTCGTTCGACCACCGCGCGCATGAACTCGTCGGTCACCCGCACCGAGTTGTTGGCGTTCTGAAAGAACACCGAGCCGTAGGCGGGACCGTCGAGCGAGCGTCATAGCCGGCGTCGATCAGCGCCCACGCCTTTTTCTCCTCGTCGACCTTGCAGCGTGATGAATTCCTCGATATCGGGATGGTCGGCGTTGAGCACGACCATCTTGGCCGCGCGCCGGGTCTTGCCGCCCGACTTGATCACGCCGGCCGAGGCGTCGGCCGCCTTCATGAAGGAGAGCGGTCCCGAGGCGGTGCCGCCCGCGGAAAGCTTCTCGCGGCACGAGCGCAGCGCCGACAGGTTCACGCCGGAGCCGGAACCGCCTTTGAAGATCATTCCTTCGTTGCGGTACCAGCCCAGGATCGAGTCCATGTTGTCGTCGACCTTGAGGATGAAGCAGGCCGAGCATTGCGGCTTGGGCTCGATGCCGACGTTGAAATAGACCGGGCTGTTGAACGAGGCCTTCTGGGTGAGCAGCAGATGGGTCAGTTCGGCGCGGAAGGTTTCGGCGCTTCGGCGCCGGCGAAGTAACCCTGCTTCTCGCCCCATCCCGCGATGGTATCGACGACGCGACGCACCAGTTGGCGCACCGAGGTCTCGCGCCGGGGCGTGCCGATCGGTCCGCGGAAGTACTTCGAGACGACCACGTTGCTCGCGGTCTGCGACCATGCGCGCGGGACCTCGACGTCCTTCTGCTCGAAGACCACGCGCCCGTCCTCGCCGGCGATGACCGCGGTGCGCAGTTCCCATTCGAGCTCGCTCATCGGGTCGACGCCGGCGCGGGTGAAAAAGCGCGCGAGCGCGACGCCGCGCGCACGCGGCGCGGGATTGTGATTCGGGTGCTCGCTCGGTTTAGGCATCTTGCCGTCGGCCTCTATCGCGTCCCTGTCGATTGCTCCACCCGCCATCCCCGCCTCCCCTTCGCCCGCACCCGGCCCAGTTGCTGATCGTGGCAAAGTCGCTGTTGTTTCACTCCGAAGCACCAGACCTTCTACCGTTGCTCGATCGAAAACACAACCGGTTGTGTTTCACGGCTATCCACAATACCACATATTTTGTTGTGGATAACTCTTCGACATATGTTCGCTTACATGAAAAAGAGTGAGAAATCCATCAACGCTCGATTAAGTGTTGCTTATGGTTCGCGCCAGCGGACGCGGCACCAAAACGCATGCGGCACAGCGAGCTCGAAACCTGCGCGCAGAAGCCGGATGGATTTTGCGTCGTGTCCACAGGCGGAGCGCCTTTCGCGCGATTTATCAAGGACGCTATGGTTGTGGACGATGGGGAAAAGTTCCCGCTACAAAATTCCGGATCGAATTTCGGTCGCGTTGCAGCCGATCCTCGATCGCCTCGACGCCGAGGGGCACTTCGGAATCGTGCGCCTGATGAAGACGTGGCCGGAGGTGGTCGGCGAAACTATCGCGCGGCGCACCGAGGTCCAGTCGCTCAAATTTCACACTGCGGTAGTCAAGGTTTCGGGCGCGATGTGGATCCAGGAGCTGGGCTTGATGAAGACGGAGATCCTGTCGCGGCTGCGCGAGGCGCTCGGCGACGACAGTGTCCGCGACCTGCGCTTCGTCAAGGGCGCGATGAGAAGGCGCCAGCGCACGCGGTTGCGGTCGGTGCCGCGCGCGACGCGGCGTTTTATCGAGCTGCCAGAGCTGAAGGACCCGGAGTTGCGCCGCGCATTTGAGAGCCTCATCGAGTCATGGGGCCGCGCCTCGCGCTGAGGGAACTATCACCGCAAACCAGATAAGGATTGCAGGTTGTGCAGGGGCTGGCATCGTCCGGGGCCAGCCCCTGCAATTCTATCAATGCCGTAGTTCTGGCAACCAGGACTACCCCGCCTTGACGTTAATCCGGCGAGGCCGCGCGGCTTCGGCTTTGGGAAGCGAGACTTCGAGCACGCCATTGCGAATGCGTGCTTCGATCCTGCTCGCATCGATCTCTTCGTTGACCATGAATTGCCGGGAGTAGTTGCCGACGTTGTATTCGGTATAGACCGGCATCAGGTTGCGATACATGTCGGTAGAGACCATGCCCTCGATGGTCAACATCCCGTTCTTGAGTGTGACCTCGACGTCCTTCTCATCGACGCCCGGCATGTCGGCCCACAGACGCAGCCCTTCCTCGGACTCGTAGATATCCACCTCGGGAAGGAAATAACGTCCGGGGCGGGTCTGCTCGCGGCCCTGATCCTGATTTTGCGCTTCCTGTTTCGAGTGCGTTTCGATTTCACGTGGAGTCATGACATCACCTCACTCAGTTGCTCTGGACAGAAATCTGGCGAGGCTTCGCCTCTTGGGTTTTGGGAACGCCGACTATCAGCATCCCCTTCTCGTACCGGGCTTCCGCTTTGCCCAGGTCGAATTGGTCCGGCAGATGCATCGAGCGGGTAAACTCGCCTTGCGCGCGTTCGCGCCGATGATAGCCGCGAGCATCGCCGGCCATTTTAAGCGGGCGGCGCACGCTACTGATGGTCAGCGTTCGTCCGGCGCCGGAGATGCTGAGATCGCTAAGCTCCAACCCGGGAACCTCGGCGATCAGGAGCAGGCTGTCATCAGATTCGAAAATGTTTATCGGCGGGTAGGCGCCGGGGCCTGACAGCCCGAGATTAAAATCCGGGCTGCGCAGCGCGCGATCGAGTTCGCTCTGGAGGGTAAGCAGGCCGCTTACCGGATCGAATGCGTCAAACCGCAAAAGAGCCATAATCAGCCTCCTCGTAGGATTGTTTTGGGGTGAGAACCCCTTTCGAGCGGAAAAATAATCACAGATCTTTCGCGGTCAAGTATTCGCTCGCTCAAGACGGGTCCAATCGGATAGGTTCTCACAATGGCTCAGGCGGTTCGCAAGGCCTTCGCGGCCGGCGCCGACACCTATGATCGCGCGCGGCGCAAACTGGTGCCGTGCTTCGACGACTTCTATCGCGCCGCGCTCGACTTGCTGCCATTTGGGCCCGACGCTCGCTTCGAGGCGCTCGATTTGGGCGCCGGCACCGGACTCTTGTCCGCGATGATCGCCGAGGCCTTTCCGAAGGCGCGGCTCACTCTGTTCGATCTCACGCCCGAGATGCTGACGATTGCGCGCCAGAGACTGCGGGCGCTGGGCAAACGGGTGCGCTTCGTGACCGCCGATTTCGCCGCGGCCGCGCCCTCGAAGTCCTACGACGCGGTAGTGTCGGCGCTGGCGATCCATCATCTACCCGACAGCGGCAAGCGTCATCTCTTCGCCGACATCTTCAAGTACCTGACGCCCGGCGGCGTCTTTATTAATGCCGACCAGGCCGCGGGCGAGACCGCGGCGATCGATCAGCGCATCCGCGAGAGGTGGATCGAACGAGCACGCGAAGTGAGAGTCAGCGAGCGCGACCTCGACGCCGCGCTGGAGCGGATGAAACATGATCTGCCCGCGACGGTCGGCCATCAACTCGGCTGGATGCGCGAGTCCGGGTTCATCGACGTTGCCTGCACTTACCGCAATCTGATTTTCGCGGTGCTTTCGGGCACGAAACCCGCGTTGCCGGCGCGGCCCGGCGCGGCCGTTTCGTGAGCGATTGCTAATTTCGGGGCCGGACAGAGAACGACACAATCAGGCCGGGAACTCCCGCGGTCAGAAAAAGCAACGCGAGCCGATAGCGATTCGGATCCACTCTGAGCACGGTCAGGGCGACGACCGCGGCAACAATAAACCATAGTGCGCCCCAGACCCTGGCCCATCCTATCCGCGGGTCCGGCTGCTTTGGTCGCTGCTCCACGCGGAACCCCGTCAGGAACGCTCTTACTTGCCAACGCAGAATTCGCGGAAGATGGCGTCGAGCACGTCCTCGTTGTGCACTTCGCCGGTAATTTCGCCCAACGCCTCCGCCGCGAGCGCGATGTCGACGGCGATTATCTCCGGCGGCATCGCCGCGAGCGCACTGCGCCCGGCCGCGCCGAGCGCCTCGAGCGCGCGGCCCAGCGCCTCGCGATGACGCTCGCGCGAGATGGCGACGCCCTGAGCGCGGCTGCCTCCCGCGAGCACCTCCACGGCGCAGGCAAGCTCGCGCTTGAGCGCGTCGATGCCGTCGGCGCTGAGCGCGCAAAGCGGCAGCGTCGGGGTCGCGAGCCCGAGCCGCGAAAGGTCCGCGAGGGTCGTCCGGGCCGGCAGATCCTGCTTGTTCAGGATGGCGACGACGGCGCGTCCATCGCAGTGTTCCGCGACGGCGCGATCCTCGTCGCCAAGCGGCTGCGACGCATCGAACACGGCGATCAGCAGGTCGGCCTCCGCGGCCGAGCGCCGGCTGCGCGCGATGCCGATTCTTTCGACTTCGTCCGCGCTCTCGCGAATTCCCGCGGTATCCTGGAGCACCAGCGGCCACGGCCCGGCCTGGATGGAATCCTCGATAACGTCGCGGGTGGTGCCGGGAATCGCGGTCACGATCGCGCGGTCGGTCCCCAGCAGAAGATTGAGGATGCTCGACTTGCCGACGTTGGGCTTGCCGATGATGGCGGCGCGCGCGCCCTCGCGCCGCAGGCGTCCGCGCGCGTAGCTTTCGTGCAGCGCGGCCACGTCGCGCGCGAGCTTGTCGATCGACAACGCAATCTGGCGGCGCGAGGGGAGCGCGATATCCTCGTCGCCAAAATCAATCTCGGCCTCCAGATGCGCTCTTATCGAAATGAGTTCGCGGCGCAGGCCTTTGAGCTTGTGGGCGAGCGCCCCGGTAAGCTGAGAGACGGCCTGCTCGAGGGCGCTTTCGCCGCGGGCTTCGATCAGGTCGGCGACGGCTTCCGCCTCGGTCAGGTCGATTCGGCCGTTAAGGAACGCGCGCCGGCTGAATTCACCCGGCTGCGCCATCCGGGCGCCAAGCCGCGTCGCGAGCCCGACTATCCTGCCGACCAGGTAGCTTCCGCCGTGGCATTGCAATTCCGCGACATCCTCGCCGGTCTGACTGTCGGGCTTGGGGAAGACCACCGCGAGCGCGCGGTCGAGTTGCGCGCCGGTGTCCGGGTCCGTCACCGTGCCGAGATGAAGCCGGCGAGGTTCGAGCGGAGCGCCGGAGCGCGCATGCCAGAGCGCGTTGAGGATCGCGACCGCACGAGGGCCGGAGAGGCGGACTATCGCGACCGCACCGCTGCCCGGGGCGGTAGCCGGCGCGACGATTGTGTCCTCAACGAACATCTAATTTAAATTCCCTCGGACTCCGCTTCGCTGCGCCTCGGGAGCGGCTCCGCCACAAAAACTCGCAGAGGCGGCTCCGCCGTCGTTCAATTTCCCTCGGGCTCCGCTTCGTGACTAACCCATTTCGATTCGGCCCTGCGGCCCGAATCGGCTTCGCGTCGGGAGCGGCTCCGCCACAAAAACTCGCAGAGGCGGCTCCGCCGTCGTTCAATTTTCCCTCGGGCTCCGCGCCCCATTTTGGCGTCATTTTCCCCCCCGGTATACTTGCTCGACCGGGTGCGGTATGGTTCCATTGCCGTTTTGGAACGAGAGGGAAATCCCACTCCTACAATCTCCACTATTCGCGACCGCACAGGCCGCCCACAAGAATCGCTAATTTTGGTCAAGACTGATGAAAAGGACCTACCAGCCTCACAATCGCCGGCGAAAACGGACCCACGGGTTCATGGCAAGGATGGCGACCCCGGGGGGCCGCAACGTGCTCAGACGAAGACGCGCAAAGGGACGCCGTCGCCTGGCGATCGACATCCCGGCCAAGCAGCCGGGCTGATCGGGACCCGCGGGCTAAACACTTTTCAGCCCGCCCATCGACTCCATCACAGTGCCGAGTTCCGTCATCTGCAACGCCACGGAGTTCGCGCAGAAAGCGCACACTTCGTGCTGTATGCGGGCGGGTTGCCCGGGCCGCAGCTCACGCGCCTGGGAATCACCGTGTCGCGGCGCGTCGGCACGGCGGTGGTCAGAAACCGTATCAAGCGCCGAGTGCGGGAGGCCTTTAGATTGAGGCTCAGAGCGATGCTGCCGTCCGGCACTGCGATGGTGATAATCGCGCGGCCCGGAGCGGGGACTCTCGGTATCGATTCACTTAACCATGAGATCGCCGCCGGCGTCGAGCAGGTGGCGCGGCGGTTGGCGGCGAAAGACAACTCATGAAGCGGCATCGCTGCGGAGCGAAACAGGGAAATAAGAATGACCAGCGGAACAGCCAATAGACCGAGCAGCCGAGCGGCGCGAAGTCTCGCGCTCGCGTCGCTGCGTTTTTATCGCGCCATCCTCTCGCCGATGATCGTCGGTCTGTATGGGCGGGCCTGCCGCTTCGAGCCGAGCTGCTCGGACTACGCCGAGCAGGCGATTGCGAAATTCGGCGCGCTCCGCGGCGGCGCGATGGCCCTGCGACGCCTCGCCAGATGCCATCCGCTGGGCGGACATGGCTACGACCCGGCGAGCGCGCCGGCGGGCCGCAAATAATCCGGAGAAAGTGCAAGCTTGGACACCAGCCGACTCCTGATCGCAATTCTTCTCTCGCTGGGCTTGATCTACGCCTACCAGGAGTTGGTGCTTAAGAAGATGTACCCGCCGCCCAGCGAAAAGCAGACGCAGGAAATACCGGGGAGTCCGCTGGCGGAAGGTTCTCCCGGCGCAATGCCCTCAGGCGCGGCCGCGGCGCCTTCGGCGCCCGGGGCAGTCGAGGCGCCCGCCGCACTCGCCCCCGCCCCCGGCAGCATCGGCGCGGAAAAGCTCGTGACCGTCGAGACCAGCCTCTATCGCGCGGTGTTCACCTCGCAGGGAGCGCGCCTCAAGAGTTTCCGCCTCAAGGATTACCGCGAGACCGTTGCGCCCTCGAGCCCGCCATATGAGATGGTGCAGCCGTCTTCGGGCGGGCAGCTCCCGCTTGGCCTCTTGGTCAATAGCGGCACCGCGACGGCGGACGACCACGCGCTCGATTACTCGACCGACTCACCCGCGAGCCTCGAGGTTGCTGGGGACCAGCCTGCGACGCTGCGCTTTGACGCCGAGACCTCCGACGGCACGAAGATCGAGAAGACCTTCACCTTCGAGTCCAAGCGGTACGCATTCGCGATGACGGCTGCGGTCGATTCGGCCAAGCCACCGGTGGCAATCGGGCTCGTGATGATGCAGCCGCTCACTGAACGCGGCGAAGGTTACTACGACCTGCAAGAAATCGAGGCCGACGTCCAGGACAAAGTCATGAACGACGGCGAAAAAGCGCTGCGCAAAGGCGTCGCGCCGGTGATCGGCAGGATCATTTACGCCGGCTTCGGTGACCGCTACTTCCTGACCGCCTACCTGCCGCAAAACCCCACTGTCGGGATGCTCACGATGGACTATAGCGGGGCCGATGCGAGCGCGCGGCTGGTCTTCGCCGATAGCTCCCGCCTGAGCACGCAAGTCTACGTCGGCCCCAAGAAGCTGGAGGCGCTGGAGGCGGTCAGTCCGCTTCTGACCAAGTCGATAAATTTCGGCTGGACCGGAGTTCTCGCGCTCTCGTTCCTGAGAATCCTAAAGATTTTCCATCATCTCGACAGCAACTGGGGATGGGACATAATCCTGCTGACGATCGCGCTCCGGGTCATGATGCTGCCGATGTCGATTCGCAGCCAGCGTTCGATGATCAGGATGCAGCGCCTGCAGCCGCAGATGGAGCGTTTGCGCGCCCAGTTCAAGGACGACCCCGACCGTTTGAACAAAGAGATGGTCGACCTGTACAAGCGCAACCACGTCAACCCGATCGGGGGATGCGCGCCGATGATCATCCAGCTCCCGGTCTTCATCGGACTCTACGAAGCGCTGCTCAACACGGTCGAGCTGCGGCACGCGCCGTTCATCTTTTGGATCAAGGACCTGTCGGCGCCCGACTGTTTTCCGATCGCGGGATTGCCGAAGCTCCCGTATATCCATTGCCAGGGTATTCCGGTGCTGGTGCTGGCGATGGGGATCAGCGCGTTCCTGCAGCAAAGGATGATGCCGACTCAGCCCGATGCCAACCAGCAGCGGATGATGATGCTCTCGCCGGTGATCTTCACAATCTTCCTGGTGAACTTTCCGGCGGGTCTCTCGCTGTACTATTTCGCCTCGAATATGCTGGGAGTGATCCAGCAATTCTTCCTTAATCGTGAATTCAGGCAGACCGGTCCCGTCACCACATGAGCAACACCGAATCTATCGAAGTATCCGCCGCAACCGTCGAACAGGCGATTCAACAGGCGCTCGAGCAACTCGGCGCCATCGAGGACGACGTGGTTATCGAGGTGCTCGCGAACCCGCGCGCGGGAGTGCTGGGGCTGGGTGCGCGCCAGGCCCAGGTGCGAGTCCGGCGCAAGCCCCCGCTGCAGGCTCGCAGCGGTGTGACCGCGCCGCCTTCCGCCC
Source organism: Terriglobia bacterium (assembly GCA_963799715.1). Taxonomy (GTDB): domain Bacteria; phylum Acidobacteriota; class Terriglobia; order Acidiferrales; family UBA7541; genus DASPOJ01. The sequence continues at coordinate 32,959 of CAWCYS010000080.1, read as the reverse complement.
CGGTACCGCCACGCCGCTCACAACCCGCGCCGTCGCCGGCCCGCGAGACCTCCCGCTCCGGCCCACCCCAATCGAAAGGCGCGCCTCGACCGCCTCGACTTAAGCCGCAGCCGCCGAGGCCCGAGCCGCGCTCGGAATCATCAGCCGCGCCGGTATCCGAGACACTCGGCGGGACACCCGGCGAGACGATGGGCGAAGATTCCAGCGACCAGCCGCGGCGAACCGCCAACGCGGACGAGCAGGTGCGCGAAGCGAGCGCGATACTCAAGCGTTTGCTCGAACTGATGAACGAAAAATCCGAAATTCAACGAGCTGAGGGCGACCCGCAATCGCTCGAACTCGAAATCAGGGGTGACGGTTCAGGAATCCTGATCGGGCGTCATGGACAGACCCTCGATGCGCTCGAGTATCTGCTCAACCGCATCGTCGCGCGCCGGATCAGGGACGCGATCCCGATTCAGCTCGACACCGAATCTTACCGCGCTCGGCGCCGCCAGCAGCTCCATCGGATGGCGCTCGCGATGGGCGAGCAGGCCAAACGCGAGCATGCGCCGGTGAGGATGGACCCGATGCCGCCGCGAGACCGACGTATCGTCCATCTCGCGCTGAAGGACGATCCGATGCTGACCACGCGCTCAGCGGGCGACGGCTTCCTGCGCACGGTGGAGATTGTCCCGGCGCAAGGACGCCCTGAGCGTGGCGGGGGCGGCCGCGAAGGAAAGCGCGAGGAAGGAAAACCGAACGAAAAAAATCCTGAGCGAGAACGGGAAAATCCCGCGATTGGAGAGCAGGGCGGCTTCAAGCACGGCCAGAAGCGGCTGTTCTGACGATTTCCGGCTGCGGTTGTACCGCGCCACAATCCCGGCGCGGCCGGTCTGCTGCAATCCGCGGCGCGGCCGCTCAGGTGTTAGGGTCGAGGCCCCACTTCTTTTTGTTCGCCGCAACCTGATCGGAAGTGGGATGTTCGGTCTGCACGAACGCTTTCACCTTGAACTGGTCGGCTAACTCCAAAGTCTTATGGTTCAGCGCGATATCGTCCTTCAACAGGTCGGGCACCGCCGGCTCCTCGAAAATCGCCTGCCACGGGCACTCCGGCTCGCAGGCGCCGCAATCGATGCACTCATCGGGATTGATATAGAGCTGGTTGGGAAAGCTGACCTTGTCGTCACCGACGTATTCATAGATACAATCCACCGGGCACACGCTGACGCATCCAGTGTCAAGGCAATCGATACAAAGCCGGGTAATCGTCCAGGGCATGTGGTGTCCTCTCCTGGGAGCCTGTCGGTCTAGATTATAGCGCTAAACTATATCGGCACCGCGGCGATTAAAAGTTCCGCACGGTTTGCGCCCGCGCAGCGCCGATAGAATGCTTTGCATGATGGAAACCTCAAGTACAATAGGCGAAACCTGAAACACAATAGGGAGGGATGACGCCTGGTGGAAGCGGCGCGGACCTCCAAGGAGCAGCGCGATGAAGGCGACCGAACATCCCCGCACCGGCGCGTCTCGCGTCGAAACCGACAGTATGGGCGCGATCGATGTTTCCGCCGACCGTTACTGGGGCGCGCAAACCGAGCGTTCTCTGCTCCATTTCGCAATCGGCTTCGACCGGATGCCGCGATCTGTGATTCGCGCCTTCGGTGTGCTCAAGAAAGCCTGCGCCGAGGTCAATCATGAGCTCGGCCAGCTCTCGCGGGAAAAGACCGGGCTGATCGTCGAGGCCGCCGACGAAGTGATCGAGGGCAAGCTGGACGAGCATTTCCCGCTGCGCATCTGGCAGACCGGTTCCGGCACCCAGACCAACATGAACGCCAACGAGGTCATCTCCAACCGCGCAATCGAGCTCGCCGGCGGTGAGATGGGCTCCAAAAAACCGATCCATCCCAACGACGACGTCAATATGTCGCAGTCCTCCAACGATACCTTTCCGGCCGCGATGCATATCGCGGCGGCCGAAGAGCTGCATCATCGCCTCATTCCGGCGGTATCCCGGTTGCGCGATGCTTTGAACGCCAAGACGGGCGAATTCGCGACCATCGTGAAGATCGGCAGGACCCACCTGATGGACGCGGTGCCGCTCACGCTGGGGCAGGAATTCTCGGGCTACGTCGCACAGCTCGAATACGATTTGCGCCGCATCGAGGCTTCGCTGCCGGACATCTACGAGCTCGCGATCGGCGGCACCGCGGTCGGCACCGGACTCAACGCCCCTGCGGAGTTCGCCGAGCGGGTCGCCGCGCGGATTGCCAGGCTCACCGGCCTCCCGTTCAAGTCCGCGCCCAACAAGTTCGCCGCGCTGGCCTCGCATGACGCGCTGGTGATGGGCTCGGGGGCGCTCAAGACGCTAGCCTGCTCGCTCATGAAGATCGCGAACGATGTCCGCTGGATGGGCTCGGGGCCGCGCTGCGGTCTGGGCGAGCTGACGCTGCCGGAAAACGAGCCGGGCTCCTCGATCATGCCGGGCAAGGTCAATCCGACGCAGTGCGAAGCGATGACGATGGTGTGCGTGCAGGTGATGGGGAATGACAACGCGATCGCGATCGCCGACTCGCAGGGCAGCTTCGAGCTGAACGTCTTCAAGCCGCTCATCATCCACAACTTCCTGCACTCGGTGATGCTGCTCACCGATGCCGGCGAGGCGTTCCGCAAGTATTGCGTCGAGGGGATCGCCGCGAACCGCGAAAAGCTCGCGGAGTACGTCGCGCGCTCGCTGATGCTGGTCACGGCGCTCAGCCCGCATATCGGCTACGACAAGGCCGCGAAGGTCGCCAAGAAGGCGCACACCGAAGGGACTACGTTGAAAGAGGCCGCGCTCGCGCTCGGCTATCTTTCGGCGGAGGATTTCGATCGCTGGGTGCGCCCCGAGAAGATGCTCGGCCCCGAAGCGTAGCGAATCGGCTGCGGACGCTCACTCGCGCCCGCCAAGCCGTTGCACGCTGGCGAAGCGGTTTCAAATGGATCGCCGGACGCCGTTCTCCTACCAGTGCAATCAGTGCGGCCTATGCTGCCGCGACAAGGTCATCACGCTGTCGCCCTATGACGTGCTCAGAATTGCGCGCGCGATGGGAATCAGCATGGGCGAGTCAGTGAAGCGCTACACGCTGCGGCGCGGCTCTCTGCTGCGCTTTGTGTCTAACGGCGAAGGCTTCGCGGGCGGCGAACGCTCCGCGGGCGGCGAATGCTCCGCGCTTGCGGGCACGCGATGCAGTATCCATCGCGGACGCCCGCTCGCGTGCCGGCTGTATCCGCTGGGAATCGAGCGGAGCGCAAGCGACGACGAAAGCCCCGACGAAAGCTACGACCGGATTATCGCGCTCGATGCGGCCCCTGGATCGCTCGGCAAGTACGGCCAGAATTCTCGCGCCGGCAACTTCGAAGACTCGACCGCGGGCGACTTTATCGAGGGGCAGGGAACCGCGCCCTATTTCGCGGCGCTCCAGGCGTATCGCGGCCTTATTGTGCGGTTTCGCGCGCGGGTGGCGGAGATGGTCGATTTTGAACGCGTCGAGCCGAGGGAGTTCTGGCGCCGCGCGGTGGCTGAGGCGCTGCGCGAAAGCGGCTTCGACGCCAACCCGATCATCGAGGCGATCTTCGACGCCGACGGGCCAATCTTGGACGCCGACAGAATTGGATGCGCGCGCGAAAACGAAGAACAAACCGTCCGCGCGCACGTGGCGAGGCTGGCCGAGATGGTGCAGAACGAACCTGACCCGGAAAAACTCGCAGCCGCCGCCGTGATGCTCGCGGTAAGTCTGGGCTACACGCCCGGCGAAGTCATCTCCGGATACCCGTTGGCGCTGGACTAACCGGCGCGCGACTAGTAGCCGCTGGATTGCGGCGGCGGAGCCGGCGCGGCAGGCGCAGCCGCGGCCGGTTGCGCCGCAGCCGCCTCAGGCGCGGCAGGCTGAGCGTGCAGATCGGCGAGAATCTGGCTCGCGTGACTCGACGGCTCGACCTTCGGATAAACCCTTGCGATTCGGCCGTCGGCGCCGATCACGTAGGTAATCCTGCGGTCGAGCCCAAGGATAGGAATGCCGTTGGCGGCGCCGTAGGCGGTGGCGATTTTCTTGTCGGGATCCAGGAGCAATGGAAAAGGCAGGCCGAACTTCTTGATGAACGCGCGATGCGCTTCGGAGTCATCGACGCTGCATCCGAAGACCGCGAGCCCGGCCTGCTGAAAGCGCGCGAAGCCGTCGCGGAACGCGCACGCCTCCTTGGTGCATCCGGGGGTGCCGTCCTTGGGATAGAAATAAAGGATAACTTCCTTGCCGCGATAATCGGCGAGCGAGAACGGCGCGACCTGATCCCCGGCAACCATTTGCGTCTTAATCTGCGGCGCGAGGTCGCCTTCTTTGAGCATCTCGGCGCGCGCGGTTTGCGGACGCAACGCCCCAACCGCCGCGACCAGCGCCAGTGCCGCGACGATCGCAGCCCCGTGGATTTTCTTCACTCGCGCATCCTCCTGATTTGCTCACGCGCTGATTTCGGCTCACGCGCTGATTTGGGCTCCCGCGCTGATTTGCTCAGGCGCTGATTTGGCTTCAGGCGCGGTTCACAGGTAATAGAGCCAGCTTCGATAGCGGGGCTCGCGGCCATGCAGCGCGGCCTCGAAGACTTCGCGCAGCTTGAGCGTGATCGGTCCGGGCCGGCCGGCTCCTATTTTGCGGTCGTCCAGCTCGCATACCGGGGTCACCTCGGCCGCGGTCCCGGTCATGAACGCCTCGTCCGCGATATACAGCGCATCGCGGGGGAACAACTGTTCCACCACCGGCACGCCCTGGTCCTTGAGGATCTTCATCACGCAGTCGCGCGTGATGCCGGGGAGAATCGAGGTCAGCGGCGGGGTGCGCACCACGCCGTCGCGCACGGCGAAAATGTTTTCGCCGCTCCCCTCCGAAACGAAGCCCATCACATCGAGCAGCAGCGCTTCATCGTAGCCGCCGCGCCGCGCTTCGTAGCCGGCCAGGATCGAATTGACGTAATGCCCCGAGGCTTTCGCGGCCGGCATCATCGAGTTGTGATGGAAGCGGACGAACGAGGAAGTCTTGAGCCGCGCGCCCTTCTCGATACTGTCCTTGCCCAGGTACGCATCCCACGGCCACGCCGCGACGGCGACGCGGGTCTTGTTGCCGCGCGCCGAAAGCCCCATCTCGCCCTCGCCGTAGAACGCTATTGGGCGGATGTAGCATTCGGCGAACCTGTTCACCCGCACCACGTCGGCGCAGGCTTTGATCAGCTCCTCGCCGCTGTAGGGAACCGGCATCTCGACGATATGCGCCGACTCCATCAAGCGGCGGATATGCTCGTGGACGCGAAAGATCGCCGAGCGGCCGTCGTCGCCCTGGTAGCATCGGATCCCTTCGAAAACGGCGAGGCCGTAATGAAGGCTGTGCGTGAGCACGTGCACTTGCGCCTGGTCATACGGCACCATCGCGCCGTCGAGCCAGATCTTGTCTGAGCGAACGCTGCCGGTGGCCAAGACTTAACCTCGCAGGGAGAATTTTGCGCGACGCGATTGCGTGAGACGTCGCCACTGAAAGTTAGTCTATGAACGAAAGGCGGACAAGCCGCGATTTCGCGCGGACATTGAGCATTTAATTTTCCTTCGCCTCCGCTCCGCTCCGGACTCAGGAGCGGCTGCAGCTGACCTATTTCGATTCGGCCCTCCGGCCTGAATCGGCTTCGCGGCGCTCGCAGCTCGCGCCCCTATCGGTCCGAACTTCGCCGAAGCCGCTGGCGACCGGTCCCTCGGGCTCGGAAGCGCGACTACTCCGGCTTGGAACGATCTTCGTGCGAACGATCCGTGCGGCGAGGCGGGCCGTCTGCGTCGGAGGACTGGCCGCCGAGCCCGCGTTTTTCGTCGGGGCCTCCGTTGGGACTGGTCGCGACCGCGGCCGGCGGCTGCCCGGGGGTCTGCGAATGGCGTCGGCGCCGGCGTCCCCGACGCCGCCGGGACCTCGGCTCCGTCGCGGCCGGATGGCCTTCCAGGTACGCGCGCGGATCCTTCATGAACGCCGCCAGCGCGGAAGTCTCCGCGCCATAGTTTCCCGCAACCGTCTCGAACAGGCGCCGGGTCTTTTCGAAATACGGACGATTCATCAGGCGCAGGGTGCGACGCGACGGCTTAACCAGGTGCGCAAAAGCGTCGAGGACGAGCCGCATGACCTCGGTGTCGGCGCGCGCGAATCCGCGCAGGCGGAGTTCGCCGACCAAATCGAAACCCTCGCCCTTGCGCGGCGGCGGAACTCCCCACGCGTACAAGTCGAGGAACATCGCGGCGAGGAGAGTCTCATGCGAGAGCGTCGCGCCGTTGGAGATCACCTCGCCGAGCGCCGCGAGATTTCGGACGGTGCGCGCCTCGCGAAGCGGCCGCGCCTCGGCTTTCAGATGCGCCGACAGCCACGGCATCAGTTGCTCCAGAAGGCCGAGTTCTTCCATCAGGATGAGAGCGCGCGCGGCGCCGGCCTGTCCGATAGTGCGAAAGGTTTCCTCGACCAGGCGCGGCACCGAGGCCTTGAGCAGCTCGGCGCGATGGCGCTCGATCGCCGCCAGCGTGGCGGCTTCGATCTCGAAGCCGAGCTTGGCCGCGAAACGCACCGCGCGCAGCATCCGGACCGGATCCTCGCGCACCCGGACCTCGGCGTCGCCGATAGTGCGGATGAGGCGCGCCCGCAGATCCGCGGCCCCGCCCGCGTAATCGATCACGCGAAAGGTCTGCGGATCGTAAAACAGGGCGTTTACGGTGAAGTCGCGGCGAAAAGCGTCCTCCTCGGGAGTGCCGAAGGTATTGTCGTGCCGGATGAGGGGATCGTCCGCCGAGCCGTCCTCGCTCAGGCGGCGGAAGGTCGAGACCTCGATATTCTTGGGCCCGAAGAAAACGTGGACCAGGCGAAAGCGCCGGCCGATAAGGCGCGAGTTGCGGAACAGGTCGCGGACCTGCTGCGGATGCGCGCTGGTGGCGACATCGAAATCCTTGGGCTTGCGCCCCAGCATCAGGTCGCGAACGCTGCCGCCGACCAGATACGCAACGTGGCCCGCCTTGATCAGGCGATAGAGCACCCGTAAAACGTCCGGGTCGATATCGCGGCGCGAGATCGGGTGTTCGGCGCGTTCCAGAATATGCGGTTCCAAGCGGCTCTTCGACGCCGGGGGCCGGTTCGGGAAACTGGCGCCGGAAAATCCCCCGGAAGTCTGTCAGAAGCTAGCATGGGGCGGCGCATCGCGCATCGTTCGGCGAACTATTCCCACGGGGGCCGCGCATCGCGAGTCCTGGTTCTTTAAACTTTAGCCTCGCAACGACGGCTAGGCCGGATGCGGGCCGTTCGCTAACCTTGACTTTGGCAGCTATGAAGATCGTTTCCATCAGCGACGTGCATATGGCGACGCGCAACCTGGCCCGGATGGGCGAGGTGATGCGCGACACCGACCTCGTCATCATCGCCGGCGACCTGACCAATTACGGCGGCGTCGAAGACGCGCGCACCGTGCTCGATCAGGTGCGCCACTGCTGCGGCAACGTCCTCGCGGTGCCGGGCAACCTCGACCAGGCGGAAGTCTTCGGGTTCTTCGAGCGCGAGAATATCGCGCTGCACGGCAAGGGACTGGTGATCGACGGGGTCGGGATCTTCGGATGCGGCGGCTCCAATATCACCCCCTTCAACACGCCCAGCGAGTTCAGCGAAGAGGAAATCTACGCGGTGCTGATGCGCGGCTATGAGCAGGTGCGCGAGGTGCGGCCGCTGCTGATGGTCTGTCATCCGCCGCCGTTCGAGACCAAATGCGATCGCATCGTCGGCGGCAGGGCGGTCGGCTCGACCGCGGCGCGCAAGTTCATCGAGCAATTCAAACCCGACGTATGCATCTCGGGTCATATCCACGAGTCCGCGGCCGTCGATTCTATCGGCTCGACCACTGTCCTCAACGCGGGTGCGTTCAAGGGCGGCGGCTATATCGTGGTGCGGCGCGACGGCAAGTCGCTGGACGCGCGGCTCGAATTTCTTAATGGAAACTCCGGCTCAAAATCCCGCTAAAGCCTGCGCTGTTAGGAAACGATTTCGAGTAATGGAGCCCTGCGGGGATGCGGCGGAGGCTTCCGAGAGCGTCCAAGCCTGTGCAATACCGGTGATATCGTCAATGGCCGGGTGGCGTCCGCCTCAGAGCTGGTAAGGGCGGGGAGTCGCCCCGAGGGGACGACAGTGGCTTTGACTGTCACTTCTTCCGTTTTCGGAGACGCTTGGCCGGGGCCGACTTGGAGCGTGGCGGCGTCGCGTGGCGTATATCCTGTGATGCCAAAACGGCTTGGCCTTCAATAAACCATCGCCTGAGAATTTTCGACCTGGATTTCCGGGTATTTCGTGCCTCCCGTTCGATCGCGCGCTCGATTCGTCCCTCAAATTCCTTGCCGAACCCTATTGGAACCTGCAATGGAATGCCCGTGCCCATGAGCTCGGAGTCGCCGAGCCACGAGAAATCGCGTCCGCTTTGCTTGAGGTGCCACCTTATGCATTCCGCGCCCAGCAACAGGGCCGAAAGTGAGTCGACACCTGGGGCTGAATCCGCAATTGGAGAGTTTTCCAAGCCCTCTATGCGTATCGGACACTGCCATTCCTCCTGATCAACACGTCTAGGTATTCCAAGCGATAGTGTAATCCGCCTGTTGGGAGCACCAGCCTCGCCGAGTACTCTGCGCGCAACGGCGCGGCCGAGATTAATCTGCTTTTCACTGCTCCAGCGCAACGTTATTCTCTCATTCTAGGTCTCAAAAAACTCCCCGCAAAGACCTCTCTTCATCTCCGCACTTCGGGGCAAAAGGCTCCAGCATTCCTGCTTGGCTGCTGAGTTCGGCATATCTCTGCAGAGATCTGCCCAAAGAGCCGGGTGTTCCGCCGCGTCCAGGCATCGGCCATAAGTCACAGGGCGCGGCAACAACCCGAACGGAGGACTCGGCTCGCCAGGTATGTCCAGCTCTCCCTCTCCGACATACGGGATGAGATACTGGACTTCCAGCAGCGACCCCACTCCTTGCGACCCACCTCCATCGTCGACCCTCTGCAGCGGGGGCATGTTGGAAGGTGACGCCGATGCGGCCGAAACTTCCGAGAGCGTCCAAGCCTGCGCAATACCCGTAATATGGTCAATGGCCGGATGAGGTCCGCCGCGCTCCTGGTAAGGTTTGGGAGGACTCCCGCCGCCGCCAAAAAGGTCCAGAAACCCCTGCACGATCGCATCCACCGCCGCGGCAACCTTGAGGACCGCAGCTACAGGCGGAGCCTCCCCAGCCAGCACCCCACCCAGCGTGGCGAGCCCAACCACCCCGGCAAAACCCGCGCTTCCATAACCGGCATTTTCAGCGAAGTTCGGTCCGGAACCGGAAGCCGGATTGCCTGCGCTCCCGGGAAGATTCGCGGCGGCGCCGCCGAGGCCCGCGGGGCTCACTTGCGCTGGACTTCTCATGAGCTGTGAACTATAGAACTGGCCCGCAGCATAGTGGATTTCAGCGTGGCGCGGCTCCGCCAAGGACGGCAGCGTACTTCCACACCTTGTGCTCGCCGCCTACCAGCAAAGCCTCTCTCTTGCCGTCCGCCGTCGGTACAGCATACAGAGCGTCTATCTCCTCTGGAAATATCTCGTGATAAACGAGGTTCCAGTGCGAGTCGAACACGTAGAGCGCGCCATGAACTGCCTCGAAGCCGGAAAAGAGCTGGCCCCTGTAGTGCAACAGCCCGGCCACGGCGAGCAGTAGTGGCCCATCTCTGTATAGCCGCACCGCAGCTGCGTGCGCGTGGTAAAGATAATGGCCCGGACCGAGAAGTGCTATTGGGCGCTGGCCGTCAGCACTTACGAGCTGAAACCTTTCGTTTCTGCTCACCAATAGACATGGCGTGTCGCAAACGCCCTCCCACCGTACGGTGGAGAACCCGCTGAAAAACCCATCCAAGGCGGGCTTCCGCTTGAAGAGAAGCTGCCCTGTCGCCCCGATGCCGACCAAGGTTCCGTCGTTAACCGCCTCCAGGATCTGTGAACCACCATGGTCGGATGATACGACCCCTAGCCTGTTTGCCCAGCCGACTTCCGGTCTATGCCATAGCACATTGCCCGAGATATCCCGTGCTTCGGTTGCACCTTCCTGCGTCCCGAAGATAAATTCCGGCGCGCGATCTCTGAACAAATCCCCGAACGTGCTCGCTACGACCGGGTAAGGTGTACGCCAGATTTCCTTGCCATTGGCGTCTACGAGACTGTCGTAGATAGCCGCCACACCGCCTTGACGGAAGAAGAGCAATCCGTTTGAACTTGTCCGCTTGACGATGCGCGCGGGCACCCTTGCCCCGTTTGGGCTTGGAACCGCAAAGTTCACCACATTGTCGAGTTTTCCGCTTTCGTCGAAGAACCACGCGCCGTCTTCGCCGGCGACCCCCAACTCGATCTTCCCCGGTATGCGAATTTCGCCACGCTCGATGTCGGTAACTACGCCTGCTGTGTAAAGGCTCAAGAACAGACTCTTATCGAAGACGCCTGCGCCGACGCGCACGCCGGGCTGCATCCACTCAGGCAGAGCAGCGGCCAAGAGAGTTCCGCACCAGATAACAAGACAGAGGCCCGTACAGAGTGCGGTCACAGGGACAATGTGGGTTCGAGTCATGCTTCCCCGATAGCCATGCTTCTCTTTAACGGCATCCAAAGAAAGCGAAAATATCACGCCGCATTTCTAGTTCGCCGATACTTAACGTCTGGGGTGTTGTCTTGATGCAGTTGCAGAGTGCTTGGTCGCAGCCTCTTTGCCCCGGACCTGCACGATACCCACCAGCTATGAACAACAGCATCCAGGGCGGACAAACCAAAGAAGCCGTAACAAGTGTCGTGCGCCTCGCAGCAATCGTCCGTGGGGTTCCTGCCTTCTGCTGCTCCATTGTTGCCAGGGCCGCAAGCGTTGTAGCCGCGAAACTGGACGGTCTGAATTCCGTCTCCGACTCTTTGCAGAGCCGGCACGTTGGAGGGCGAAGCCGGTGCGGCGGAGGCTTCCGAGAGCGTCTGGCCTTACCCCCTCGAAGTATCCCACCGATAGGTTAGTGTCTGCCGGAAAGGAAGGCAGGCATGAAACGAGGACGGTTTAGCGAGGAACAGATCATCGGGATTCTGAAGGAGGCAGAGGGCGGAGCCAAGGTCAGCGAGCTGAGCCGGCGGCACGGGATCAGCGACGCGACCTTCTACAACTGGCGCAGCCGGTACGGCGGGCTGGAAGTGTCCGAGGTGCGGCGGATGCGGCAGTTGGAGGAGGAGAACCGGCGGCTGAAGTCGATCGTGGCGGATCAGGCGCTGGACATTCGGGCGTTGAAGGACGTGCTGGCAAAAAACGGATACGGCCCGCGGTGAAGCGCGAGATGGTGGTCGAGGTGATGGCGCATGGGCTGTCGCAGCGGCGCGCCTGCGGGCTGATGGAGATCACGCGACGCAGTTTCAAGCGTACGCCGGCAGCGGATCGCAACCGGGAGTTGCGCGAGCGGCTCAAAGCGCTGGCCGAGGAGCGGCGGCGCTGGGGCTGTCCGATGCTCTATCAAGTGATCCGGCGGGAAGGCTGGCGGGTGAACCACAAGCGGATAGAACGGCTGTATCGAGAGGAAGGGCTGTCCCTGCGACGGCGCCGGCGGCGCAAGCGGTTGAGTCATCTGCGGGTGGTGCGGCCACGGCCGGCAGCGGCCAATCAAGCGTGGGCGCTCGACTTCGTTCACGACAGCCTGATGAGCAGCAGACGGTTCCGCGCCCTGACGGTGATCGACGAATGGAGCCGGGAGAGCCTGGCGATCGAGGTCGACCTGTCGCTGACCGGCCAGCGAGTGAGCAGGGTGTTGGACCGCCTGGGAAAGGAGCGCGGCATGCCGGCGGTGATTCAGTCCGACAACGGCCCGGAGTTCACCAGTCGGGTGCTCGACCAATGGGCTTACGACCACCAGGTGCGGCTGCAGTTCATCGAGCCCGGCAAGCCGATCCAGAACGCTTTCATCGAGTCGTTCAACAGCCGCCTGCGCGAGGAATGTCTCAACGAGCACGTCTTCGTCTCGCTCGACGACGCGCGGCGCAAGATCGAGCAGTGGCGGATCCAATACAATCGCGAGCGGCCGCACTCGAGCCTGGGCTACCTGACACCCGAGGAGTTCGCAGCACAGGCACACCATCCAAGGAGCTCGGCCAGCGCGCGCACCGCTTGGCCAACTCAAGAACAGCTGGCCGGCGCGGTGCAACGCGCTCGGGCCTCGGATCCAGAACCAGGCAGTTTTTCGGCCGCCCTCAAACCGTGAAGGGCGGCCAGAAAAACTGTGATAAGAAACGCTGCACCGACGGAACAGTCACAATGAACCAAAACCCGGTGCCACTAACTTATGACTGGGATACCGAAAGGGGTAAGGCCACGTCCAACCGAACGTAATTCCGAGGAATTCGAAGATCGGGTGGCGTCCGCCGCGCTCCTGGTAAGGTTTGGGAGCGCTACCGCCGCCGCCAAAGAGGCGCCATACCCTATCTCGATTTTGACCGACGTCGCCAAAAGTACCCGACGGTGCCAATGATGCCGCCAGCCGTTCCCAGTGTGGCTGCAGTGATGGCGACTGGTGCCAACAGACGAGGCGGCAGAGCTGAGAACACCAACCAAAGGAAAAGGCCTAACGCTAACGCAGTTGTCCAACTCCGGATCAGAGCTTTTCGCTCATCCATTCGTTTAACACCTCGGATCAAACGCTCGGAACGCAAATCTCCGCGCAAAATGTTCCTATTCCTATGGCTACCGTTTGGGAATTTCCATGTTTGATGGATCGTTGTCGGGGCCGCAGAATGCCGTATGTCCTTTGCTCTGCGCCGCGCAGCAGGCAACCAGCGCCCCCGTGCCAAGGCAAGTTGCAATGGTGACTGGACATAGCGTTCCGCCTGGCACATTTCCGAATGCCGCAGACACGCAGGGTATTAAGGTGCTAAGGCACACCGCCGAACCAAAGCCAATCGGTCCGCTCAAATTTCCGACACAGGCTGTAAATGGTATTGGTTTGGCGCTGCGCAGTTGAGTTTGCGGTCCACTGGTTTGAGTCTGAATCCCGTCTCCGACCCTCTGCAGAGCCGGCACTCGCGACCGCCTTGTCATAGGTCGTGTGGCCGTACGCGAATCGAATCCAGTAGGTATTGATTAGGGCTCCGGCGCCTTCAAGGCTATGAGCCAAAACCTCCGGATGATCGAAATTGAAAGGCAACGCCTCGATTTGGGTTTCCGACAGATGTGGCCGCGTGGGATGCCCGGTAAGCGTCATTACCCGGCGGCCGTGCCGTAGCAGCAAACGCGCGATGTACTTGCCTGTGTAGCCGAATGCTCCAGTGACTATGTCGAAGTCTGCGCGCGGCATTTCTCGTTACTCGAGAGAATCGCAGCCGGACATCGCGACCGGAAGAATCACGCGACGCCGTCACGGGCCGGCTGAACCGTGGGCTTCGAGTACACCGCGACCAGAAACCCGGACGCGCAACCCGCGGCTAGACCTACCACCCCCAAACCCATCAGCTCTCCTTGCAGATTTACGGGCGGCCCTGGGTGGAGTCCCTCTGTCCAGAGCACCAGAATCAGCATGATTGCGGAGCCAACCAGCCCTCCAACGACGAAGCCACCGCCCAACAGTGTTCCTCGCTTTAAGCGCGTAGCTGCACAACTCGCTTGGGCAAGGTACCATGCGACCGAGCCGACTAACGGTCCGCAAAACCCGAACGAGATCAAGGCGAAAGGATAGACCACCATCACGGCCTTCACAAACTCCATTGACAGAATTGAGCCACCGCGACCGGGTGGGAGAAGTGCTGCCATATCGCCCACAAGCGGGACCAATAGAAAAAGCCACGCCACCAATTTCCAAGGAGTTCGGAGAATCGCGCAGACCAGAAGCGCGACGGCTGGCAACAATATCAGAAATGGTATTCCTCTCGGCATAGCTACCGACCGCGCGGCTTCCTTATGGCACCAAGTTCCAGATGAGATGACGGCATGCTGGCGATCCGAACCACCCAAAGAGGTCGCCCACATTTTGGGCGCATCTCAAATAGCACTGGAAATGTGCGTCGTCTCTGCAGGTCTTTGCAGACGAGCTTCCGAAACATCGCGACTCGTACGCTAACAGGCACCCCCGAGCACAGTCGCCGAAAACTGTGTCTCCGAAATACCGACAGCAGTCACCAGCCTTGCACGCATAGGCGTCCTTGCCGCCGTTGCATTCAGCGTCATACTGCTGACAGGCGCTAGGCGGAGCGGTTTGAATCCCGTCTCCGACCCTCTGCAGAGCCGGCACGTTGGAGGGCGAAGCCGGTGCGGCGGAGGCTTCCGAGAGCGTCCAAGCTCCGCTCCCGACAGACAGAGGAGGGCACCGGCTTTCGTCGTCGCCGAGGTCATTCAACGACGACGTGCTCTATAGATGGCGCCCGATGAGTATACTGCGACTGCCAGCAAAGATCCGATGAAGTAGCCAAGGGTTTCTTCAAGGTAACGTTTTGACGACGCCGAAAGAAGAAGGGCCGTCAAAAACATCAGAGTGGCCCAACACAAGACCTGCGTCCTAAGAATTGCAGATTTTCTGATGATTTCAGGATAGTCCGACCACCCAATAACGAACAGGAACAGTGCGTTTGCAATCAACACGTCCTGCCATTCGCTTGGCGGCAGCTTCACGAACATGCCTCCGAAACCGACTACAACTGCCCCAGTTACGACTAGTCCGATATAAAGCAAAAGACCGCCCCAAATCGCTAGCGCAAGCGATCTTTCCCTGCGTGGATCTATTTCTTTCATCAAGCTTATAGCTCGCTCAGTCTGACGCTATCCATTTCAAGTTCGGTTTTGCACCTTTGTTACCCCGGTCTGTCGGCCTGAGACACCCTATTCGGGACTTGGCGGCTGCTCGGGCATTTCCGGCTGGGGCTCGGGAATCTCCTGTTTATTCAGAGCAGCCGGTGGCGATTTCGGATATGCATAACCAAGGCATTTAAAGAACCCGGTGACCTCGTATCCGAAAGCTGCTGCAAACGGAATACACGCTGGAAGAACTCCGCCGAAGCACTGACCGCCGTAAACTCCGCAGGCGACCACCGCCGGCGCGGTGAAGGCCATGAAGGCTGCGTTGCAGAATGCCAGGGCGCCAAATCCTGTGGGTTGCGCCGGCGTCTCAGGTCTTTTTCTCAGTTCGGCGACTTTCACAATCCAATCCCCAGGCGATGGTGCGGCGGAGGCTTCCGACGGCGTCCAAGCCTGCGCAATACCCGTAATACGGTCAATGGCCGGGTGGCGTCCGCCGCGCTCCTGGTAAGGTTTGGGAGGACTACTGTCGCCGCCAAAAAGGTCCAGAAACCCCTGCACGATCGCATCCACCGCCGCGGCAACCTCGAGGACCGCAGCTACAGGCGGAGCCTCCGAATTTCCAATACCCACGGCGAGCAAAGCATTCTCAGATGCCACAAACGCTCCAGCCCCTGCGCCACCGAGGATTGCTGCGCCGTTGGCGGGGCTCGCTCCGCTCGCCGACAGAGCATTGCCTGCATTACCGGGAAGCGGCGGGCCTACAACAAAACCACCCGCAAGTTAGCGGCATGTCACGCTCTGACGTGGCTCGCAAGCTTTACTATCGAGAATACTGCGAAAAGGCACGCCACGGCAATGACTAGAAGCTCGGGGAAGATTACCGAATACAGTGAAGCGCTCAAGAACGCCGTCCCCAAGAATAGCTGCCAAAAGACAAGTAGGCGCAGTTGAAACTTGGCAGAGTCAGAACCCCGAATCATTTGCGGATAGTCATAATCGGAAATGAGGAATTCCCCCAGCTACGAAACAAGCCACACCGCCTTTTAAGCACCCAACTGCACCCTCTGGGTTGCCGCCGAATAGACTCGCACAGTTAGCGACGCCTAACCCGCACATGAACGTGCTTGCCGCGAACGCGGGACTGGACAGAGCTAAGCACGCCCCAAACGAGATTCGCGGCTGCGGCGGTGCCTAGCGAATTTGGGCGTGAGGCCCCCCGCTGATGTCGGCGATTGTCTGAATCCCTCCTGGGGAAGCCGTTGACTGACTCGCTGCGGTAGAAGCTGTCGCCCAATCCCCCGGCGATGGTGCGGCGGAGGCTTCCGAGAGCGTCCAACCGAACGTAATTCCGAGGAAATCGAAGATCGGGTGGCGTCCGCCGCGCTCCTGGTAAGGTTTGGGAGGACTCCCGCCGCCGCCAAACACTCCTCGCCGGAGGTCACCTTATTGGTTCCCAGTTCGAGCGATCAGCGGAACCTTGATTCGTCCCGAGATTTTCCACTGAGATGCTGAGATCCAGGACATCCAACTGCGGTTGGTCGTCCATAACGGAACTTGGGCTCACCTTGGCGTCAAGAATATCCGCCTTGACCACAATGTTCCGGCCTCGAACCACTATGTTGCGATGTGTTCCGAAAACTGACTCCTGCGGCCCCCGCTCCAAGTCTCTGGCCACGAACATGAACGGCTGAAGCCCATGGCAATTCTTACACGGCCACAAAAGATTGTCGTCCTTCTGTTGACTCGCTGCTTCTCTCAAGACCAACCAGACGCTTACCAAATAATCCCCCACCGCGTAGTCCGGTTCGAGGGTAAGAACATAGAGCGTAGCACCCGACTTGCTTTTTATTTCGGCGCTCCAGGACAATGCGCTTGGTGCGGTTCGCGAGAAGTACACCTCTGTACGCAAGGGGTCAATCTGCTGATGCGTGACGCTCCCCGAGGCCACGAGAGGGAACATCAAAGCTGCGCTCACAGCTAGCAGAAACGTACCTCGGGAAATCATTGGCAAACCTCAACGCCCAGGCTTTGCCTTCCCCACAGCCTGGCGGCCAAAGCGTTTGGAAACCATAGATCAAGCTCGTTGCCCTGAATATCCCCGCCTCTGTCTTGAACCGTTCCACAGCCGTACCCGGGAATAAACATTCGCGTGCCGTACCCATATGGCCGCGGCGCAGCCAGCGTCCCCATTCCAGCGAGGTCATTGTTCGAGGTGAAACCATATCCGGGATCGCCCGGATTTTTCCCTGTGCTTTCGTAGCCGTTACTGTAGCCGGTTACGTCCATCTGTTGCGTAGGGCATGCCGCGCAACCGCAATGACAGCTGTACTCGACCCTCTGCAGAGCAGGCACGTTGGAGGGCGAAGCCGGTGCGGCGGAGGCTTTCGACAGGGTCCAACCGAACGTAATTCCGAGGAAATCGAAGATCGGGTGGCGTCCGCCGCGCTCCTGGTAAGGTTTGGGAGCGCTACCGCCGCCGCCAAAGAGATCCAGAAACCCCTGCAGGATCGCATCCACCGCCGCGGCAACCAAGACCGCGGCCAGGACCGGCGGATCCTCCGAATTTCCAATACCCACGGCGAGCAAAGCATTCTCAGATGCCACAAACGCTCCAGCCCCTGCGCCACCGGGGATTGCTGCGCCGTTGGCGGGGCTCGCTCCGCTCGCAGACACGCTGCCTGCGCTCCCGGGAAGATTCGCGGCGGCGCCGCCGAGACCCGCCGGGCTCACTTGCGCTGGACTTCTCATGTACGCGCGGCTCGAATTTCTTAATGGAAATTCCGGCTCCAATCCCGCTAAAGCCTGCGCTGTTAGAAAACGATTTCGAGTCAAATTGACAAAGCACGGTCGGGCTGGTTACCGTTGAATGTGCAGGTCGCGATTTTCACACCCATAAACGGAGCACGGTCCTGGCAACGGCGTCGGTAATCGCCGTGATACCGGCGCGCTATGGGTCTACGCGCCTGCCCGCCAAGGCGCTCGCGGAGATCGGCGGAGTCCCGATGATCGTGCGCGTGTGGCGTCAGACCAGCCTGGCGCGGTCTATCGCGCGCGTGATCGTCGCGACCGACGACGAGCGTATCGCGGAGCCGGTGCGCGCTGCCGGCGGCGAGGCGCTGATAACCGCGGCCACCCACCCAAGCGGCACGGACCGGGTCGCCGAGGTTGCGCGCCGCATCGAGGCCGACATCTACATTAACGTGCAGGGCGACCAGCCCTTTACCGACCCCGCAGACCTCGACGCGCTGGCTGCGGTGATGGCTGCGGACGAGGCGCTGGAAATGGCCACGCTGGCGACGCGAATCAGCGACCTGGAGGAGTTCCGCAATCCCACGAAGGTCAAGGTGGTGTGCGACGTTTGGGGAAACGCGATGTATTTCTCGCGCAGCCCGATTCCGTACGGGCGCGATATCGAAGGCGTGCCGGCGGGCGCTCTGCGTCACATCGGGATTTACGCGTACCGGCGCGATTTCCTTTTGCGCTTCGCCGAACTTCCATCTGCTAGAATCGAACAACTCGAAAAGCTCGAACAGATGCGCGCGCTCGAGAACGGCTATCGCATCCGGGTAGTAACTTCGGTGGCGCCGTCGCTCGAAATAGATACGGCCGAGGACCTGGCGCGGGCCCGGCAGGAGCAATCGGGGCGGGAGTAACCGCGGGGAGGGCATATCGTGGAGCGCGGCAAAAGCAAGTTCATCTTCGTGACCGGCGGCGTGGTTTCTTCGCTCGGCAAGGGGCTCGCGGCGGCCTCGCTCGGCGCGTTGCTCGAAGCGCGCGGGCTCAAGGTCTCGTTCCTTAAAATGGACCCCTACATCAACGTCGACCCAGGCACGATGAGTCCGCTGCAGCACGGCGAGGTGTTCGTCACCGACGACGGCGCCGAGACCGACCTCGACCTGGGACACTACGAGCGTTTCGTCGAGACCCGGATGAGCCGGCGCAACAACTGCACCACCGGCCAGATCTACGACACCGTTATCCAGAAGGAGCGGCGCGGCGACTACCTGGGGGCGACGGTGCAGGTGATTCCGCATATCACCGACGAGATCAAACGCCGCATCCTGCTCGCCGCCGAGGGCTCTGACCTGCTCATCGTCGAGGTCGGCGGGACCGTCGGCGATATCGAGAGCCTGCCGTTCCTCGAAGCGATCCGTGAATTTCGCTGGGACCTCGGGCGCGAGAACGTGCTCTATGCGCACGTCACGCTGGTTCCGTTCATCCGCACCGCCGCGGAGGTCAAGACCAAGCCCACCCAGCACAGCGTGAAGGAACTCACGGGCCTCGGAATCCAGCCCGACCTCCTGCTGTGCCGATGCGATCGGCCGCTCGATCAGAAGGTCAAGGCGAAGATCGCGCACTTCTGCAACGTCGAGGAGGACTGCGTGATCGCGGCCGCGGACGTCGAATCGATCTATGAAGTCCCGCTGCGCTTCCACGACGAAGGGCTGGATCAGCGCGTCGTCGAAAAGCTCAACATCTGGACCGGACAGCCGAACCTCGCCAAGTGGCGCCGGATCGTGAAGACCGCGCAAAATCCCAAGCTCACGCTCAACGTCGCGGTGGTCGGCAAGTACGTGGACACCGTCGATTCATACAAGAGCCTGCACGAGGCGATCGCCCACGGCGGGATCGCGAACGAGGCGAAGGTCATCGTCGACTACGTCGATTCCGAGGAACTCGAAAAGCTCGACGTCGAGGCGCGGCTCGCGCAGGCGCACGCGATCATCGTGCCGGGCGGCTTCGGAAATCGCGGCACCGAGGGAAAGATCCGCGCGGTCCGCTACGCGCGCGAGCACGGCGTGCCGATCCTCGGGATCTGTTTCGGGCTGCACATGATGGTGATCGAGGCGGCGCGCGACCTGCTCGGCTTAAAGCGCGCCAATTCCACCGAGCTCGCTGCCGACTCGCCCGACCCTGTAATCCACATCATGGAGTCGCAGAAGGAGGTCTCGCACAAGGGCGGCACGATGCGCCTGGGCGCGTGGCCCTGCGTGATCAAGCCGGGCTCGCTCGCTCTGTCGCTCTACCGCAAGACGCGCATCTCGGAGCGCCATCGCCATCGTTACGAAGTCAACAACGGCTACCGCGCGCAACTGGAAAAGGCGGGACTGGTCGCGACCGGGACCTCGCCCGACGATCGGCTGGTCGAAATAATGGAGCTCAAAGGACATCCGTGGTTCCTCGGCTGCCAGTTTCATCCCGAGCTCAAGTCGCGTCCGCTCGATCCGCATCCGTTGTTTCGCGGATTGATAAAGGCGGCGGTCGTCCAGCGCGCGACGCTCCAGCCCAAGCATCCCAAGGTCCGCGCGCTCAGATCGGTGTCGTGAAGGTGCGCGAAGTCACTGTCGGCGAGGTCGTATTCGGCGGTCCGAAACTGGTTCTCATCGCGGGCCCCTGCGTGATCGAAAGCGAGGAATCGTGCATCCGGCACGCGCACGCCATTGCCCGGATCGCGCGGGCCGCGGGACTTCCGTACATTTTCAAATCTTCCTTCGACAAGGCCAACCGCACCAGCATCAGCGCGTTTCGCGGCCCCGGCCTGGAGGCGGGTCTCAAGATTCTCGCGCGGGTCAAACGCGAGGCCGGAGTCGCGGTGCTGACCGATATCCACGAGCCCGCGCAAGCCGCGCCGGCCGCCGCGGTCGTGGACGTGCTTCAGATTCCGGCCTTTCTTTCCCGGCAGACCGATCTGATCCATGCGGCCGCATCGACCAGCGCCGCGATCAATCTCAAAAAAGGGCAGTTCCTCGCGCCGTGGGACATGAAGGCGGTGGTAGCGAAAGCTGAGGCGGCCGGGAGCCGCCGAATCCTGGTGAGCGAGCGCGGGACCTCGTTCGGCTACAACAACCTCGTCTCCGACATGCGCTCGCTGGTTATCATGCGCGGCTTCGGCTATCCGGTGGTGTTCGATGCGACCCATTCGGCGCAGCTTCCCGGCGCAACCGGCGATCGCTCCGGCGGGCAGCGCGAGTTCGTGGCGCCGCTCGCGCGCGCGGCGGTAGCAGCCGGCGTCGACGCCATCTTCATGGAAGTCCACGAGGATCCTGACCGCGCGCTGAGCGACGGTCCCAACTCCGTCCCGCTCGACGCGATGCCGCGGTTGCTGGAAGATCTGAAGCGCATTCATGAGGCCGCGCGCCAGATCGTCTCGCGCGATTGAGCGCTGCTCCACGCGCACAATTTCCATCGGAGATGCGCCGGGCGGGGGCGGGGTCGACTTGAAAAATACCCCTTGATAGCTTTTCTCACGGGGAGAGTTGATGAGTCCCAGGCGTATCGCCAAAGCACTGGCGGCCTTCGGCGCGGTGGCGTTGGCGGGGCTGCTCGGGGTGACGATCTATGTCGTTAAGCATCGTTCGGCCCTGCCCTCGCTCGGCAAGGTCGTGGGGCTGGTCCCCGGCGCGCTGCTCCATGCGCATAATTTCCATTGGACCCAGATGAAGTCGGGCGAGATGCAATGGGTACTGACGGCGAGCGACGCGAGCTACTCCGGTGACAAGACCGCGATTAACCTGAACCATCCGGTCGTCACGATGGAGTCGCAGGACGGCAAGCAAGTGATCGTGCAGGCGCCCAGGGCGCTGCTGCACATGGACAAAAGCGGCAATCGCGTTCAACAGGCCGACCTCACCGGCGGGACGATCATTCACTATGGCGATCTGGTGGTCGCCACCGACACGGCAATCTTCAAACCCGACGCCGACCAGGTCGACGCGCCCGGGTTCGTCACGATCACGGGAGCGGGATTCACGGTTACGGGCGTCGGCCTGACCGGGCACCCAAAGGCCCGCCACTTCGAACTGCTGCAACAGGTCACCACCGTGGTCACGCCCAAGCCAAGAGCTGCGGCCTCGAAGAAAGGGTGAACGGATGAGGGGCAGGGCGCGATGGCGGTGCGCGGTTATCGGCGCGAGCATCGCAGTTTTCGCGGCCGCGGCCGAGGTATCGTTGGCGCTCGCCCAGGACGCCGCGGAGCATCCCGCTTCCGCGCCCGAGGCCGCGAGCGATGGCGCCGGGGCCGAGCAACCGCCGGCGGCCGCCGCATCGCCGGCTCCCGCGAGCGCATCGAGTCCGTCGTCGTCCGATAGCCACCGCGGTGCGAGCGCGAAAAATACCACAGGGGCGCCGAGCGCGCCCGGAAATTCGCCGTTCGCCGGTTTCGGTATCACCAATTCCAAGGGGCCGACGCGAATCACCTCCGACACCATGACCCTCGAGTACAAGGACAAGTACGTCATATTCAGCGGACATGTTCACGCGACCCAACCCAATGGCGACCTGACCAGCAACACCCTCAAGGTGGTCTACGCCGACCCCGACTTTAAGGAATTGAGCGCAATGTTCGCGGACGGCGACGTCAGAATGAGCCAGGGAACGCGATGGGTCACCGGCGAGCACGCGGTTTTGGACGAGCAGAAACATACCGTGGTCATGACCGGTAACCCGATCGTCCACGATGGCGAGGATCAGATTACCGGCGCCAAGATCACCGTATACCTGCAGACCAGCCGCAGTGTCGTCGAAGGGGGAGTTCACGCGGTGGTCTTCCCTCGCAAGTCGGAAAACGCCGATAATGTGGACTCGTCCGATCGGCAATGAGTTTTTAGCGGGATGGCTCTCGAAGTAAAGCTCGGCCAAGACTTGCGCCTGCGTCAGCAGCTGGTGATGACGCCACAGCTGCAGCAGGCCATCAAGATCCTGCAGCTCTCGCTTCCGGAACTCGAAGCGGTCGTGCAATCGGAGCTCGAGCAGAATCCGATTCTCGAGCCGCTCGACCAAAGCCCCGCCGAAAGCGCGCCCGAAAACGGCGGTGCGCCGGACGAGGAGTTCACCCCTGCCGCCAACGGAGAGCCGCTCCCGGAGAGCGACGCGGCCCCCGCGCCCGACGACGAGCCGCCCGCCGAATGGAACACCGCCGCCGCGCCCGCGGACCCCGCGGTGCAGAGCGAAGCTCGCGATGCGACCGTCGAGATGGAGCAGTTCGACCGCATCGACAAGCTCGACTGGCGCGAATACATGGAGAATTACTCCAACAACTGGCAGGAGGCGGAACCCGCCGATCCCGACGACGAACGCCGGCAGACCCTGGAGAACACGCTCACCCGCAAGACCTCGCTCGAGGACCATCTGATGTGGCAGCTCAGGCTTTCGAGCCTGAGCGAGACCGACCAGAAGATCGGCGCGACCATCGTCTATAACTTGAACGACGACGGTTACCTCGAGACGCCGCTTTCCGAGTTGGCGGCGCAGCTCGAAGTGCCCGAGGCCGAAGTCGAGCGCGTGCTCAAGCGGGTTCAGCAACTCGACCCGCCCGGCGTGGGCGCGCGCGATCTCCGCGAGTGCCTGTTCCAGCAACTCCGCAACCTCGGGATGGAGGAATCGCTGGCGGCGCGAGTGGTGAACAACCATCTCGATCTGCTGGAGAAGCATCGCTACAACGAAATCGCCAAGACGCTCGGCGTCACGGTCGAAACCGTCGCGCAGGCCGCCAAGGTTATCTCGCTGCTCGAGCCCAAACCCGGGCGCGACTACGGCGGTGAAGAACCGGTCTATGTGATCCCCGACGTGTTCATCCACAAGATGGGCGACGACTACGTGGTCACCCTCAACCAGAGCGCGGTGCCGCGCCTGCGTCTGGCGGGCTACTACCAGCGCGTGATGAACGACGGACAGACCGGAGCGGCGACCCGCGAGTACCTGCAGGAGCGGCTGCGCTCGGCAAAGTGGCTGGTCAAATCGATCTACCAGCGCCAGCAGACGATTTTCAAAGTCGCGAACTCAATCGTCAAATTTCAGCGGCCGTTCTTCGACCACGGCATCAGTCATTTGCGCCCGCTGGTGCTCAAGGACGTGGCGCAGGATATCGGGATGCACGAATCGACCATCAGCCGCGCCACCGCCAACAAGTACGCGCATACTCCGCAGGGCATCTGCGAGCTGAAATTCTTTTTTACCTCCGGAGTGAAAGCCGGCAGCGGCGAGGACGTAAGCGCGGAAACCGTAAAGGAAAAAATCCGCGCGATGGTGGCGGGAGAGTCCAACGATCCCCTTTCCGACCACGCCATCGCGGAAAAGCTGCGGCGCGACAATATCAATATCGCCCGCCGCACGGTGGCGAAGTACCGGCAAGCGCTGGGCATCCTGCCGTCGGCGAGCCGCAAACGGGTCGGCTAGCGGGTGGCGACTTAAGGCGCGGGTATCGTGAGATGAAGGCCGGTAAGGGAAAGAGAAGCAGGGCGGTGGCGCGCAAGGTGCGGCGCGCGGATCGATTGGCCGCTTCGAGTTTCGCGGTGAACGTCACCTTTCGCCACGTCGAACCCACCGAAGCCCTGCGAATGTATGCCGAGCGCAAACTCGGACACATCGCACGCTTGCTCAAGCGTCCCGCACAGGCGCATCTGATCCTCTCGGTCGACAAGTACCGGCATTGCGGCGAGGTCACCTTCAAGTCCGGCCGCCTGACCGCAACCGCCGCGGAAGAGACCACCGACCTGTACGCGGTCATCGATTTGCTGGCCGACAAGGTGGGACGCCAGCTCAAGCGGCACGCCGGCAAGCTCAAGGGCAAAAAGATGCGCTCGCCGTCGACCCCGGAAGTGATGACCGCGGCGGAGGAAACCTAGCGCGTCGAGCGGCTTCCGACGACTCCAGGCGGGGAGCCTGGCCGGTGAACGGAAAAGATTGACCGCGCTCAAGCGCTGGCACATACATACGTACTGAAACGGAACACAAGGGAATGAAGATAACCGATTTCCTCACCGCCGACATGATCGTGCCCTCGCTCAAGGGACGGAATAAGGCCGAGGTGCTCAAGGAGCTCGCGGCGTGCCTGGCGGCCCAGCATCCTGAACTTTCCGTCGATGAGATTGCCGCGGTGCTCGCGGAACGCGAGCGGCTGGGCTCCACCGCGATCGGCGACGGTATCGCGATTCCGCACGGCAAGCTTCCCAACGTCACCCGGATTCTGGGCGCGTTCGGGCGCCACGTGGCGGGCGTCGATTTCGAATCGCTCGACGGCAATGCCACTCACCTGTTCTTCACCCTGGTCGCGCCGGAAGAGTCGACCAGCCTGCACTTGAAGGCGCTGGCCCGCGTTTCGCGGCTGTTCCGCGACGGCACTTTTCGCGAAAAGCTGATGGCGGCGCCGGACGCGAACGAAATCTTCCGCCTGCTCAAAGACGAGGACAGCAAGTTCTAGCCTCGCGCGGGCGCCGCGTCATCGCGGCGCGGGGCGGCCCCGAGCGACGCGATACTTAAAGGGTTGCGCGTGCCCGCAGCTTCCAAAACACTTCGGCTGATCATCGTGACCGGCGCGTCCGGTTCAGGACGGGCCTCCGCGATGCGGGTGCTCGAGGACCTGGGCTTTTACTGCGTGGACAATCTTCCGGTCGCGCTCGCGCCGACGGTGCTCAGGCTCGCGGGCGAGAGCGGCAAGGACTTCGCGGGAGTGGCGCTGGGAATCGACGCGCGCGCGCTGCTCTTCTTTCCGCAATGGCCGGTGACTTTTGCCGAACTCGAGCGCGACGGAATGCGGCCCGAAGTGCTGTTCCTCGACGCTTCCGACGAGGTTCTCGCGCGGCGTTACTCGGAAACCCGCCGGCCACATCCGATGGGTCACGGAGGGGTCAGCATCGCCGAAGTCATCGGCGAGGAGCGCAACGCGCTCGCCGAGATGCGCGCGCGGGCAGATCGCGTCATCGATACCACCGCCACCACGGTCCACGAGCTTCGCGACCTGGTGACTGCGGCGGTGCTCGGCTCGGCGACCGGCGATCGGCTGGTCATCTCGATCGTTTCGTTCGGCTACAAATACGGCGCGCCGGTCGGGCTCGATCTGATGCTCGACGCGCGCTTCATTCCCGAATCCCTTTTTCGTCGCGGAATTGAAACCGCTGACCGGACTCGATCGCCCGGTGCATGACTACGTGATGAGCCTGCCGGATTCGAAGCGGTTTATCGAAGAGGCCGGCCGCCTGCTCGACCTGCTGATTCCGCTCTATCGGCGCGAGGGCAAGAGCTACCTGACCATCGGACTCGGATGCACCGGCGGACGCCATCGCTCGCCCGTGCTGGCGCGGGTGCTGAAGGCGAGGCTGGCGCAGAGCGGATACGAAGTGCAGGTCCGCGACCAGGACATCGCGCGCGCGAACTGACTGAAACCTGCGAGCTAAAACTTTTCCTTGAACGGGCTGATGTCGAGTTCGTTGCTCCAGGCGCTGCGATCCTGATGCGCCAGGTACCAGAAGGCCTCCGCCACCGCGGTCGGCTTGAGCAGGTCTTCGTCCTTGAGATTGGGGAGTTGCTTTCTGAGGATAGGCATATCGACGCCGCCGTCCTTCAGATCGGCGGAGCCCTCGGTGAACCTGACGACGCGCTAGATGCGAATCGGCTCGAGTCTGCCGGCCAGAACGTGCAAGGCCTCGAACAGGTAGTACGTCCCCCAGATCAATTCATGCCTGGTCGCGAGACCCGATCCGCCGGTTGAAGCATCCGTCCCACAGCCCGCCCTCCTGTCCGAGGTGGCGCTCTATCAGCGCGCGCACCGTAGCCTCGGCGGCGGCGCGCCAGGCCTGACGCTTGCGCTCGTCGCGCGAGAGTGCGGAGAGCTTGAGGAGGCTCGCGGCCGCGATCGCGGTTGCCGAGGTATCGCGATTGGTATTCGGAATGGCGGGATCGTCGAAGTCCCAGAAGGCGACACGGTCGGCGGGCACGTGCTCGATCCACCAGGCTGCCGCTCTCTCTGCCGGCTCGAGAAATGAAGCGTCCTCACACCATTGAGCGCTCAAGCGCCCATCCAAGGATCCCCCAGGCCTGTGCGCGCGCCCAAGTACTGTTGTCGCTGATACCTTTGTGCGTGTAGCGGCGCAGCATCGCGCCGGTCTTTGAATCGAAGGAGGCAGACTGGCAAACGGAACCGTCGGGACGCAGGCAAAACTCGATATGCCGGCGGGCGTGGCTCACCGCGATTTTCCGCAAGCCGGGGTCGCCGGTCTCGCGACAAGCCCACATCAGAAGCGCGACGGCCTGCACCATGTCGATTTCGGCTTCGGTCGCGCCCACGTTCGATACTTCTTCGAACGCAGCGCCAAGCGGCAGTACGCCGGCGTGCGGGTTATACATTTTGGCAAGCGCGCCGGCCGCCTCCAGCGCGAGGCCGCGCGCCCCGCGGTCGCCGCACAGGATCGAGCCGAGCGCGGCGCCGTAGTAGAAGAGCAGCGCACGCGATGAGCTGTCGGAAGCGAGTCGCGGACGCAAGCGTTCGCTAAACTTGCGCGCCCATCCAAGCCATAGCTCGCGATGCGGCGGTCGGCCCGGTCGCCGCACCCAGCCACAGCATCGCGCAGAAGTATCCACCCGTCCAATCGCCGTCGGCCGACCAGGTCCAGCGCCTGGTCTCGGGATCGGCAAAATGCGGAAAGCCTTCGGATGCTGACCGCGCGGTGTCTTCGACCCGCGCGCGGATGCGTTCTATGGCATCATCCCACGTCATCTGGTCACCGCCCTGTTTCATGTGATCGTCACGCAGCTATCGCTGCCCTCTGGTTCGGGATCGCGTGCCGATCACACCGCGGCCAAAGGCTCGCGCCACGCATCATATCCATATACCCAATTCGCGTCGGTCTTCTCACGCATCCAGGTGTTGAGCCGGGAGGTCAGCTGGATCCGCGAGGTGCGTTCCTTGCGGTTGAGTTCGTAGCGGCGAAATCCATCCTCAACCGCATCCGGATCGAGACCGTCGAGACAACGCGATAGAACGGCCGCGTCTTCGATCGCGGTCGCAGCGCCCTGCGCCATGTAGGGCGTCATCGGGTGACAGGCATCGCCAAGCAGCACGACCCGCCCTTCGCCCCATCGCGGGAGGGGGTCGCGCTCGACCAGCGCCCACTTGTGAACTTCCGGACACGCAGCGAGGACCGCGCGGACGTGAGGATGGAAGTCGTCGTAGGCTCGCCGCAGCCGGTTGAGATCGCCCCGCGACGACCATGATTCGACTTCGAATTCCGGTTCCGGGGTGCTGGTCACGAAATAGATCTCGTCGCGGTTCGGCCTCACGTAGTAAATGACGATGTGACGGTCGCGCCCCCACCACTTCGTGTTGTCGTCAAGTGGAATGCCGCCGATCCGCGCTGCGGGATAAGTAGTGCGATAGGCCACGCGTCCGGTAAAGCGCGGCTTCTCGGGCCCCAGCAGGATTTCGCGCACCACCGAGTGCACGCCATCCGCGCCAACCACCGCATCGGCGAGCGCACGACTCCCGTCTGCGAAGGAGAGGGTTACGCCCGCGCGGCTCCGATCGAGACCGACCAGCCGCCGGTTGAGATGAATGATCGCGCGCGGAACGATTGAGGCGAGCGCGGTATGCAGATCGCCTCGGTGAAGCAGCAGATATGGCGCGCCGAAACGTTGTTCAGCGTCGTCGCCCAATGGGTACTGGTTGGTAAGCGCGCCGGTCCCGCACTCCCGGTTGCGCGCGTATCGAGGCTGGAAAGCGACCCGGCGCAGATACGCTTCGAGCCCGAGCTGCCGAAGTACTTTGAGAGCGTTCGGACTCTGCTGAATTCCGGCGCCGACTCGTGCGAATCCGCTCGCCTGTTCGTAGATCTGAACCTCGATGCCGACGCGCAGGAGGGTCGAAGCGGCGGTGAGGCCTCCGATGCCGGCGCCGATGATCGCGACTGAAAGTTTCCTTTTCGGCATAAGCGTCGTGCAGCTCGACGGGCGCGGTATGAAACGTCCTCAGAGGTGAAGCGCTATACGCAGCGGCATGCGCCGGCCATCGCTGTAAATTTTGAGCGCGCAGTTGAATCGCGCGCGAAAATTTTCTAAGGCGACCGCCGCGCTTCCTCACGCGCACGCAACTCGCGGCGCATAATCTTGCCGGTCACGGTCGAGGGGAACTCGTCCATGAACTCGATTTCGCGCGGCGCCTCGTGCGCGGCGAGCCGCGTTTTCACGTGCATCCGGATTTCGTCGATCATCTCGTCCGAGGGTGTGAACCCCGGCAGCAGCTTCACGAATGCTTTGATCGCCTGGCCGCGTTGAGGGTCAGGCACGCCGATCACCGCGCACGACGCGACCGCCTTATGCTCCATGATCTTGGCTTCGATTTCTGAAGGACCGATTCGATAGCCGGAGCTCTTGATGACGTTGTCGTTGCGGCCCTGGAAATAGACGTAACCCTCGTCGTCCATGTGGCCGAGGTCGCCGGTCATGCACCATTCGCCCTTGAACTTGTCGCTCATCGCCGCGGGATTCTTCCAGTACTCGCGCATCACCACCGGTGAGTCGCGGCGAATCGCGATCTCGCCGCTCTCGCCGATTTTCAACGGCACGCCCTCGGGCGAGACGATGCTGACATGGTGACCGGGATACGGCTTTCCCAGCGGCTCGAGGCGCGCCTTCTCCACCGCGCTGCAGGTGCCGATGAAGTAGTTCGCCTCGGTCTGACCGAAGCCCTGGTTGAACTCGACCTGCAACTCCTCATCGACCCATTTTGCGAGTTGCGGACTGACCGGCTCGGCGCCGCTCACGATGCATCGCAAGTTCAATTGTTTGTATTTCTCGCGGGGCTGCTCCACCTCGCGCAGCACCTTGAGCGCGGTGGGCGGATAAAGGCCGACTGAGGCGCCGTACTTTTCCAGCAGCCGGAACGTCACGTCGGGATCGAAACGCGCCTTGCTGCGATAGGCGAGCACCGGAATTCCGTACGGCCAAATCGCGAGCAGACCGTCCAGCAGGAACCACCGCCAGGGGGTAAAGGCCCTGCTGGTAATAAACCCATCCCAGTGTGTCCTCGACAGCCGGATTATTGGGAGCGAGTTCCCTGGCCTTTAGTGCGTATCTCAGGGCTTCGTCCGGCTGCCCGTTTTGAGCAAGCAGATAGGCAAGCGAATTGAGCGCCATGGTGTCGTTGCCGTCCAGCGCCAGCACTTTGCGGTACTGCTCGATGGCCGCCGGGGTCTTCCCGGTGGTCTTTTCGAATTGCGCCAAAAGCAGATGGCCGGTTATGTTGTCGGGGTGGGAAGACACCACTTCCGAGAGCCTTCCGCGGGCCTCATCGAGCTTGCCTTCGGCGGCGTCGAGTTGTGCCAGGGAAAAATCCGCCTCCACGAGGGCGGGTCTTGCGGCCTTTGCCGCCTCGAAGGCTTTGCGCGCTCCGGCGCGGTCGCCGCTGGCAGAGAGAATTTGCCCGAGATACTGTTGAACGGCGGCCGATTTGGGCTGTTTCAAAGCGTATTCCCGCATGATTTGAACTGCCGCGGCCGGCTGCTTCTGCCCGGTATAGCTTTCTACCAGCGCGAACAGCGCGCGAGTATCCTCTGGCGCCCTGTTGAGTGCTTCCTCGATCGACTTCCGGGCTCCGGCGTAGTCTTTCTGGTCCAGCTTCATGACCGCATCCTGCAGGAGCGCCTCCGGAACCTTCCCCGCAGCCAGCACCCGGTCGATTCCCTTGCGTGCTTCCTCTTTCTTCCCCAGGGCCAAAAGGACCCAGTTCCGCTCCAGTATCCGGGGAGTGGCGCCCATCTGATCCTCCGGCGCCTCGTCGACGAGCAGCAACGCGGCTCGCGCGTCCCGGTTGGCGAGCAACGCCGCAGCCAGATCGATTCGAGCCGCAAGGAAGGCCGGATCGATCTTCAGCGCTTCTTCCAACTCCTGCTTCCGCCGGTTCGCATTCGCGAGCCCCTCGCTGGCCTTCGCAAGCAAATAATACGCCTCGGCCGAATCTTTGTGGAACTGCAGCACCTGGTTCAGGTCGGCTTCCGCTTCAGTGTACTTTCCCGAATTCAGATAGATGCGGCTGCGCCTCATCAGCGCGTCCTGGTCGAGTCCGTTTTTCTTCAGAGCCGCGGTCAGGACTTTTTCCGCGTCGCCCGTGCGGTTGAGCACAAGGTATGCTTCAACCAGCTTCGTTCGCAAATTGAGATCCTCGGGGTCGGTGGCGGCAAGTTTCTCGAATTCGGCTACAGCCTGGTCGCGCTTGCCGGACTGAAAAAGGAATTGCGCGTGGATCGGCTTATACCGCTTGTCGGGAAGGGCCGCGGCCTGCCGGTAGGTCTGCTCGGCCTGATCGGTCAGCCCCGCCTTAAGCTGCATCGCGCCAAGATCCACGAGCGCCGGTCCATTTTTCGGGTCGATGGCCAGCGCCTGGCGGAACTGCTGTTCCGCCTCCGGCACTCTGCCGTGGGCGAGGTAAAATTCGCCAATATAGATCCTGGCGGCCGCTGATTTCGGCAGGTGGTCAGATGCCTGAAGGAGCGCCTTCTCGGCCCCTCCAACGTCGTTGCGCGCCAGTTTTACCTGCGCCAGCACGACCCAGGACTGAAGGTGGTTGGGCGACTTACGGAGGGCCTGCTCCAAGTGCGATTGCGCGCTCTCAGGCTTTCCGAGCCGCAGATCGGTGACTGCGAGCACGTTCAGGGCGTCGGGGTCGTCCGGCAGCAAAGTCAACACCGCTTGCGCGTGCGTCCGTGCCTCCTCGATGGACTCCTTGTCGCGGCTGCCGGCCATCAATTCAGCCAGTTTCAATTGCGCGCCGGTATGCCTGGGGTTCACTTCGGCGGCTTTCTGAAAGTCCGCCGCGGCGGATTTAAAGTCGTTTCCCGCCAGGTACGACAAGCCCAACTGGTAGTACGGCTCGGCATCCCATGGTTTGGCAGCCGAGGCATTCTTAAAATGCAGGTTCGCAACTGCGTAGTTCTTCTTCTCGAACTCCCTCCTGCCTTTTTCCAGAAAGCCGGCTTCTTTGGCATCCGGCGATTGATTGCAGCCCGCCAAAGTCAGCATCGCTAACGCCGGGATCGCCGCAACAGCCCACAGGACTCCTCGTCCGAATCGCATCGTGTGTCTTATCGGTTCACGTCGGGATCACACACCGCCGGAACGAACCCGAAGTGCATATTGAGTGTACGCCCGTACCACCTAATGGCAGGCAAGTCGATTCTAGCAGGAAACTGCCGGGGCGCGACATCAACCCTAGACTCTCTGGTACCTTATTTAAAAGCATTTAAGAGCGTCCGGGGCTTGCGGATGCTATGCTGCACCTGTACGGACGGCAGGATTATTTCTCTCTTCGTTCGATTAATGACGGAACCCATCAGATTCTTCACCGCTTCGCGTCTGCGGCCTCACCTGTCTTTTGCCGTCTTGGGGGCCGCGTCCGTTGTGCTGTTTTGGAGGACATTGCGGGAATTGGCGGCGTTGTCGCTTTCCGCCGATTCCTATTCCTATATTCTGCTGATACCGGTCATCGGCGCATTCGTCTTTTACCTCGAGCGGCGGAAGGTATTTGACGGCATTGGCAGCTATCGCCCCCTTATGGCAGCCGCTCTGCTGGCTGGGGCGCTGGCGGTGTATGGCCTTTTTGCGCTGGATGTCATAAATCCCCCCGCGAACTACGTGCTGTCGATCAGGGTTGTATCCATTCTGCTGGTTTGGGCCGCGGCATTTGCGCTCTGCTACGGCGCGCCGGCGCTCGAGAACGCCAGGTTCCCGTTTCTGCTGCTTCTGCTGCTGGTGCCAATTCCTTCCAATTGGATGGAGAAGATCGTCTCCGGTCTGCAGTGGGGATCGGCCGAGGCTGCCTACGCGCTGTTCCAAATGGCCGGAGTGCCGATATTCAGGGCCGGGGTCGAGTTTGAGCTCCCTGTTGTCGGCATCGAGATCGCCAGGGAATGCAGTTCCATTCATTCCGCTTGTGCTTTGTTCGTCACCGGTCTTCTGGTGGGTCACCTGTTCCTGCGGTCCCTGTGGGCGAAGATATGCCTGACTCTCGTGGCCGTTCCGGTTGCGATGTTCACGAACGCGGTTCGCATTGTGACTCTTTGGTCCCTCGCCACAAAGGTGGACATTGGTTTCCTTTACGGCAACCTGCACCGTAAGGGCGGCATCGTGTTCTCGCTGGTTTCGCTCTCCATTCTGATGGGTTGGCTCCGTCTGCTGCAAAAGCTGGAGGACCGGAAGCGACCGCCGGAGGCGGCGCGGCGTATGGACCGCATGCGCAGGAAGACATCCAACAAAGACTGGGCGAGCCCGAGCGACCCCGCGGCGGGGATCTCGAAATCCTGAAGCACGGGCGTCCGGCGCCGACTCAAGCAATCCGACGCCTGCCGAGGACCTTGGCAGCACCTTACCCCAAGT
>CAWCYS010000079.1:0-103228 GCA_963799715.1 Terriglobia bacterium | reverse complement strand
TGCCTGGCAGCCATCGCCACCACATACACAAGTGCCGATATGGCCGGGGGCGGCGCCTGATGCGCAGCCTGTTCCCGGGCCGGAGAATACGGGGACGGTCACTAGGCTGGTCGCGGGCAAGCCATGGGTTTACGTGGGCAACGTGTCGCAGCCCACGATGACGGTCTATTCGCCAAAGGGGAAGAACACGGGCGTTGCGGTTGTCGTGTTTCCAGGCGGGGGCTTTGAGGTATTAGCCATCGATCTGGAAGGCACGGAGGTCTGTGACTGGCTGACGTCTGAGGGGATCACGTGTGTGCTGCTGAAATATCGCGTGCCGAGCCTGCCTTATGACTGGCACTGCAAGTGCCGGCCCAACGCTCTTGCGAAGTCGACACCGGCGCTAGAGGATGCGCAGAGGACGATTGGGCTGGTGCGGTTTCACGCCGCGGAGTGGCACATCAATCCGCACAAGATTGGAGTGCTTGGGTTTTCGGCGGGAGGGTATCTGGTGGCGGAAATCAGCACGGACTTCGAGCGCCGTTTATACGCTCCTGTGGATGCGGCTGGCAAGGAAAGCTGCCGGCCGGATTTTGCAGTGGCTGTTTATCCGGGGCATCTGTGGGCTTACGATGAAGGGCTTGAATTGAATCCGACGGTTCCTGTCTCCAGCCAGACGCCGCCTACGTTTTTGCTGCAGGCGGAGGATGACCATGTGGACAACGTAGACGACTCGCTGGCTTACTACATTGCGCTGAAGAACGCTGGGGTTCCCGTGGAGATGCATTTGTATGCGCAAGGCGGGCATGGGTTTGGGCTGCGGCGCACGGAGTTTCCAATAACGGGATGGCCTCAGTTAGTGGAGATGTGGCTGGGGACTATCGGAATGATTTCACCCGATAGTCGCCATAACTAGATCGACTCGCGGCGGTAATTCAAACGAACGCTCCGACGCCCATTTAGTGTCGCCTCTCCCCGGCCCGGACGATTGTGACGTGGGCCTACGTCTTCGGCGCTTCCCAGGGATCGAAGCTGCCCACATACCAGATATGGCCTTCGGGATCGCTGCAGGTGAAGGATTTGCCGCCGAAGGGTTTCTCTTCGAGATCCATCAGCATCTTCGCGCCGGCGCGTTTGGCGCTGGCGTACATCGCGTCGATGTCTGACGCGACGAGGCACGAGGATTGCGTCTCCGCGCCGCCGATTTCATCCGGCTGTTTGAAGAGCTTCCCGGACGCAGTGGAGTTGTCCACCCCGCCGATCATGATCATGCCGTTGCCAAACGTGAGTTGCGCGTGCATCACAACCCCGCCGGGCGCTTCGTAGATTGCCTGCTTCTCAAAGCCAAACGCTGCGCAGAGCCAATCGATCATGGCTTTGGCATTGCGATAACGCAGCGCCGGGATTACGGACGATTTGCAGTCTTTCGCGAAGGTCGCCATGCGAGCCATTCTGCCATCGGAAGGCATCGGATGCTTGAAAAAATCGGAGTTCCGGTTAGTTCGCGCGGACCTTCCGAAGAACCTCCTGGCATCGAGCCGTGGTAATCTCAGTGTCAGGGTGGTATGGACGTGAGAATGCGATTGAGAATACTCGCCATGCTAGTTGGGTTGGGAATGAGTTCGATTGCCGCCCGACCGCAAACCGCGAATGACCTCCCCGCCTCGGCGGCCCCCTTACTCAAGCTGAGGATCATTCTCGGGAAAGAAACGTATGCTCTACACGAACCTCTTTTCATCAAGACGGAATTCACGAATCTGTCAGATAGGACCCTATGTTTTCCAAAGCCCGAGCAGGGACGCACAGTTCCAGTGCAGGGATATTTGGTTACGGGAGTAATTGCTCCCCCCGGGGACAACGAGGTCGAGAAATTCATCGAGGTGTTCGATGGCGGGGGAGTCTGGCCGCGCGAAAAGCTTCTGTCGGAGATAAAGCAACGATGGATCTGGCTGCCACCGCACGAGGTGTACGTCTCGGACCCCGCGCAGGTTCAAACAGAATTGAATTTTCCGGGCAATTGGCAGATTGAGGAAACCTATCAACCCCCAGAGGGCTCCTTCGATCGGGCGGGGGAGTATCGGAAGTATCTGAAGACCACGGCTCTGAGTGTCGGCTGCACGCTACCCGAAACTGAAGTTTCAACCCAACCCGTAACGATCAGCGTAATGGCGGCGCCTGAGAAAAAGTAGACTTCGCGCGGAAGCGGGCCGAGCAATTCGCGGATTTGCAGTGGACCAACCTGTCGGAAACTGCCCCAATCACGATTACCGACCTCGGTTGCCGGGGTCTGGGGGCGAATGCTACGATGAACGTTTCCATGGCGAGCGAAAAATCCAGCAAACCGCGCGTCGGCGTGCCGTGGCGCACTCTCTCGGAGGAAAAGCAGAACAAGCGGCCGAAAATCGATCACTACCTGAAAGCCGTGGAGGCCGCGGGCGGCGAGCCGGTGCTGCTTTCGCTGGAGACGCCCGTCGAAACGCTCCACGAGCTGGCTGGGACGCTGGACGCGTTCGTGCTGCCGGGTAGCCCCGCCGACGTGGACCCATCTCGCTACGGCGCGGCCAGGCATCCGGAAACAGCGACGCCGGACGGGGCGCGCGAACGAATGGATTTCGCGCTGCTGGACCACGCGCTCGCAAAGCACAAGCCGGTGCTGGCGATCTGCTACGGCACGCAACTCCTGAACGTCTACATGGGCGGCAGCCTGGTGCAGGACATTCCCGACGAAGTGGGCGGCCCCATCCGTCACGACCGCGACGATGACGCGCCGGATTCGATCCACGCCGCGAAGGTCGAAGGCGGGCGCCTCGCGAAGCTGGCAGACGCAAAAGAATTCGTCGTGAACAGTTCGCATCATCAATCGGTGCGCAAGGCCGCGCCGAAGCTGAAGGTGACCGCGCACGCGCTGGACGGGATCGTGGAAGCCGTGGAGTACACCGGGCCGGACGATTGGGTGGTGGGAGTGCAATGGCACCCGGAAAGAATTGACGATACGGCATCAGGGGCTGCGCTTTCTCGCGCGCTGTTCAAGGAATTGATGGCGGAAGCGCGCAAACGCCGCGGGAACAACCGCTAACCGCATCGCGCACAGCCGAAACAGCTACCACATTCTATTCAGCTACACCG
Organism: Terriglobia bacterium; assembly: GCA_963799715.1. Taxonomy (GTDB): domain Bacteria; phylum Acidobacteriota; class Terriglobia; order Acidiferrales; family UBA7541; genus DASPOJ01. The sequence continues at coordinate 100,123 of CAWCYS010000079.1, read as the reverse complement.
GAGAACAAGCAAATGATCTCACTGGCGGGCAGGGCGGCGCTCATCACTGGCGGCTCGCGCGGGATCGGCGCCGCAACCGTGAAACTTTTCGCGCAGGCCGGCGCGGACGTGGTGTTCAGCTACAACCGCGGCAAGGAACCGGCGGCGCAGGTGGCACAGGAAGCGCGCAAGCACGGCACGCGAATCGAATCGCTGAAGGCGGACCTTTCGCGCAGCGCTGATACGCAGAAGCTGGTGCAGCACACCATCCAGCGGCTGGGAAGAATCGACATTCTGGTGGCCAACGCCGGTATCTGGAACGCCGCGGAATCTCCCATCGAGAAATTGACCGAGCGCGAGTGGGACGAAATGTTGTGCGTCAATTTGAAGAGCGTCTATGAAGTCGCGCATTTCGCCGCACCGCAAATGATCGCCCAACGCTCCGGCCGCATCATAGCCATCAGCTCCACGGCGGGGCAGCGCGGCGAAGCCTTCCACTCCCACTACGCGGCCGCGAAGGGCGCGATACTCAGCTTTGTGAAATCGCTTTCCACCGAACTGGCGCGGCACAATATCCTCGTCAACGCCGTGGCGCCCGGCTGGGTGGATACCGATATGTCGCGGCCCGTGCTGGCGACGAAGGAAGGCGCGAAATTCGCCACGGCGGCCACTCCGCTGAAGCGCGTCGCCTCGGCGGACGAGGTCGCGGGACCCATCCTCTTCCTCGCCTCGGACCTGGCAACCTTTATCACCGGTGAAGTGCTCAATGTAAACGGGGGTTCGGTGCTTTGCGGATGAAAACTCTTCTCGTGACGGCATTTCTGGCGATTCTGGCAATTGCGGCGCCGGGGCCTCATTCCGCGCGCGCGCAGGACGATGAATCCCTGATGCCCGAACAGAGCGCCGCAAAGGCGAAACAACTCATACGCCAGACCATCGCCGCGCTCGGCGGCGACGCCTATCTCAACATCCGCGATTACGTCTGCACGGGCCATGCCGCCCCCTTCGAGCGTTCCGGTGAAGCGGGCGAACCTACCGAGTTCAAAGATCTCTGGCTGATGCCGGACAAGAACCGCAAGGAATTTGAGGCCCATGGCGTGAACGCGCTCACCGTCATCCTGGGAATCCCCGGAAAGGCCGGCTACACCATCGACGTGTACGCCGGAGATCAGGGCTGGACGATGGATAAGAGCGGGGTCACCGACCAGAGCCCGGAGTCCATCTCCGATTTTCAGGAGCAACTCCATAACAACATGAACAATGTATTGCGGCACCGGCTGAACGAACCGGGGATGACCTATCGCTACGCGGGCGCGGATGTCGTGGACCTTAAGCCGGTCGACTGGGTGGAGTTGGTGGACAGCAGCAATCGCGTGATGCGCCTCGCGATCGAGCAGTCCACGCACCTGCCGTTGCAATTCGTGGTCACCACCAGCGATCCCGAAACGCACGAAGAAAGCAGCCGCACGACCAAGTTCTCCGAGTTTCTTCCCGTGAACGGCGTGATGATCCCGCGTAACATTGTCACCATGCGGAACGCGATGATGTTCTATCAGGTGTTTTACACAGATTGCGACGTCAACACCGGCCTGGACCCAAATCTTTTCACGAAGCAGTCGCTCCAGGAGCGTTACGCCAAGCTCGGAATCAAAGACAAGGGAACCAAAAGACAGAACCAGTGAAGGCGTTCAGACGATCTCTCCGTACGCTCCTGAAATTCCACTTCTGGATCCAGGCTGCGGCATCCGCCCAATGGCAGTACCCCAAATACCTGTGAAGAAAAGCAAAGATAACGTGAATCTGGCAGCAAACGTGCTTTTAAATCGTAAGGATTCACCAAACGCCAGGGGTGATTCCAGGACTGGAAGCGGGACTTGGCGACCAAGTTTGGACAATCGACGAAATGCTTGGTAAAGTCGGATTCTAAAATGGCCTATAAAATATATCTCGCAGATGCCTTCGCATGGCTCGAAGCTCGAGATAGAAATTCGATTCATGCGATTGTCACGGATCCTCCCTATGGACTCAAGGAATACACGGAAATCGAGAAAACAAAACTGCGTAACGGACGCGGGGGGGTCTGGCGCATTCCTCCGTCGTTCGATGGTTGCACACGGAGCCCGCTTCCTAGGTTCACGATATTGGGCGAAGCCGACATTGACGCTCTGCGCTCGTTCTTTTCGAGATTTGCAGAACAAGCGATGCGGGCTCTTGTTCCAGGCGGGCACATCATGATTGCAACGAATCCGCTGCTTTCGCAGTACGTCTATACGCCGATTATATCCGCAGGATTCGAGAAGCGCGGTGAAATCATCCGTCTGGTGCAAACTCTACGTGGCGGGGACCGTCCCAAAAACGCACACAAAGAGTTTCACGATGTTTCCGTTATGCCACGGTCCGGTTGGGAGCCGTGGGGGCTTTTCAGGAAACCATGCGAAGGCCGGGTTCAGGACAATTTGCGTAAATGGCTAACTGGAGGATTGCGGCGTATCTCTGATGAGAACCCATTCCTTGATGTCATTCAATCAACGCCAGCGCGTAGCCTAGAACGAAAAATTGCCCCGCATCCATCGCTGAAGCCACAAGCCTTCATGCGTCAGCTTGTCCGCGCCGCTCTCCCATTGGGCCGTGGCGTAATCTTGGATCCTTTTATGGGAGCCGGATCGACTATCGCCGCTGCGGAGGCTGTGGGCTACTCAAGTATTGGGATTGAGAAGGATTCGGCGTACTATTCCATCGCCAAGAAATCTATTCCGGCGCTTGCCCGATTGGCGCCGAATGGAACCAACGGGAAGCGCGAGGTCGCACTTGCCACTGCCAAGAGACTTGACGCCAATTCACATCAAGAAGGCAGTCGCGTACATCGAGAAGGAGACAGCCGACCTTATAGACCTGTATTTGGAGCAAGCGAACGTATTTAGTGCCATCGTTGGTATCTTCGGAGTAAGAGGACTTCACGCAGTTAGCCCGTACAAAAAACACAAGAACCCCGACATTGCCCAACAGCAATTCCCTGATCTATCGTTGAGAGGAGAAATTAATCCGCCTCCAAAACAGGCCTTGGAATCCAAAGGCAGCACACGCCCCTGGGCAATCCAGTCTCACTACAATCATCCTGGCTGGTATATCGTCTGGCGCTATCTCGTGGATACCACCGAGTCAATCAAACCGGGCTATCCAGTGGTTATCTGGCGCGTGGACGTTGCTTTCCTGGAAGCCAAGGATTGGAAATATGAGGCAAGCACGGCGAAAAAGGGTCGCGGTGGTCGGACGCACACTTTCGGAGTGTCACAGCCCGCAAAAAAGCTAGCCGGAGCCGCCGCTTATTCATTGCCTGGAATTGTGGTCAAGAACGGAAAACCAATTCTAGCCGAAAGCTAGAGGCACAAGGTCACAAATTCGGACTCTGCCCATTCTGCGGGTAGTTTTGGCCGCGTGCGCGGGCGGCGCTATAATGGGCAGATGGCAATGACCCGGGGAAGCACGCAGATGCACGCCACCACGGTTCTGTGTGTGCGGCGGGACGGCAAAGTCGTCATCGCGGGCGACGGACAGGTGACGATGGGCGACCACGTCATGAAGCACACCGCCAAAAAACTGCGCCGCCTGTTCGAGGGAAAAATCCTGGCGGGATTCGCGGGCTCGACCGCGGACGCCCTCTCTCTCTTCGAGCGGTTTGAGGGCAAGCTCCAGGAGTTTCATGGAAATTTGCAGCGCGCCTCCGTCGAATTGGCGAAGGAGTGGCGCAAGGACCGGGCGCTGCGGCATCTCGAAGCCCTGCTCGTGGTGGCCGACTCGAAATCCACCTTTCTGCTCTCCGGCAATGGCGACGTGATCGAGCCGGACGACGGGATTTGCGCCATCGGATCGGGCGGGGCCTACGCGCTCTCCGCCGCCCGCGCGCTGGCGCGGCACACCAAGCTGGGCGCGAAAGACATCGCCCAAGAGGCGATGAAGATCGCCAGCGAAGTCTGCATCTACACGAACGGAAACATTCTGATCGAAGAGCTGTAGTATTTTTTTGCGGCCCCGGCCAGCCGGGGCAAGAGAAGGCGAGTGAATTCAGACATGGTGATCTATCTTCCCGGCGAGCAACGCGAACCCGAGCCGCCGCCGCAGCCGTCGTTTGACGAGCTGACGCCGCGGGAAATCGTCGTCGAGCTCGACAAGTACATTGTGGGCCAGAACGCCGCGAAGCGCGCCGTGGCCGTGGCCCTGCGCAACCGCGTGCGCCGGCAAAAGCTGGAATCGGAACTCGCCGACGACATCCTTCCGAAGAACATCCTCATGATCGGCCCGACCGGCGTGGGCAAGACGGAACTTGCGCGACGGCTGGCGCGACTGGCGGGCTGCCCGTTCGTCAAGGTCGAGGCGTCGAAATACACCGAGGTGGGCTACGTCGGACGCGACGTGGAATCCATGGTGCGCGACCTGGTGGAAACTTCGATTGACATGGTGCGCGAGGAAAAGCTCGACGAGGTCGCCGAGCGGGCCGAGCAGGCCGCCGAGGAACGCGTGCTCGATCTTCTGCTTCCTCCTTCGCCGCAACTCGAACCTGTCGGCTCCCTGTCTCCCCAAGCGGAAACGCAGCGGCGCGAACAGGGCGACCGGACGCGCGAAAAACTGCGCGCGCAACTCCGCGAAGGCAAGCTCGATCAGCGTCTGGTGGAGGTCGAGGTGCGCGAGCGCTCGATGCCCGCGTTCGAGATCGTGACCAATCAAGGCATCGAGGAGATGGACGTCAACGTGAAGGACATGCTCTCCGGGCTTTTCGGCCAGCAAAAAAAGAAGCGCAAGATGAACGTGGCCGAGGCCTTCGAGTACATGATTCAGGAAGAAGAAAATAAGCTCATCGATATGGATCAGGTGACGCGTCTGGCCGTGGAGCGCGCCGAACAGATGGGCATCATCTTCATCGATGAGATCGATAAGATCGCCGGGCGCGAATCGGGGCACGGGCCGGACGTTTCGCGCGAGGGCGTGCAGCGCGATATTCTGCCGATCATCGAGGGTACGACGGTGAACACGCGCTACGGCATGATTCGCACCGACCACATCTTATTTATCGCGGCGGGCGCGTTTCACGTCACCAAGCCTTCGGACTTGATCCCCGAGCTGCAGGGGCGTTTGCCGATTCGCGTCGAGCTGACGGCGCTCACCGAAGGCGATTTCGTCCGCATCCTTACGGAGCCGAAAAACGCGCTCATCAAGCAATATATCGCCCTGCTCGAAACCGAAGGCCTCAAGCTCAGTTTCAGCGACGAAGCCGTCGAGGCGGTGGCGCGCTTTGCCGTGCAGGTGAACGAGCAAACGGAAAATATCGGCGCGCGGCGGCTGCACACGATTTTGGAAAAATTGCTCGAGGAAATTTCCTTCGAGGCGCCGGAATTGAAAAAGAAGACCGTGAAGCTCGACGCCGCCTACGTTCAAAAGCAACTCTCGGACATCGTGAAGAATCAGGACCTCAGCCGGTACATCCTCTGACGCTCCGCAAGGCGGCCATGCCGGGCAGCAATCTCACAGCACCGCAACTCCCCGCAGCGCGGCCCGCGGCCCGAAATCGCGCGCCGGTCCCGGTGCTCGGCGCTGCCGCCTGCGCGTTGTTGCTGACAGCGGCGGCATTTTGCGCGGGAGGCTGCGCCACGCCCGGCGAACCAACGCCGCCGAAGCCGATTCTTCCCGTGGCCGTCGCGGACCTCGCGGCGCACCAGCAGGGAGACGCCGTGATCCTCACCTTCACGCTGCCCACGAATTCCACCGAACACGAACCGCTCGGCGAACTTCCGGCCGTGGAGATTTATCGCGGGATGCTGGCCCCCACTGAAGCGGCGCACAAGACGCCGACGCGCCTCATCTACACGATTCCCAGCGCGCTGGTGGACACCTACCTGTCCGCGGGCCAGTTTGAATTCAGCGATCCGTTCCCCGCGGCGGACCTCCTGCAAAACTCCGGCGCGCAAATGATCTACATGGTGCGCACGCGCGTATCGAAGAAGCGCGCCTCCGGCGATTCCAATGTGGTGGCCGCGCGCGTCTATCCCGGGCCGGAGTCTCCGTCCAATTTGCGCGGCACGGTCACCGAGCACGCCATCGAACTCGCCTGGCAGCCCGCCTCCACCTCAGCCGTCATTGCCGGCTACCGCGTCTACCGCGGCGAACTCGCGGCCGGGGCTCCCGCGCCCGCCGGCGCCGCCGATATTTCCAAACTCAAGTTCAGCGCGCCGCTGGAATTGCTGGGCCCCGCGCCAGAGGCTTCCTACAGCGACGCGCAATTCGACTTTGGCAAGACGTACGTCTATACAGTCCGCAGCGTGGCCCAATACGGCGCCGATTCCGTCGAGTCCGCGGACTCGGCTCCGGTGACCGTAACCCCACGCGACATCTTCCCGCCCGCCGCGCCGCAAGGGCTCGAAGCGCTGGCTGTGCCGGCAACCAGTCAGCAAACTGCGGACATCGAACTCTCGTGGGCCATCAGTCCGGAAACTGACTTGGCCGGATATAACGTGTACCGAAGTGAACAGTCGGACACACTGGGTCAGCGCGTCAACCAGGATTTGTTGCTGAGCCCGACGTTTCGTGATACTTCAGTGGTGGCGGGAAGGCGCTATTTCTACCAAGTGACCGCGGTGGATCGCGCCGGCAACGAGAGCCCTCGGAGTGTCGCGGTTTCGGCTGAAGTCCCCGCAAACGCCCAGTAGCGAAAGGTAAAAGTGAACGCCCGATCCCAGCTCGCGGGCCTTAAGAGATTTTTCCCTCTGCGCGACTCCACGTTGCGCGTCGGAATCTTCACGGGCGTTGCGGTTTCGGCTGTTTTTTCCACTTGGCTCTTTGTCGCGAATCGCGTGCCGCAGCTCGAGCGATTCGCCACTCTCCGCAATCTCGCGGCAGCCACAACCCTGCTGGTGCTGATGTCTCTTCCGGTATGGCGTTTCCTTTTGTCCCCGGTGCATATGTTTGTTTCCGGCATGGTGAGTTGGGGGCTGGGCACGTTCTGCTACATTCTGCTGGGCATGCATTTCCCACGCCTGGAAGAGCGCATGGGCGCGCTGCACGTTTTCATGCTCGGCGCGGTCGCCTACGGCTTTCTTGCCGTGCTGGATTGGGTTGTAAACATTTGCCGCCTCGCGCGGCGGCAACCCGCCGTGGCCACCCGGCGCAGGAGCCCCTGACGCCCCATGAAGTTTTGCCGTTTTCAACCACTGGAATTCAGCGCCGCAGTGACCCGCCAGGGTGAGACTCTTTCTCCAACTCCACGCATCGGTCGAATCGAAGGCGACTTGATCCACGAGCTGTCCGGCAGTCTGCTCGGCGAAACCAAGCCCACGGGCAAGAGCTGGAAGCTCGCTGAAGTGGCGCTGTTGCCGCCGTCGGCGCCTTCCAAGGTCGTTTGCGTAGGGCGCAACTACTACGCCCATATCGCGGAGATGCAGCATCAAGTTCCCACCGATCCGCTGATCTTCCTGAAGCCGCCCTCCTCGATCATCGCGCCGGGCGAAGCCATCCTCTTGCCGGAATCTTCCCAGCGCGTGGATTACGAAGGCGAATTGTGCATCGTGATCAAGAACAGGTGCGCGCAGCTTTCCGCTGCGGACGAGGTGCATCCCTACATCCTAGGATTCACCTGCTTAAATGACGTCACGGCGCGCGACTTACAGGAGAAAGACGATCAGTGGACGCGCGCCAAAGGTTTCGACACGTTCTGCCCGTTCGGCCCGGTGCTCGAAACCGAGATCGATCCGAAGAACACGGTCGTGGAAACGTTCGTGAATGGCCAGAAGAAGCAGTCCGCGCCCATCAGCCTGATGATCTTTCCCATTGATGTTATAATCCGCTGGATATCGCGGATTATGACGCTGGAACCCGGCGACATCATCGCCACGGGAACTCCGGCGGGCGTCGGGCCTCTCGCCGCCGGCGACGTGGTGGAAATCAGCGTCAGAGGGATTGGAACGCTGCGGAATCCGGTGCAAGGGTACAACGCTTAGGAATTTTCGAAAGTCACTATAAAACTCTGCGCGGGAGGCAAGGAACTATGAAGTTTTTCCTCGATACCGCAAACTTGGATGAGATTCGCCGCGGGATGTCGCTCGGCGTCATTGACGGCGTCACGACCAATCCCACGCTGGTCGCCAAGGAAAAGAAGCCGTTCCGCGAACACATTCTGGAAATCTGCGAAGCGGTGGGATCGGGCGCGGTCAGCGCCGAAGTCGTCTCCACCGATACGCAAAATATTCTGAACGAAGCGCACGAGATCGCCACCTGGCACCCGAACATTGTGGTCAAGATTCCCTGCATTCCGGACGGCGTGCGCGCGCTCAGCGTGCTCTCGAAGGAAGGCATCCGCGTCAACATGACGCTGGTCTTTTCGGCCAGCCAGGCGCTGATTGTGGCGAAGGCGGGCGCGTATTTCGTAAGCCCGTTCGTCGGCCGCCTGGACGATATTTCCATGGACGGGTTGCACTTGGTGCGCGAAATCATGGAAATCTATCGCGCCTACAATTACTCGACGCAAGTGCTCGCCGCCAGCTTGCGGCATCCGCTGCACGTCGTCGAAGCCGCGAAAATGGGCGCGCACATCGGCACCATGCCGTACAAAGTTTTCGAGCAGTTGTTCAAGCATCCGCTGACCGATCGCGGGCTGCAGGGTTTTCTGAGCGACTGGGCCAGCGCGCGGGAAGTGCTGGGCGACGTCTTCGCGTCGGCCGCGGCGCCCAAGACTGGACGTTGACGCCTTTACCTCACGATTGGCGGATATTTGCAGCCGCTGGAGCGGCCCTGGCCGCGGCCATTGGCATCGCCCTCGCCTGGAGATTTCGCCGCCGCCCCGATCCCGACGAAATCGAGCGCAAACGGCGTTCCTATATCAACCAGGTGGGCCGCATCGCCGAAGGCCGCGTCACCGAATTGGTGGAGCTTGCGGGGCAGGCTCAGACCGTCACGCGGTTCGGCATTTTGGGCCCCAAGACGAGCAAGATTTCTCCCGCCTCCGATCATCAGCGCCGGCTGGTTTGCTATAGCTATTCGATCTCAGGCGTGACATACGAAACCGCCCAGGACATCACCAGCCTGGAAAATCGCGCGCTCGTCGCCCGCCTGGTTTCCGGCCAGGTCGCCAGCGTGAAGTACGATCCATCCAATCCAAGCAATTCCATCGTCGTGGCGGACGATTGGTCCGGCATTCCATAGATTTTTCATGCGAAGATTCGCTCAAGACGTGTTAGCCGGCGTGATTGCTTTTGGGGTCCTACTCGGCGCGGCTGCCGCGTTGGTGCTTTGGACGGAACGCCTCGCCGCGATCTCCAGGCCTTTCCTGCACGTGCTGGCCATGGTCGCGGAGTTGCTATGCGGCGTGCCGGTCCTACTGGGCGCCGTGTACATCGCCGCGCAAACGGCCGTGCGTATTTTCGCTCGGGACACGGAAACCGGCGAAGCGGATCCGCTCCGTGCCAAATAAACGGATCGTAAGCCGGGAATGACATGACCACCGCACCCAAACCGCCAAAACCGAAAGATCGGGCGCAGGAGCAGCTTGACGAGTTGCGCCGCCGCAATTCCGCCGCGGAAGAAGGCGGGGGCGCCGAACGTCGCGAGCGAGAGCGTAATTCCGGAAAGCTCTCGGCTCGGGAGCGCATCGCGCTTTTGCTCGACGAAGGCAGCTTCGAGGAACTCGACAAACTCGTCGCCCACCGCTGCACCGATTTCGGCATGGAGCAGCAACGCCCGCCGGGCGACGGTTTTGTGACCGGCCACGGCCGCGTGAATAGCCGGCTGGTCTACGTCTTCGCCCAGGACTTCACCGTATTTGGCGGCTCGCTCTCGGAATCGAACGCCCAGAAAATCTGCAAGATCATGGACCAGGCCATGCGCGTCGGCGCGCCCGTCATCGGGCTGAACGATTCGGGCGGGGCGCGCATTCAAGAAGGTGTCGTATCCCTTGCGGGCTACGCGGATATTTTTCTGCGCAACACGCTCGCCAGCGGCGTGATCCCACAAATCAGCGCGATTCTCGGTCCGTGCGCGGGAGGAGCGGTCTACTCGCCGGCGATCACGGACTTCATCGTGATGACGCGCGAGACTTCCTATATGTTCGTCACCGGGCCGGACGTGATCAAGACCGTCACGCACGAAGAAGTCACCAAGCAGGAATTGGGCGGCGCGATGACGCACAATCAGACCAGCGGCGTCGCACACTTCGTCGCGCGAGACGACGCCGAATGCCTCGCCCTGATTCGCGAGCTCCTCGGATTCTTGCCATCGAATAACGTCGATGATCCGCCGCGCCGCGCAACCTCCGACCCGTGGGATCGCGCGGAATCCTCGCTCGACCGGCTCGTGCCCGCCGATCCCATGCAGCCGTACGACATCAAGGACGCGATTCATGCGATCGCGGACGAAGGATATTTCTTCGAGGTCCACGAACATTTTGCGCGAAACATCGTGGTGGGGTTCGCGCGGCTCGAAGGACGCCCGGTCGGCATCGTCGCGAACCAGCCGGCGTTTCTCGCCGGCGTGCTCGATATCAACGCTTCGCTGAAAGCCGCGCGCTTCGTGCGCTTTTGCGACGCGTTCAACATTCCGCTCGTCACGTTCGAGGATGTTCCGGGATTCTTGCCCGGCACACAGCAGGAGTTCGGCGGGATCATCAAGCACGGGGCCAAGCTGCTGTTCGCCTTCGCGGAAGCCACCGTGCCCAAGCTCACCGTCATTACGCGGAAGGCGTACGGCGGGGCGTATTGCGTGATGTCCAGCAAGCACATCCGCACCGACGCGAATTTCGCGTGGCCCACCGCGGAAATCGCGGTGATGGGACCCGAGGGCGCCGTCAACATCGTTTACAAACGCGAACTCGAGCGCGCGCCTGAAAATCAGCGCGAGACGCTCCGGCGCGAAAAGATTGCCGAGTTCCGCGAGCGTTTCGCCAATCCCTACATCGCGGCCGAGCGCGGCTACATTGATGCCGTCATCGAGCCGCACGAAACGCGCGCCCGCCTCATCACTGCCCTGCGCGCCCTCGAAAATAAGCGCGACTCAAACCCCAAGAAAAAGCACGGCAATATCCCGCTCTAATCGCGGCGGTAGCATGTAATCTCCAAATCGCGCCGAACTCCGCTCCGGCAACGCGAATCAAGCCAGCCCCGGAGGGGCGGTCCAATCTAGCCCAGGGCGGGAGCCCTGGGTAGGCAAAGCAGATTTGTTTCATTTCATGTGAGCCCCGTAGGGGCGACACAAACCCGGCCACTACAGAGGCTGCGGGCGACGGGGCATCCGGGGACGGGCGAGCGGGAAGCAACGACGTTACGTGGGTCAAAATCCGTACAAATCCGCCGACGTTTCCAAAAAATCCGGGGTCCCGAACTGATCGAGACCCCGGAAATGTTTGAACCGCGGAGAAAGCAGACTACTGCGTGACCGTTTTTGCCGCGTCGCCCGCCTGGAAACCGGAACCGGAGACGACTCGACATACAGAAGATCCCGCGTCCACGTCGGTGACTTCAACAATTCCGAGCGGGGTGGTCAACTTGCGCAACACTGCGCCCGTGGCCGGGTCTTTGATCACTTTTGTGACGCGTTCGATCGAGAGCTGATCGCCGACCTTCAGTCCGGCATTCGCGCCCACGTTCAGGATGATCTGCCCGCCTTCGACGTCGGCAACAAGGCCTTCGACAATCGCCGTGCGCGGATGCAGTTTTGAATTGTCCGCAATCACGTCGGCCGACATCTGGGTGACCGCCTTATTGATTGCCTCGCCGATGATCGTATCCTGAAAATTGCTGTCGCCGAAGTCCACGTTTCCGCCGCCCCAACCATGCCAATTGCCGCCGCCGCCGAGCAGCGAGGTGCTGGATCGCGACGATTCGCCGTGTCCTTCCGCAACGCCCAGAATCTCAGCGGTATCGATATCTACGATGCGGGCGTCGAGCCCGACGATGGCCTTGGTATTCTTGTGGCCGACGCCGCCGAGTCCGTAGCCGCCCCAACCGCCACCGCCACCGCCGACGTTGGTGTTCTTGGTGTCGGAACCGAATTGCGTCACGCTGCCGACGATAATGCAGTCCACCCCGAGCAATTTTCCTAATTTTGCCGCGGAAGTTGGATTCGCGCGGTCGCTGTTGGAAAAATTCTGCTCGGCAATAATTTTGTCGAGGGCCTTCCGCTCGATCACCGAATACGTCCCGTCCTTCACCAGGTACTTGACGAGAAGATCCGCAATGCCCTTTCCGACGTCCACGTTGGTCCCAAAGAGGGCGCTTGAACTGCTTTGCACCGTAGCGTAATCGAAATCAAATACGGCCACGCGAATCCGGCGCGCTTGCGGCGCCCCCATCCCCGGCACCGGCGGAACTGCCGCGGTGCTGGGAGGCAGGTTGTCTTGCGCCAACAGCGCAAGGGGGATGATCAAGAAAGCGAGGATCGCCAAAGTCTTCTTCATAAGAACTCTCCTCCAGGCCAAGCGGTAAGCAGGTCCGGCCGTTTCCGGATTTCGCGTCGCGTCCGCGACGAAACGCACTGTGCGGATTCTAGGGAACGCTACGGGAAGTGTCAACGACGGAGCGGACGAACGGCGATTAGAAGTGACCGGGGCGCGAGGCCGCCGCCTGTGCTATTCTGGAGGTGGTAATCGGCCTGTAAATCCTCTCGAACTCTTGAATGAGGGCTGCAAGGTCGCTCTTGCAGCGCTTTCTGTTCCCCGGCTTGCCCGCCGCCTGCCGGCAGGCAGGGAGGCTGGCCTGCAACGGTGCGCCCCGAAGCCCCGTCACGATACGTAAATTAGAAAGAGCGGAGTGTTATGCCCGGAATTCGCAACATCGCCATCATCGCCCACGTGGACCACGGCAAGACCACGCTGGTGGACGCCATGCTCCGCCAGAGCGGCATCTTTCGCGAGAACGAAGCCGTGGTGGATCGCGTGATGGATTCGAACGATCTCGAGCGCGAGCGCGGCATCACGATTCTGGCGAAAAATACGGCCCTTTTCTATCGCGGCGTGAAAATCAACATCGTGGATACGCCCGGCCACAGCGATTTCGGCGGTGAAGTCGAGCGCGCCCTGAAGATGGTGGACGGCGTCCTGCTGCTCGTGGACGCCAGCGAAGGCCCGCTTCCGCAGACGCGCTACGTCCTGCAAAAGGCGCTGCAAGCGAAATTGCCGCAGATCATCGTGCTGAACAAGATTGACCGCAGCGACGCGCGGCCCGCCGCAGTGCTCGACGAAATCTACGATCTCTTTATCGATCTGGAAGCCACCGAGGACCAACTCGATTTCCCCATCCTCTACACCAACGCTCGAACGGGAGTGGCGGAACGCAAACAGGGAGATGGCTCTACCACCTTGCAGCCGCTCTTTGACGCAATCTTGTCGGCGATCCCCGAACCCGGGGGCGATCCCGCGGGGGTGCTGCAGGCGCAGGTGATGAATCTCACCTACAGTGATTTTCTGGGGCGCATTGCCATCGGCCGCGTCTTCAACGGAACGTTGCGCCGTGGCGCCGACGTAGGCATCGCGAAACTTTCGGGCGATGTGACTCCCACTCACCTCACGAAGCTCTTCACCTTTCGCGGCCTGGAACGCGACGAAGCGGAAGAAGTTCCGTGCGGCGACCTGGTGGCCGTGGCGGGCGTCGAAGGAATTCAAATCGGCGAAACCATCACCGACGTGCTCAATCCCGCGCCACTCACGCCGATGAATATCGACGAACCGACCCTGGCGATGCTCTTCACCATCAACAACGGCCCGCTCGCGGGCCGCGAAGGACAGTGGGTGACCTCGCGCGATATCCGCGACCGCCTGCAAAAGGAATTGCTGACCAACGTTTCGCTGCGCATCACCGATTCCGAAACCCCGGACGTTTTTCGCGTCCTCGCCCGCGGGGAGCTGCAACTCGCCATTCTGATCGAAACGATGCGCCGCGAAGGCTACGAGCTGATGGTCGGCAAACCGGAAATCGTCGTCCGCGAAGTGGGCGGCAAGAAACTCGAGCCGCTCGAACGGCTGGTGGTGAATTGCCCGGAATCGTTCGTCGGCGTGGTGATGGAATCGCTTGGGCGGCGGCGCGGCGAGCTGGAGAAAATGATCAACCACGGCTCCGGCTGGGTGCGCATGGAGTTCACCGTGCCCTCACGCGGCTTGATCGGCGTGCGCGGACAGATGCTGGCCGAAACGCGCGGCACGGCGCAAATCAACACGCTCTTCGAGCGCTGGACCGATTACGGCGGCGAGATGGCGACGCGTCCCACGGGGGCGCTCGTCGCGGATCGCCCGGGCGTTTCCACCGCATTTGCGATTTGGAATCTCCAGGAGCGCGGCGAAATGTTCATCGGGCCGGGCGTCGAAGTGTACGAAGGAATGATCGTGGGCGAGAATTCGCGAGATTCGGACATGGACGTCAACGTCACCAAGGAAAAGAAGCAGACCAACATGCGCGCGTCCTCCGCCGACGAAGCGATCCGCCTGATCCCCCACCGCGAACTGAGCCTCGAGCAAACCATTGAATTCATCGCTGAAGATGAATTCGTCGAAGTCACGCCGAAATCCATCCGCTTGCGCAAAAAAGTTCTGGCCCAGGGAAAGCGTCCGCGCCGCTGGCAGTTGATTCGCGCCAGTAACGAAGCCTACAAGAATAGCTGACGCTCGTGCGCCCGCGCTCGATGGCGCAGCCCGCATGGTAGACTCGCGGGGCGGGGATTCCACACGAATGTTTCGCAAGATTTTGATCGCCAACCGGGGCGAAATCGCGCTGCGCGTCCTGCGCGCGTGCCACGAACTGCGAATCTCCGGCGTCGCGGTTTTCAGCGACTCGGATCGCAAGGCCCCCCACGTTCGATTGGCGGACGAAGCCTACGCGATCGGCCCCGCCCCTTCTCGCGAAAGTTATCTCTGCATCGAGAAAATCATTAAGGTCGCGAAGCGCGCCGCGTGCGACGCGTTGCATCCAGGCTACGGTTTCCTCGCGGAAAATCCCGCGCTCGCTCGCGCCTGCGCCGATGCTGGAATTAAGTTTATCGGGCCATCGCCGGAAGCCATGGAGCGCCTGGGATCGAAGACCGCTGCGCGCCAACTCGCGGCGCGTGCCGGCGTGCCTACGTTGCCCGGGGCGAAGGAATCCGTCGCAAGCGCGACAGATGCTGCACAGATCGCGCAAAGCATCGGCTATCCCGTCGTGCTGAAAGCGGTGGCGGGCGGCGGCGGAAAAGGGATGCGCGTCGTGGCCTCCGCGAATGAGATGGATGCCGCGTGGCGCGACGCCGGTTCCGAAGCGCTGAATGCGTTTGGCGACGCGAACTTGTATCTCGAGAAATATCTCGAGCGGCCGCGGCACATCGAGATTCAGTTTTTCGGCGACGAGCATGGCCACGTAGTTCATCTCGGCGAGCGCGAATGTTCGGTGCAGCGGCGGCACCAGAAAGTAGTGGAGGAGGCGCCTTCTCCCGCCGTGACGTCCGAATTGCGCCGCGCGATGGGCGAAGCGGCCGTGCGCCTCGCGCGTGAAGCCGGCTACGCGAACGCGGGCACCGTGGAATTCTTGCTAGACGAATCGGGGAGATTTTATTTCCTCGAGGTGAATGCGCGATTGCAGGTGGAGCATCCCGTCGCGGAGTTAGTCACCGGCCTGGATCTCGTCAAATTGCAGTTGCGCGTCGCCGCGGGTGAACCGCTGCCGCTCGCACAATCGGAAGTGGTGTTGCGAGGCCATGCGATCGAATGCCGCATTTACGCGGAAGATCCGGAGAATCATTTCTTCCCCTCGCCGGGGAAAATTCTGACGCGCACGTTGCCGGCAGGCCCGGGGATTCGGTTGGACGACGGCGTCTACCCCGGATGGCAAGTTTCGTCGGAGTACGATCCGCTGCTGGGGAAACTTATCGCCTGGGGCGCGGATCGGGGAGAGGCGATCGCGCGGATGCGGCGGGCGCTGGACGAATATTTCGTCACGGGCATTCGCACGAATACGCAGCTCTTCCGGCGGATTCTCGCCGACGCCGAATTCCAGCGGGGCGAAATCCACACACGCTGGCTCGATGAGCGGTTGGGGAGCCTGCTGGCGCCGCCGGCTAGCGAAGCGGCGCACGATCGCGATCTCGAGGACGCGGCAATCGTTGCCGCAATCGCCTGGCAACTGCGCACACGCGACGTCGCCGGCAAAGCGCCGGCGCAGGCGGAGTCCGCCTCGCGGTGGAAGATGGAGGCGCGGCGCGAGCAGGTGGACCGGGAGCCTTCCCGATGAGATATGAACTGGAGATCGAGGGACAGATTCGGAGCGTGGAGCTGGCGGGCACCGGTGGCGCGCCGGGCGGCGCGATGCACGTGCGGGTGGACGGGCGAGAGGTCGCAGCGGACATGGCGGAGATCGCGCCGGGAGTATTCTCCGTCATAGTCGGTGGGCGGGCGACCGAGGTACGGATCGAGCCGGTGGCGAGCGGGATCGTCGTGCATACCCGAAGCCGGCAGTATCACGTCCGGGTGAGGGATCCGCGGGAGTGGCGGCGCGGTCGAGCCGGGGCGATGGAGGCGGAAGGGCGTCAACAGGTGACGGCGCCGATGCCGGGGAAGATCGTGAGAGTCCTCGTCGCCGCGGGGGAAACGGTGCAAGCGGGACAAGGCTTGCTCGTGGTGGAAGCGATGAAGATGCAGAACGAGATCGTCGCGCCGAGGAGCGGAACGCTCGAAAAATTATTGGTACGCGAAGAGCAGACTGTGAACGCCGGAGAATTGCTCGCCGTGATTGCGTGAACTTTTGAGCGCGCGAGCGGCTGCGCGGTTTTGGAAATTTGCTACGGAGTTGTGGGCGGCGGCGCGGGCGTTGGATTTCCACTGCCCACGGTGGCCGGCGGCGGAGTGATTTCCGGCAGACGGCCGTTCGATTCCATCACCTGCTGCGCAAGATAGTTCACAACCTTGGCTTCATCGCGCGCTTGGGCGAGATAGGCCGCGCGCAATAGCTGTTCCTTGCGCGTGCGCAACGTGTCGCGGATGCTCTGCTGCACCTGTGGATCGCTCAATTCGCGCTGGCCCGGGGATTGCCGGGCGACGAGCTTGATGATCCGATAGGCGTCCTTGAACTGAATCACTCCGCTGAACTGCCCCGGCTGCAACGCCATGACCGCCTTTTTGAGATCGGGGTCGCTAGCGATGGCGGACTCGGGGAAAAAACCCATGTCGCCGCCAGACGTGGTGGTCTGCGGATCTTCGGAATAATCCATCGCGAGCTCGGCGAAGTCCGCGCCGGCCTGGAGCTTCTGGTAGAGCGCGGTGATTTTGCGGCGCGCTTCGGGGTCGGTAGTGGCGTCGTCGTTGCGGCGATTGCGGACGTCCGGATCCTTGCGCGGCGTGACCACGATTTGCGCCAGCTCGTAACGCGTTTCCGGCACATTGAACTGCTGGCGATTCTGATTGTAGAAATCGGCGACGTCCTGATCGGTGATGGTGATCTTCGACACCACCTCGCGATTGATGAGCTTCTGGATGGAAAGCTCCTCGCGGATATCGTTCTTCAAATCATCCACGGTGAGGTGCTGCTCCTGGAGCTGGCGCTGAAACTCGTCTTCGGTGTACGGGCTCTTGGATTCGGTGAACTTGTCTTCGACTTCGCCGTCACTCGCCTGCAATCCCAATTTCTGCGCGCGCTGCAAGAGAATTTGATTGTTGATGAGCGCGTCCAGAATATTCAGCATCAGCGAGAGCGACTCTTCCTGCGAAGGCGCCGGCCCCTGCGGATTGACGCGCAGACGATAGTATTTCTCGACTTCGGCGCGCGGAATCTCAGTGCCGTTCACGACGGCCCACACCCCGGGCGATGGAGTGGTGTCCTTGTGGCACCCCGCCGCGAGCATCGCGGCCGCTAACACTCCCGCCAACGCGCGTTTCGCCACTGCGTCTCCCTTCGTTCGGACCGAGCTGGGGCGAACTGTATTATGCCGCGATTACGCTGCCTGGCTGCCGCCTGCCTTCCGAACAGGCAGGGTATGCGAGGCTTTGCGAACGCGGCCGGAACGGATGCAGGAGGTGCAAACGCGGATGCGCTTGGAGACTCCCGCGACCACCGCTTTGACGCGCTTCAGGTTCGGATTCCAGCGGCGGCGCCGGGTGTTATTGGCGTGACTGATCACGTTGCCATATTGCGGGATCTTCCCGCAGATTTCGCATTTCTGTGCCATTCCTTCTCCTGGCGGAATTGAATCCCCGCCCAAACTTTAAGAGTGTAGCAGAGTATCGGATTCTTCGCCTGGGTGACGCACTCTTGAAAGCGAAGGGTGCGGCACCCGGGGAATGCAGATTTGAGATTCGAAAGGAGGTAGGCGGAGAGATTCTTCGCTGCGCTCAGAATGACGGGTGTAAGAGAAGGCAAAGCGGCGTCTAGCCGCCGCACTCCACGCGGGCGGAGGGGAAATTACGAGATTCTTCGCTTCGCTCAGGGTGGCGGGCGCTAATAAGCAGCGCCTGTCACTTCTTTTGAGTCTTGAGGAACGTGCCTTTTTGCAGGTCGGTGAAGGCTTGCTGCAATTGTTCTTGGGTGTTCATGACGATGGGGCCGTACCAGGCTACGGGCTCCTGGAGCGGTTTGCCGGAGACGAGCAGGAAGCGGATGCCGTTTTCGCCGGCTTGGACTACTACTTCGTCGCCGCGATCGAACAGGACCAGGGAGCGGTCAGCGGCGTCTTTTGGGGGAGCGGTGTCCAGCCAGCCGACGGATTCGGTGGGGACAGCGAGCGGTTCGGAGGCATTGCAGAATTTGCCGTCGCCGGCGAAGACGTAGGCGAAGGCGTGGCGCATGGTTTCGACCGGGAGAGATTTGCGCACGCCCGGGGGAATCGAGACGTCAATGTAAATGGGATCGGCGGCGATGCCTTCGATGGGGCCGCGTTTGCCCCAGAAGTTGCCGCAGATGACGCGCGTTTGCGTGCCGTCGTCGTCGGTGACTTCGGGAATTTCGGGGGCTTTCACCTCCTGGTAGCGCGGGGCGGTCATTTTCAGCGCGGCGGGGAGATTGGCCCACAACTGGAAACCGTGCATGCGTCCTTCGGGATCGCCCTTGGGCATTTCCTGGTGGATGATGCCGCTGCCGGCCGTCATCCACTGAATGTCACCGGCGGCGATGGCGCCGCGGTTGCCGATGCTATCGCCGTGTTCGACGGTGCCGGCGAGGACGTAGGTGATGGTCTCGATGCCGCGATGCGGATGCCAGGGGAAACCGGCGAGATAATCGGCGGGGATGTCGTTGCGAAAATCGTCGAGCAGGAGGAAGGGATCGAAGTCGGAGGTATTGTGGAAGCCGAAAGCGCGGCGTAGATGGACTCCGGCGCCTTCGATGGTGGGCTGGGATTTGATGACGCGCTTGATGGGTCGGATGGACATGAGGGCCTCCGGAGCCGAACGGCTAAGCGGTGCGAAACCTTCTTGCGGCGAAAACAGTGAGCACGATGAATAGCACGAGAACTACTAATTGTGCGATTGCGAACGGCGGCTCTTTTTGCGTGGGAGCGAGCGCGTGCAGAGCCGGGACTTTCTCGAAGCTCTGCACGACGAGGACGAAGACGTTGAGGTAAAGGGCCAGCATAGCGGTGATGACGTAGATGCGCCGCCACGGGCCAGCCATGTGAAGTGCGTAGCGCGCGAGGATCGCGATGGCCAGCAGAACCATAGAGATGACGCCAATTTTTATTCCCGGCGTGACGCCGTGGAAGGGAAAGAAGAAGCCGGTCACGCTGGTGGCGACCGTCATCAGGAGAAAAATCGCCGTGACTTCATCGAAGCGTCTTCCGTGGAGCAGGCCGTAGGCCACGACGAGGCCGGAGAGAATGGCGATCAGGCTGATGATGACGTGCGCAAGTGTGAATGCTGCGAGCGACATGCCGAGGACCATTTGCGCGAACCCCCTTTTCGTTCGGACTGAGGATCGAGCGCCCTTATATCACAGTCGCAGGCAGCGAGTTCACAGGTCGATGGCGACGACTTCGTGATCGAGGATTGACGGCACCGTGACCGTGATTTCGGAGCCGCCGTCTTGGACCATTGGCGTTTTTTCCGCGACCAGGAGATGAACTTTCTTCGCGCGGGCACCGGCGGGCAACCGGACGTGCACGGTTTGCGCGCCGACGGGGAAGAATTCGCGAAAGGGCCCTTTCATCGTCATCGGATTCGTGAGGTTCACGAGGTGCACGACGATGGAGTCCTGATTTTTCCAGGCGGCGACGTCGAGAACGCCGGGGCCGGTCACTTGCACCATGGGCGGTTCGTTCGTGGCCCATTGGACCGTATTTCGCAAGAGTTTGAAGTGATCCACAGAGAGCACTTCCCAAAACGTGCGGTCAATGTCCCACGGGAAATAGGCGACGCGGCCGCCGGGAGCGGCTTCGCGAAGGTAGACGCCCGCGATGTTGGTCTGGGGCTGGCGCGGGTAGACCTTTTCCATCGGCAAATCGGGATAACTGGGAATGAGCGTAAGCGGCGCGGGCGCGAATTCGGCGCGCGGCTCGACCTCGACGCGCCAGACGCCGTTGATAATGCGCGGGGCATCCTCGAGGCCCGCGAATAAAGGATTGCCGGCGGCGGCTTCGTGCTCGAGGCGGAGGTAGGAGTTTTGCATCGGGCCTTCGCCGCGGCCACTCCACGCGACGCCGAAGAGATCGGCGAGACCGAAATCCTTTCGGCGGACTCCCCACTCATCGTAAAGACTGGTTTCGTACGTGGCGACGATGCTTCCGCCATTTTTCACGAAGGCGCGAAGCTGGTCGCACTGGGCGTCGCTGAGCGCGGCGATATTCGGGAGGATGAGCGTCTTGAATTTACCGGCGTTCGCGGCGTCAAGCATGCGGTCGTGCACCATCTCGAATGGAATGCGCGCTTCGACGAGAGCCTGATAACAGCCGAGCGTGTAATCTTCGACCTTTGCGGCGGCGCGATCGCCGCCATAGAACGTCGCGGTTTGCTGCGAGTAGACGAGCGCCACGCGCGCGAGCGGGGCTTCGTGGCGCATGTAGCGCTCGGCGCCCTGGTGCCAACGGAAAATATCTTCCACGACCGGCAGCCAGCGGCGATCGTAAAGGACGCCGCTGAATTTGCTGAACCAGGGACGCAAACCGTTGGCGATTCCGTCGAGTACCCAGATGCGGATTTCGGGGCCGTTTTGCACGCTGTCTTTCCAGCGTTCCGGTTCTTCGAGGCCGACGCTGAAGAGTCCGGCGATGGGCTTGTCACCCATCGTGGAACGAAACTCCTTGGCATTCTTGCCGTTGGCCCATGGCGGCGTGAGGCCGCGACGCGCTTGGCGATCGGCGACAAGCATCGGCGTGAGTTCGCTGATGCGTACCATGTCCAGCGAGCTGAGGGCGCCACCGCCGGTATTGGGAATGACGCACGAATTGGAATTTATTTTTCGGACGGAGTCGTCCCACAAGCGCCAGAGATCGAAGAGGCGCTGTTGCCGCCAGAGAATGTAGGCGCGGCGCGCGGGATCCTGGGGATCGGTGGTACGCGGCAGATCGAAGCCGCTGGCGTCGTGGAAGTTCTTTCGGCAGTGCTCGCAATAACATTGGCCAGAGCCGTCCCAGCGATTGATGAAAATTCCATCCGCGGCATAACGCGACATAATTTCATCGTGCACGGCCGTCATGAACTCGAAATTGTAAGGGCCGAGGCCGCAGGTGACCCACATCTCCGGCGAGGCCCAGTGACGGCGCGGATTCCCCTGCGCGTCCACGGCGATCCAATCGGGATGCGCGGCCTGAACGTCATCGTAGGTGGCGTGCGGATCGGTGCGGACGACGACCGCCATATTGAGTTTGCGGCAACCGGAAAGGATATCGCCGAGGACGTCGCGGTCGCCCAGCCAAGCGCTGCGATGGTGAAGGGGAATTTGCGTCGGGTAATACGCGACGCAACCACCGCCGCTGATGCAGACGGCGTCCGAGCGCGTGCGCTGAAAATAGTCCAGCCAGAAGGCCAGATCGAAATTGCCGGGATCATTCTCGACCAGGGTGAGCTGCGCCCAGCGCATCGGCTTGCTCACCCAGGATGGGGTCGGGACGGAAGCAACGGGCGCGCCTTCACCGCCCTGCAATAAATGGGGCGCAAGCGCGGCGACGGCCCCCGCGACTGTGGTGGACTTCAAGAAATCTCGCCGAGTGTAGGGTGAAGGCGTCATAAAGCCATGGCGATGCGGGGGCCGTCTTAATGTTCGTAGTTCTCGACAATTTTTGGAGGGCGGAGGTGCGCTTTCGCCGGATCTTTTCCGGCCGCGCGGAGGGCTTCACGCTGGCGTAGGAAGTCCCAGCATTGATCCAATTCGATTTTGATCTTGGCGAGGCGGTCCTGATCCGCATCGGAGAGCGAACCGTGTGAAAAAAGGCGATGTTCTTCGGCGGCGAGCTTCTGAATGTGATCCAGCACGGGCTGATCGGACGGCTTGTCCACCATGGGAATTCTCCTCGTCACCCTGCACCTCGGGGCCCGCTGCAGTGTAGCACCGGAAGACGCTCTCCGTTGCGCGTGCGAGCGTGCGTGAGGGAACGGATCCGAGGGGGCCTGCGGGGAGTGGCGCTCTTGGCGATTTCCGAGGGGATGGACTCCGGCCCTTGCGGCCGGTGCTATACTCCGGTCGCTGGGTGTAAGGCCAAGGCGAAACCGCACGGTTCCCCGCCGCAGGGGTTTCGCCCACCGGCGTTTCGGTCAGGGGGTAACTATGGAAGACCTCCACTCGGGAATGCTGTTCTATGTGCTGTTAGCCTGGGGAGCGATCACGGCCACCCTCGCAGTGCTCGTGATCTACCGCGCCACACTCTCCTCCAGGGAAGACGATCAGCTGTTTCTCGACGACGCGGAACAACATATGGCGTTGGAGCAGCGGCAAATCGTCTTGCGCAGCGAGCGGCTCACGCGGTCGATTGTGACCTTGGCCGTGCTTTCAGGAACCCTGCTGCTGGCTGTGGCGGGTGTGTGGCTGTATCAAGGATTCAAGAGCTTCTAGTCGCGCGTCCGGTCTACTGCGGCGGAGCCGGATTCTGGCCCATGGGCACCGGGGTGACCGAGGGCGGCGCAGCGGTGCTGATGGGTGTATCCGAAACCATCGAAGTGTGGTTGAGAGCGATCACCCAGTTGTCCGCCTGCTTCGTGAAGACGAGTGACGTGTGGCCCCGGATGTCCTGAGGCTGACCATCCACTGACACGACATACTGCCACTGATATGTGGCCCAAGCGGAATTGCTATCGATCACCTTGATCAGCGTGTTGGTGCGATCGAGCTGTCCGCCCTGGATGCGCGATCGCTGCGCGGTATAGGCCTTGGCGTAGGCGTCCCACCCGAAAAGCGGCTGCTCCCACGCGCCGCTGACGACGCAGACATTGTCCGCATAATATTTGTGCATCTCGTCCACCGCGCCCACCTGCCAGGCGGCGAGCATCTGTGAGATGACCGTATCGATCTTCTGGTTGTCGTTCGTCGGGGGCATGGTCGAATCGGCGGAATTATCCGGCTGGGGATTCTTCCTATTTCGATTTTTCTGAGCCGCCGCGGGCACGGCGGCCATCGCGACAACCAAAACGAACGGCAAAAAGCGTTTCATTGCATCCCCCAAAACAATTGCTTTCCCCAAATTCCCCGCGCACTGCGGCACAACCCCGTCGAAGATATCACGAAGCGATGCGGCAGCGGCGGAAGGAGGGTTGACCAAGCAGACACGCTCGCTCAGGTGGAACGATTCAGGCGCGCGCGATGCGGAAGCCGTAATCGGCGTACGCAAATTCCGGCGGAATGCTGGAGCGCGCGGCGACGCGCGAAATCTTGATGTGATGCCGCCAGGATCCCCCGCGCGAAGCGCGGCGCGAGCCCGCGGGCGGACCATGCGGATTGCGTTCGGGAGATTGCGCGTAGTAGGCGGGGTCGTACCAATCGGCGCACCATTCGTGGACATTGTCGCCGATGTCGAACAGGCCAAAAGCATTCGGCGGAAATTGCGCGACGCGCTCCGGGCCGTCTTTCCATCGCGAAGCATAAGCAGGTTGCGATTCGGGAGCGGAATCACCCCAAGTGTAGAGCGCGCCTTCGACTCCGCCACGCGCCGCGCGTTCCCACTCGGCTTCGGTGGGAAGACGGTAGCCGCATCCAGTGGCGCGCGAGAGCCATTGGCAATAGGCAGTGGCGTCGTGCCAGGAGACGGCCACGATCGGCTGTTGCGGGTCGTGGAAGGCGGGATCGTCCCAGTGACGGGGCGCAGGATGGCCGGTGGCGCGGAGGAACGCGGCGTAGTCCGCGTTGGTGACTTGTTGCGCGGCCAGATCGAATGCATCCACCCAGACGCGATGAACGGGCATCTCGTCGTCGCGGCCCGTGCGGCAACCCATCTCGAACCAGACTTCGGGGATGCGGACCAGTTGCGGTTCGGCGATGTGGGCGGCAGGCGCGGCGTTTATCGGAAGAGACATTTTGGAATTGGCGGCACGAGTCGCGTCCATCGCGAAGAATAGCACGGGAAATGGGCGCCCGCGAGATTCGCGCGAAGGCAGGCCTGCGGTTTACAATTCAAAGCTTCCAACTGAGCACGCCAATGTTGCTACAACGCAAAACTGGAATCGCGAGGGCGAGGGAAGGGCGCACAGCCAAGAGTGGCTGTGCTACTCCAACCTGCTCCGAATCCACTTTTTCGGCACGCCGTGGGACCGCTAGCGGGGGCTGGCGTGGCGGGCGCGTGTTTGGGCTGTTCGTGTTCGGGGCGATGCTGGCGTGCGCGCCGGAAGCGCGGGCTTCGCATCTGAATCTTCCGGCGGAAGCCACGGAGGGGCTGCACTTACTCTACTCGGGGCAACCGGATCGGGCGCTGCCGCTCTTCCAGAAAATCGAAGAGGAACAGCCGGATTCGCCGCTGGGGTATCTGCTCGAAGCCGAAGCACAGTGGTGGTCCCTGTACTGCGAAGCGTGCGAGATCCGCTGGGGCTTCGTGGATGCGTGGAAAGAGCCGAAGGCCGCAGCGGGCGATGCGTACTTGGCGCTGGCGGTGAAAGCGACGCAGCTCGCGGAATCGGCCATCGCAAAAAACGATACGGCGGAGATGGAGCTCTATGCGGGGATGGGCTACGGGCTGCAGGCACGCCTGTTTGGATTACGCCAACAGCACCGGGCGACGGCGCGGGCCGCTGTGGCGGGCCGCGAGCACTTACTGCGCTGCCTGCAACTTGATCCGCAAATGGCCGATGCCGACGCGGGACTGGGGCTCTACAACTATTATGTGGATACGCTTTCGGCAATCGCCCGAGTGCTGAGATTCTTCATGGGGATTCCCGGGGGAGACAAACACGTCGGCATTCAGCAGTTGCGGACGGCCATGGCGCAAGGCGAGCTGACTTCGGAAGAAGCGCGATTCTACCTGGCGAAGAATCTTCGCACCTACGATCTACAGTACTCACAAGCGCTAGAGGCGCTTGAGCCGCTCGTTCGGGAGTATCCGCAGAACCCGGTATTCCTGCTGCTGATGGGAAATCTGGACCTGGAACTCTCGCGAAACGGGGCCGCCGCAACTTATTTCCACATGGCCGAGCAGACGACCTCGGGGAGCGGGGCATGCGCGAAACGGACCTCGAAATTGGCTGAGGAGTTCTTGGGGACGATTGCGGCGCGCGGGGGGCATTGATCGGCCCCGTGGGATTGATTCCGGCAAGCAACGAGCCGTCAAAGCGCGGCATCTCAAGGACTTCCGAAGCAGAGTGAGTTGCGAGAGCGGTTGACTTCGGTTTGACCGGAATGGTATCAGTGAAGGTTGTCCCAGCCGGAAAATTCACGCAGGGGATGGCCGAAAGGCTCTAACGTCGACGGTATGCCTGGAAGAGTCAAAGTGGGGGAAGGGTTTGCTTCGTCCGGCCCGAAATTGCGGAATGCCGGGGGTGAAGTCGCGCGCGGGGCCCGGCGGCCTAGAGGGATCCTGGAAGTGATGGGGCGCTGCGGATTGCTAGCCATCGCCGCAATCGCGTTCGGCGCCGCGGGCTGCAGCGAATTCAACACCACGATCGGCACGCCAACCCCTGCCGCCACCATTGCCATTCTTAGCCCCGGCAGCATCAACGCGGGCGGCCCACCTTTCATCCTCACGGTGGACGGGGGCACGTTTGTGTCGAACTCGGTCGTGCAATGGAACTTCAGCAACCTGACGACGACCTTCGTGAGTGCCAATCAGTTGACCGCAGTTGTGCCGGCGTCCTTAATCGCGCAAGCCACTACGGCCGACATCACGGTGAATACGCCAGGCTCGGCGCAATCGAACCCGCAGCAAGGAATTCTGATTCAAGATGAATCGAACGTATTGCCGTTTCTGGTGTCGGGAAACGGGAATCCTATTCCTACAATTACCTCACCGCTGGCTCCTGCATCGAACTCCGCGGGCTCGGCTTTCACGTTGAAAGTGACAGGGACCCAATTCGTTCAGGGCGCGGTGGTGAACTGGGCCTATCCGATCTCGACGCCGCTCACGACGACTTTCGTGAGTGCGACCGAGGTGGACGCCGCAGTGACATGCGCGCAGGATCTGCCGGCGGGGAGCGCACGTGTCTCAGTTACCAATCCGGTGGGGGGCGCGGGGAACACCGGGGGTGGCACCTCCAATACATTGAATTTCACGATCACGCCTCTGGTCACTTATCCGGTCCCGGCGATCGCCACCCTTTCTCCGAATTCTGCGGTTGCCGGTTCCGCAACCCAGACGCTTACGATCAACGGCGGTTGTTTCGTGCCGGGCTCGTCGGTCACATACAACAACGTGGCGCACGCGGCTAACTATGTGAGCCCGAGCGTGCTGACGATCCCGTTGAGCGCGGGCGACCAGAGCACGGCGGGAAATTACCCGGTCGTAGTAACGAATCCCGGACCGGGAGGCGGCAGCTCGAACTCGGTGTCTTTTGCGATCACTGCTGCGCAACAGCAGGGCAACGCGCGCAAGAACGGCGTTTCCTCGACCGGCCTTCTCTCGGCCACAGCGTCCACGGGGCCACTTTCACCCGCGATCAGCGCGGACCACCGGTACTTGGCGTTTGTGGCTTCGGAGCCCGATCCTTCGAGCGATGCGAGTACCGGACCGACGAACGTCTACGTGCGCGATACCTGCGCCGGAGCGGCGGCGGGTTGCACGCCGGCGACGACGCTGATAAGCGTTGCTGCAGATGGCTCGGCGGCGGACGGGCCAAGCAGCGCGCCATCCATCAGCGCGGACGGGCGCTACGTTTCGTTTGCTTCGACGGCAGACAATTTGATCGCGGGTGGATCGAGCGGCCAGGGAGAGATTTTTGTCCGCGATACGTGCGCGGGCGCGCCGACGGGCTGCGTGCCGGCTACCTCGCTCGTTTCCATTGCCGCGGACGGCTCGTTCGCCAACGGACCGAGCGATTCGCCGTATCTCAGCGCGAATGGGCGGTATGTGGTGTTTGAATCTTCGGCGACGAATCTCGCGACGAACACGGTTTCGTCGTCGCCGGGAATTTTCATGCGCGATCTTTGCACGAATGGACCGGCGGGCTGCCAGGCCTCGACGGTGCTGCTTTCGGTTTCCGGCGCGAGCGTGGGGAGTCCCTAAGCGAGCTAATTCCATCTCTTAATCCAATAAGACTTTCTCAACGAACATCGAAAGCGGGGAAAGGAGGACAGGCAGGAGTGCCTGTCCCACCCAAACCTGCAACTAATCAATCCGGCAGGAGAAATAGGCGATCGGGCGAGAGTTGCACGCGCCAAGGCTGGGGCTGCGTCTTGAAGGATTCCCAGTGGTCCTTGAAAACTTCCGCTTGCAGATGAAACTCTGCGGGGGAAGCAGGCGGTGCGTTCAAGCAAAGAAAAAGCGTGATGCGAAATGGGGATTCGCTGGAGGAAGCCAGCCAGCAGGGGAACGAATTTTCGCTTTGTGCGCCGGCGTTCGCGGCGGCGTAGACATGCACGTGATGTGCGCGAATCGCAACGTGTGCGGGGAGTTCGTTCAAATTTTGATCCGCGCGCACGCGGCAATTCCAATCGAGTGCTTCTACAATTCCTTCGCCGAGGGGGCGCACGCGCGAAAAATTCTTACAGCCAGTGAGGCGGGCGACTTCGAGAGTGGGCGGGTGGCGGAAGATTTTCTCTTTGGGCCCGGCGGCGGCCACGCGGCCTCGCTCGAGCACAACCAAGTCACCGCAAAAACGGTAGGCCTCTTCCATGCTGTGACTCACCAGCAGCGTGACGCCGTGATAGCCAGCAAGGGACTCGCGAAGCTCGCGCTCGAGTTCTGCGCGCAGGTGCGTATCGAGCGCGGAAAACGGTTCGTCGAGCAAGAGCGCCAGCGGCCGCGGCGCGAGCGTGCGCGCGAGCGCGACGCGCTGTTGCTCGCCGCCGGAGAGCGATGAGGGGCAGCGGTTGGCCAAGCCACCCAGGCGATAGGTCTTGATTTGTGCGGCGATGTGGCGTTCTTGTTCCTCGCCAGAAGCCGCGCGCGAATCCCCGGCTCGCCCAGCGGAATCGCCCAAACCAAACGAGATGTTTTCGCCAACCGTCAGGTGAGGGAAGAGCGCCGAATGCTGGAAGAGAAGTCCGACGCGGCGTTCGCGCGAGGGCAGATCAATGCGACGCGCGGAATCGAAGAGCACGCGGCCGTCGAAGACGATGCGGCCGCTGTCCGGGCGCTCCAGGCCGGCAATCGTCCGCAGCGTGAGGCTCTTGCCCGAGCCTGACGGGCCCAGGATGCCCAGCGGGGCGCCGGCCGCCGTGAAGGCGACTTCGAGTCGGAATCCGCTGCGAAAGCGCTTCTCGAACTGGACGGCTAGTTCCACATCATCCCCTTTGTGACGCGTGCCGTTGGCTGCGCGCCCAGAGCGCGAGTCCGGCAAGCACTACGCCGGTAATCGCCAGGACGATCAGGACGGCGCTGAATGCGTCCTGTAGATTCCCTGACTCGATGTCGAAGTAAATCGCCACGGGAAGCGTTTGCGTGCGGCCGGGGATATTCCCGGCGAGCATAAGCGTGGCTCCGAATTCACCGAGCGCGCGGGCGAAGGCCAGGGTAGCGCCGGCAAGAATGCCGGGCGCGGCAAGAGGCAGCGCGATGCGCCGGAAAACGCGCCATTCCGAAGCGCCCAGGGTTCGCGCGGCGTCCAGCAAAGTGGAATCCACCTGCGCCAATGCGCCCCGCGCGGTGAAGTAAACCAGCGGAAATGAGACGACCGTGGCGGCAATCACTGTGGCGGGCCAGGAAAAAACCACCAGCGCGCCGAAATGCATCAGGAGTCTTCCCAGTGGGCCGTTGCGGCCGAAGAGCAATAGCAGAAAAAATCCGACGACGGTGGGGGGCAGCACCATCGGGAGGAGGCAAACACCATCAAGCGCCAGCCAGGCTGCGCGTTTGCGGCCTTCGCGCCACTGTGCTGCGGCGACTCCGAAGACCAAAGCCAGCGCCGTGGCCGTCAGCGAAGTTTTCAGCGAAATCCAGATTGGAGAGGGATCGAAAGCCATAATGTTTGGCGTGCCGGACTACGGCGCCGGGATGCCAAATCCCAGCCGGCGGAATACGTCACGCGCGGCGTCGCTTTGCAAGAAACGCAAGAAATCCTGGGCGGAATCCGGATGCGCGGACGCACGAATCACGGCCGCAGGATAAACGATGAGCGGCGCGGAGTCCGCGGGCGCTTCGGCGGCGATTCGCACCCGATCGGAAATGGCCGCGTCCGTGGCGTATACGATGCCGGCGTCCGCGTTGCCGCTTTCGACGTAACCCAGCACTTGCCGCACGTCCGCGCCGAGGACGGCCTTGCGCCGAACCGAATCGTAAATGCCGAGCGCTTCGAGGATTTTGCGCGCGTACATCCCCGCCGGGACGCTCCCGGGATCTCCCATAGCGACGAGGCGCACGTCGGCTCGCGCCAAATCTCGAAAGCTCGCGATATTCGTCGTTCCCTTCGGCACCACCAGCACGATCTTATTCTCCAATAGATCTATTCGCGAGCCCGGCAGGAGCAATCCCTTCGCCTCGAGCGGGTCCATGTTTTGCGGCGCAGCGGAAATGAAGACATCCGTGGGGGCGCCTTGCTCGATTTGAGTTTCCAGAGTTCCCGAGCCGGCGAGATTCAGAGAAACGCGCACATGGGGATGCGATTTCTCGTACAGGGGAACGATTTCATTCAGCGCGTCCTGCAAACTCGCCGCCGCGGAAACCAAAATCCGGACCGGCTGTTGCGCGGCGAGACGCGGCGAGGCGAAAAGCATCGCGGCCAGCAACGCGAGGAAAAAACTCGTGCGCGATGGGCTCGGGCGGTTCATGACTGGGATTGTACTAGCGCGCGGCGGCTTCCTGCTCGAACGCGTGATACGAGGAGCGAACTAACGGCCCGGACTCGACATGGCGGAAACCCATTTGCTCGCCGAGTCTCTTGTACTCGGCGAATTCATCGGGATGGACGAAGCGCACCACAGGCAAATGTTCGCGCGTGGGCTGGAGATATTGTCCGAGGGTGAGGATGTCCGCATGCTGCGCCGCAATCCGCTCCATGGCGTGCAGCACTTCGGCGCGCGATTCGCCAAGGCCGAGCATCATGCCGGTCTTGGTGGGGAGATTACGGGAAATCTTCTTGGCGCGACGCAGCAGTTCGAGCGAACGCTCGAATTCAGCGCCGCGCCGGACTTGCCGGTAGAGCCGCGGAACGGTTTCCACATTGTGATTCAGGACGTCCGGCCGGGCCGCCATGACGGTTTCAAGCGCGGACCACTCCCCGCGGAAATCAGGGATGAGCACTTCGACTTTGCAGGCGGGGACGCGCTCGCGGATCGCCGCGATGGTGCGCGCGAAAATGCCGGCGCCGCCGTCCGGTTGATCGTCGCGATTCACCGAGGTGACGACGACGTAGCGCAAGCCCATGCGTTCGACGGCGGCGGCGACGCGCTCAGGCTCATTTTCGTCCGGCGGTCCGACGGGCTTGCCGGAAGGCACCGCGCAAAATCCGCAAGCGCGCGTGCAGATATTTCCCAAAATCATGAAGGTGGCGGTGCGGTGATCCCAGCACTCGCCGATATTCGGGCAGCGCGCGCTCTCGCAGACGGTGTGCAGGTCGAGGGTGCGCATGAGGTGCTTCAATTCTTGATAATTTTCACCGCCGGGGAATCGCGCTTTAAGCCAGTGCGGACGGGGCCGGGCTTCCGCGGACAAGACCGGAACTTCCGCGCCGGGAGGCGAGTTGGAAATAATGTTGAAGGGCGAAGCCATCTGGTTTCAGGTGTCCGGAGCCATTGTACGCGCCGAGGCGTGCGGACTCAACTGGCGAAAGGCGCGAGACAGGTAACTCGTTTAAATTCAACACAAGGGAGGCTGAGGTTTGTTGTACAAAAGCCACACCACTCGAAGGCCGCTCTTGTAAGTGACTGATTCTAAGGTTCTAATAATATGGAGCAACGGACCTCCGGTTGCACTAATAACGAACGGCAAAACGATATGCAATGGCAAACCACAATTGTGCGGCCGGTGGAAACGCAGGGAATCGGCCTGCATACCGCGGTGGAATCGCACATGCGATTTGTCCCCGCTCCGGCGGATACGGGGATCGTCTTCCGCCGCGTGGACCTGGACGGCTTTGAAATCGAAGCGCACGCGCGCAACGTCGCGCGGGTGAGTTACGCGACGAGCCTGATGAAACGGGGCGTGCTGCTCTCGACTACCGAGCACGTCCTTGCGGCGCTCTACTCCTGTGATGTGGACAACGTCTACGTGGAAATCGATGCGCTGGAATTGCCGATCTTGGACGGCTCTTCGCTGCCGTTCATCGAGATGCTCGAGCAGGCCGGAATCCGCCGCCTGCGCAAACGGCGCCGCTACCTGAAAGTGCTGAAGCCGATCGAAGTCGCGGAAGAAAACCGGCGCATCGCCATTTACCCCGCCGATGAATTTCGCGTGCATTGCATGGTGGAGTACCGGCATCCCGCCGTCGGACGGCAGGAGATCGAGCTCGCGGTGACGCAAGAATCGTTCAGCAAGATGCTGGCGCCCGCGCGAACGTTTGGATTTACGCGGGAGTTTGCGGGGATGCGCGCGATGGGATTGATTCGCGGCGGCTCGCTCGACAACGCGATTGTGCTCAGCGATGACGGAATTCTGAATGGGCCCCTGCGCTTCCCGGACGAATTCGGGCGGCACAAGGCGCTCGACCTCATCGGGGATTTGGCACTGCTGGGGCGTCCGCTGCTGGGCCGCGTGGAAGCGCACAAGGCGGGGCACGCTTTGCACACGCAGATCGTCAGCCGACTTCTCGCGGATCCATCACTTTGGACCGAAACGATCGGGGATGCGCACGCGTCCGACTCTCCTGAAGCAGTTCCTGCCGAAGGCCAAGAGCTTTCAAGCCAAGTCTCGCAGCCTGCGGATTAGATTCCGCAATCCTCGAACTTTTTTCAGAATCGACTTAG
The DNA here is from genome assembly GCA_963799715.1 of Terriglobia bacterium. Classification (GTDB taxonomy): domain Bacteria; phylum Acidobacteriota; class Terriglobia; order Acidiferrales; family UBA7541; genus DASPOJ01. The sequence goes on along the minus strand of CAWCYS010000079.1, from coordinate 67,763 downwards.
TCAATCGGGGGACTATCCTGATTCGCGGGGCGAAATGCGTCGACACGGATCACTCCAGACTGATCCGTGAAAAAGTGACGCTGGCCGGTGTTGCCCGAGAAGATGGGATCCGCATTGACGGTGTAGGTGGAGATGACACCCTTGTCGTCTGGATCGCCTGCAGAATAGAAAAACAGATAACCGCTCTTCCGCCCCGTTTGTAAGAAGTTGTCAATCAATTGGGCTGAGGTGGCCGATGGCTCGGCCCCGGCGCCTTCGCCGCCAAGCGCGTTGAGGGACGGCGGGAAACCGCCATACTCGGTCGAGTAAGTGACGCACGCTGTATTCACCGTGCGGAGCGAGCCTATGGCCGTGGCCTCATTTGCTGCCATCCTGGACCGGAGCAAGTTCGGGATCGCTATCGCCGCGATGATCAGCACGAAGAAGATGAAGCCGCCGACTGCGGCCAGAATGATCAGAGCGTTGCTTTTCCGCGGGGCGGGCCCACTGAGCACAGATTGACTTGCGGTGTCCGGCGGAAGCGGCCAGCCGGAAGCTCCGACCGCGGCCGTCGGGATGGGACGCAAGGTACCGGTGGGCCGAGGTGCAGCAGGCGAGGGCGAAGGAGCTGCGGCGGCAGGCGCGAAAGCCGCGCCGCACCGGATGCAAAACGCGGCCTCGTCGGGCGATTCCGTCGCACAGGCTGGACACAATTTCAAGGGAACCTCGCGGGCTGCGGCTTGTATCGCGGGGAAGGTACCTAGCTCCGACGGTGAAGTCAATCCTGTACTGGAACACGGTGTGGCGGGGGACGTCGCGAAACATTAACGTGCTGTATTCGACGACGCGGAGGGCCGCTCGGTTGTAAATGGGCCTGGATTCGACACAGAATAGGCTCCTATGCCCGCCTCTTCCGATCTCGTGGTCCTCGTTCTTGCCGCCGGCAAGGGTACTCGACTCAAATCGCAGCTGGCGAAGGTGCTGCATCGCGCGGGCGGGCGCACCCTCGTCGAGCACGTGGTGCGCGCAAGCCAACCGCTTCGGCCGCGCTTGATCGTAACCGTTTTGGGACATCAAGCCGCGGAGGTCGGCGCGGCGGTCGAGCCGCTGGGCGTGCGCACGGTGCTACAGGAGCCGCAGCGCGGTACCGGCCACGCGGTGCTGCTGGCGCGCAAAGCGATCGGCCATCCGAAATTTTTGTTGGTCGTGCCGGGCGATTCTCCGCTGGTGCGTCCGGAGACGCTGGCCGCTTTGGCGCGAGCGCACCGGCAATCGGGCGCGGCGGCTACGATTCTTTCCGCGGAAATTCCCGATCCGACCGGTTACGGGCGAATCGTGCGCAAGGAGGATGGGAGCGTCGCCGCAATCGTGGAGGATTCGGCCGCGAACGAAGAGCAGCGCGCGATCCACGAGATCAACTCCAGCACGTACTGTTTTACGCTGAACCAACTTTGGCCGTGCCTCGCGCAACTGAAGCCGGAGAACAAGCACAAGGAACTTTATCTGACCGACGCGATCGCCCTGCTGCGGCAGCGCGGTCAACTCGTCCAAGCCGTGATGGCCACCGATGCGGACGAAGTGCTGGGATGCAACACGCGCGCCGATCTGGCGGCGGTGGACGCGATTTTTCGGCGCCGCAAACGCGAATCACTGATGGCGGATGGCGTGACGATCGAATTGCCGGAGACCGTGCTGGTCGATCCCGACGTTGTGGCCGGGCCGGACACACTGATCGAGCCGTGCGTGCAACTGCTCGGGAAGACGCGCATCGGCGCGAACTGCAAGGTGGGGACGGGCAGCGTCTTAGCGAACGCGATTCTCGAAGATGGCGTGACGGTGAAGCCGCATTCGATCGTCAGCGCCAGCCACCTGGCGCGCGGCGCGAGCGTGGGACCATTTGCGCACTTGCGCGACGGGGCGCGCCTCGATGCGGGCGCTCGCGTGGGCAATTTCGTCGAGGTGAAGAAGAGCCGGCTCGAAGCCGGCGTGAAGGCGATGCACCTAAGCTATTTGGGCGACGCGCGCATCGGGCGCGAAACCAACATCGGCGCGGGCACGATCACGTGCAACTACGACGGCGTGGATAAGAACCCCACGACCATCGGGCGGCGCGTTTTTATTGGGAGCGACACGGCGCTGGTCGCGCCGATTCGCGTGGGCGACGGCGCCTACGTGGCCGCGGGCTCGACGATTACGGAAAATGTGCCGCCCAACGCGCTGGGGATCGCGCGCGGAAAACAGGTGAATAAGCCGGGTTGGGCGGCGGCGCGACGCCGGGAGATGGCGGCAAAGAAACCCGCGAAAAAGCGGCGGCGTCCGAAACCTCGGCGGGCTAAGGCGCGCAAGAAAACCGCCCGGCGACGATAGAACGAACTACTGAGCGCCGGCCTGTATTTCCTTCACAAATCTTCTGTCTTCTTCGGTGAGTCCGGCGGCAGAAAATAGCTCGGGGCGATTGCGAAGCGTTTTCGCCAGGGCCATTTTTCTGCGCCAGCGACGAATTTCTTCGTGATTGCCGCCAATCAGAACTTCGGGAACGGCCCAGCCGCGAAACTCCGCGGGGCGTGTGTAATGCGGGCAATCGAGCAAACCGCTGGCCTTTGCTGCGGACTGCGGAGCTGAATCCGGTCGCGGCACCGCATGCGCGGTGGCCGCGCCCACGGCGTCGGCCGGGACGCTGAAAGATTCGTTTACTGTGGAGTCTTCGTTGCCGAGCGCGCCGGGCAGAAGGCGCGTGACGGCGTCCACTACCAGCGCAGCGGCGAGTTCCCCGCCCGAGAGCACGAAATCTCCGATGGAAATTTCTTCGGTAGCGAGATGTTCGGCCACGCGCTCGTCCACGCCTTCGTAACGGCCGCAGATCAGGACAACGCGGTCTTGCTGTGCCAAGCGGCGCGCCGTCTCCTGCCGGAATAATTTCCCTGACGCCGAGAGAAGAACGACCGCGGCGGGTTGGTTCGCCACGGTTGCCAGCGATTCCACTGCTTCGAAAATCGGTTCGGGCTTGAGGACCATGCCTGCGCCGCCACCGAAGGGGCGATCGTCCACGGTGCGATGGCGGTCGTGCGTGAAGTCGCGAAGATCGTGGAGGCAGACGTCAATGAGAGCGGTTTCGCGGGCGCGTCGAACGATGCCGTAATCGAGCGGCCCGCGGAAAAATTCAGGGAAAATCGTGATGATGTCGAATCGCACGGGAAGCAAGTTTAGCGCAATCCGGCGTAGGACAGGCATTTCTGCCTGTCCAAGTTTTTCTGGCGGCACGATTGAAGAGGACAGGCACAAGTGCCTGTCCCACTAAAACCTCATTTCAAATCGCGGAGACCTTCGGGGAGCGTGAGGGTGATGCGGCGAGCGGTGAGGTCAATCGCGGTGCAAATCTCGGCGGCAAACGGAACGAGCATTTCGCCCGCGGACTGAGTGGGCGTTGCAAACGTTTCCAAAACCAGCAGCGGCGTGCCGGGGAGGCCTTGGCCGATTGGAAGAACGTCGCGAACGCGCGCGAAGGGCGCAGAGGCGCCGGTTTCGTACGCGTCGCAGCCGATCAAATCCGTGACGAAATATTGGCCTGCGGGGAGCGCGACGCGGTCGGCCAGCGGAATTTGCAGTTCGCAGCCGCGCAACTGCTCCGCTTCGTCAATGGACTGGCAACCCTCGAAGTGAATGATGGCCTGACCGTTGTGAATTCGGGATGCGAAAATCACGACCGGTTTTTTCGCTCCGGAGGGAGTGAGGAGCCACACTTCACGCAAGGCGGAGATTCGCTGGGGGAAATCGGTGAGGATTTCGGCGGCGACTTCGCCGCGCCGTCCGTGCGGGCGCAAGACGCGAGCGAGTGTCGCCGCCGAGGAGGACTGGGAAGACAATGCTACTCGAGAATCTCGAGAGTGAGCCGCTTTTTGAGCTTCATTCCCGCGGCGCCCAGAATGGTCCGAATGGATTTTGCGGTGCGCCCCTGGCGGCCGATGACTTTTCCGAGGTCGGTAGGATGGACGCGCAATTCCAGAACGGTAACCTGTTCTCCCTCGACGGCCTTGACTTGAACCTGATCGGGATTATCCACCAGAGCTTTCGCAATCGCCTCAACAAGATCTTTCATATGAGTCTCCGCAGCTTGCCCGTCGGCGGGTGACAGGCATTCGAAAGAGCTATCCGCGCACGCGCAAGCCCCGCGCTAGGCGGGGCGAGCTCGAACCCTTATATAAAGAATAGGACGCGCTAAGCGGATTTTTGGTTGTGCAGGAAGCTCCGTACGGTATCGCTGGGTTGCGCACCCACGCCAAGCCAGTAGGTGATGCGCTCCTGGTTCAGCTTGATCTCAGCGGGCTTCTTGAGGGGATCATAGGTCCCGACAATTTCCACGAACCGGCCGTCGCGGGGACGCCGCCGGTCAATCACAACGATGCGGTAGGCGGGATGTTTCGTCTTCCCGACGCGCGCCAAACGGATAGTCAACACTTAAGTATGCCTCCCAAACAGGCAATTATAGACTGAAATGGGGCCGTTCACGAAATTAAGTTTGCATGCATTGTGGGCTGCGGCCGATGGCCCGCGCGGTCCGGGCAGAACGGAGGATGCTTGTCTCGCAGCATCCCCAGCGCATCGCTGCAGCAAAGCGACGTGAACGGATCACGAAAATAATCTAGAATGGAGGCACTCGAGAGTGGGCGTGTAGCTCAGCTGGGAGAGCACCTGCTTTGCAAGCAGGGGGTCGGCGGTTCGAGCCCGCCCACGTCCACCAGATTCCTTACAATGGAGAGACGCAGATCAGTGGGGACTACGGGTTTCTCGAACCGAGCAACGTCGTGGTGTGGATGCTTGTGGGCCGGCGCCGCGGGCAGCACACTGCGCCGGGGCCTGCGAAGGAGCGGACTTACTTTGCCGTGGCTGCGGCGGCGGCTTCGTCGTCGTAGGGCTCGATTTCGGGGGGACCGTCGAGGACGGCCATATTTTCGACATCGTTCGAACTATCGGTTCCCGTACCCTTTTCAAGTTTTCGCTGCGCGCGGCGTTCGGCCTTCATGCGCGCCTTTTCGAGCCGTTTCATTTCTTTTTGGCGCTTCTGGAACGTGATTCTGGCCACGGTTCCTCCTTGAAGTAGGAGCGCGGGGCGGGCAACTTGGCCGGCCCGGAAAATCCAATTCAAAAAAATCTATGCAGCCCGACGGGCGCAATGAATTCGCGCGCGAACCGCATCGCAAACGGCAAGGGACCGCGCCACGCTGACAATCGTTACTTTGCTGCCGCCACTAGAACCGGTACGGGGGCTACGGCAGCGACTTTCTTCTTTCTCTTCGCGCGCGCACGCTTCGGCGGCGTTCCTTCCGCCGGCTCGACGACCATGATGCTGGTGACAAACTTTTTTGCGCCGTGAAGATCGAAGTCAATCGAGGTCCGCTCGGAATCCGATTCCGTGACGACGCCCAACCCGTACTGGAAGTGCTTAATGTACGCGCCTGCCTGGAGAGCTTTCAAGGAGCCTCCTCCTTCGGGTATCCCGCCTTGCAAAAAAAGGGCGGACCAGCATTGCTGCCAGTCCGCCCCTCGAGTGTTTACAGACTGGAGACGTTCGATGCCTGCAGGCCCTTGGGGCCCGTGGTGACCTCGAATTCAACCGCCTGGCCTTCGTTCAGCGTCTTGTACCCGTCCGCCTGAATGGCGGAAAAGTGCACGAAAACGTCCTCGCCGGACTGGCGCTGGATGAATCCGAAACCCTTACTGGCATTGAACCACTTCACGATTCCTTGTTCTTTACTCACAGATGTGTCTCTTTTCTTTTTTTAAGCTATTTGGTGCTACTCGAACTGCCCCCAGCCGAAAAAAAAGGGCGGCAAGTGTGTACTTGCAGCCCCTTCAAACGAATCTAAAGGTTATACAAGAGCAACAAACGCAAGAGCAATGTACCACACTCCCACCGAAAATGCTAGTGGCAATCTTGCCTCTCCGGGAAGCGGTGCGGGCCCCCTGCCGAGGAGAAGATTTCGCCCCTGAACGCCCCCACCCTTCTTCGACCGCGGTTCGCCGGGAGCAATACCCCCCGTATCCTCGCGTCGCCCGCGTCCGTAATAGCAGCAGGCAAGAGAGATTGAACATCGGGAGGTGGGTACACAGATGTGCCTAATTGCGCACGGCGCGGAAGTACTGGCAAGGTGGGACCGTCCCAAGCGGCGAAAGAAAGGCCTGAGAGGCGGACTCAAAGGGTTGTCTCAGCGAGGAGTTTTCGCGGGAGGCAAGACACTATGAAAACGCTGCAAGGACCGAGGATGGTGCGTCTGATCTTTATCGGCAGGTGGACGCCCAAGATTCTGTTTTCGCTGCATGAGAGACCCTATCGACACGGGCAATTGCGCTGCCAGCTCGGCAGCGTCTCCCAGCGCATGCTGACCAGAACCCTTCGAAATCTCGAGTCCACCGGACTGATCGCCCGGCGCGTGACGAGGTCGAAGACCGTTGCTGTCGAGTACTCCTTGACCCGACTGGGAAAGACAGTCATCGCCCCACTCGGAGGCATGTGTCGCTGGGCGAGACGACACCGCAGGCACGTCAGTGCCGACGTGCACCTGCCCGAAACGCAAAACTCGCAATGAGGGAACGTTGGATGTCGTTTTGAGGTTTCGCGGTTTGAAAGCGAAAGGGAATCCAAGAAGAAGACACCATGCTGCTAGAAAACAAAATTGCAGTGATCTATGGAGCTGGCGGCGCAATCGGCGGCGCGGTTGCTAAAGCCTTCGCACGGGAAGGTGCGAAGGTGTTCTTAACCGGCCGCAGCCTGAGCAAGGTTGACGTAGTGGCGAAGGAGATCATCGCCGCAAGTGGGAAGGCCGAATCCGCCCAGGTCGACGCTCTCGACGAACCAGCGGTGGACAGGCATCTGCAGTCCGTGATCGACAAGGCTGGCCGCGTCGATATCTCGTTCAACGCGGTCGGCATTCCGAATACGACACTGCAGGGTGTGCCCTTGGTCGAACTGGCGGTCGACCAGTTCTCGTTGCCGATCGCGACCTACACGAGATCGGTGTTTCTCACCTCCCGCTTGGCCGCCCGGCGAATGGTTGCAAAGCGATCGGGAGTGATCCTTACGGTCACGGCGGTCCCCTCGCGAACGGGCATCCCCTTGTTGGGAGGCTTCGGCCCGGCGCAGGCCGCCGTAGAGGCCCTCACTCGGGGTCTATCCGCTGAGTTTGCGCCTCACGGCATTCGGGTTGTGGGTCTGCGACCAGACGGGATGCCGGAGACGGCCACAATCAAGGAAGTGTTCGGGATTCACGCCAACGCATTGGGGCTCTCGTGGGAGCAATTTCACGAAATCATCGCCAGCAAGAACCACCGGCGACGGCTTCCGACGCTCGCGGAGCTGGCGAACGTGGCGGTCTTCATGGCCTCAGACAAGGCGAGCGCGATGACGGGAACTATCGTCAACCTGAGCATGGGAATGCTCGACGATTAACGTTTTCCGGAAATCCAATTGGAGGAGAATCTTATGAACATAGCGAACAGGACAGTCTTGATCACCGGCGCCAACCGCGGTATCGGCCAGGCGCTTCTTGATGAGGCGCTTCGACGGGGTGCGAAAAAGGTGTATGCGGCAACGCGCAGCCCGTTGCAGCATCCTGACAAACGCGTGATGCCCCTCATGCTGGACGTGACCAGCGCTTCGCAGATCCAGCAGGCGGCCAACGAAGTTGACACCCTCGACGTCCTCATTAACAATGCGGGAGTCGCGATCTACGACGATCTGAACAATCTCGACGTGATTGAACAGCACTTGGCGGTTAACTTCTTTGGCGTGCTCAGAGTGACGCACGCGTTTTTGCCTCTGCTGAAACGCTCCAAAGGAGCCATAGTCAACAATCTTTCGTTGGCAGGGCTCGCGGCCTTGCCGATGATACCGGCCTACTCCATCTCGAAGGCAGCCGCGTTCAATCTGACGCAGTCGCTGAGAGCACTATTGGCCAGCCAAGGCGTGACGGTCCATGCCGTCGTCCTGGGCCCCGTCGACACCGATATGAACCGCGGGTTCAACATACCGAAGGCCTCGCCCGAGTCCGCAGCGCAAGGCATCTTCGATGGGCTGGAGAAAGGCGAAGAGGAGATCTTTCCCGATCCCGCGTCCGCAGTCCATCGCCGAGGGCTGGCGCACTGGCGCAGTCAAGGCGCTCGAACGGCAGTTCTCGGCTTTCGTGCCGCAGAGCGCGGCGAATTTGGGATGACGTTGCGAATGCAGCGGCAGGATCGAAAGGGGAGGGGATGAAAGAATGAAGACTGAAAGTTACACGACTTCTTTTACGGTGGACCAAACCCCGGAAGAAGTCTTCCATGCCATCAACAACGTCCGGGGATGGTGGTCAGGAGAAATCCGGGGCGATACCGACAAACTCGGGGCCGAGTTCACGTACCGTGTCGAAGACGTCCACCGTTCTAAACAAAAGATCACAGAATTGATTCCTGGCAAAAAAGTGGTTTGGCACGTGGTAGACGGCTACCTTGGCTTTGTGAAAGACAAGAGCGAGTGGAAGGGCACGGACATCGTTTTTGAAATTGCAAGGAAAGGAGACAAAACGGAGGTCCGTTTCGCGCACATCGGCTTGGTGCCAGCGTATGAATGCTACAACAATTGCTCGAACGCGTGGGGCCTGCTTGTCAAAGGCAATTTGCGCAAGCTCATCACCACGGGCAAAGCTCAACCAAGCCCGTGGTGAAAGGCAGCCTGAAGAGTGGCACCGCAAGTCTTGACCAGCGTCGCTAATCTGGCGACAGAGAGGATGGCAGGGGATCCATGAGCAATAAAGATTTCACCGCCACCATTTCGGTGGACCAAATTCCGGAAGAGGCCTTCAAAGCGATCAATAATGTTCGCGGTTGGTGGTCGGAAAATATCGAAGGCAGCACCGACAAGCTCGGTGCCGAGTTTACCTACCGCTACCGAGACGTGCATTTTTGCAAAATAAAGATCGCAGAGCTCATCCTCGCCAAGAAAGTCGTCTGGCATGTATTGGGAAATCGTTTCAATTTCACCAAAGACAATAACGAATGGAAGGGCACGGACATCGTTTTTGAAGTCTCGAAAAAAGCTAATAAGACGGAAATCCGATTCATCCACCGCGGCTTGGTTCCCGAGTACGAATGTTTCGATGTCTGTTCCAACGCATGGGGCTCCTACATAAACGGCAGCTTGCGCAGCTTGATTGCTACCGGAAAAGGGCGCCCCAACCCGAAAGAGGCGGACGCGACCTAAGGCATCGCGCGGCGCTCCGGCAGCCTGGTCCGAACGCGAATGGATGCGTCATGAATAATACGGAATATCTGAATCCGTCCGGCCCCTATGGACCGCGCTACCTCGCGTTTCTCGAAACCGTCGCCCAGATTCGCCCGAGCCTGCACCGCTATTGCGCGCGAATGACGGGTTCGGTGATGGATGGCGAGGACGTGGTGCAAGAGGCCCTGTTTGAGGCCTATCGGAAGCTCGACCAATTTGACGACAGCCGCCCTCTGAAGCCGTGGTTGTTCGGCATCGCCCACAACCGCTGCATCGATTTCTTGAGGAAACGCGGGGTTCGGGTCGAAGCCGAGACGACGGCGATGGCCCGGGATGCGGTTGAGCCCGCTGTCCTGCCGGCGCTTGGTCTTGGCCGCGCCGTTGAACATCTCCTGACCAGCCTGCCTCCGAAGGAGGGTGCGTGTTTGCTCCTGAAAGACGTTTTTGATTACTCCCTGGAGGAAATCGCGGAACTGGTTGACTCAACGGTCGGCGGCGTCAAGGCTGCCCTCAATCGTGGCCGGACAAAGTTGGCTGCCGCTCCGCCTCCGTCAAAATCGGCTCGAACCATCGACCCGGAGCTCACCAGGGTGATGAAGCTCTACGTTGACCGCTTCAACCGTCAGGATTGGGACGGTGTGCGCGAGTTGATTAGCGCCGATGCCCAGCTCACGGTCGCCGACCGTTTCGTCGGCAAGATGGCCGATGCGCGTTACTTCTGGAATTACGAGCACTTGTGGATACCCTGGAGATTGGCCATAGGCGAAGTGGATGGCGAACCGGTTATCATCATTCTGCAACGCGGCGCTGACACATGGACGGCTTATTCAGTGATTCGCTTAAACGTAATTGACCAGCATATCGATCGCATCGTGGATTACGTGCACTGTCACTGGCTGATTTCGACCGCCGACTCTGTAACCGTCTCCTCGCCTTCTTAGTCGCTTAAGGGCGAGCCATTGCATTGCTAGCGAGGCGTTCGGCGATGATGGGCTTGCGCCACTGCCTCTCGGCGACTGGCCCCGCCTTTGACGTGGAACTTCCGCGTGTCGAATCATTTCCCGCAGGAGCCTGACCGCCGTGGCCGAAAAAAAGTGGGCCCCCTGAGGCATCATCGATTGCTCGATTGCGCGGTCTTGCAGAGCACCAGTGAGCGTGGGCGGAATGACCTGGGCCTGTCGGTGCGCCTAAAATTTTGCGGTTCCAAAAGTGTCCGGGGAGAAGAGCTGCTCGCTCAGGCCCGTGTTGAAGTGGGCCTCGTCGAATGTGAGATTCGTGCGGGTGCCGTCGGGTACCGTCTGGACTTCGATGTGGCGGGCGCCCCAGAAGCCCGAGACTTTTTTCAGGTCGCTGGCGTGCAGGGTGCGGAGCAGATGGCCGTCCTGGCCGTACATCTCCTCGTGGAGAATCACGTGGATGTCGCGCGCGATCCAGAAATAAATGTACTTGTACTGCGAGCGTGCGGGATCGACCGGCGTGGATTCGATCTTGTAGGTCGCGTGGCCTTCCATCACGTCCGAGGCGTCGAGCAATTTGTAAGTGAAATCGGAGAGAGCGGGCTCGGCGATGTCTTCGTAAGTGAAATCGCTGCCGATGAAGCGCTCGGAGCGCTCCTGCGGCGCGACGGGCCGCACGCGCTGCTGGGCCGGGATGTACATGAACTGGCGATCCGCGACGCCGCTTTGATTGATGGAGAGCAGCGTGACGCCGCGAATTTCGGCGGGATCGGTGAAGCGCAAGAGCGTCTTGCTGTCGCCGAGCGGGCCGATGCGCAGGAGAATGAATTTCTTGCGGCGCGACTGGCCGGTTTTGTCAAAAACGTCGAACGTGGCGCGGATCGTTTCGTCATGGCTGGTGTTCTCGCTGTAGACGCTGGCCATGATCGCTTTCGGATCGGGCGTCTGGGCGGCGGCCCAGAGGGTGAACGTCAGGGCGAGTGCCGGCAGGAGGAGATGCGGAGCGCCGACGCGAAAAATGTCTTTGCGAGGGCGGCGCGGTGAACGCTCATTCATAGCCGATCGCCTCGATCACTTCCATGCGCGACGCAGTCCGCGCAGGAAGCCAACCAGCCAACAGCGATGCGGCCGCGACGACGGGCAGCGACATCAAGATCAGGTTCCAGGGCACATTGAATGGGATGCTATACCCGGCGAGGATGATCGAAACTGTGTGGGACATGAACAGCGTATTCAGCGCGCCCGCGAGGGCGCCGATGAAAACTCCCACGAGGGAGATGGCCAGCGCTTCGAGCAGCACGAGTTTGCGAATCTGGGAACGCAAGCCGCCGATGGCGCGGATGATGCCGATCTCGCGGCGGCGATCCGAGACGGAGATGATGAGCGTGTTCACGATGCCGAGCACCGCGATCAGCACGGCCACCACGAGTTGCATGTAATTCAGCGCGAAGAACTGGTCCACGAGCCCGGAGATCCACGCACGGAACTCCGCGTTCGTATAGACGAACGCATGCAAAGATCCCGTCGTGAGCTTTTCGATCTGTTGCTTCACCACGGCGGGATCCGTGTCAGGCTGCAGATCGATGTCCAGGTAATCCACCGCGCTATCGTTCCAGTATTGCTTGTAGAGCGCGCGATCCATAAAGACTGTGCCTTTTTCGGAGCGGTAATCGTCCACGATGCCGAGAATCGGGCGAGCGAGCGGGCCCGACGGCGCCTCCAGTTGCACCTCATCGCCGGCGTGAAATCCCCAACGATTGGCGAAATTTCGCGAGACGATAAAACCCTGACCACTCGGCAATTCCCGCTGCAACGTCCGCGTATCCCCGTCTTCAATCGCGTCCCGCGCACGCGCCAGGAACCCGTTCATATCATTGGCGATCACCGCGACACTATCGCCCCGGAAAGGCACCGCTGTGAACCGCACATTCTCGACGTGGCGCACTCCCGAAAGCGTTGCGATGCTCCGGCCAAGATCCTCGCTGAAATGGTTGGAAGGCGAGCGCAACAGCGCCGAGGCCGAAACGACCAAATCGGAATTGATCATCTGGGTCGTCCAACGATCGATGATGCGGCGATAGCTTTGGATGTAAGCGCCCGTCGAAAAGACAAACATCAGGCCTACCATCAGCGCGCCGACCGTGGCCGAAGTGCGGCGCGGGGACTGAATCATGGAGTCTACGGCCAGGGCGCCTTCCGAACCGCCCAGATAATTCATTGCGGGGCGCAGGGCCCGCGCCGACCATTGGACGATTTTGGGCAAGACGAGGGTCAAGCCGATTAACGTCACGGAAGCGTAGAGGAATTGGATAGAGGTGCCGTAGCGCGGGGACGACCACAACACCAAAAGCAGGCCGGCGAGAATCAACAGGATGCCGGTTCCCACGCGGCCCCGTCCCATCACGCCTTCGCGGGCGCGGGTTTCGATGTTGTGCAAGGACATCGCGGGATCGAGTTGCGACGCAGCGCGGGACGGAAACCAGGCGCCGACGAGCGAAGCAGCGACCCCGAGCGCGACGGAGTCAAGGCACAGATCCGCGCGGACCGGGGAGCGTCCCGGCGAAGAGACCAGCCCATACACGGACGCCGCAATAGTGCCCATCAATTTCGCCGCCGCGGCCGCAAGATAATACCCTCCGACGATGCCGATCGCCGATCCCAGCACGCCCATGATCAGCGCTTCGAGGAGAAACATCCGGCGAATATTTCTGCGTTCGACGCCGGCCGCGCGCAGGACTCCGATTTGCTTCCAGCGCTGGTTCACGGCAATCGTGAAGGAATTGAAAATGATGTACACGCCCACCAGCAGCGCGACGAAGCTGGTCGTCAGCATGCCGATGCGCATCGCCGTGACGGTGTTATCGAGCGCCTGGCCGCGCGCTTCGGGACGCTCGACCAGAACGCCTGAAGGGAGTTGCGCGCTGATTCGCAGCTGCAACGTGTCCACGGGAACATCGGGAGAATTCATCAGGTCGATGCGATCGAAATTGCGGCCGCGATTGAAAACGACCTGCGCCGAATAAACGTCCATGACGGCGATATTCCCGCCGAAGATTTCGCCGATGCCGATGGGTTTGAACAAGCCCTGGACGGTGAACGACTGCTTCCCTTGCGAAGTGAACAGATCGAACGAGTCCCCAATCTTAAGCAAGTGCCGCTCGGCGAACGCGCGAGACACCATCAGCGAGTTCGGCTGGGCGAGATAGACGAGCGGATCGGCGACTTCGGTCTGCGAGCGGTCGAATTCGTAGTCGCGCAAGGCCTGATCGCCCGTCGTATCCACGCCGAGCACGAGCAGGTTTCCTTCGCCGGCGAACAACGTCTGCGCGATCACTTCGATGATGGGCTCTGCAACCTTGACCCCCGGCGTCGCGCGCACGGTATCGAGCACGTGCTCCGGGAATCCGGATTCGCCTGCGGTGACTTCGAGCGTGGCCTTGCCGGCCATTTTTTCGACGGTCTCCTGGAGCGAATTAAACAGGGACGCGTTCGCGGTGCGAACGGCGAAGAAGACGGCTACGCCGAGGGCGATGCCCAGGGTGGTGAGCGCCACGCGCAGCCGGTGCACGCGCCACTCCTTCAAACTGATCATCCCGAGGGCGCGGAGCATCAGGTTTTCCCGCGGCGACTGGGAGCGGCGATCGCTTCGTGAACGATGCGGCCGTCGCGGAGGGTCAGGATGCGATCGCAATAATGGGCCGCCATCTCGTTGTGCGTGACCAGGAGAATCGTGCAGTTGTATTCCCGGTGCAAATCATCGAGAAGGTGGAGAATTTCCTCGCCCGTGGCCGAATCCAGATTGCCGGTCGGTTCGTCCGCGAGCAGCAGGGGCGGGGTGAAGACGAGCGCCCTAGCGATCGCGACGCGCTGGCGCTCTCCGCCGGAGAGAGCGTCGGGCAAGTGCGAAGCCCGGTGTTTCAAGCCCACCCGATCGAGCATGCATACGGCGCGCTCTTCGCCGTCGCGGCGCCGCAAGCCTTGTAAGCGAAGCGGTAACGCCACATTTTCCACGGCCGTCAGAGTGGACAGCAAATTAAACGTCTGGAAGATCATTCCAATTTTCTCGCGGCGCATGCGGGTTCTGGCGTCGTCATCCAACTCCGAGAGTTCCACGCCGTCGATTTTGATGGAGCCGGAGGTCGCCTGGTCCAGTCCGCAAATCAGATTGAGCAATGTGGATTTCCCCGAACCCGAGGGACCCATCACCGCAACGCGTTCGCCATGTTTGACGAACAGGGTAACGTCGTTGAGCGCCCGGACGCGCTCGGCGTCGCCGTAATCCTTGGACAGCTTCGTGAGTGCAATCATTCCGTGGGTGCCGCGATTGCTGCCAATCACTTGAAGTTTCGGAGGAATCCAAAGCGAAGTCTAATGGAGAAACTCAGAATGTGCAAAATCCAATCGCAGGCACGTTAGTGGCCCTGCAGCACGACGAAACGCGCAATGGGATAGGACAGAGCTGCGCCGAGGAAAACGTCGGACGGAAAATGGGACTGCAGCGTAATCCGAGATAAACAAATGACGCCGGCTACTCCGTAAGCGACCCAGGGAACCCAACGATGGTTGCGATATCGCTCGGCGAAAACGGCGGCGACGGAAAATGCGGCCATCGCGTGGGCCGAAGGAAAACTCCCGTTAATCAAGGAAGCGTTGCCTCGAAAAAATGTATCGGAAAAATTTCCAGTCGGAGGGATGTCTGACGGCCGAAGCCTGCGGCTGGCGATTTTCATGATGAGGTTAAGCGCCAAGCTGTCGGCGACGGCTTCTCCTGCAAAAAGCGCAGTCTTTTCCGAATAGGAATCATCGCGGATGAGTCCCGCGAGGTAGAAAGAAGCGGGAACCAAGGCGATCTCGGACGCCGCGACCGGACCACTGAAACCGCGATTAAAGGTCTGAAAGCTCGATGTCCTCCGGAAATACGGAGCGTCGTGAGCGTCAGCAAATAATAGACCGGTAGTGGTGCCAAGCACTAAGAGCGTCGGCACCAGGTGGCGGCCGTGCGCGAGCTGGATCGGGAAGAGCCAGATTTCCTTCTCGTCCAGGATGAAGTTACCGGGCAGTTTTCCCCAGGAGACGTCGCGCGATGGGAGTCCAGCCGCAGCGGTGGGTCCCTGGCTAGGTGACGGGCTCTGAGCCCGCAGTGAGCCGCTTACGAGGAATGGACAAAGAATTGCGATAACACAAGGGGTGATTCGTGCTCGCAAAGGAGGCGGCATCTCAAGTATTCACAAGAGAGCGGAAAAAGCAGCGATGAGACGCTCTCGGGGTCTGGCTCTATCTGCAAATAGATGCACATAAAGACCCTGGAGTTAACCATTATCGCTATTTCGCAGGTGCTGTTGGGTACTAGTACCACAACATGGGTGTCTCGATTCGGGTTGTAGTGGGAGGGGGCGTTTCGTGGTAATCTCCATCGCAGAGCAGGCATCGCTCAAGAATGCAGCATCCGACTACAACGAAGTCATGCTACGTACAAGCCAGCATAATCGTACTCAAGAGCCTAACTTCTTCGGACACCCAGTCCCCCCGAAGTTCCGTTGGCACTTAAGCGACAGTAGTACAAAAGTTCTATTCGGCTACCCAAGAGTGCCCCGTACGCTCGTACTGTACGAGGCGAATCTTTCCTAGCCCAGCTGTCGAATTTGAAGGGAGAAGTAACCGCGCCTTCCTTCGGTGCGGAATCTTCTACTAGGCGATCAGAATGATGAGTACTACTTTTCTCGATACGCACCGGACAAGTGTTCCGAATCCGAACCGGTTTACGCCTCCTGCCCCGGCCTCTCAGAGAGACGCGTGGAAGGAGAAGGTGGGCAACAAACAGGTTTCGGCCCGGTTGTCGCTTCTCCCCACGGGCAAACCGCGTCTGGGTGTGATGGGCGTGAGTTTGTTTACGCAACTTTCCGTCGCCGCATTCCTGGTGGCAATTCCCATGCTCTTTCCGCAGAGGCTGATTCCCAGGATGATGTATTCCGTGATCCCGGTGGCGACTCCGCCGACGGAAGTGCCGCTGCCTCCAAAACCTCCAGTCATTAAACAGCGCATCCAACCGACACCCGCGCCGGTTGAACAGCCGGTCGAAGAACCGAAGGTTGCGAAGCTGTTCGCGCCGCGTCTGGAAGCGCCGAAACCGAAACCAAAAGCTACCGTGGCCCCGGCGCCGGTGAATGCATCGTTCGCGCCGGCCGTCAATCCCATTGCAGCTCCCGATGATCAGCCCGTGCGCCCGCGCGAACCTGTGAAGACCGGCAATATGGGGAGCGGCAGCGCGGCGGTGCCGACTTTGCACAACGTTCCGGTTGAGAAAGTTCAGACCGGCGGATTCGGCGATCCGAACGGTGTGCCGAGCCACGGCCAGCCGACGAATCGCGGCGTCAACATCAATCAATTTGGCTCGCCCGATCTGCCGCCCGGCCCGGGTTACGGCAACGGAACCGGTGGCGCTCATGGGCAGCGCGGAACCGTTGCGAGCACGGGCTTCGGCAACGGGACCGCGAATCCTCCACCTGCCGCGTCCCATCACAGCACTGTGCAGTCCGGGGGATTCTCCAACGAGAATACGGCGCAGAGTGATGCGCCGCGACCCAAGCAGTCCGAGGCAGCGGCCTCCGTCCAGCCGGTGGTGATCCTGGCCAAACCCAAACCTCAATACACAGACGAGGCGCGGAAGCTGAATTTGGAGGGCGAGGTCGTGCTGGACGTGATTTTCCCGGCATCCGGCCCCGTGCACGTGAATCGCGTGATCAGTGGGCTCGGCCACGGTCTAGATGAAAACGCGATTAGGGCCGCTGAACAGATTCAGTTCAAGCCGGCGATTAGCGAAGGCCATGCGGTCGATTTCCCGGCCAAAGTTCATATCGTTTTCCAGATTGCGGACTAGAAGGAGTTTGGAGGAACCATGCGCACCCTGCGAGTGATTTTGATCGTGCTGGCGTTGGGAGTTGTCCCGATGCGCGCGGCCGACCAGCCCACCACCATGAGCCAGGTCGAAGACCGCATCATCTCCGTGGAACACCAGGAGATGGAATCGTTGAAGCAGTATACCCCCCTCGTTGAAACCTACATTCAATTGATGAAGGCGGACAAAGATCTGGGCGCTGTGCCGGCGGGTGACAAGTACTACCTGGGCCGGGCCATCCTCTCGAAGGGTGTGGACCTGGAAGAAATTTCCGATGAGACCAACCACCACAAGTTCTTCGGCGGGCTCGGCGAGTTTTCCCCCTTCAGCATGGAGTTTGAGCCGCGCGGTTTCCTGCAGATGATCTATCTGGATAACGCCGGCCTCGACCGCGAGCACTACACGTTCGACTACGTGCGCCGCGAGTTCCTCGGCGAGATCCGCTGCCTGGTGTTTGACGTCACGCCGGACAAGAAGGCGGGCAAAAACCGGTTTGTGGGAAGAATTTGGGTCGAGGATCAGGACTTCCACATTGTCCGCTTCAATGGCGGCTATACCGGTGGCTCCGCCGGCGACTACTTCTTCCACTTTGACAGCTGGCGCGTGAACTCCGGCCCGGGTCTCTGGCTGCCGGCATTCATCTACAGCGAAGAACAGAATCTCCACTTCTCGATCGGCCGGACGGCGCAGTTCAAGGCGCAGACCCGCCTCTGGGGTTATAACCTCGGCCACTCCCGGGAAGAATCCGAGTTGAGCCGCGTGCTCGTGGAATCCCAGACGCCGGTGCAGGATCAGGCGCAACAGAACAACGATCTTTCGCCCGTGGAAGCTCAGCGTTCCTGGGATCGTCAGGCGGAGGACAACATTACGGATCGTCTCGAGCGACTGGGGCTGCTCGCACCTCCGGGTGAAGTCGACAAGGTCCTGAACACCGTCGTGAACAACCTGGAAGTAACCAACAACCTCGATATCGAGCCTGAAATTCGCTGCCGCGTTTTGCTTACCTCCACCTTGGAATCCTTCACGATCGGCCACACGATCGTGCTCAGCCGCGGCTTGATTGACGTGCTTCCCGACGAAGCCAGCCTGGCGGCCATTCTCGCGCACGAGATGGGACACGTCGTTCTAGCCCACCGCGTGAACACGCAATTCGCGTTCTTCGACAGCTTGCTCTTCAACGAGAAGGACACCTTCAAACACTTTGGCTTCGCGCGGACGAAAGAAGAAGAGGACACCGCGAACGCCAAAGCCAACGAACTTTTGAAGAATTCTCCGTACAAGGATCAACTTGCGACCGCGCAGCTTTTCCTGGCCGCGCTGGCCCAGCGGCAGAAGGAAATTCCGAACCTGATTAGCCCGAACCTCGGCGACCGCGTTTCCACCGGCATTTCGCTGCAGGCGACGGCAACTCCGGCCCCGGCTCCTGCTCCGGCAGCAGCGCCCGCCGCAACGCCCGCACCGGCTCCGGCAAATACACAGGCGCAGATTGTTGCGCTTCCGCTCGGCGGCCGCGTCAAGATGGATCCTTGGAACGATCAACTGGAAATGCTCAAGGCCAAGCCGACAGGCACAGTTGCGGAACGGGAGAAGATGCCCTTCGAGGTCACCCCGTTCATGCTCTACCTGACGCGCGAGCCGATGAGCGACGCACAAGCTCCGGGCGCCGTCTCGGCCTCCACCTCGCCCGACGCGCAACCTGAGGCGCCGGCTCCCCAGCCCGCACCCACGACCGACAAACAGCCCTAATTTTTCGGGCTTGGATTCACGCGATTCTCGGCCGTCCCGATTCGTCGGGACGGCCGGTTCATTTTTGGGGAAGCGCTCTTACCGCTCACGCGCGAATCTTGCTTTCCAACTCCGCTGAACTTGTTGCGCGAAGTTGCCGTACGCCCGCGCGATCAGTATCTCAAATCAAAAAAAGGGGGCGGCGCTTGGACTTCCAAGCGCCGCCCCCTTTTGGTTTTCGACCTTGCTAGTTCATCCTCGCGGATCGTTGTGATTCCGGTCTGCTCACAAGGAGCAAATCAATTCTCCTTAGAACTCAAACCGGGTGCCAAACTGCATTTGCCGTGCGCCATAAAGAATGCCGGAGGTCGTTGTGCGACTCCCGAAAGTGGAAGACGGCACCATACAAATGTTCGTGTGCCCTCCGCACGCACCGGAACCTGCCGCCGATTCCGTGTAGGCAGTGGTGTTGACGCCGGTCACGATGACGCTGTTGAACAGGTTATACGCCTCAACTCGAAAGTCGAGACGGTACTTCTCATGGATTGTGAATCCTCGCCCGAAACGGAGGTCGATGTTGGCAAAGTTAGGCAGGTTATAAGAGTTGCGCGGCAACCAGGAAACTCTGCCGCCGACGGCGCTGGCGAACGTGCTCACTTCCCCGCCAGTCAGGCCGCCGTCTATACCGCCGCCGAACACTGAGGTTCCCAGGTACGCCGAGTAGGGCTGACCGGTGGCGGCGGTCAGAATGCCAGACACATCCCACCCGTCCAGCAACTGCTTCGCGAACTCACTGGACATGTTTTGAGCGTACATCGGCTGCCACACGACACTGCCCACAAAGCGATGGCGCTGGTCGAGATCCGAATACGAGTAGTCCCCCTGGACATGATAGGGATCGAGCACGTCGTCGGTTCCGAAAAACGTCCCGTTCGATCCGGCGGTCTGGCCATCGTCCAGCGCCTTGCTGTAGGTGTAGTTCAACAATAATTCGAGGCCGTGACTCATCGGCTTGCGCAGGGTGAGTATCAATGCGTTGTACCAGGAGTTCACGACGCTGGCTTGGTTCAGGATGATGCCGGTCGATGGGTTGAGCCGCTGCGTATAGAACGGCACCGTCGCGGTAAAGGCTGTTGGCGCATTGTTAACCGCACTGGCAAGGACATCGTAAGTCTTCGTAGCGCCGTTGGCAGGGGCGACGTTCGCATCGTAATCCGAAGGCAGATGAATTCCGCGCGTCAAAAGATAGCTGGCGGATACCGTCATATGACCGGGAATCTGGCGCTCGATCGTCAGTTCTCCCTCATGCGCGACGGGGTTTACAAAATCAGGAGTCATGCCATGGACCGCCTGAGCTGCGGTGGGAAGACTTCCTCCGGAAAGCGAGGGGCACGAAGGCGGAGGCGGAATCGCGGGAGGGGTCGTGGCCGCGACCGTGCACAAAGCGGTCGGCGTGATGCTGCCAGAAAATGCGGCGGCCAGCGTAGGCCCCGGCGGGACAAAGTACACATTCGGGAATGTCGGCGCGCAGGCTTGCAGGGTCGGATTCGCGTTGGTTACAGTGCAGCCCGTGAAAGTTTGCTGGTAAACGCCGTTTTCCACTCGCAGCGCGTAATACGTGCTGTTCGAAGTTTTTCCGTAGAAAATTCCATAGCCAGCACGAACGACAGTCTTGCTATCAAGCTGCCAAGCGACGCCAATGCGCGGCGCAATATTGTTCTTGTCGAGGTTAAGCGTCGACGTGTAGAGCGTCAGCAACGGTGTTCCGGTGTTCGGGGTAGGAGGCGGTGGAACGCGTTGCAGGTCGTACCGCAAACCGAGAGTCACCGTCACGTTGTGCCGTACCTTCCAGGAATCCTCGAAATAAGCGCCATAATCGTCATCATAAAAGTCGTCCGCACCGACGTGCGTGATCGGATCCTCAACCTGAGTAAAACTGGAATAATGTCTGCCCGTCAAACTGAAGCATGTGGCAGAAGTAACTGGGTTCGGGATGGGTATCGTGGGCGTGCAAAATGTATGCGTACCGGTATTGGAATTCCCTGTGAGACCAGAATAGGTGTCACCGAGGTTGATGTTATATACGTCGGCCAGCCATCCGCAGAAGGTGTCCTCGGCAGCTGCGGAGGCGCCATTGGTGGCTGTGCAGCCAGCGCTCGCAGGAAGCGCCGGGTTACTATAGCTATAACTCCCGTCACCTTGGAATAAATTGACGAGCAACTCGTGGATGAAATTCACATCCACGCCGAACTTGAAAGAGTGCTCGCCCTTAAGGATCGAGAGGTTGTCCGAGATCTGGTACCGGTGCTCGTCGGGGAAGGCGGGGCGCGGTAGTGCGGAAGTTTCGCCGTAAGACGCGATATTGGTGAGGGACACAAAGGGTCCCCCTCCGTTGGTTCCGTCGTACTCATAGTCGCGGCCCCACTGAAAACGCGCCTCGTTCAACATGCTGGTGGAAATTGTGGACTCCCAAGTGGCAATCAGGAAACGCTCGTGGGTCGAGCCGTATCCGTTGTTAGTGGACCCTCCGTTGTTCACGGTTGCCGACGTGTTATATCCATAAGGCTCTGCCCAGTCCTGGAGGTTGAAGACCGCGCTCAAGTGATTCGCAGCATTGAGCTGGTAGTCCAGTTTGCCAAGGAAGACGTTTTGCTTCAGGTCGCGGGGAAACGCGCCGTCCAAAGTACCAGAAAAGAATACTAGACCCGCCGCACACTGCGCCGCTGTAGCAAAGCCCGTTGGGCAAGAGAGCTCAGAGGCAGGGGTGGTGCTCGTGTAAACGATCGGATTCACTTTGCGGAATCCATCGTAGGTGCCAAAGAAAAACAATTTGTTCTTCAGAATCGGTGCGCCGAAGCTGCCGCCGTACTGCTGCTGCTGGTGAACCGACTGCGTGTGAACTCCGCTGTTCTTGGTGACTGGGTCCAGCGCGTTCAGACTTGGATAGCGCAAATTGTAAAAAAGATCGCCGTGAAGCTCGTTGGATCCGGACCGCGTGACCGCATTCACCACTCCGCCGGCCGCCTGCCCGTACTCCGCGCTGTAGTTACTCGCGCTCACTTCAAATTCTTTGATCGAATCAGGGCTGTAGACATAGGCGACGATGATGGCTCGCCCGCGCGCTTCGGAGAAAAAGGCCTGGGTGTTGTTCGCTCCGTCCACCGAATTCCCGTTGTACAGGCCGGAGATTCCGTGAAAGCTGGAGAGGCCGCTGGTTCCGTCGGTTGTCACGCCGGGCGTGAGCAATACGAAATCTTCCCAGCGCCGGCCCACCATGGGAAGTCCTTCTACCAGAGACTGGCTGACGGTTTGCGACTGCGCAGTCTTCTCCGTCTCAAGCAGCGGCGCTTGTTCAGTCACCGTCACGGATCCTTGCGCCGACTGCAGGGGCATCCGAATGTCGACCGTCAGGGTCTCGCCGACATGAAGGACGATGCCTTTTTCGATGACCGTCTGAAACCCGGACTTGCTGGCAGTAACTTCATAATTTCCCGGTTCCAAGAGAGTGGCGACATAAAGCCCGGAAGCGTTTGTGGGATATTCGGCTTTGGCTCCGGTGTCTGTGTCGAGCACTTCGACGTTTACACTTACCATTGCCAGTGCTTGGGGATCGGTCACCGCTCCGGTGATCGTCCCGGTTGACGTTTGGGCAGATCCAACCAGCGCCACAGCCAGGATGAGGCCCAGCACTCCTGTTCCAATTGCGAACCATTTCTTGGACTTCTTCGTCTCAACCATGTCTGAATGCTCCTTAGAATTCACTTGCGTCCCGCCGATGATACAGAAATAGAAATAGCACTGAGATATTCCGCGTCCTGGCGGAAACCGAAAGATGGGAGTTCATCTCGACTGAGAAATGAATAAGTCCGAAAATTGGGTCCTGTGTCCCACCCCGGGAACAGGCACCTCATAGTGGCCTGACTAGGGGAAAGTTGTCAAGCAGGGGGACCTTGGGCGCGGGAGCCGCGGCCGTCTCGTTCGGCAAGAATGCGCTGCGGGTTGGGTGAGAAGATGGTCTGCTACTGTAATTTGGCGAATTCCGCGCGGGCTTGCTCGAGAATGGGGATTCCCGCATCCGCATGTTGCCAAAGGGCGAAAAAGTCCTGGTAAGCAGCTCGGGCCTTGTCTTTATTGCCTTGCAGCGCCTCGGCTCGGGCGATCCCAAGATGCGCGAGGGGGCCGACGCTTAGGTTCAGGGTGATGCCCGGGTGGTCCAAAATCTTTTGGAATTCGGCTTCCGCGGAAGCGCCGTCGTGCGCGGCGAGGTAAGCCATTCCTCTGAAGAAGACGGGCCACAGTGGGGTTTCCGGGGATGGCGGTTCACCGAGCTCGTAAGGAGCAGAAATCTGCAGGTCATCGATGGCCTTTGTTGGATTGCCGCGATCCAAATCAATCTCCGCCCGGATGGTTGGGAGATAGAGGTATTGCATGATCGTATCTTCTGGAAATCGCTTGGCCAGCTCGTCGGCGAGGGCTTGGGCTTGGCCGACGTCGCCGGAGAGCGCGTAGGCAAGCGCAGCGCAGGGCTCGACGAATTCGCTTCGAGAAATCGCCAAAGCCGCACCGACTTCCGATTTCGCTTCGGAGGCGTTGCCAAAAAGCGCATCGCGAAACGCTTCCGCGGCTCGATAATTCGCAGCCGTTTCCGGCTCGCCGGCGTGTTGGGCGGAGACGAATGCACGATTGGTCAGATCGCGAGAGTGTTGCACGAGGCCGGTGGCCGCCGCCGTGGAGGAGTCCACAAACAAGAACTGGTCTTCGTAGCCCGTTTTGCCCATCGCCCAACTGACCTCTTTGGCCATCCCGGCCGCGTCGTGCTCCAGGAAATGTGCCTGATAGAGAGTTAGGTGTTCTCCGGCGGGGTCCAGCCCTCGCGCGTAGGACTGTTGAATGACAGCCTTGGCTTCGTCGAGACGGTCCAAGGCCAGGTAGGCTCCGGCGACGTCATCGTACGTCAGACCATCACCGGAATCCACGCGCAAGGCATTTTGGGAAGCGGCCAACCCTTTGTCGTACTCGCCAAGAACGGTGTACACGTCGCTGAGGTTGATGTAGTTGGCCACGTCCTGCGGGAAAGTCTCCGTCCCGAGATCGTAGGCTTGCTCAGCCTTTAGAACGTCACCTTTTACAAACTGGTAGTAGTGCGAGGTTATATAGAGCTTCTCTCTTTCGCTCGTCCGATCGAGAAGTTGATACGCCTTGGTGGTATTTTCGGCAGCTTTCGTCGGCTCGTTCAAGTTGTTGTAGCAAGTGCCCAGGGAGGCGTAGGCCATGGCGAAGCTGGGGTCCAGGCTGACGGCCCGCTCAAAGAGCGTCACCGCACTGGCGTAGTCTTCCTGTTGGATCATCGCTGTGCGGCCCAGGGTGAAGGCCTGCAGCGCTTCGAGCGATGACGTTGTGGCCATCTCAAGCGGAACGTCGAATTGTTGAATGGAAGCGAGCGACTCACCCAACTTTCCACGCAATTCCGAAGCTCCTCGTGCGAGCGCGGACAACACCTGGGATTTGCTGTCCGCCGTGACCTGCTCCTCGGCCAGCGTCTCGCCCGTGCTGCACTTCAGCGCGCTCAACCCCACCACATATTGCGATCCCAGAGTGGCGATGGAGCCGCCGATCACGGCCGTCGCACCCAAGCGCTGGCAAATCTGCCGCGCGAGATCGTTCGTCAGGCGCGTATTATCGGGCTGCTCCATCAAACGCAGCGTCTGCGCGATTTGACTGTCCGAGATCAGGTTGAAGTACGGCGATTGTTCGAGCTGCACGGCGAGGCCTTGCCGGAGCGTGCCGTCGAACATCGCGTCGCCGGTTGTGTTCGTGAAATCCGCCAGCACGACTTGATCTTTGTTCGTCAGCATGGGCGTGCGATGCATGAAAAGGTAGACCCCGCCCGCGGCGGCGATCAGGATGAGAGCGGCGACGCCGATGACAATTTTTGGCCGCTTCGATTTGGCGGTTCCCGCGGCGCCTCTTGAATCGGCGGCGGTTTGCGCGGTAGCCGTGCGCGAGGAATCCGAATCGCGCTTCAGCCGCTGCAAATCGGCGCGCAAGTCCGCAGCGTTCTGGTAGCGGAGATTCTTGTCCTTTTCCAGGGCCTTGTTGATGATCCGAGCGAGTTCGGCAGGGAGACTCGAATTGAGCCGCACCGGCTCGGCGGGCGGGCGATTGAGGATGGCGTTGAACACGGCCGCGGAAGTCTCGCCTTCAAACGCGAGGCGGCCCGTGGCCATCTCGTACAGGACCGCGCCAAAGGAAAATAAATCCGTCCGCGCATCGAGAGGTTTGCCGAGCGCCTGCTCGGGCGACATGTACGCGACGGTACCGAGCGTCGATCCGGGGCTGGTGAGATTTTCCGGGCCGGTGGCGAGGGTGGCCATCGCCGAATCACCTTGGGTCGCGCCGCCAACCCCGTCGGGCCCGGAAATCTTTGCCAGGCCGAAATCCAGGATTTTCGCCTGCCCGCGGGTGGTGATGAAGAGATTCGCAGGTTTGATATCGCGATGAATGATTCCCTTGGAGTGCGCCGCGTCGAGCGCGTCCGCGACTTGCACGGCCCAATCGAGTAACAGCTCCAGTTCAATGGGCTTGCCCGCGATGCGGTGCTTCAGAGTCTGGCCATCCAGGAATTGCATCGAGATGTACGGCTGTCCCTCCTGCTCGCCCACTTCATAGATTGTGCAGATGTTGGGATGGTCAAGGGCGGACGCGGCGCGGGCCTCCCGCTCAAAACGATCGAGCGCCTGGCGGTCGCGCACGAAGCCTTCGGGCAGAAATTTCAGCGCGACGAAGCGGCCCAAGCGGGTGTCTTCCGCTTTGTACACTACGCCCATACCGCCGCCGCCGATCTTTTCAACGATGCGATAGTGCGAAAAAGTCTGCCCGATCATTCCGTTCGTATACCCACTCGCGCCAAAATTTCGGAGTGGCGCAATGCTACGGTGCGCGGCCGCTGCTGTCAACGCATGAAGCGCGAGATCGTGAACCCTTTGCACGCGCCGGATTCCGCGCGCGGGCCGAACTACCGGCCTGGCGCGGACTCAGCGACTTAGGCGATCGCTCGGCGAGACCGCGCCGGGCGCTGTGGATTTCTTGGAAACATTGCTTGACGCGATTAGGAATTCTGATACACTTTGCAATTGGCCGGAGAGTGCCGGCCACGGCAGTAACCTTCGGTATCCCGGGTAGAGCAAGACTCGGAGTGAGGTCGGTTACGAATACCGGATAAACAGGCAAACGAGCTTCGAGCGAATCCGTCCCGACGTGTGTGGACGGACTGGCCCGGCGCTCAGCGCCGGGTTTTTTGTTGTGAAAACGCTTTTAAGCACTGCTGAAAAGCAGTGTTGCCCCGCCGGGCGCGGGGCGAACGTTCTTTGACAACTGAATAGGCTGGCAATGGCACGAAGCGTTCGCGCCTTCTCAAGGGGTGCGGTCGCGGCGTGCCAACTGCAAATTCTGCTCGAGCAGAGCAATTTGTGGAAAGGCGAGCTCGCTCGACGCGCGATGTGTTTCCTGCCTGCGTTGTAATCCAGACATAGGTGCGATGCACAGCACCCTGAAGAATTCGGATGGGGGACCGCAAGATCCTCTGACCCCGCGTTCCTGGGGTTCCGATCCTGACCGGATCGGGACGTGTTGGGTGAGTTTTATGGTCAAGCTACTAAGGGCGTGCGGTGGATGCCTTGGCGCCAGAAGGCGAAGAAGGACGTGGCAAGCTGCGATAAGCCCCGGGGAGCCGCAAGCAGGCTTTGATCCGGGGATTTCCGAATGGGGAAACCCCTCTCGATGAACTCGGGAGACGGCCCGCTGAATACATAGGCGGGTACGAGCTAACCCAGGGAAGTGAACCATCTCAGTACCTGGAGGAAAATAAATCAACAGAGATTCCGAAAGTAGCGGCGAGCGAAATCGGAACAGCCCAAACCGTCGTGCTTGCACGGCGGGGTTGTAGGACCGCGTGAGTAGAGTTACCAAACCGGAAGCTAGGTGAACCTGCTGGAAAGCGGGGCCATAGCGTGTGAGAGCCACGTAACCGAAAGCTTACCGGACTCGAAGCGGTATCCTGAGTACCACGAGACACGTGTAATCTCGTGGGAACCTGGGGAGACCACTCTCCAAGGCTAAATACTCTCTGGCGACCGATAGTGAACTAGTACCGTGAGGGAAAGGTGAAAAGCACCCCTGCGAGGGGAGTGAAATAGAACCTGAAACCGCATGCTTACAAGCAGTCGGAGGGCTATGTTTCCCGCTTCGGCGGGTTTCAACGCCTGACGGCGTGCCTCTTGCTTAATGAGCCGGCTAGTTATTCTCACAGGCGAGGTTAAGCGCAAGCGAGCCGTAGCGAAAGCGAGTCCGAATAGGGCGAATAGTCTGTGGGAATAGACGCGAAGCGGGATGATCTACCCTTGGCCAGGCTGAAGGCGGCTTAACCGCTGCTGGAGGGCCGAACGGTTGTGAGTTGAAAATCGCTCCGATGAGCTGAGGGTAGGGGTGAAAGGCTAATCAAATTCCGTGATAGCTCGTTCTCCCCGAAATGCCTTTAGGGGCAGCCTTGCGTGATTTGCCGCGGTGGTAGAGCTCTGAATGGACTAGGGACCAACCAAGGTTACCGAATCCAATCAAACTACGAATGCCGCGGACAAAAGCGCGGGAGTGAGACTACGAGGGATAAGCTTCGTGGTCGAGAGGGAAAGAACCCAGACCGCCAGCTAAGGTCCCTAACTACAGACTAAGTGGGAAAGGAAGTGTGATCGCTCGGACAGCCAGGAGGTTGGCTTAGAAGCAGCCATCCTTTAAAGAAAGCGTAACAGCTCACTGGTCAAGCGATCATGCACCGACAATCCAACGGGGCTAAAGTCTGTGACCGAAGCTGCGGAATGTGTGGGGGGCGCAAGCCTCTCCACTTTGGTAGGGGAGCATTGCGTAGAGTCATAAGGTAGACCGAGAGGACTACTGAACACTACACAAGAGACCCTGCCGGCATAAGTAGCGATAAACACGATGAGAACTCGTGTCGCCGAAAGTCTACGGTTTCCTGAGGAAGGTTAATCCGCTCAGGGTTAGGCGGGTCCTAAGGCGAGGCCGAAAGGCGTAGCTGATGGACAGCAGGTCAACATTCCTGCCCCACCTAACGAACGTTAACACGATGGGGTGACGCAGAAGGATAGAGGAGTCGGGTGATGGATGTCCCGATGGTTCTGTGTAAGCCGGATCCCGCAGGAAAATCCACGGGGTCATTCAACGGTGAGACAGGGCCCGAGGCCACACGGCCGCAAAGTCCTTAATTTCACGCTGCCAGGAAAAACCTCTAAGGAGTTCGTTAGGTGCCCGTACCACAAACCGACACAGGTAGACAAGGTGAATATCCACAGGCGCTCGAGAGAACACTCGCTCAGGAACTAGGCACATTAACCCCGTAACTTCGGGAGAAGGGGTGCCGCGGTAGGGTTTATAGCCCGAGGCGGCCGCAGCGAAACGCGCTCTGCGACTGTTTAACAAAAACACAGCTCTCTGCTAAGTCGAATACGACGTATAGGGGGTGACACCTGCCCGGTGCCGGAAGGTTAAAGCGAGGGCTCAGCTCCCGCAAGGGAACGAAGGCCTGAACTGAAGCCCCGGTGAACGGCGGCCGTAACTATAACGGTCCTAAGGTAGCGAAATTCCTTGTCGGGTAAGTTCCGACCTGCACGAATGGTGTAACGATAGAGCGACTGTCTTGGCGAGTGACTCGGCGAATTTGTGGTTCCGGTGAAGACGCCGGATGCCCGCACCTAGACGGAAAGACCCCGTGCACCTTTACTGCACTCTGGCCATGATTAACGGGATGATCTGCGTAGCATAGGTGGGAGCCTGGGAAGTCTCGGTCTCGGCCGGGATGGAGGCATCAGTGAAATACCACCCTGATTGTTCTGTCGTTCTAACCTGCGGCCCTAATCGGGTCGGGGGACACGGCCAGACGGGTAGTTTGACTGGGGCGGTCGCCTCCCAAATTGTAACGGAGGCGCTCAAAGCTCGGCTCAAGCGGATTGGAAACCCGCTGTGGAGTGCAAGAGCATAAGCCGGGTTAACTGCGAGACACACAAGTCAAGCAGAAGCGAAAGCTGGATCTAGTGATCCGGTGGTCCCGCGTGGAAGGGCCATCGCTCAACGGATAAAAGGTACGCCGGGGATAACAGGCTGATCTAAGCCAAGAGTTCACATCGACGCTTAGGTTTGGCACCTCGATGTCGGCTCATCGCATCCTGGGGCTGTAGAAGGTCCCAAGGGTTAGGCTGTTCGCCTATTAAAGCGGTACGTGAGCTGGGTTCAGAACGTCGCGAGACAGTTCGGTCCCTATCTGGTGTGGGCGCAGGAGACTTGAGAGGAGCTGTCCCTAGTACGAGAGGACCGGGATGGACGGACCTCTTGTGTACGAGCTATCCCGCCAGGGGTATCGCTCGGTAGCGAAGTCCGGAAGAGATAATTGCTGAATGCATCTAAGCAAGAAGCTCGCCTCAAGATAAGGTCTCCCAAGTCCGCTTCGGCGGACTAAGAAGGCCGGTCGAAGACTACGACCTTGATAGGCCGGGTGTGGAAACGCAGCAATGCGCGAAGCTTACCGGTACTAATCGGCCGTTCGGCTTGACCATAAAACTTTCCCAAACCGTCCCCATTCATCACCGGGGCGCGTTGGGGGTTCGCGTCTTTCCCTTTTTGCTCTGCGTCCTTACGCAAGCAGAAATTTGCAGTCTGCCAGCCTATGCAGTTGTTTGGCTCGATCGCTGGATGTATTCAGCCTCGAACCGGCCCGCCGCTTTGGCGGGCTTCAAAATTTCCTGGTGGCCATACCGCGGGGGTCACACCCGTTCCCATCCCGAACACGGAAGTTAAGCCCCGCAGGGCCGATGATACTGCACGGGTAACTGTGTGGGAACGTAGGTCGCCGCCAGGATAATCTCTAAGACGGGCTCCGATTCTTTCCTCGAATCGGGGCCCGTTCTGTTTCTCCTCACTCCTCAGGGCACGCCCACTCCCCTAGATAGTAGTTGCTAAAGTACCGAATCTGTTGATAATGGTCGGCGACTTCTGGTTACTCTTCGTTTTATTACAGAATCCTAACTTTCGGGGAGGCCCCCATGCCCGCAAGTGCAAGCGCCCTCACTCTGACGGGTTACGTGGGCGACGGCGCAGTTCTGCTCGCCTATAGTCTCGACCCGGACTTGCTTAAAACCAATGAGCTCGCGGGTTTTTCGATTCAATGCACTCCGCCCGCCGGAGCCCCCTTCTTTCTTGAGAACCGTCTGAACTTCAGCAATCCGGTTACTTCGGGGACCACTCCGCAACAATCCCCGTTCACCTCTTCGCAGAACGCGCCATTTCAGAAATTCCACTGGGTCTATTTCCCGGCCGACATTGTTCCGGGAAATTACCATTTCGAGGTGACCGCGCGGTATTGCCACGGTTCGACGATGGTGGATGGGCCGAAAGCCACCGTCGCCGTGCAATTGGCGCCCCAGGCCGGAAGCAATTTCGAGTTGGGGCTCACTCGCGGGTACATCAGCTCGCAGGCGTACGCCAGCAAGTTCGGCAACAAGATCATCCGCCCGCTTCCTAAGAGTCTGGATTACAACACGCAGCCGTTTCAGCCGCAGTACGAATGGCTCGGCTACCACGCGCGGAAGATGATTTTCGATTTGTTGAACGAGTGCGTCGCCGATCCGACGATCACCGTCGATTTATTCGCCTACGACCTCGACGAGCCGGACATCATCGACAAGCTCGAGGCGCTGGGTCCGCGCTTGCGGGCGGTCCTGGACAACGCGTCACTCCATGTGGGGAAAGCTCTTGAAGTTATCGCCCACACGCGCCTGGTGAAATCGGCGGGCGCGAACAACATCAAACAAGGCCACTTCAAGAGATTCGCGCACGACAAAATCATTATCGCGAAAAAGAACGGGCAGGCCGTGAGGGTGCTGACCGGTTCCGCGAATTTTTCCGTGCGCGGCCTTTACGTCCAGGCCAATAACGTCCTCCTTTTCACCGATCCGAAGATCGCCGGCCAATACGAACAGGTGTTTCAGTCCGTTTTTACAAATATGAGCGGCTTCTCGAGTTCTCCGCTAGCCGCGCAGTGGTTTGATTTTCCCGATGAGGGGGGCGACATCCCGAATTTCTCGGTGAGCTTTGCCCCGCACAGGGTGGCCACCGTATCCCTCGCCCAGGTCCAGCAGGCGCTGAACAACGCAAAATCTTCCATCATGTTCGCCATCATGGAATTGCAAGGCGGAGGGACCGTCCTGCAGACCATCCAGAACCTGCATCTGAGCGGCAAGGTGTTTTCCTTCGGCATGACGCAATCCGAGAAAGGATTCAACGTCTACAAGCCGGGGCAGCCAGGCGTGCTCGTTCCGTTCGCCGCCTTGGTCAAACATGTGCCGCCTCCGTTTAACCAGGAATTCACAGGAGGGCCCGGCCAGGTGATTCATGACAAGTTTATCGTCGTGGACTTCAATGACAAGAACCCGGTGGTCTTCACGGGTTCCTCGAATCTGGCCGAGGGCGGCGAACAGAGCAACGGAGACAACCTGCTCGCTATTCACGACGCTCGGGTCGCCGAAGTGTTTCGCCGTGGAAGCACTGCGTCTCGTGGATCACTACCAATTCCGCGCCGCCGCCGAAACCGCCACGCAGTTGAAACCTCTCCAGCTCGCCGCGTGCGGAGGCCAATCGAAATGGTGGGCGGCGAACTACGATCCGAACGATATGCGCAACGTCCAACGGGAGCTTCTCGCGATGGGTCCCGCGGCGGTGACGTCCATGCCGAAAGGACTCTCCGCGAAAAGCGCCGGCGCGACCACACCGGGCGCGGCGAAAAAGAAAAAGGCGAAACGTCCCGCACACGCGAAGCGACCCGCGAAAAAAGCGAAGGCGGGTGTACACAAGCCGCGAAAATCACCTAGACCGCACAAGAAACAGAAGAGGTAGCTGCGGAGAGGAGTTCACACCGCATGCGGCGATTTATGGGACATACCGTACTCCGGAGATTCGGTTTCTATCTGGGCGTCCTGGTGATCGCGGGCGCTGTCTGGGAGGTCCAGCATTATCTGCAATCCGCGCCGGCGATCTATGATTCGATTCCGATTCAAACTGAGGCGGTGAGCGCTTTTCTGGAAATGAACCGGTTGCTCACCACCCTCGCCACGACGCTTTTGGGAGCACTGGGGCTGTTGCTCTTCGGCGGCTTCAGGGGAAAATCTTGTTCCCGAGAACTCTGGGCTGCTGTAGTAGGCGCCGTGTCAGTGAGCCTTTCTATCTATTGCGGGTATGTGGCGTACTTGGCCGTAATTTCCATGCTCGAAGCCGGTTCCTTCGATCCCTACAGCCCGCAGCTCTTGAGAGCGCAGTACGCGCACTTCTACACGTTCTTGGTGGGCGTTATCTTCATCGCCGGTTTTGTTTACCAAAATATGGGAGAGGCGGGCGGATATGAAAAATCGCACGATGCTGACGGCTCTTAGCTTTGTCCTATTCAGCGCCCTTCTGATCGCGCCCGCCGCGTCGCCGCAGATGCCCCCGCGGCCCGGCAAACTGCATCTCACCTCCAACCCGACGGGACAAAGAATCATCATCAACAAACAGCTGCGGCCTGAAGTGACGGAGTCCACGCTGATCGTCTCTCCAGGGACTTACACGGTGCAGATCGGCGATTGCCAGGAACAACCCGTATCCGTAGCGTCTGGCGTAACGATGGAAGTCCACTGCCCATAGCGCGCGTGTGGAATCAACTTGTTGGTGTCGCGAGGAACCTGCCCGCTTAATGCTGGCGCTTTCCGAAATCAGTGCCCGAGCGCTTTCTCCATGAGTTGATCGCTGAGCGTGGTGTCGAAGTACACGGTCAAAGTCGAATTGTCCTTGGTATCCAGCACGTCCATCTGATCGTAGCTCCGCTTTCCCTTGTGCATATACGATTGTCTCTGGGGTCGCCAGCCCATGGCTCTCATTAGCGCGTATTCTTCCGCGACGGAGATAACCGTGTAAGCCGACTCCGTGCTCGCGCCATTCCCCGACCCAAGGATCGAGCGAAAGAGGCCCATGGCGATATCATGATGCAACTTGGACATGGCTTCGTTGTTCAGACCCTCATAGGCTTCTGAGACCACGATGTGCGAGTCAATGTTGACGTACTGCTTCTCAAGAACGCCCTTCGCGATGTCGAGCGCGCCCTGGAAATCCTTCTTGTTGAGGGCTTCGTACATCTTCCCGACTTCGTCGGAGCCCTCCTCCGGATCATAGTCCGCACTTGCTGCGTACTTCAGTCGCAGGTCACTGAAATCAACCGACAAATCCCCTTGTTTTAGTCTTGCGACCATCTCTTCGTACGTGGGGCCAGCCGGGGAGGGGGGCTTATTCGGTTGTTTCTGTTGGGAAGCGCTTGAGACGCTAAGGATGAGAACGGCTGCCGCGGCGCCGATCGCCGTCGCACGCCATTTGGGATTCTGCGTGTTGTTCATTCGGCTGAACATGGGGACCTCGTTTCGCTGAGATATTAGACGCCGGAAGCACGCTCTGCGGCTAGTCCAAAGCCGCCGGTACCCTTTTCGCGGTGATACTATTCGCCGGTGCGAAAATCCGCAAAGATTCTCAGCTTCTCGGCAACGCTCTACAAGATCGGGATCAATCGTTGCGTGGATGTGCCGGAAGAAATCTCTCGCGCCCTCGGGCGCGAACGCAGCGTCACGGTCGTCGCTACCGTGAATGGCTGCAGCATTCGCACGACGCTTCTTCCTGGCTCGGGCGGGGCGCATCGCCTGTTCATCAATTCGGAGTTGCGCCGTGCTGCGGGCGCCGACGCCGGCGATCGAGTTTGGATCGCCCTTCGCCGGGATCGCGCTCCGCGCGAAATCGCAGTTCCCTCCGACCTCGCAGAAGCGCTACGCCGCGCGCCGCAAGCGAGACGGGCGTTCGCGCAAATCACGCCCGCTCTGCGCCGTGAATTCCTGCGCTGGGTGCTCGCTGCGCGGGCGCCCGAAACTCGCGCCCGTCGCCTCGCGCGCGGCCTTGCGACCCTCATTGCGCGCAGCCACAGTAAAGTGCGCCGCGCGCGCAGCACCATGCTCGGGGACCTGCAACGGAGCCGGCTGGACGTTAGTGCGGCGGGCGATCGGTCACGAGTTCCGCGTGCTCGCGGCGGAAGGATTGCGCAACGTGGCAATCCCAACAGACCGGCAGGTGCGTCGCAAACGTCTCCTGCAGCTTTTCGAGAGCGACTTCATTCCACTGCACGGTC
The DNA here is from genome assembly GCA_963799715.1 of Terriglobia bacterium. Lineage (GTDB taxonomy): Bacteria > Acidobacteriota > Terriglobia > Acidiferrales > UBA7541 > DASPOJ01. Next base: position 33,696 of record CAWCYS010000079.1, on the reverse strand, counting down.
TTGTGACGCTCGTCCACCAGGGCCGGCGGATGCTCGTGCCAATTGATACTTCCGATCTGTTTACCGCAGATCGCGCAAGTCTTTTCGGCATACCAATGATTGACGATCGTCTGAACGAGGCACCCGTTCGGGTCGCTCTTGATTTGCGCCAGGCAATCCTGGCCGCAATCTTTCTTCTCGGGCCAGCGCGAGCAATCACTCAGTTGGAGATTCGGAGCACCACTGGCGGCCTCGATGGCGGCTTTTCCCGCCGCGACGCGAACGGCGGCGTCCTGGTGAGTTTCCGGACAAGTGATGATCTTCCGGCCGCGGTATTTCCGGTAGGTACGCACTCCGCGGACGAATTCCACGCCCAGGGTTGATACCAGCAAGACCGCGAGAGCGAGCAGGATCCATTGCATGGGCCGCTCCTTTCCAGCGAGATCCCGGGGTGGGCGGGCTTTGCAATCAGGGGGCGCCGGCCGAAAGGAAGGAAGAAGCGTCGGCGCTCGAGTCCAACACTGCCCCCGCGCCTAGTGTAAGGCTATGCCGCCGGGTTGAAGAACGAAGTGACAACGCGCACGTCTCTGGGTGACACCAGACACAAAAACTCACCGGGTGAGCCCAATGTGCACAAGGGCTGAAGCGGTAGTAAGCTTGGCCGCTCGAATTCAAATAGGGAGCGGGAGGCCATGAAATTCGCGAAGATTGTTTTCTGGGCGGCGGGCATCTACGGCGTGCTGGTATTGACGCCGCTTTATTTCCTCTTCAACACCATCGGCGTGAAGGACCCGCCGCCGGTCACGCATCCCGGATTCTATTACGGTTTCACCGGAGCGGCGCTGGCTTGGCAACTCGCCTTTTTCGTCATCGCCATCAACCCCGTCCGTTTCCGCCCGTTGATGATTCCTTCGATTTTCGAGAAGTGGAGTTACGGCGTGGCGATGACAGTTCTCTTCCTTCAAGGACGCGTTCATCCGGCAGATCTGGCCTTGGCGGGGTTCGATATCCTATTCGGGCTGCTGTTTCTGATTTCCTTCTTTGCCACGCGCGGCAAATCCGGACACCCCGTGTCCGGCTAAGCAATTCTTCAGGGCTGCGGTGGCGGCAACGGCGGGCCCATCGAGGGCTGTTGCCCGGGCGGAGCCAAGGTGGAGGGCGGAGGCGGTGCCGGCGGGTGGCTGAGATCCACGTCGATCGTTTGCTTGGTCTGCGCGACCTCGACGGATCCTTCGCCCTTCTCCACCAAGGTGACGGCCCCTCGTGCCGTCAGTCCCGTTTTCATGTCCACTCGGATGTAGTAGGTCTCTCCATCTTTGGCATCCAGTTCCAAACCCGTGGATTTGTCGTTGGAGTAGATCTTGTGCGTTCCGGCGGAAACTTTCACTTTGAAATTCTCGCCGTTGCCGAGGCGTCCGATGGTGCTGTCATCCACATAGACGGACGGCTTAAACGTGGCGTCCATCAGCCGCTTGGGACGATAGAAGATGACCGTCGCAGCGCCTCCGGCAGGCCTCGGCGTGGGGTGTGCGGCCAAAGTGGTGCTGTCCGGCGCGGCGGGCACTGGGGCCGCCGGAGCAGGCGTCGACGCCGAAGGCTGCGCGGTGGCTGGAGCGGCTGCGGTCGGTGGCGCGGCAGGCGCTGCGGAATCTTGGCAAAGCGCGACGATGGGAATCAACAGAAAGAAAAGAGGCGCGAGTCGTTTCATTGTGTGTCCCTGTCCGGCGCAAGATTGCGCGAAAAAAGTAACCTAAAACGGGCCGGGCGGAGAAGAATTTTGTTCACTGGAGAGAATAGCACCGGACAAATGCGGCTTCAAATATGCCAGTTGCGCCAGCCGGGCAGCGCTCATCATTTCTACATGAAAAACTCCCGGATTCTGCGAATTCCTTCCTGGAATTCCGCGACGGAGGTGATCAGACTTAACACCAGAAAACCATCCTGCGAAAAATTAAAAAAGTTGCCCGGGTGAACGAGCACCGAGCAGCGTTCCATCAGATCCACAGCTAGCGATTCGTCCGAGCCTGAAACCGGAACGCGCAGCACAGCGCACCATCCGCCTTCACGTTCGAGGCGCGAGATGCTGCTGGACTCGCGCAGTTGCGTATCGAGGAACGCCAAATTGACGGCGACCCGCTCCTTGATTTGCGCCTGCATGGCGCTTCGCATCTCGAGAAATTTCCTGGCGGCAAGCTGCACGGGTGTGCTCGGCGAAAGATATGTGTCCGCGATGATTTCGAGCCGCTCGATTGCCGTTCGTGCCTGTGGCTCGGGCCCGCTCGCCACAATCCACGCGAGCTTCATTTGCGGCAGCGCGGAGATCTTTGATAGGCCGCTCAGCGAAAACGTGAGCGCGCGCTTGCTTGAAGCCATCTCATAAATAGCTCTTCCATGGATTTCGCCTACCTCAGGGGTTAAAACCCCTGGGGTTTCCATGGATTTGGGCACGGCTGAAGCGGTGCCCTGACGAAAACCATCTATGAGGTGGCTGCCAGTCGCAAAGCTGGCCGCTGATGCCGCGCCGTCTGCAAAATCCAAAAACACTTCATCGGCCACGATCGCCATTTGCCAATCGCGGCAAATGTCCGCGAGCGCCTCCGCTTCGTGCGGCTTGACGAATGAGCCCGTTGGATTATTGGGGTGCACTACGACGATAGCTCGGGAGCGCGGCGTCAGCGCGGCGCGAAGCGCGGAGAAATCCATCTGCCAGCCATGATCATAGAGGAGCGGGTAGGTCACCAGCCGCACGTCGGCCAGATCGGCCAGAAAATCCAGCAGCGGATAACTCGGCGCCGGCACCAGCACTTCATCGCCCGGCTCGCACAGCAAGCGAAACACGTGGCTGTAGGCCTCGCTCGTTCCGGAAGTCAGCACAATTTGTTCCGGAGTCACAGCGGTCGATCCGGCCGAGAGACTTTGCCGTCCCGCGTAATATTCCGCTACCGCCGCGCGCGCTTCGTAGAGGCCTTTGCTTTCCGGTTTGTATTCCATTGCGCGGGGATTGGCGAGCGCGGCAAGAATTTCGCGCTCCGGATAGACGAACCCGCAAGTCGTCGGATTCGACGCCGTCAAATCGATCAGACGTTTGCCGCTGCGCCGGTGCTCTTCGAGTGCTCGGGCGAAGCGGTTTGGTTCGAGCGGCCAGTTTGTGCGCGATGAAAACATGAATGTCGTCGAAATCTCCGCCGCGTCAGGGGCGCCCGAACTGCAATCGCAACCCGATGCGCCCGGTAATGGGCGCGCCGTCGTTTTGCGGCGCAGTAGCGGTCGCCGCAGCGATGGCATAGCTGGCGTTCGTGAGATTCTGCGCGGCCGCGAATAGTTCGACGCCGTGACCGAAGGAATGCGCCACTTCCGCGTCAAGCACAAAAAATTGCCCGAGCGGCAACTGGTTCGTATCGTACTGCAATCCGACCCAACGGCCGGCCGCCGAGAAGGTCAGCACTGGAAGGACGCGCGTAGTCCACTTCGAACGTGAGGACATGGCGCGGAACCTGCTGCACCCAAAGCCCCACAAGCGAGGGATCAGCCGCCGCGCTGACCACGACGGAATTCGCGTATTCGTAGCCCGCCGTGAATTGCCAGCGTGAGGTGATCCGCGCCACGGCATCCAGCTCCAGTCCCGCTGAACGCGTGCGGCCGAGATTCTCGCGCTGCTGGCACTGCGGCGCCGGGTTCGATGCGCAGACGGACGCCGCCATCGGAACGTTGGCGATCGGATTCACGATGTCGTCCCAGAACAATGTTCCGCGCAGCTCGACCCGCCGGTGGGGCGCATTCCAGCCGGCGCTCGCTTCGCCTCCGGTCAATTGCTCGGCGCGCAGATTGGAATTCGCGAGTGTCTCGGTTGCCCCTTGCCGGAAATTCCGGTACAGCTCATTAAGCGTCGGCGCGCGGAACGCGCGATAGAGCGACGCGCTCACGGAAAAGTCCGGCGTGAACCGATGAATCACGGTAAGCCGCGGGCTGAACGCGTTTTCCGCGCGTCCGGCGAAGAGCGTCAGTATGGGCGGGCCGGGCGCGGCGGGCGGATCGCAAGAGGCGGATGAGAGAGACGTGAGCGAGGTGCAGAGCAACGACGCGTCGAAATTGTTCCAGCGATCGAATCGAGCGCTCAGCGATACCAACCACGTCGGACTCACGCGAATCAAATCCTCTCCGAGAATTCCGAAAGTGCGCTGTCGCCCGCCGGCGGAAACGTCTCGCGACGCCGCGCCCGCTGAGAACAACCTCTCGTTGCTGCGGCCGATGATTTCGTTCAGGTCGAACTCGACAACCAGATTCTGGCGCCAGCCGGCCGAGCGCGCCCATTGCGCGTAGCCGCCGAGTTGCTGCGCGGGCACGATTTGCGAATCCGTGATCGTCTCGCTGTTCTGGTTGGCCGCGACGGATGAAAAATTCTGGTGCAAGTCCTGGCCGTCACCGAAGAGGCGCGCGGTGAGCGACCCGTACGTCCCCATAGGAGCGTCCACGCCGAGCGCGCCGCCGCCGAGCGCCGTGCGATTGGTCTGCACCGGAGTGCCGTTGCGGCGCGACTCGTTGTAATACCAGCCACGCCCGAAGACTCGACCTTCGCGCGCGAGCCGCCGTCCGATCGTGGTGTCCAACGCGGCATCTTCGCTTCCTGCCGGCGTGCTCACGAGGCCGCGCGACGCGGCCGGCACCAGAATGTAGCCCGTCGTGTGAAAGAGTTGACCGCTGAAGCTCGCGTCCCACAAGCCCCGACTGCCGCCCGCCCAGAGCGAGACGTCGGGCGTGTTCTCGTTGCCATCCGAAATCTCCATATCGAGGCCACCGGAGGCCGGCGGCCGCGTCAACATCTGCACCACTCCGCCGAGCGCATCGCTGCCGTAAAGACTCGAGCTTCCCTCCTCGGCGACTTCCACGGATTCGACAGCCGTGCGCGGAACGCGACCCCAATAGACCCAGCCACCGAAGGGATCGTTGAGCGGCAGCCCGTCTTCCAGTACGACGGCGCGGCTCGCGCCACTCGCGCCCAAGCCGCGGAGCGAAACGCCCATGGTGGTCGGGTTCGTCGTTTCGCTACCGGATCGCCGAAACAAGCTGAAGCCGGGGACTTGCCGCAGCGCATCGTCCAGCGTGATGGCGGGCGTGAATTCCAATTCGGCCGCGCTAATCTGCACGTCGGCGAGCGGCGCATCCGCGAGGCGCGTGGGAGTGCGCGTGGCGCTGACGATGACTTGTTCGCTTTCGGGGGCAAGCATCAGAGCGATTTTCAAATGGAACGGCCGATCCGCCGCGACGCGAATCGTTTGGCTCGTCAGGGCAAACCCCGGCGCTCGCGCGGAGAGCGCGCACGATTCCAGGGGAACATCGTGAAACGCGAATTTGCCCGTGGCGTCGGTGGCGGTGTTTGCCGAAAACGTACCGCACCGGAGCGCCAGAGCGGCGCCGCTCACCGGGCTGCCGGAGGGATCCGTAACCTCGCCGGAGACTTGCCCTCCTGGCGTCGCGGGCCGCGGTAAGCCCGGCTGCTGCGCCGCAGCAATCGTCCCGGCCTCTGCGACGCAGAAAAGCAGAAACAGGCATGCGGATGCAGGCAGGTGAAAATCAGGGAAACTACGGAGAACAAGAATTCTGCGGCGTGGCACTCGGCGCATTTGATTCCACGGACACGAGAATTGTAGGGGTCACGCGGAGGGTTGTCCACTAACGTCGGCCAGAGGATGATACTGAGAGCGTTCGTCGGATTCGACGCGACCGTCGCGGATTTTGATCACGCGGTGGGCGTGCTTGGCGATGTCGTTTTCGTGGGTGACGAGGATGATGGTGTTGCCCTGCTCGTGCAGGCGCGCGAAGAGGTGCATGATTTCCTCGCCGGTCTGCGAATCGAGATTGCCGGTGGGTTCGTCCGCGAGAACGATCGCGGGCGAATTCACCAGCGCGCGGGCGATGGCTACGCGCTGGCGCTGGCCGCCCGAGAGCTCGTTCGGTTTGTGATGCATCCGCTCGCCGAGGTCCACCGACTCGAGCGCCCGCTTGGCTTTCGCGATACGTTCTTCGGCGGGAGTGCCGTTATAAATCAAGGGCAGCTCGACGTTATGAAGCGACGTTGCGCGCGGGAGCAAATTGAATGTCTGGAAGACGAAGCCGATCTCTTTGTTTCGGATGTAGGCGAGGTCGTCGTCATCGAGATCGCTCACCAGCCGGCCCGCGAGCCAGTATTTGCCGGAGGTGGGCGTGTCCAGGCAGCCGATCAGATTCATCAGCGTGGATTTTCCCGAACCGGAAGGTCCCATGATGGCGACGTACTCGCCGCGGCGAATATTCAAATCGACATTTCGCAGCGCCTGGACTTTTTCCGCCCCCATCTCGTACGTCTTCGTCAGGTCCTCGGTGCGGATAGCCACGCCTTCATCCACAAGATCCTGTCGAAAGCTATCCGAAGCAGGCGCCTCAGCAGGCATCAGGTGACTCCTTGTAAGACTCTGGGGACGGCGTCAAGTCTGGTTCTCGTCGGGTACTTTCGGCGCGGAGTTGTCCACCTTCACCGACGCTCCGGGTTTGATCGTGCGCAGCGCCTTGTAGCTGCCGGTGATGATCTGATCGCCGTTTTGCAATCCGGAGAGTACTTCGATGTCGGTGACACCGGTGATTCCCGTCTCGACGGGCACGAAAACCGCGTGCTTATTGCGCACGACGAACACGCCCTGGACGTTCCTGCTTATCGGGATCCGTGCTGCCGCTCTCCGTGCTGGAACCATCCGCGGGCCGGCTGGCTGCGAGCGTCACCGCGCCCTGGTCTCCGCCCTTCTTCTCGGCTTCTTCAATGTCATGGCGCGTACGCACCGCCAAGGCCTGAATTGGAATCGCCAGAACGCCTTGCTTCTGCGCGGTTGTGACCTTCGCCGTGGTCGAGAGTCCGGGGCGCAATCCGTCGGGGGGGTTATCCAACGTCACGACGACTTTGAAATCCTTCGCTTCCTGGTTGCTGGTGGTGGATTGCGTGGTCGCAAGACCTGAGGTGCGCAGGACGGCCTGTGTCCCGACTTGCGTCACGTGCCCTTTGAAAATTTTGTTCGGGATGGCGTCGATCGTCACATCGGCCGGCTGGCCCGGCCGCACACTCACGATATCGGTTTCGTCCACCATTACCTCGGATGTTACGACCGACATATCGGAGATGGTCATCAGGTAGCTGCCTTCGGAGCTTTGAATGCCGGTAACAACGAACTCGCCGACCCGCACGGAAATATACGAAACTACCCCATCAATCGGCGCCGTGTAGGTCGTCTTCTGCAGGACGTCGCGTTGGTGCCGCAAAGCCGCCTGGTTTTGCACGAGCGAAGATCGTGCCTGCTCGAGCTGGGCCTGGGCTTGTTCCGCGCGCGCCTTGCTTGATGCCAGATTTGCCACGGCTTGATCGTAGGTGGACTTGTAGGTGTCAAAGTCCTGCTTGGCAATCAGCCCCTGGTTGAATAGTTGCTGCCCGCGCTCCCAATCCAGCTTGGCTTTCTGGAAGGCGGCCGTACTTTGCTGCACGTCGGCTTGGGCGGAGGCGTTGTTCGCATCCGCAGCGGTGATTCCCGCCTCAGCTGACTGCAAGTTTGCGCCTTGCGCATCCACGTCCGCCTGAGGCTGAACGTTATCCACCCGGAGTAGGAGATCGCCCTTCTTGACGTGGTCGCCTTCCTTCACCAGGATATCGGTGACCCGGCCAAACCCCTGGGCCAGCACATTGGTATAATTCAGCGGGCGGATTTCGCCGGAGGCCGTGACAATCGAGCTGAGGTCTTCCGGCTTCACGGTGCCCGTCTGCACCGTAACAACGTCTTTATTGGCCTGATGGATGCTGATGGCCACGATGATCGCCAGGACCGCCGCGGCGCCAATCCCAATGGCAACTTTCTTCCATGTTTTCATCAAACTAAACCCTTTGTCGTAGCTTTAGACGCACCCACTCTGCTGTGGTTGTACCCATTTCTAATACGCGAAAAGGGCGCGGATTGTTTCGCTTGGACCGGCCATTTTTTGAGGCCGATCCGGTGAGCGCGGCATCCTGGGGAGCACGCTAGGCCGTGAAGCTGAGTCCAAAAGTGACCTTGGCCTTCGCTCGCCCGCTGCCAATTGCAGGCATCCGACATTCTATGGCCGTTCAGCCTCGAATTAAAGCATGAGTTTGCTTGGCGCGGTGGTCTCCGTCGTGTGACGCCCCAGCAGCGGCTCAAGCTCAGTTCCGATAGGGCACAACTGGCTCTACTCCAGGCAACCCTGCAGGGGACGGAGGACTCTGTAGGTGTATCGGGGAAACTATGGGGATTGCGCCCTTGTGGCAGGGTAGCCGAAAGCTCCCATCCCATTGGTACCACGAAACTTGGTTGACGTAGACAGTTCGCAAGAATAGAATTCAGCAGTGGAAAAGGGCCGAGGTGTCTTTATGGGTCATTCGTGCCGTTTAATCCTTATTTTTGCGGCCGGGATTTTTCTGGCCCCCGTCGCACTTTCCGCGCAAGATTCCCAAAATCAGCAGAATAGCGACGCACCTCCCGTAAAGCAGAAGCAACAGAATCAACAAGAACATAAGAGCTTGCGCAAACTCGAGAAGGAGTTGCCGACTCCTTACCAGAAGTGGCTCGAAGAGGACGTCACCTACATCATCACCGAAGCCGAGCGCCAGACGTTTTTGCAGTTGCAGACAAACGAAGAACGGGAACAATTCATCGAGCAATTTTGGCTGCGCCGGAATCCCACGCCGGACACTCCGGAAAATGAATTCAAAGAGGAGCACTATCGCCGGATCGCTTACGCCAACGAACACTTCGCTTCCGGCAAGCCCGGCTGGATGACGGATCGTGGACGGATCTATATCATCTGGGGAAAACCCGACGAAATCGAGTCGCACCCCACGGGCGGGCAGTACACCCGGCCGCAGGATGAAGGCGGCGGAACCACTTCGACCTTCCCGTTCGAGGTATGGACCTATCGGCACATGGATGGCATTGGCGATAACATTGATCTGGAGTTCGTGGATACCACGATGTCCGGCGAGTACCATTTAACGATGGATCCGGGTGAAAAGGACGCCTTGGCGCACGTTGCCAACATGGGGTTGAGCGAGCTCGAACAACTGGGATATGGGTCCAAGGCTGATCGCTTCTCGCGGACGGATGGTTCGACGGCGCCGCTTTCCCTCAACGATGAGTTGGATTCCGAGGATCCAAAAGAATTCTCCAGGCTCACAACGTTCGCGAAAGTGTTCCAACCGCCGCCGGTCAAATTCCAAGACCTGCGAGATGTCGTCACGCATCGCATCGTGCGGGATGAGATCAAGTTCAGTTATCGGTTTGATTTCATGCGCGTGACGAGCGACACGGTTCTGGTGCCGATCACCGTGCAAATCCCCAATAGCCAGCTGAGCTTCCAGGAAAAGGACGGCGTGCACACGGCCACCATAAATTTGTTCGCACAAATCACTACACTGACGGGCCGCCCCGTGCAGACGTTCGAGGATGTGATTCGCAGAGACTTCCCGGATTCGCTGCTGCAGCAATCTTTGAAGGGCGATTCGGTTTATCAGAAGGCGGTCCCACTAAGCCCGGGACTCTACAAGCTGGACATCGTTCTCAAGGATATCAATAGCAACAACGTCGGCGTCATCGACGCCCGCTTGGCTGTGCCGCCCTACGACGACGACAAACTCGACGCCAGCACGCTGATTCTCGCGGACATGATCCAGCCGGTGGCGACTAACCAGATCGGCGTCGGGCAATTTGTGATCGGCGAATTGAAAGTGCGGCCGAAGCTGGACCAATCGTTCACCAGCGACCAGCCGCTCGGAATCTATCTGCAGTTCTACAACTTCAAGATGGACGACAAGACGCACAGGAACGACGCGTCCATCATGATCAAGGTTACGCAGGGTGACCATGAAATTGCGAGAGTCGTGGAGTCCGGCGACCAGCTGCAGGAAAATGGGGAACAGGTGACCATTCACAGCCTCGTTCCTCTTACGGCTTTCGCGCCGGGGCAATACCATCTCGAAATTCAAGCGACCGATCAAATTACGAAACAGACGATTACCCGTTCATCCGATTTCACCGTGAAGGCGGCCCCGCCAAGCACTTCGGCGCAAAACGCGCCCGGGAGGTAAATGAACGTGATGGCTCGAAATCATCGGGCCCTGGGTTGGCTGATCGTTGCCGTGCTCGTGAGTTGCGGGACGTCGCAGGCGCGCTCGGGTTACGGCCGGATGGCGGGCGTAGTCCTGGACTCGACGGGCACGCCGCAGCTTGGCGCAACGGTTTGGGTTTCCACGGAAGACGCTGCCGATCACACCGTGACCCAACTCCTCACGGATCAGCGCGGAGCGTTCTCAGCGCCGAGGTTGCGCTCGGGATGGTACTCCGTGCGAGTGTCCCTCGCGGGGTTTCTTCCCACGCTCGAACAACACGTCGAGGTCACGCCGAATCTAACCACGCTCCTGAGAATCGAGCTCGGAACGGTCTTCGATTCCCTAAATAGTTTGCGCCGCCAACCACCCCAGCCGACCGCGCCCGATGACTGGAGTTGGGTTCTCCGCACGGCAACCTCCCAGCGGCCGATCCTGCAGTGGACCGACATCAATTCACAAGACCCGGGAAACTCAGCCGAGGCGAAATTGGTTCGCCCGCGCGTACTTGTGGAGATGACCGGCGGCTCGCTGCATCCCGCATCGCCTTCGAGTCTCGTGAACGCGCCGGGTACGGAGGTCTCCTACGACCAATCGCTCGGAGCTATGGGCCATCTCGTGATGGCCGGCCAAATGAGCTACGACGGTTCCGCCACCGGCGGGCTGGCTTCGATTTGGATACCGTCGGGAGATCCCAACGTTGGACCGGTGACGACACTCGTGGTGCGAGAAGCCGACCTCGGGACCAGCGGCCTGGTTTTCCGCGGCGTTCGCCTCGACCATTCCGAGCAACTCAGGTTTGGCGATCGGATCCGATTGAGTGTGGGCGCCGAGTACATCATGGAGGGATTCCATACTCAGGTGCGATCGCTGCGCCCGCGGGGCGAATTGGATGCACAGTTCTCTCCTAATTGGGAGGCGACGTTTCTGGTGGCAACCGACTCCCCGGACAACAATCCTTTCCGGGCAGGCGCCCTTGGCGCAGCTCTGGATGCACTCGATAGCATGCCGGCAGTGCTGTTCCGCAGTGGCCAACCGGTGCTCGAGAATGACTGGCACCAGGAGATGAGGATCACTCGGAAGCTGGACGGTAGAGGGTCGGTCGAAGCGGCTATCTTCCACGATGCGATTCAGCACCAGGCCGTCTTTGGCATCGGCGCAGCTCCGGATGCCGGCGTCTTTCAGGATCCATTTTCGGATGCGTTCGTTTTCGATGGCGGGAGTTCCAGCTCCTGGGGAGCCCGAGTGGGATACCAGGAAAAAATCAACGACCACCTGGAACTCACGGCGGTGTACGCCTACGGCGGAACGCTCGCTCCTACAGACGACGTGGGCGCGGATGCAACTCTTCGCGGTTCGCTTGTGGAACGCTACCGGCACAGCTTGGCCGCGCGCGTCTCGAGCAAAGTTCCCAGGATTAACACGGAAGTTGCCGCGAGCTATAAGTGGGTTGCTGGCTCCGCGTTGACCCCGGTAGATTGCTACGGCGAAGCCGCCTACGAGCTCGATCCAAACTTCAGTCTTTCGGTACGTCAGCCAATTCCAACGTTTCTGCTAAACGGCCACTGGGTAGCCATGGCTGATTTCGGGAATCTGCTGGCTCAGGGCTACCTCCCAATCAACGGACCCGATGGGATGATCACACTCGCGCCAGTGGTGAGGTCCTTCCGTGGCGGTCTGAGCTTCCAATTCTGAACAAGTGGCGGGTAGGGCCTTCCCGAAATTGGGACTGAGGCTCCAATAAATAGAAAGGTTGGTTTCCCGGGCCGCGACAGACTTTACTATGTCTTTTAATTACAGTCTCTTACGGGTGACAAAATTCCATATTTTCTGGTACCCTAGTTGCTCGCTGTCAGAGGTAAGGGTAGGGTGTACCTACTAAGTTTATGACCAGTGGTCTGCGCGTGCGATTGGGGGCGGTCGTCCTTGCAGCGACGACTTTGGCCGCGATCGTCTTTGGCGCAATCAATTTCCAGCAGCGGAGCACGGTCGTCGTCCCCGATGACGGCGTCTCGTGGCTGGATACCGGCCAGGGAGTCGTCGCCTGGCACGTCACCCCCGGTTCCCCCGCTGACAGCGCAGGAATCAAGCCCAACGATCGGCTATTGGCGCTGAACGGCTCCGAGGTGCGGCGCGCGGTTCAGGTCACCCAGCGACTTTGGCACGCGGGGGTGTGGAGCGAAGTCACTTACAAGGTCGCCCGGGATGGCCGGATTTTTGAGGCCAAGCTGGTCACCATTCCCGCGGACAAGCCGTTCTCCCTCGAGAATTATCTTCGGGTCGTCGGACTGTTGTATCTGTTCATTGGACTCTTCATTTTCGCGCGGCGATGGAATGCGGCGCGCGCGGTCCACTTCTACGTTTTCTGTCTGACCTCCTTCATCCTGTATGCCTTTCAGTTTTCCGGAAAACTCAGCATTTTCGATTGGGAAGTTTACTGGGCCAGCGTTGTCGCGCGCCTGCTGCAGCCCGCGTTGCTGCTTCACTTTGCGATGGTTTTTCCGGAGCGTCGCACGGCTGCTGTGCGCCAGCGACTGACCCTGGCGTGTGTCTATGGATTGCCCGCGCTGCTGCTGCTCGTTCACATCTTTGTGGCGACGCAAGTGCTTGGATTTGTTCCTTCTCTCGAAAACCGCATTACGCTCGACCAGTTCGAGCTGGTCTATCTCGGCGCTTACTTCTTGCTGGCCGCGACAATTTTCCTGCTCAGTTATCGCCGGACGCCCTCCGGCCTTTTGCGCCAGCAGTTGAAATGGGTGACGGGGGGAACGCTCGCCGGCACCGTGCCATTCCTGCTTCTGTACATCGTGCCCTACTTCTGGGGCGTGACGCCGCAAGTTTGGATGAAGCTGTCGGCGGTTACGCTGGCCTTGATCCCGCTTTGCTTCGGCTACGCCATTATCCGCTACCGGTTGATGGATGTGGACATCATCTTCCGCCGCGGGCTCGCCTACACGGCCGCGGGCTCGAGCGTCCTGGCGGTGTACATCGCTTTGGTGGCGGCGCTCGGCGCGCTATTTCATACGGCGCAGCCTAGTGGGATTGCCGGCGAAATCATCGCGATTCTTGTGGCCGCGTTCCTCTTCCAGCCGTTCCGTGATTGGATTCAGGGGCGGTTGGACCGCTACTTCTATCGCGACCGGCTGGACTATCGGCGGACGCTCATTGAATTCGGCAGAACGCTCACGAATGAGGTCCATCTCGATCCGATGCTGGCCTCCGTGATGGATCGCATCTCGCAGACACTGCTGGTGGACCGCATTGCTATTTTTATTGAAATTCCGGAGACGCCGGGGCACTACCAGCTCAACCGCTCGATGGGGGTGCGAGCCAACGGGCCGCTCGATTTGAGTTTCTTGGATGCCGATAAGGATCCGTTTGCGCGCGGCTGCCTCTTTTACGAATCGCCGCGCGCGTCGCGCGAACCGAACCCTTCCGTCCGGCAGACGCTGAACGAACTCGACCTCAACTATTTCATTCCCTGCCGCATTCGCGAGCACAGCGTCGCCGTGATCGGAATCGGGAAGACCGTGGATGGGGATTACCTATCGAGCGAGGACGTCGAACTGCTCCTCACCATCGCCGGCTACGTGGCCATCGCGCTGGACAATTCGCAGCTTTACTCTTCACTCGAACAGAAAGCCGCCCAGGTCGAGCGGCTGAAGGATTTCTCCGAAAATATCGTCGAGTCGCTGAACGTGGGCGTGCTCGCCGTGGATCTGGAAGGCTGCGTCGAATCGTGGAACACGCAACTGGAACAGTTGATCGGCGTGCCGCGAAGCGATGCCGTCGGCCGGCGCTTGGACGAAGTGCTGGCTGCGGATCTGGTGGCCGAAATCGCGGCTCATGAATCCGATGAGCGCGTCTCGAGCCTGTACAAATTCCACCTTCGGAATCGCACGGGGCGGCAATTGGTGGTGAATGTTTCGATCGCGCCGCTGGTGGGGAAATCCGGCGAACGCATCGGCCGCCTGATTCTGGTGGACGATATCACGCAGCGCATCCGGCTCGAGGAGCAGCTCTTGCAGAGCGAGAAACTCACGTCGCTCGGTTTGCTCGCGGCGGGCGTGGCCCACGAGGTCAATACCCCGCTGGCCGTTATTTCGAATTACATCCAAATGCTGGCGAAGCAGCTTCCCGACGACGATCCGCGCCACGCGCTGACGGACAAAATCGTCAAGCAAACGTTCCGCGCGAGCGAGATCGTGAACAATTTGCTCAACTTCTCACGCACGGGCGCGGCGGAATTCGCCGAAGTCAACTTGAACCGCGTGCTCGAAGAAACGCTCTCGCTCGTCGTGCATCCCTTCCGCACGGCGCGCGTGCAGGTGATCCAGAATCTTCAGGGAGATTTGCCGCCGGTGTTGGGCTCCAACAACCGCTTGCAACAGGTCTTCCTCAATCTCTTCATGAACGCGCGTGACGCCATGCCTTCGGGTGGAATGCTTGAAGTGCGCACAGCCGGGCAAAACGGTTCGGTGGAAGTGGAAGTCACCGACACCGGCATGGGCATCTCGCGCGAGCATTTGAACCGCATCTTCGATCCCTTCTTCACGACGAAGTCTTCCGGACGCGGCACTGGGCTGGGCCTTTCCGTGAGCTACGGCATCATCAAGGAACACGCCGGAAAGATCGAAGTGCGCTCGACCCCGGGCAAAGGCACTTCGTTCCGCCTGGAGTTCCCGTCGGCGCGGAAGGCCGTTCATGCCTAAGGGCTCCATCCTCGTTGTTGACGACGAAACTGAAATACGCGAAGGTCTGGGATTGCTGCTCGAATCCGAAGGCTACGGCGTGGTCTGCGCCGAAACGGGCGGCGCGGGTCTGGCGCGGCTCGAAGAGCGGCCCTTCGATCTCGTTCTGCTGGACGTCAGTTTGCCCGACCGCAACGGCCTGGACCTGCTGAAGGATCTCCGGCTCCGCGATCCGTATCTTCCGATTGTCCTCATCACCGCCTACGGCTCGATTGAGATGGCGCGCACGGCCTTCAAGAGCGGCGTGCAGGACTACATCACCAAGCCGTGGTCGAATGACGAACTCTTGGCGCAGGTGGCGCAAGCCGTCGAGGGGCGCCGGCTGCGTGAGGAAAACGTCCAACTCAAGCGCGCGCTGAAACAGCGCTACAATTTCCCGAACATCATCGGCAAAGGCGAAAAAATTCTGGCGCTGCTCGATCTCGTGGCGCAGATCGCGCCTTCGCGCTCCACCGTGCTGATCGCCGGGGAGAGCGGCACGGGCAAGGAGTTAATCGCCAAAGCGATCCATTCGGCTTCGACGCGCGCCGATAAAGCGTTCGTCCCGGTGAATACGGGCTCGATTCCTGTGGATTTGCTGGAATCGCAGTTGTTCGGACACGTCAAGGGCGCGTTCACCAGCGCCATCGCCTCGAAGAAAGGGCTTTTTGAAATTGCCGACCAGGGCACTATCTTCTTTGATGAAATTTCCACGATCAGCCCGGAAACCCAGGCCAAGCTATTGCGCGTGATTCAGGAGCGCGAGTTCATGCGCCTGGGCGGCACGGACACGATCAAGGTGGATGTCCGTATTGTCGCGGCCTCCAATGTGGACCTTTTGAGCTTGGTGCGCGACGCCCGCTTCCGCGAGGACCTCTATCACCGTTTGAACGTCATCGCCCTGCATTTGCCGCCGCTCCGCGAACGCAAAGAGGACATTCCGCTCCTGGCCGAGCATTTCCTGCGCCGCTTCTGCGAGGAGAATGCCCGGCCGCCCGCGCGATTCACGCCAGCCGCCATGAAGCTCTTGATGGACTACGATTGGCCCGGCAACGTGCGCGAACTGGAGAACGTCGTCGAACGCGCTGTGGTGCTCTCGACGCAGGACGCCATTCCACCGGAGCTTTTGCCGGAGACGGTTCGCACGCGGGAGATCGTCGGCGGCGTGCGCTTGCAACTTTCGAGTATCGTGCCGCCTTTGCCGGGTGAAACGGGCGCGCGCAGCGGCGCGGACAGCTCCAAGCCGTCGCTATTTCAAATCATGGAAGAGGTCGAGCGGCGCATCATCACGGATATGCTGGAGCGCAGCGGTTGGAATCAGACGGAAGCCGCCGAGAGTTTTCAGATTCCGCTCTCCACGCTCAATCAGAAGATCAAGCGCCTCGGCATCGAGACGCGCCGCCGCGGCCGCGCGAGCGGCGAGCCGGCTGTCCCCGAACCCGCGGGGAAATAGCCTCCACCCCCCCCAGAACTCGAAGATTCCAAGCTGTTATGCGGATTTCTTGTTATCGCGGACGACGGCGTCCGATAGTTTCGCTTGATCCGTCTTCGCGGTGCTGAGGTCCACTTCGCGGACGCTGGCCAGCGCCAGATCCGAACCGGTGAAGTCCGTATTCAGCAAGATTGCCTGGCGAAGTACGGTTCCACGCAGAGTTGCATTGTGGACGATCGCTTCCGTCAAATCGCAGCGGAAAAGTTCGCTCCCGCTAAAATCCGCTTCCGTCAAGTCGGACGCGACGAACTTCACTTCGGTCATGTCGCACTTGCGAAACATGGCCTTTCGCAGGTTGCATTTGCTTAGGTCCGCGCCGGACAGTTTGGAAGAATAGAAATCCGCCGCTTCCAAGTTGCATCCGGAGAGGATGGCCTTCGTGAGATTTACTTCGCGGAGATCGGCGCGATGAAGATCCGCGCCGGCCAGATCCGCCCGTTCGCCGCCCGGCTGGCCCAGATGAAATCTGAGGTGAGCCTCCAGGATGTCGCTCAACCGCTTGCCTTTGTGCGAAATCGAACGCGGACTGCGCAAGCCGCCAAAAAGTCCCATAGAAAGTGTCGACGCTCCTCTTAGAGACGCCTATTGTACTGGAACACCCCGCCGTGGAACAGCGCGGCTGAAATCTGTGATACCTTCGCCTGAGATGAGGCCGATATGGAGTTGATAGAGAAACTGAAGAAGCGGGCGCAAGCCGACTTGCAGCGCATCGTGCTACCCGAGGGCGAGGACCTGCGCGTCATCGCGGCTGCGGGAGATATCGCGCGCGAAGGCTTTGCCAAACCGATTGTGCTCGGCCGGCCAAAGCATATCGAAGCGCTGGCGGCGGAAGCGGGCGCGAGCCTTTCCGGCGTCGCGATCGTCGATCCCGAGTCCAGTTCGCGCCTCCAGCATTATGCAAGAATCTTGTTTGAGCGGCGCCGGGCCCGCGGCCTCTCGCACGAAGAAGCGCTGCAAACCGCCCGCAAGCTATTGTACTATGCGGCGCTCGCGGTCGCCGCGGGCGATGCGGACGGCACCGTGGGCGGCGCGGCCAACACCACTGCGGAAACGGTGCGTGCGGCGCTGCACGCGATTGGCCTCGCTGAGGGCGCGCAATTGGTATCGAGCTTTTTCCTGATGCTCGTTCCCGCACGGACGGGACGTGCGGCAGGCGCCCTGCTCTTCGCCGATTGCGCGGTCGTTCCGGACCCCAAGCCCGCGGAACTCGCGGACATCGCGCGCGCTGCCGCGGAGAGCGCAGCGAGCCTTCTCGAAGAAGTCCCGCGCGTCGCGCTGCTTTCGTTTTCGACGAAGGGCTCCGCCGAGCATCCGCGCGTCGAAAAAGTGCGCGAAGCCGTTCGCGTTCTTCGCGAACGCGCGCCGGACCTGCTGGCCGACGGCGAATTGCAGGCCGACGCCGCCCTAGTGGCGGACGTGGCCGCCGGCAAGGCGCCTGGTTCTCCGGTGGCGGGCCGCGCCAACGTGCTCGTCTTTCCCGATCTCGATTCGGGCAACATCGCTTACAAACTGGTGGAACGCCTGGCCGGCGCGCAAGCCATCGGCCCGATCCTGCAAGGCTTGAATCGCCCGGCGAACGATCTTTCGCGCGGCTGTTCGGCCGCGGATATTGTGAATGTTGTTGCGATCACCGCGATGCAAGCGATCGCTCGCAAGCGAAATTCGCAAGCAGGCACGCGCCTGCCCGCGCTACCTGACGCTTCCGCAATTCGGTGAAGGCCGGACTGATGAATCGCAAAACGCCATTACGGATTCTCCTCCCAACCCTGATCGTCGTGGGCGTCTCGCTCGCCGCCCTGGGTGCGTCGGGACAGGAGCAGAGCGCAGCCGAAGTCGTGGTGAATCTTGCGGGGGGACGGGTGGACGTGTGCGTCGCGAAAGACACGATGTTCGTAGCCACGACCGATGAACAAGTCGAACCGGGCTCCCATCCGCCGGAAATGGAGGCGCTGGGAATCGGCCGCGTGGGGGTTCTATTGGGCGCGGTGGAATGGATTAATCCCGGCACGGGAAATCCGACGGTGCGCCTCGATGCAGAGCTAGGGCGCGCAGTGCAACAGATAGGACCGGCTGATAGCAGCGGAAACGCGGGGCAGGAAGCCACCGACGTCGAAAATATCGGCATCGCGCTGCTGGAGCAAGTCCGGGCCGTGACCAAGAATATTCACCACAAGATCGATCTCGATCCTGACGAGCCGCTCGTGGAATTAGTTCTCGCCGATTTCCAGGACGGCTACGGGTTTGAAGTGTGGGTGTTGACATACCGCATTCAGCAGGAGGCGCTGGGCAACGATTACTACGACACGCGTGTCCTGCGGCCGGCCTATGTGCAGCTCTACCCGCCGGAGAAAGGCCAGCCGCGCACCCTGATGGAAGTGCGCTATCCGTCTGATATTCAGGGACCGTCATTGCTCGAGTTGCTCAAGCAAAATGATCCGCGCCTGCAGAAAGTCCGCGCATCCTCCAGCCAGATCTTCGAGGCCACTGGCCATCTCCTCGAAGGGGAAAGCCCTAAGGCTCATCCGGACGACATCGGCCAGTTCCTGCGTGAAGCGCTGCCCGCCGTTCACGACCCCAGCACGCGAATGGCGATCGCCGAACTCACGGACACCAAGGATTTCGTGTGGCTTGTCGAGCCCACCGAGCCGCGTCCGGCGGCGGCGCCCGGCGAAGCGGACGCTCCCTCGCTCCTTAAACACTAGTGAGCTGGGCCGCGCATCGCGGCGATCAAGCCGCCGCTTTGCGCGCCGCTTGAGCAGATTTTGTCGCCAGCGACATCAGGTTTCGTCCCAGGATTGCGGACGCACACAAGAACCCTCCGGACATCGCGCCCGTCACGCCCAGGATGCACGCGTCCTGCCCGGTCAGGTATAGGTTCCGCACGGGGGTGCGCGGCGCGAGGCAGCGCGCGCGGAATCGCGCCGGGGTGGCGGCAAACCCATAGGCCTCGCCGCACGCGGAATTCATGAAGTGCCGTGTGGAAAGCGGCGTCGAGAGTTCAACGTAGTCGAGCTTGCCCCGCACGGCGGGCACCTGCGACTCCAGTTCAGCTTGCAACTTCGCTGTGAGCGTTTCCTTCAAGCCATCGTAATCCGCGCCGCGCTTCTTCCAACGCGAGTTCTCCCAGCTTCGGAACCACTCATACCGGACGGGAGCGATGACCTCGATCGTCGCCCGGCCGGGATGGCGCCGCGCGAAATCAGGATCCTTGGCGGAAGGGAACGAGATGAAGACCACTGGTGGACGGAAAGGCTGTTCAAGAGAACGCGCAAAGTTCGCGTCGTGATCGTAGCCGGGATGAACCCAGAGATTCGCGCCGTCAAATCCCAATTCCGCCGCCGATTGTTTTAGGCCCGCATACAGACAAACGTAGGACATCGAGGCCGCAAGCGGTCTGAGTTCGTCGAGCACGCTCGCCACTCCCGGGGCGGAGCGTGGCAGCAGCCGCCGATACGTGCTGGTGGCCCCCGCATCACTGATGACCAGCTCGGTGCGAACTTCTCGGCCATCGCGCATGCGAACCCCGGCCGCGCGTCCCCTGCGATCGAGAAGGATTTCGTCCACCTCCGCGCTGACGAGGATTTTGCCGCCGGTGTTTTCAATCACTGGCACGATTGAAGCCGCAATACTGGACGCCCCGCCTATTGGGTAACTTCCCCCTCCGAGAAAGTGCGCCGCAGTCGTGATGACGTGCGCGGCGAAGCTGCTCTGCGATGGAGGCAGACCGTAGTTTCCCCATTGCGCGGTGAGGACTCCGATCAACTCGCGGTTTTGAGTAATTTGACCAAGGATCTCGGCGGTGGTTCGATCCGACCACCGAAAAAACGGTGCGCGCAAGAAACCTCCTGCGAGGCGGCCGATCGCCGGGGGTAAAGCCTTTCCCGCGAAAAAACGCCCCACCAGTTGGGAGCACGCCAGCACCGCTGCGATGTAGCGGTCAATCGCTACGGCGTCGCTGGGAAAGTAAGACTTCATGCGCTCGCGAAATTTTGAAATGCCTGCAACAAATTCGTATTCGCGGTCCCCGATCCGAATGCGATCGTAAACGTCGGGCATCGAATTCCACTCGAGGCGCCCCTCGGAAAGATGATCGAACATCGCCCGCACCGGAGAATCGGGGCTTTGCGTCTCACCGATGTAGTGCACCCCAACGTCCCACTCGTAACCAGGCCGGTGAAAGACGTGCGTGAAACCACCGGCGACGTAGTGCCGTTCAAGCACCAATACCCGCTTCCCGGCATGGCGCGCTAAGAGGGCCGCCGCGGCGAGTCCGCCCATTCCCGAGCCGATGACAATGGCGTCCCAGGACTCGTCGCCGGGGGAAGAGGTTTTGTACGGGGAGCCGGTGCTTCGACTACTCATAGTGCCTCCAATGTGGACACTGTCCACATGTAGCGGCATCTTGGACCACAATGTTGGCGCTGTCAACATATTTTGTTAGAATCCTTGCGCCATGAGCCCCACCCGCTCATATCACCACGGCAACCTCAAAGAGGCCCTGATCCGCGCCGCCCTCGAACTGATTCGCAAACGCGGCCCCCATGGCTTCACGCTGCGCGAGGCGGCGCGCCGGGCCGGCGTCTCCCACAACGCGCCCTACCGCCATTTTCGGCATCGCGATGAACTGCTGGCTGAAGTTGCGGCCGAGGGTTTTGAACGGCTGACGAAATTCCTGAATGACGCGGCAGCCCGCGGCTCAAATCCGCTGGAACGCTTTCAGTTGAGCGGCTCAGGTTACGTGCACTTCGCGTTGCGATTTCCGGAGCACTTTACGGTGATGTTCGACAGGCCCGAAATCTTGAAGCGGAGCGCCCATTGCAAGCAGGCGGGCGAGCAGGCCTTTGCCGCATTGCTGAGATTCGTGCGGGATTGCCAGGATGCCGACGTTCTGCCTCCCGGCGACGGGAAGACCTTCGCGCTCATGGCCTGGTCCGCGGTGCACGGCGTGGCCAAGCTGGCCGTCAGCGGTCACCTGCCATTTTGCACGCAAGAGCAGGTCCTGGAGTTCACTGCTTCATTGACGGACACTCTGGCCTCGGGAATGATCCAAACGGCCCCGAAGTCAGATCCTTCCCTGCCACCGCGGCGCGAGTGAACACTTTCTCCGCGGCGCTCCAACCGCGTGTCATCAGCTCTTCTTTGAGGCGTACTGCAGCTTCACGCGGGCGCTTTTCTCCGCCACGGATTTCGCCAACTCCTCTTTGTAACCGGCGAGGCGTTTCCCCACCGCGGGATCGGACGTTCGACAGAATTTCCGCCGCATAGATGGCCGCGTTGATCGCGCCGGGCTTATCGATCGCCATCGCCGCCACCGGCACACCAGCCGGCATTTGAACGCTCGAAAGGAGCGCGTCGATCCCTGAAAGGACGGTCGTCGCCATCGGCACGGCGATCACCGGAATCGTCGTCAGCGAAGCCACCACTCCGGCAAGATGCGCGGCGCCGCCCGCCGCCACGATCACCACTTTGAGGCCTCGCGCAATTGCGCTCGAAGCGTACTCATGCGTGCGCGCTGGAGAACGGTGCGCCGATACGACTTCGATCTCGTACGGAATGCCGAATTTCTCCAGCATCTTCGCGGACTCACTCATCACGGGCAGGTCCGTATCAGAGCCCATGATGATTCCAACCACCGGAGTTACAGCCTGTGTGGAACTTATCTCTCTATCCACCCGTGTCAACCTCCCTCTCCAATGCGCCGTTGGATTTCAGCGCTTCCATCTCGATCCATTCTTCGCGCAAGATCTGCTCACAGCAAATTCTACACAAGACAACTTCTGTAATCCTAATCGCGGCCTGCTCCGACAGTCTGCTGCGCGGAACGGGCAATATCGTTGCGGTAGTGTGCGTCATCAAAGTGAATCTTCTGCGCCGCTTGATAAGCGAGATCCGTCGCAGCGCGCAGGGAAGCGCCTACAGCGGTCACGCCGAGCACTCTACCACTACTTGTGTAGTATGCGGCCTCCTGCCGACGCGTCCCTGCGTGAAATACTTTAGCCCCTGAAATCTGAGCTGCGGCCTCCAAGCCTGCTATCGGCTTCCCAGCTTCAAATGGCCCAGGGTACCCTCCTGAGGCCATAACGACACAGGTGCTGGCACCTGGTTTCCATCTCACTTTGGCTTTGTCGAGCTGACCTTCTACCGTTGCTTGGAGGACTGCCCCAAGGTCGGAATCGAAGCGCATCATGAGCGGCTGAGTCTCAGGGTCCCCAAGCCGGCAATTGAATTCCAGAACCTTCGGCCCCGAGGAGGTGAGCATCAGGCCGCAGTATAAGAATCCGTTGTAAGGACTCTGCTCCGTGGAAAGTCCCGCCAATGTGGGACGAACAATTGTGGAGAGAATCTGCTCTTCCAAGGCGGGGGACAGCATTCCGTCAGCAGAATAAGCTCCCATGCCTCCTGTGTTCGGGCCTTGATCTCCATCGAAGGCGCGCTTGTGATCCTGCGTCGGCGCCAGCGGCGCAATGTGCTCGCCATCGGTGAGCACCATGTAGGATAACTCCGTTCCTTGAAGGGCCTCTTCTATCATCAACGGAGTCCCACTATCGCCGAACTCATTCTGTTCCAGCGAGCGCGCAACGAATTTCTCCGCCTCTGCGCGCTCCGAGGTCACCAGAACGCCTTTGCCGGCGCAGAGCCCGTCTGCCTTCAAGACGACCGGGCCGTCAATTGTCCGTAGGGCTGCACGCGCCGCGTCCGCACGATCGAAGATGCCGAAGGTCTGCGCGGTGGGAATCTTGTGGCGCGCCATAAACTCCTTGGCGAACACCTTGCTCCCCTCGAGCCTGGCGCTCGCCTTCGACGGCCCCAACAACGCCAGGCCGCATCGTGCAAACTCATCGGCGATGCCCAGGACCAGCGGCGCTTCTGGCCCCACCACCGTCAGGTCTGCGCCCAGTCGCGCCGCGAGACTCGCCACACCGGCCACACCTTTGAGATCGGCAGGCACGCACTCCGCCTCAGCACAAATGCCCCCATTCCCCGGGGCGCACCACAGATGATCCACCGAAGGCGACTTGCGCAAGCGCCAAACCAGCGCGTGCTCGCGGCCGCCGCTGCCTAAGACGAGAATTTTCATCGCGCAGCACGATAAATGGCCGCGGCCAAGCTGTCAACCGTCGTCGCATGGAGCGAATTATCTCGCTGCACTTGCCCTCGGAGCCAAAGAGATGATTACATCAGGGGGTGCTGCACCTGCTTGGAATGCCGTGGGACTTCGTACTGATCCTCATCGTGCTGAGCGCGCTGGTGCCCTGGCGCGGCGCCGTTCGCGTGCGGCAGTTGCTCTTGCGGCCGGAGATCACTCCCGCGGATCGCGTCCGGCTGTACGCGTCCACCATTGCGTTTCAATGGCTCGCTGTAGCTGTCGTGGCCTGGAGGTCCGCAGAACGCGGACTGACTCGCGCAAATCTTGGACTCGTAACCGGCGATCTCAGCCACACCGTACCCATCGCCCTTTCCGTCACCGCGTTGCTTGCCCTTATGCAGTCCATCGGCTACCGACGCCTCCGAACACACTCCCTCCCCGAGGGCTCGCGCATGCGGCAAATCATGCTCAAGCTGATGCCCGCAGCCGGCAACGATTCTCTGGTCTTTGTCGCCTTGGCGGGCACGGTGGCTGTCTGTGAAGAATTTCTCTATCGCGGTTTTGCTTTTGCTGCAATCTACCGTGCCGCGGGCGGCTCGACGGCGGCCGCGCTCATCGGCTCGTCCCTCTTATTTGCGCTCGCGCACTCCTATCAAGGCCGCGCCGGGCTGCTCAATACTTTCCTGCTGGGATTGCTTTTCGCGGCGTGCCGGGTGTGGACGGCCAGCTTGCTGCCTGCAATGCTGGCGCATCTTGTGGTTGATTTGCTGGCGGGATTATTGATTCCGCGAGCGGTGCGGGCACTGGAAGCGGCACGCGAAGAAGTGCCGGGCGCGGTTGTTTTCTAAAAGAATAAATATAAACACGTTGTATGACTTTAAGAAAACAAGACGAGCTCGGCGACAGGCAAATTCAAGGCGCTCTCAGCCCCTTCGGGATCTTGCCTTCCCCCGAGCAGTTGGAGATGATCCGGCGCTACATAGCGCTCCTGCTCGAATGGAACGAGAAGATCAGCCTCACAGGACTCTCCGATCCCGTGGAAATCGTCGCCCGACATTTTGGAGAGAGTTGGTATTTGTCGAAATTCTTGAGTTTGGGGACAGGTCGGCTAGCCGACATTGGTGCGGGGGCTGGGTTTCCGGGCCTGGCGCTAAAAATCCTGTGGCCGAAGCTCGATTTGACGTTGGTTGAGCAGAACAAGAAGAAGTCTGCCTTCCTAGCGGAAGCGATTCGTGTTCTGTCCCTTAACGGGTGCTCAGTTGTTTCCTCCGCCTACGAGGACTGGCCAATTTCCATGGGGAGTCTGGACTTCATTTCGGCTAGGGCCCTGGGACAGTATCCGCGGCTGCTGAAGTGGGCGGCGGCAGCTCTTAAACAGGGCGGGAGCCTGATACTTTGGCTCGGGGATGAGGAGTCCAACCTCTTGCAATCGAAGCTTGGCTGGTCTTGGAAGCTCCCAGAGCGTATTCCTGGGAGTCTCCGCCGGCAGATTCTGGTCGGTTCGCCCCTCATCCCGGATACGGCAGAGTTGCTTCGCGGAAAGCATCAATAAGGCCTAGACTTCAGTCTACCCCACAGCGAGCGGCAGTCATATCCATCGTGTCGTTCCACGTGAAACACTCTGACGACAATGTCTGGATTGTTTCACGTGAAACAGTTTCACGGGTTAATCGCACTAGATTGTTCCACGTGAAACATCTTTAGATTGACTTTATCCAGTGTAGGTACTATTTTACGCCAGTCAGGGGTCAAATTTGGCTAAAGCAATCGCGATTGCCAACCAAAAAGGTGGAGTCGGCAAGACTACCACGGCCATCAATCTAAGCGCCTCGCTATGCGCGGCAGAACAGCGCGTTCTTCTTATCGACTCGGACGCCCAGGGCAATGCGACTACCGGACTGGGATTTGCGAAAGATCCGGCGCGCAGGACACTTTACAACGCCCTGATTCTGCAGGATCCGCTCGAGAAGATACTTCTCAAGACTCAGGTTGACCGGCTCGATCTTCTTCCATCGGACAAGAATCTGGCTGGCGCCGCGGTTGAGCTGGTCAATTCCGAGGGGAGGGAGTATCGACTCAAGTCGATTGTTGACTCGGTTCGCGGCAACTACGACTTCATCGTGATTGACTGTCCTCCTTCCCTAGACCTACTTACGCTGAATGCCTTGGTTGCTTGCGATTCGGTTCTGGTGCCGATTCAGTGCGAATTTCTCGCACTGGAAGGCGTGGCCGAGCTCCTCGATACGCTCATGAGGATCCGCCGAACGCTCAACCCCACCCTTGCGATCGAGGGCATACTCCTAACGATGTACGACGAGCGCACTACGCTGTCTCGCCAAGTCTCCACCGATCTGAGGAGCTTTTTCGGCTCCCAGGTCTTCACGACCGTAGTCCCCCGTAACGTGCGCCTGGCAGAAGCTCCAAGCCACGGTAAGCCGATTATGTTCTACGACATTAGTAGTAAAGGCGCTGAGGCCTACATTCAACTCGCAAAGGAGGTAGTCACCAATGGCGAGAAACGCCTTGGGAAAGGGGCTGGGAGCACTAATTCGTGAGCCTGAGCCGCAGATAAGCACTGGGGCCGGTGCCGCCACGGCAGCCGCGCCCGCGCTGATCCCGGCGCCCGCGACCGGTTCCGGCCAGCAGCTGATCGACATCGAGCTGATTGATCCCAGTCCTTATCAGCCACGAACCCGCTTCCGCGAAGAGAGTCTCGAGGAGCTCTCCCGCTCGATTCAGAGCAGTGGGATTATTCAACCTCTCCTGCTGCGAAAGATCGGCGATCGCTTTCAACTGATAGCCGGCGAGCGCCGCTGGCGCGCGGCGCAGCGCGCCGGCCTGCAGCGCGTTCCAGCAATTCTGCGGGACGTCCCGGAGGAACTCGCGCTCGAAATCACCCTGGTCGAAAACATTCAGCGCGAAGACCTTAATCCTGTGGAGCAGGCGCGCGCGTATGAGCGTCTGATGAGTGAATTCCACCTGACCCAGGAAGACGTCGCGATTCGCACGGGTAAGGATCGCGCGTCCGTGGCGAATGCTCTGCGGCTCCTGCGACTGGAGAAGCCGCTGCTGGAGTGGATCGAAGATGGAAAACTCACGGCGGGCCATGGCCGGGCATTGCTCGGGGTTGGAGATGTGAAGTTGCGGGCCGCGCTTGCGATTCGAGCCTCGCGCGGCGGACTGACGGTGCGTCAGATCGAGCGAATTTCCACGCGACGCACACGCAAGGAAGAGCGTGCCGCCGGCGCCGAACCTGTGGATGCAAACGTCCGGGCCGCGCTGGACGAGCTTCAAAAAACTCTCGGCACACGAGTAAGCCTCAGGCCACCGACGAACAAATTCCCGGGCCAATTGCGGATCGACTACTATGAGGATTCGCAGCTTTCGGCCATCTACGAGAAGCTGATGCATTAAACTACGTGTGTAGTAATAACATCTGTCGCTTACGGCCCTTGCACTTAACTTGAAAACAACGGAAAATGTCGCTGTCGAGGTGAGTCCATGAGTTGGCGGTTCTCAAAACGCGAGTCGAAAAAATCAGGCGAGTGGACTGGATTCCTGGATCAAGGAGTCCGTCTCGAGGGCACGCTGGAGCTGCAAGGCACCTTCCGCCTTGACGGCCAGATGCATGGGAACATCGTCTCGGCTGACAGTTTGATTCTAGGCGAGGCTGCCAAGGTCGAAGGCCAGATTGAGGGGAACCACATCAAGATCTCGGGCCACTTCGACGGAGTAATCTTCGCCAAAGGCCGGGTGGAGATCCAGGCCAAAGGAGTGGTGACGGGTGAGATCCACACTCCGTGTCTGGTGATCGAAGCTGGCGGAATTTTCGACGGGCAATGCCACATGCTGGCGGCGTCCGAATCGGCGCGGCCGATGTCGATTCCTATTCGCTCCATTGCGGGCGGCGCGCGGAAATCCAGTTAAGTCTTTCCAGCCATCATTTCAGGATTGGGTCTTGTCGGCCTCTCGCCGCAGCGGAGGCGTTCACTTCGTGCCGGCGGGAAAAATCACAACCTGGCGTTCGTCGCCTTCGCCCTCGCTCGCCGTGCGGATTCCAGCTTCATCCTTCAAAGCCAGATGCACAATGCGGCGCTCGCGGGAAGACATTGGGTTGAAGCGAAACGGAGAGCGCGTCTCGCGGACCCTCTCCGCCGCCACGTGCGCCGAGAGACGTAGCTCCTCGATGCGCAACGCGCGGTAGTCGGCGGCATCGAAGCGCACCCGATCGTACAGTTGCGGATCGAGGCGGATCCAGCGCAACGCGATGTATTCGAGGGCCTGCAACAATTCGGCATTTCGCTCGAGAAGTATTTCATGGTCGCGCCCGCTGAAGATCACACTGATTTCCGGATGCTCGTAGCCCGCGCCCGCCGACGAATCCTCCAGGCGAATTTCATAGTTCAAATCCATGTGCGTCTTGGAGAGCAATTCGTCGAGGCAGTGTCTCAGGGCGGAGGAGGCCGCTTCACGATCCAAGCGACCATCGACAATCAATGGTAAAGGGGCAGTCGCAGGCCGAAGCTGGGGTTTGGCCATAAGCGTCTCGACGCTGCCAGCGAGCGTCTAGTTTTGCTTTCCGGCCCAGCCCCGCGAACTCTTCACGGGCATGGGCATCGTCCGGTTCAAATACCACTGCTGGGCGGTTGCTACGAAGTTGCCCACGAGAATATATAACGCCAATCCGCTCGGATAGTAAATCAGCCAAAAGCAGAACATGAGCGGCATGATCATCATCATGCGTTTCTGGCCGGGATCGGTCGTGGGCGTCGGCGTCATTCGCGTGGTGATGAGCATGGTGACGCCGGCGAGAATCGGGAGAATGTAATACGGATCGGGCGCCGAAAGATCGCGAATCCACAGGATCCAGGCAGCATGCCGCAAATCAATCGAGTAATAGAGCACGCGATAGAAAGCCCACCAAAAGGGGAGTTGCAAGAGCATCGGCCAGCACGAGCCGAGGGGATTGATGCCTTCGCGCGAATACACGGCCATCACTTCCTCGTTCATCTTGGCCTTGCGCGGATCGCGCATGCCGTACTTTTTGTATTTCTCCTGAATCGCCTTGATCTCCGGAGCCACCTTCTGCATTTTCTGCGCCGCGCGCATGCTCTTTGTCTTCAAAGGATAAAAAAGCATATTGATGGCGAGCGTGAAGACGATTACGGCCCAACCCCAGTTGGGGATGAAACGATGAATCCAGCGAAGCGCGTAGAAGATCGGCTCCGAAAGGAAAGTGAACCAGCCGAACTGAAGGATATCGTCCAGCGGCGGCTGGATCGCTTTCAGTTCGTCCAGGCTTTTCGGCCCGACAAAAAGCCGAAAATCGAACGGCCCGGCCGTTCCCGCTCCCGCCGCCATTTCCGCGCTGGGCTGCGTCGCCACCTTGCCGTCGGCCTGCTGGACGTTCAAGCCAACAGCCCAATCCGTCAGCGCCAATTGCGGCGCGGCAGCCACCATCGTGCCGGCAGCGGGCGCCGGAGGCAAAAAAACTGCGGCGAAATATTGGTCCTCGATGCCGGCGTAATCGAGCGGGCCGTCAATTGAAGTCGGCACCGCCGGCTGTTTCGGCTGCCCGACTTTTTGCACCGGAAGCGTGCTCAGCTTGCCCGCCTGGCTGTAGAGCACCTGGACGGGAAGCACACCGCGGCTCAGCATGCCCGTGCGGACTACCAAGTTTCCGAAGCCGCCACGCCACGCGAGGCTGGCCGGAATCGGCTTGCCGTCCAGCGTCACTGTCAGCTCGCCGCTCATCACGTAATCCGGGGAGAATTTCAGAACCTTGCGCACTTGGAGGTGGCCGTCGCTCCAAGTGAGCTCGATCTGCGCGGGCGCTTTGATTGTGTCGGGCGCGGGCGCGCCGTTGGACGTAATGACATACAGGCCGGAATTTGCGGCGTCTTGTTGTTGCGCATCGTTGAGCAGGAGAGAAAACGGCCACGCATCTTCCATGCGCGCCGCTTCGGCGTGCACGACGTCCAGCGTGTGCGGCGTTTTGGGATCGTCGTCGAAATAATTCTTAAGTTCCCAGCTCTGCACGACCCCGCCGCGATTCCATAGCTCGACGCGGTACAGCGGGCTCTCGACGACGACGCTCTTCTCCGCCGGCGCGGAAACCGCCGGCACCGTCATCGGCGCAGCGGGAGGGGCCGCGACGAGTGGTGCCGCCGGCGCCGAAGAAGTCCCGGAACTTGTCGGCGAAGTCGAACTGTTCGTCACGACCGCAGCAGTTGGCGCAGTTGGCTCGGGAGCTTGCGGTGGCTTCGCTGGCTTGAAGATGAGGCTGTACGCAATAATGACAAGGAGCGACAAAACCGCGGCGATCGCCACCCGCGCCTGATCAGACATTTCCTTCACGGACGTTCTCCACTGTGTGACACAAGCGGTTCAGCCGCGACTTCGGGCACGGGATCGAATCCTCCCGGCGAGAATGGATGGCAGCGCAGCAGGCGCCGCACAGCGAGCCACGCGCCGCGCCGCGCTCCGTGCAGGCGAATCGCATCGGCTCCGTAATGCGAGCATGTGGGATAAAATTTGCAGGCGGAAGGCGCCAGCGGGGAAAGCGTCAGCTGATAGAGCCGAATCGCGCCGAGCAGCACGCGCGCCGCAAAGCCCGGGCGCGACGCTAGGCGTTCACTCCTCGCAGCAGGTTCAGCAGCTCCGCCGTGAGCGCGGCAAAGTCCGCCCGCTTCACCGACTGCCGTGGATGAATTACGAAGTCCCATCCTGAAGATATCTCCGATTGGTTGCGCCGCAGAATTTCGCGGATCCGGCGCCGGATCCGGTTACGCACAACCGCGCCCCCCAGGGCCTTTTTTACGCTGATTCCGAATCGGCTTTCCGGCGTGCCGTTCGCTCGAAAAAAAACTGAGAATTGCTGGCTGGATCGCCTCCGTCCGGCCCGGTAGACGCTTTCAAACTCCGACCGGCGCACCAGACGCACCCCCCGCGGAAAATGCTCGGGGTGCAGCGCGCGCGGGAATCGATGTCCCGCGCCGCCAGAGGATCCCGGCGACTCAGATGGGCGTAAGGCGATGGCGTCCCTTCTTGCGGCGCGCCGCAAGGACTTTGCGGCCCCCTTTGGTCTTCATTCTGGTGCGGAAGCCGTGCGTCTTGTGACGCCGGCGCACTTTCGGCTGAAACGTACGTTTCGGCAACGAATCCCCCCGTCAAGCAAAGCCGTCCGCCTCACGCGGACCATCGCACATTGCTGAAACGCATAGTCTATGCGAGGCCGCGCAACCGGTCAAGAATCGCCCGGCGATAAGCGATGGGCGTGGAGCGCATTTTGACTGCGCGCCTGCGGCAGCCTATTCCGAGCCACGAAGCCGCATCACCTCTCTCGGTTTACGGGATGGGCAAACCTCACCGGTGGTTCTACAGACATCGCCCGGAAAACATGCCATAAGCATTGAGTAGGCATAATTGCCCGAGGAGAAGAGGAATACGATGTCTTCCCGCCCCAAGTTTGCGATCCAGATCATCCTCAGTTGCCTTCTCCTCTCGGTGACCTTGTTTCTCGGGCTAAGCATCAAGTTCTTCATTATCGCCCTCCTGGGCGATTTCTTCGGCTACGGTCTCGCCAGCGCCAGCATCATCCACTTTAGAATCCGGCCACGTCTCGAGGACCTGGTCTTCGTTCTGCTATTCACGGCCCTGCTCTCCATCCTCACCTTTTGGAGCTGGGAGCTCAAGTTTAGTTACAAAGTCGTGCTGGCCTTTATCGGATTGGGAAGTCTGACGGTAATGGGCATCCGCCTGATCTGGGCGCGCCGCGAAGAGCGGACGCTTATCGGGTGGGCCTATCTTCCCGCGCTCCTGTTCGTCGGGTCTTTGTGGTTGGCGCCTCCACTCTTGAAATTCACGGAGATGCTCTTTCCAAAAACCCTGGATGTCTTCCTGAATTCCTTCGATTGCAGCCTTCACATCCAGCCGAGCTATGTGGTGGGTCAATGGTTTCTGAAGCTGCCCCCGCTGCGCTCGGTCAGCATTGGGTTCTATCTCTGCCTCCCCGCGATCATTTCTCTGATTTACGTGGAAACTTTGCTGCGAAAGGGCAAAGAAGCGCTTCCAGTCATGCTCGCTCTTTTCTACCTCGGACCAGTGGGATGGATTTTCTACAATCTCTTTCCGGCCAGCGGCCCGGGCCATCTTTATCCGGCGAATTTTCCGCTGCACCCGCTTTCCATCGCTGCAGCGATGCGGGTCGCGTTGCAACCGGTCGTAGTGCCAAGCCCCCGCAACGCCATTCCTTCATTGCACATGTCCTGGGTGCTGATTGCGTGGTGGTACGCAAAGGGTTTTTCACGTTGGGTGAAAGCGATTGCGCTCGCTTTCGTGATTTTCACGGTATTGGCGACGCTCGGCAGCGGGGAGCACTATTTCGTCGATCTCGTGGTTGCGTTTCCTTTCACTCTGATGCTTTTCTCTCTCTTCTGCTTCAAATTGCCCTGGAATGACAGGCAAAGGGCAACCGGATTCCTGGGAGGCCTTCTGGGAACGTTGCTCTGGTTCGCCTTGCTTCGTTACGCGAACGCTTTCTTTTGGTACTCCCCGCTGATTCCCTGGAGTCTCGTGGTGGCCACGATCGGCCTCGCGCAGTCGCAGAAAGATCGCACTCTCCGCGCCGCGAACGCGTTTCCATCCGCGAAACCAACTTGGGCTTCGGCTCTTTCCGCTCCCGCGGAAGAAGAAGTCCTTTCGCTCGTCAGCGATTGAGCCGCGCCGCCGCAAGACGCATCACGATCACGATTCGCTTCATCGAAGCTTCCGCCAGGTGCGCGCTTTCTCCGCATTTCTGCAAGCCGCAGAATTTTAGACGCCGGGGACGAACTGGTACAATATTTTGGTTCGGCCGTGAGCAAGTATGTTTGACAATCTCACAGAGAAACTCCAGCGCGCCTTCAAGAATCTCCGCGGCCAGGGAAGGCTCACCGAAGAGCATCTGGACGCGGGCCTGAAGGAGATTCGCGACGCTCTGCTCGACGGCGACGTGAACGTGGACGTCGCCGACGAGATGCTCGCGCACATCCGCGAAAAGGCCCTGGGCTCGGAAGTTCTCCTGCAACTCTCGCCGGACCAGCAAGTCGTCAAAATCGTCCGCGATGAATTGCTCGCGCTGCTCGGCAAACACGCGAAGCCGCTCTTCGCCTCGCGCCCGCCGTCGGTGTGGATGATGGTCGGCCTGCAAGGCTCGGGCAAGACCACCACCACCGGCAAACTTTCGAAGTGGCTCGCCGGCCACGGCCACCGGCCGCTCGTCGTGTCCACCGACGTCTATCGC
This sequence comes from Terriglobia bacterium, assembly GCA_963799715.1. Lineage (GTDB taxonomy): Bacteria > Acidobacteriota > Terriglobia > Acidiferrales > UBA7541 > DASPOJ01. The sequence continues at coordinate 996 of CAWCYS010000079.1, read as the reverse complement.
CCCGCTGCTCGCGAGCAGTTGGCGCAGGTCGCGGAAGCGGTCAGCGTGCCGTGCTGGCCCGCTCCCGGCACAGACAAGCCGCTCGAGATCGTGCGCGGCGCAATCCGCGAATCGAAACTCTCCGCCTACGACGTAATCGTCGTGGACACCGCCGGGCGTCTACACATTGACGACGATCTGATGGTCGAGCTGAGCAATCTCAAGCGCGAGCTGCAGCCCGCCGAAATACTCTTCGTCGCCGACGCCATGACCGGCCAGGACGCCGTCCGTTCCGCCGGCGAATTTCACCGCCGCCTAGGCCTCACGGGTGTGGTCCTCACCAAACTCGACGGCGACGCCCGAGGCGGCGCGGCGCTGTCGATCGGCAAAGTCACCGGAGCCCCCGTGAAGTTTGTGGGCACGGGGGAAAAGTACGACGCGCTGGACGCCTTCTACCCGGACCGCATCGTCTCGCGGGTCCTCGGCATGGGCGACGTGCTCTCCCTCATTGAGCGCGCCGAAACGGCCGTGGACACGAAGAAAGCGGTGGAACTCGAACGCAAGATGCGCCGCAGCGAGTTGACCCTTGAGGATTTCCGCGACCAATTGAAGCAGGTGCGCATGCTGGCAGATTATCAAACAAACATCTTTTATACCAATTTGGCAAATCCCGCCGGCCCGTTGACCAACGAGAATTCGCGCATCCGCACCGTCCTCATCGCCACCGGCAACGTGGTCAAGGCGCTGGCGGTGGATTTGGAGGGGACGAACTGGACAACCTGGGCCGGGTCGGTCTTAGTCCGAGAAGTTAATCTGACCAATGGAAACGAGGGGATATTCTTGCGCAAAAACGGCATTCAAACCAATGTCTCAAGCTTTTTTGGCGGGAGTTTTTAACGATTTCACCGGCGAATTAACCAACGAATTTCCCGCGTTGAACACCAATTGGGCCAGTGTCCGCTTCACCAATATTACAAACGTGTAGACGAATGGCGGTATCACCAATATTTTTACAAA
>CAWCYS010000078.1:0-61673 GCA_963799715.1 Terriglobia bacterium | reverse complement strand
TGGCAACCACGCGGTGCGAAAAACACCGCACGGGAAAAGTGTCCCTTGACAGCGCCTTCGTTCTCATCGAAGGGCACCCGCAAGTGCAACGGCAACCCCGCGCGAAAATTCAAGTTCAAAGGCTCAGCCACCCGCCAGTACATGCACCTGAATCCGATCAAGCGGAAGCTGGCGTCGCATCCGAGGGAGTGGCCCTGGAGCAGTTTTTCATTTTACTCGGGACGGACGGAGGGATTAATTCGGATCGATCCGGTGGATTGATTACGGTGGAAATGCCGCGGAGAAAACCCCGCCCTTCCAACTACGAAGGACGGGGCACCCTAAAATTCTAAGTCAAAGGCCGGGCCACCCGCCCTGCTTGCCAGTCCTTCATCGCGGCGCCTCGGGCGAAGCATTGATGATTCGGCTGAGAGTGTCGATGTCACTTATCGCCAGCAGAGGTTCGTACTCGCTCACCGAAGTCTTCAGAGTCGCGGCCAGTCGACCGTTGGACATCCCCCGGAGTTGCCAGGGTTCCTCCACTTGAGCCCCCGGCACAGGTTCCTTCGTGAGCGGAACAGTCATTTCTGTCGAAACAACTCTCTTCCGAACGGTGACGCGCGTGTCAGACTCGCGTACCCACGTACCTTTCCAGATCACGTATCCCTCATTCGGAATGAGAAAACAGCGGACTTGCCGCGATATCGGCCTATTTCGAAGCTGCCCTCGGCAAACTCTCCTGACGGATAGAAAATGGCGAGATCGGCGCGGGAAGTTTCGTATTGTGGTAGCTCTGGATCCTTCGGGGGAGAGGTCCATGCAAGATTCTTGTTCACATAAATCCATTCGACATTCAAAGTTGGGCGGACTTGGGCATGTGCAGGTAGAAATAGGCAAACAGCAAGCAACCCAAGCGTTGTTGCTTCTCTCAATTCCGTCATTCTCACTGTACCTCCACTGGAACGCGTAAGGGACCTAGCTCCAGTAGCTTGTTGATCATGTCTTCGGATCGATTGCAAATGCAGTTGTGAGTGAAATCTCCGATGTTGGTCCGCCCATGGAGATAATTATCTAGATATCCTTCACTTGTTTCCCCTGGCATTTCGTTCAGTCTGATGCGCGTTGACCCCCAGAGGCCCTGAAAATTTAGGCTGTTGCCATCTACGTCTATGCTCGAGGGAATGTGCTGTACGCCATACTCGGGCAAGAGAAATGCGTAATTCGCCACGCGACCGACGTCGCTTGCGCCAGCCGTCCCCTGGGGAAGGTCCAAGCGAATCATATAACCGCCGTTCGATAGCCCACCATGCGCACTATCAACACCACCCGAGAATGCGGTGGCAGAGAAGACTTGCGTATTCTGGTCGAAAAGAGTTAGGGTGCCGGTAGCTGCTCCGTTGGCGTTGGTGCCAGTCTTGCTGAACACCAACAGATATCGATAGCCTTTCAGGTCCTTCCCGTTCTTGTCTTTGGCTACGTCGCCTGTCTTCGGGTCAATCCACTTATGGCCTTTCTGCCACTGCCATTTATTATCGATCCAGAACCAATCATGACCGTCAGGATCAGTCCTGCTTAGAGGGTTGTTGCTGACGTAGGCATACAGGTTCCAGCGCTGAGGATCGGCTCTTCTAGTATATCCCACGGAGTCCCGGACTCATAAAGCGACCCATGCTCGAGGAGTTGTACCGGGCGCCGAAGTTGTCGAGCCCGGATTCGGTGTCGCGTTCTTTGCCGGTGAATTTGTAGTGGGAGTCGCAGGTGTCGGTGTACCAGCGCTCGCCGCCGAAGGGATACAGGTCGGCGTCGTAGCATTTCGTGGCGGTGGTTTGTCCGCTGGGGACTTCGGCGATGCTGCGCGCGGTGCCGAGGTGGTCGGCGAAATTGTAGAAGACGTTGCTGGAGGGATCGCGGCGGGCGATGCGCGCGCCGCCGAAGAAAATGTACTCGTTGGTGAGAGTGCCGGAGAGATTGGACTCGTCGAGCGCCGCCTTGCCAATAGATCGTGCCGTTGCTCTTCTCGACGCGCGTGCCGTCGCCATCGTAGGTGTAGTTCACTCCGGCGGTGGAGAGGAGATGGTTCTCCGCGTCGTACGAGTAGGCGGGTGGCCCAGGATTCACGGGAGAGACGATTTAAGATTTAAAAGGGGGTTGGGTGCCCCATGTTCGTCCCGGACGGGCGAACGTGGGGTCTTTCGGTTCCGTCCTTCCTCTTCGGTACTTTCTTTTCGCGCTTTGATCTCTATTTGACTTGTCGACACGCGGAGCCTGCCGCTTTCCGCGACGGACATCACCACGAGCAATCACATCAGCCACGCCAGTGGAGCGCTGTATACCGCTCCGGGAGAATTGGCGTCGCTGCTGAACGGCTCCAACTTGGCTTCCACATCCATCTTCAACGACCGCCTGCAACCCTGCCGCTCGCGGTGAACCGCATCTCCGTCGATTCCAGCGACGCCGCTCCCGTCGCAGCCACATTCGCGGCAGCGCCCCCGTCTCCGGTATAATGATAAATTGCGCGTTGAGCGGCGAAGCCCGCAGGGGGCGGCCCGCCGCGCGTCAAGTGCCGGACGAACGTCCCCCGGGAATTCCGGCAGCACATCCGACCGAATCAGGAGCGAGACATGTTGAAGGCGACGCAATTGCGTCCGGGAATGATTATCCGCCACGAGGGCGAACTCTATACGGTCCACAGCGTGGATCACCGCACGCCGGGAAATAAGCGCGGCGCCATGGCCACGCGCATGCGCAATCTCCGCACCGGCGCGATCATGGACTACCGCTTCCGCGCGGAAGAATTTGTGGACCGCGCCGTTTTCGACGAAATCGAGTACGAGTATCTCTACAGCGAAGGGGACGCGCACCACTTCATGCACACCGGCACATACGAACAGATTCAGCTCACGAACGACGTGCTCGGCGACGCGGTCTATTATTTGATTCCGAATACGACGGTGAAAGTGGAGTTCTACGAGAATAAACCCATCGGCGTGCTGTTGCCGGACACCGTGGATTTGACCGTCACGGATACCGAGCCCACCGTGCAGAAGGCCACGGCCAGCGCGGTGATGAAACCTGCCAAACTCGAAACCGGTCTGACGATTTCCGTCCCGCCCTTCATCAATAACGGCGACAAAGTGAAAGTGGATACTTCGGAAGCGCGCTACGTTCAGCGCGCGTAGCTCGGGCTCCGGCTAGCGAGCTTGCGTGAGGCGTGCCGGCGTAAGAAAACCCACACAGGCCTGCCTGCCGGTAGGCAGCCCCTGCGGGGCCAAGTGAGTGCCTGTGCTACCAGGACCTACGTTCAGCGGGCGTAACGCTCCGCGCTGAAGTTCAGGCGTAGCGCATCCAGGAGGATTCCGACGCCGGCTTCGGCGCCGACCGGGGTCTTACGCTGGCCTTCGCGGTGATCAACTCTTCAAGCGCGGCGATCAGCGATCCATCCCACCAGCCGCGCGCCGATTCTTCGTACAGCGTCGCGAACGCCGTCGCCGGACTCAGCGCCGCACGGTAGGGCCGTTCCGACGTCAGCGCATCGTAGACGTCCACCGTGGTGAGGATGCGCGCCGAGAGCGGAACGTCATCGCCCTTGAGGTGATCGGGATATCCCGATCCGTCCAGGTGTTCGTGATGATGACGAATGATCGGCAGAACGTGGCGGAAGGATCTCAGCGGCGCGCAGATGCGTTCGCCAATGATCGTGTGAGCCTCCATGACGTTTCGCTCGAAGGCGTCCAGCGGGCCGGGCTTCAGCAGGATGTGTTCGGACACCGCAACTTTTCCGATGTCATGCACGATGCCCGCCCGGCGCAAGGCAACACAGGTCTCATCGGGAAGGCCGAGCCGCTCGGCGAGCGCCACGGCCGCGTGCGACAGGCGGTCGCAGTGGCCCTGCGTGTACGGGTCCTTCGCTTCGATGCTCCGCGCAAGGCTGCACAAGACGGTTTCGGCGCTCTCCAGTTCGTCGGTGTAGCGCTTCAATCGCACCAGCGATTTCACGCGAGCGAGCAATTCCTCCTTGTGCAGCGGCTTGCAGAGAAAATCGTCCGCGCCCGCCTTGATTCCCTCGACGCGCGTTTCGACGCTGTCGCCGCCCGTCACCAGTACGATGGGAGTGAGCCGCGTTTCCGGCCGCTCCTTGGCGGCGCGGCAGACGGCCAGTCCCGATTGTCCCGGCATGAGGACGTCCAGCAATGCGAGGTCCACCGGATGATGCATCAAGATATCGAGCGCCTTGTCCCCGTCGCTCGCGGCCAACACTCGATAGCCATGGGCGTGCAGGAGTCGCGTCAAAAGTTCGAGGGTTTCTTCGTTATCGTCGGCTACCAGCACGGTTCCGAACGGCAGTTCTGTCGTGGCCATGGATTCTCCTGGCTTCGCCGGAGGGGAGTGAAGACGGGGACAGACCGTCCCACTATGGCGCAACCGAAATTAATTTGTATTTCTGCTGGGGAGGGGTCCGCAGTGTGTCACCGGAGCAACTATACGTCAAGCGATTCGTTGCGCGGCACCCGGTCCGAACACGCGCGTGAAAATGGCATCCACGGAACGCAATTGACGTTCCAGATCAAAGGTTCTTTCGAGGGCCGCAGGGTTGAGATAGGCGGCGATGCGCGCGTCGCGCAGAACGCGTTCGCGGAAATTTGTTTCTGTTTCCCAGGCGGCCATGGCATTTTCCTGCACCATCTTGTACGCGTCCTCGCGCGGGGCGCCGGCCTCGACGAGATCTTGCAGGAGCTGGCCGGAAAAGATCAGGCCGCCGGTGGAATCGAGATTGCGGCGCATGCGTTCCGGAAAAACGCGCATCCCCGCGATAATCTCAGTAATTTTCGCAAGCATGTAGTCCGTGAGAATCGTGGAGTCCGGCAAGATCACGCGCTCCACCGAACTGTGCGAGATATCGCGTTCGTGCCACAGCGCTACATCTTCAAACGCGGCCTGCGCGTTCGCCCGCACGACGCGTGCCAGCCCGCACAGCTGCTCGCAACTCACGGGATTGCGCTTGTGCGGCATCGCGGAACTTCCGCGCTGCTCGCCGCCGAAGGGCTCTTCGGCTTCGCGCACCTCCGTGCGCTGCAGGTGACGAATTTCGAGCGCGAATTGTTCGATCGTTGCGGCGACGACAGCAAGCGCCGCGACGTAATTCGCGTGCCGGTCGCGCGCGATCACTTGCGTGCTGACGGGCGCCGGATCCAGCCCCAGCCGCGCGCAGATCGCGGCCTCCACCTCGGGCGCAAGATGCGCGGCGTTCCCCACCGCGCCGGAAAGTTTGCCGACGGCCATTTCACGCGCGGCGCGGCCGAAGCGCTCGAGGTTCCGGCGGTTCGCGTCGAACCAATTGGCGAGTTTCAGGCCGAAGGTAATCGGCTCGGCATGCACACCGTGCGTGCGCCCGATTTGCGGCGTGTGCTGAAATTCCCGCGCGCGGCGTTCGAGCACTTCGCCCAGACGAATCATTCCGTGCTCGATTAGCCGCGAAGCTTCGCGAAGTTGCAGGGCTTGCGCCGTGTCCACCACGTCGTTCGAGGTGAGGCCGTAGTGCAGCCAGCGCGCGGCCGCGGGATCGCCGATGGTTTCGCCGACCGCAATCGTAAAGGCGATGACGTCATGGCGTACCCGCGCTTCGTGCTCCGCGATGCGCGCCACCACTTGCGCGTCCACGCGCGCGCGCTTGCGAATCGTCTCAGCGGCCTCGCGCGGCACCACGCCCTGCTCGGCCAGCGTTTCCGCAGCGGCCACTTCGACTTCGAGCCAGCGGCGGAACTTGCCTTCATCGCTCCAGACGCGGCCCATCTCTTCGCGCTTGTAACGCGGAATCAAATGCGGCTCCTCTTGGCGAACGCGGCGCGGCGTTGCAACACGCAAGCGCGGCAAACGCCGCCGCAGCGCCTCAATTTGCGGGGAAATCCCTTTCCTATGATACCCGATTCGCGCAGCCGCCGCTCACGGAGTGCGTTTCGCCTCCCGCCCGCGAGTGGTATGCTCTATCCGCCTGCTGCCGTGCCGGCGTGGTCGCGATTCCGGATGCGGCGGGCGGGCCACGCGCAGGTGAAACGCATGATTCGTTCCCGGACCGCAACGTTTCTTGCGATAATTCTTGCGATGACACCGGCCGGAATCACGCCCACAGCATTTTCCCAGGACAAAACGCAGTCCGAGCGCCGCTATCTTGCCGGGCAGGCGGGGCCGTTCGCGATTGTCCAGTATTACGCCGACGGCTTCGATCAATTGACGCCGCAACAGCGCATGCTGGCGTACTACCTGTCGCAGGCGGGCATCGCGGGCGACCCGATTTTTTACGATCAAGTCTCTCCGTACGGGCTCGAACTGAAGCAGCTGCTCGAAGGAATCTGGACGCACCCCTTGGGGATTGGCGCGGCCACACTGAAAAGAATTCAGGACTATACACAGCTCTTCTGGATTCAGCACGGCAACTACTACCAGGACAGTTCGCAGAAGTTCCTGCCGGAATTCACGCTCGAGGAACTGCGCGGCGCGGCGCATCAGGCGTTTCGCAACGGCGCCAATTTCGGCGTGCGCGATCAGAAAGGACTCGATGCGCTGCTCGCGCGGCTCAACAAGCCGATTTTCGATGCGGCTTATCGTCCGATGCTGACCGTGAAGAGTCCGCCCGCCGGGCAGGACCTCCTCAGCGCGAGCGGGAACAATTACTACGAAAACGTTTCGCTCGGCGATCTCGATAATTTTGACGAACGGTATCCATTAAATTCCCGCGTCGAGAAACGCGGCGGAAAATTGTTCGAGGACGTGTGGCGCGCCGGCACCCCGGACGGCAAAGTGCCGCCGGGCCGCTATGCCGCATACATCGAACGCATGATCGCAAATCTTTCGCAGGCAGCGGCGATTGCGGATCCGGCGCAGGCGGACGCGCTGCGCAAATTGATCCGTTACTACCAGACCGGCGATCCCGCCGACTGGCGCGCCTACAGCGTCGCGTGGGTGCAGGCGCCCGCCACCGTGGACGCTACGAACGGATTCATCGAGACGTACATGGATGCGCGCAGCCGGAAAGGCGCGTTCGAGAGCGTGGTGAGTTTTGTGGATTCGAGTGAGACGCAACTCGTTCGCGAACTCGCGGCCAACGCGCAGTATTTCGAGAATCGCGCGCCGTGGGCGGAAATGTATAAGAAGCAGGGGGTGCGACCGCCGCTCGCCAACGTGATTACCGTGGTTTCCGAATCGGGCGATTGCGGACCGATTTCGCCCTCCGGAATCAATCTTCCGAACGAGCAGGACATCCGGCAGGTGTACGGCACGAAGAGCATGCTGCTCTTCAATATTTCCTCGGCTTTCGCGGAGGCCACGGGACAAATCGCGATTGATGAATTCTCGTCCAGCGAAGAAGAAAGGGAACGCGCACACAAGTATTACGCCGAGGCGCGCCGCCTGATGGTCGCCATGCACGAAGTGCTCGGCCACGGCTCCGGAAAAGTCAGCGATTCGCTCACCGCCGATCCGCGGAGTTACCTCAAGGAATATTATTCGACGCTCGAAGAGTCGCGCGCCGATCTGGTGGCGCTGTGGGATTTCTCCGATCCGAAGTTGGCGGAGCTCGGCGTGCAGAATCAAGAGGAACTCATGAAGGCGGCGTACGACGCGGAAGCGCGCGCCGGCCTCACGTTGCTCTACCGCTATCCCCAGGGGAGCCAGGTGATCGAGGATCACGATCGCGGTACGCAAATGATCGTCCGCTATTTGATGGACAAATATCATTGCATCGAGCCCTTCACGATCGGAGAGAAGCTTTACCTGCGCGTGAACGACTACCAGAAAATGCACGAAGGCGTCGGCGCGCTGCTGGCCGAATTGATGCGGATCAAGGCCGAAGGCGATTACAAGGCGATTCAATCGCTGGTGAACAGCTATGGTGTGAATCTCGATCCCGCGTGGCGCGATGAAGTGGTGCGCCGCGGACGCGCCATCAACTTGCCGACGCGCGGCGCATTTCTCTCGCCGATCATCGAACCCGTTCGCGACGCGGCGCATCACGTGGTGGACGCGAAAATCCGCTATCCGGTCGACCTCGCCGACGTCATGCTGACGTATTCGCGCGAGAGCCTCGGCTACTTGCCCGCGCGGTAGTCCAAGGGCCGTTATTTGCAGCGCCGGTTCTACGCGCATGGGCGCAGCAAATGCACACAGGCAGCCGCCTTCGCCACGGCTGCGGCGCGCCAAGGAAGTGCCTGTGCTACTAAAACCCTCGTTAAATTTAATTTCGCGCCGATTCGGAGAGCGCTAGAGCTCGAGCGGCTGGAGGGGAGTCTCTTGCGAGGCGATCAGTAATTGACCTTGAAACGGCGCGCTTGCATCGCGGCGGCTGAGGGCCTCTTCGGCGGAGATGCGCGCGACATCCGGATTATTGTTTTTCTCCGAGAGATGCGCGAGGACCAGAAACCGGGCGCGAGCGTCGAAGCCTTCGGCGTCGCAAAGATACTCGCTCACGACGTGATTCGAGAGATGCCCGGTGCGGCTCATCACGCGCTGCTTGATGTGCCACGGGTACGGCCCGACCTTCAGCATTTCGAGATCGTGATTCGATTCCAGCATCAAACAATCGGAATCGCGCAAGTGATGCTTCACGAGTTCGGGAAGATAGCCGAGATCGGTGACGATTGCGACTTTTGCGCCGTTCGTGCGAAACGTAAAGCCAAGGGGATCGGCGGCGTCGTGCGGAATCGAGAAGGGGGAGACTTCGATATCGCCGACCATAAATTTCTGCCCGGCGCGGATGTGCTCCACGCGTTCGAGTTTTTTCGCCCCGCCATCGAGCAGCGCGATCTGAATTTCGTAATGCGTGGCTTCGGTGACGAAAACGGGCGCCCGCCAGAACGCGGACGTTTGCGCTAGGCCGTTGATGTGATCGGAATGCTCGTGCGAAATGACGATGCCGTCGAGGCGCTCGGGCCGGCGGCCGACGGCGTCCAGCCGGCGCAACAATTCTTTCTTGCTGAGTCCGGCGTCGACGAGGAGAGCGGTGCGCTCGGTTTCGAGCAACGTGCAATTGCCCGCACTACCCGAGGCCAGAATGGAAACGCGGAGACTGATTTCTTTACCCCCGAGGCGCCGCTTGCGCGGGCTGCCTGATGATTGCAGACCGCTCCGCCGCCGTCAATGCTGTTGGGGGGCGCGATGCGGTCTAAGAGTGCGTCACGCCACCGAGTGTGCGTGAGAACTGCGAAATGTGAACCTCGGCGGCTAAAGCCGCGCTTGTTTCGCGGCGCTTACGGCACGACTAAAGTCGTGCCCTGACAGCGTTCCCTAGCGCGTACCCCGCTTGCCGCGGCGAGCTGTGCTAACTTTTTCCGTGCTTCCGGCGCTCCGAGCAATCAAAAAAATTAGCAGGCGAGGAGATCGCGCGTGAGCTTGAAGCCGTTGGGCGGGCCGAGCGCGGCGGCGGCGATCCGATCCGGGCGGAAGAAATCCGCAGCGATGGTTTGGATCTGTTCGCGCGTAACGGCTTCGAGTCCGGCGAGCGTCTCATCAATTGTGAAAAAACGATTGAAATACATTTCATGGCGCGCGAGCTGGGACATGCGCGCCCCGGTGGATTCAAGCGAAAGCACGAGCGAACCCTTCAGGTGATCCTTCGCGCGGCGCAACTCCTCTTCCGCGACGGGCTCTTCCCTCAACTTGCGGTATTCGTCCATCACCGAGCGGATGAGCTTCGCGGCGTTCTCCGGCGCGGTGCCGGCGTAAACCGACAGCATTCCCGCGTCGGAATAGAGGCTGAGATCGCTGAAGACTGCGTAAGCGAGGCCCTGTTGTTCGCGGATATTCTGGAACAACCGCGAAGACATGCTGCCGCCGAGAATATTGTTCAGCAAGGAGGCGCCGTAGCGGCGCTCGTCCGCCAGCGGATACGCGGGCGAACCGATGCAGATGTGAACTTGTTCGAGTTCACGCTTGCTGCGTGCCACCACCGCTGGTTCGGCACGGGGCGGCCCACCCAACGGCTGGAGATCCGCGGGCGCGGAAGCCCCAAATTCGCGTTCGGCAAGTTCCATGAGCTTCGCGTGATCGCAGTTTCCGGCGGCGGTGAGCACCGCATTGTTCGGGGCGTAACCGGTGCGGAAAGCGTCGACGAGCGCTTCGCGCGAAAACTTCGGAATGGTTTCGCGCGTGCCGAGGATCGGCCGGCCCAGCGCGTGATTGCTCCAGAACCCCTGCGTGAACATTTCATGCACGAGATATTCCGGATTGTCTTCTTCCATGCGGACTTCTTCGAGCACCACCTGCTTTTCCTTCTCGACGTCTTCTTCGTCGAACTTGGGGCGCAGCACGAGATCGGAAATCACGTCGAAGGCGATGCCCAGGTGCTCGTCCAGCACTTTGCCGTTGAAGCAAACGATTTCTTTTTCGGTGAAGGCGTCGAGCATGCCGCCGACCGAATCCATTTGCTTGGCGATCTCTTCCGCGGTGCGTCGCGCGGTGCCCTTGAACACCATGTGCTCGATGAAATGCGACAGCCCGGCCCGCGCGGCCGGCTCGCGCCGCGATCCTGTGCGCAGCCAGATGCCCACCGAGACCGAGCGCACGTGCGGCATGTGCTCGGTGATGACCACGAGGCCGTTGGGGAGAACACTGCGTTCAATATTGCGTGGTGGCTGATTATTCATGTCGCAAAGATTGTGTCACACGCCGTGGCGACGCGCCACGAATGGCTGTCCCTTCCGTGCGGGCAGGACACATTTGCATGCGTTATGATGGCGAGGGCCATTTAAGAGGACTGTCATGCCGGTCGAGCTGCTGGGCAAATCCGCCGTGGAATTGCGCGAATTCGTTGCTTCGCTGGAGGAGCGCGCCTACCGCGCGACGCAGATCTATCACGCGCTCTATGCCGAGCGGCGATTTGAGTTCGCGGCGATGAGCAATCTGCCGGAGGCGTTGCGGGCGCGGCTTGCGGAGTCGGCGCGCATCACTCTGCCGCGCATTGCGCGCCAATTCACGTCGGCGGACGGCTCGATCCGCTATTTATTCGCGTTGGAAAATGACGGCGCGCGGCTCGCGCAAGTGGAAGCCGTCTTCATGCCGTTTGAATCGCGCCAGACCATTTGCATTTCGACGCAGGCGGGTTGCGCGGTGGATTGCCATTTTTGTTTGACGGCGCAGCTCGGCTTGATTCGCAATCTCACGGCGGGAGAGATCGTGGGGCAGGCGCTTGTCGCGCTGGCGGAGAATTCCGCGCGCCTCGCGCCGCAAACGAATGTCGTGTTGATGGGACAAGGCGAGCCGCTGCTGAATTACGAGCCCACGCTGGCGGCGGTGCGAATCCTGCTGGACGCGAAGGGTGTGGGGATTGCGCCGCGCCACGTGACGCTTTCCACCAGCGGCATCGTGCCGGGGATCGATCGCCTCGGCGGCGAAACAGTGCGGCCGAAACTCGCGATTTCTCTCAACGCTTCCACCGACGAGCAGCGCAACGCCATCATGCCGATCAATCGCAAGTATCCGCTCGCGGCTCTGCTCGACGCCTGCCGCCGCTACCCGCTGGGCCCGCGCGAGCACCTTACGTTTGAATACGTGCTCCTCGACGGCGTGAACGATGCGCCGGACGATGCGCGCCGCGTGGTGCGTCTATTGGATCGCATTCGCGTGAAAGTGAATTTGATTCCGTGGAATCCGGGGACGCTGCCATATCGCCCGCCGACGCCGGAGCGCATAGAAGAATTTCGACGCATCCTCAACGAGAAAAAGGTTCCCGCCTTCGTGCGTTATTCGCGCGGACAGGATGTCTTCGCGGCGTGCGGCCAGCTCGCTTCGATCGACTCGCTGAATTCGCTCGCGTCTTCTTCCGCGCCTTGAACGCGGAAGCGGACGGTGTTTCCGCCGCCCGAATTCCAATTATCGCCATCAGTCTGCCGGTGTTGTCCGCTTCGCGGCGATAACTGAAGAACAGTTCGGCGTTACAGCGGGTGCAAAGTTCGCTGCCGGCGATTTGGCTCGCGGGCACGCCGGCGTCCAGCAATTGCCAGCGATTCGCGGCGCGCAAATCGAGATGCACGCGCGGCGGAGGCGGCACGTGTCCGGGCGGCATCATCGTGAGCCACGGCAGTGGATTCGGCTCTTCGCCCCACGCGAGCCGCTCGAACGGGCCGTCGAACCATTCGGCGGCGGCTGGGAATTGTCCGGCAAATGCGGTGGCAACATCGGGACCGACTTCGTAGCAGCAGCGGCCGATGGCCGGGCCGAGCGCCGCAACGACGTCTTTTGCGCGCGTGCCGAATTCCATGCGCATGCGGCCAAGCGTTTTTTGCGCGATGCGCGCCAGCGTTCCGCGCCAGCCGGCGTGGATTGCGGCAACGGCACGGTGTTTCGTGTCGGCGAAAAGAATCGGCACACAGTCGGCGGTTTGTACGGCAAGCAAGAGATGCGATGCGTTGGTGAGCAACGCGTCGCCACGCAGCGGCTCGACCGGTGCATTGGGCGCGGGCGCAAGTGCGGTGCGAATCAAATCGGAGTGGATTTGCCGAAGCGTGGCGAGCGGCCAATCGCGCGCTCCGGAAGCCGCCAGAAACTTCTTGCGATTGGCCGCGACGGCCGCGCGCGAATCCCATTCGGTGTAGCCAAGATTCAGCGCGGACTTGCCATCCAACTTGCTCGCGCCGCCGACGCGCGTGCTGAACGCATGCGTGAGCCAGGGAATTTCGCGGAGCGAGGCGACATGCAGAACGCGCAGGCCAGCGGCGCTCCGCAGCGACCAATCGGAATCTCCCGCGCATAGCGCAGGCCCTCGGGGGCGCCGGGCCGCGTTCGCAGCGGAAGTGGAGCGCATGGCGCTAGTGGCCTGCGCCGCCGCTCAATTCGTGCACGATCGAGCCGACGAACGATTTGGCGTCGCCGAAGAGCATGAGCGTTTTGTCGAGGTAGTAGAGTGGATTATCGATGCCCGCGAATCCGAGGCCTCTGCCGCGCTTGATCACCATCACGGTGCGCGCCTTATCCACTTCGAGGATGGGCATGCCGTAAATCGGGCTGCCCGTATCGGTGCGCGCGGCAGGATTGGTCACGTCGTTCGCGCCGATCACCAGCGCGACGTTGGTCTGCGGAAGCATCGGGTTGGCATCTTCCATGCCGAGAAGCTTGTCGTAAGGAATGTCGGCTTCGGCGAGCAGCACGTTCATGTGGCCGGGCATGCGTCCCGCGACGGGATGAATGCCGAAGGTCACTTCCACACCGCGCTTGGAGAGCACGTCGAAGAGCTCGCGCACTTTGTGTTGCGCTTGGGCCACCGCCATCCCATAGCCGGGAATAATCATGACGCTGTTTGCCGAGCCGAGAATTTGCGCCGCCTCTTCCGGTGTGGCGCTGTGTACGGTCTTCTCCTCGGTCGCGGCCGCGTGCGACACCTGTTCCTGCCCGAACGCGCCGAAGAGAACGTTGGTGAACGAGCGATTCATCGCTTTCGACATGATCACGGAAAGGATGAAGCCGGAAGAGCCGTCGAGGGCGCCGGCGATGATGAGCAGCTTACTATCCAGCACGAATCCCATCGCGGCGGCGGAAAGTCCCGCGTAGGAATTGAGCAGCGAAATGACGGTGGGCATGTCCGCGCCGCCGATGGGCACGATCATCATCACACCGAACAGCAGAGGAATTGCGACCATGAACGGGAAGAGCTGTTTTTCTCCCGGATGCCGCACCAGTTCGACCGCGAGCCCTATGGCCACGGCGAGCACGGCAAGATTGACGATGTTCTGGCCTTTGTAAGTGATCGGGCGTTGCGGAAGAACTTCCTGCAATTTCCCCGCGGCCATGAGGCTGCCGGTGAACGTCAGGCCGCCGAGGATGACTTCCATGCTCAGAACGGTCATGGTGAAACGCGGCACATTCGGCGTGCGTAGATAAAACTCCGCCGTGCCCACCAGGGTGACGCAGAGCGCGCCGAACGCGTGGCTCAGCGCGGTTCGCTGCGGCACGGCCGTCATTTGCACTTTGCCGAGCGGAATGCCGATGATCGTGCCCAGGACGAGGCCGATCGCGATCCAGCGGTAATCCACGATGCCGTGTTGCAACAAAGTGCCGCCAATCGCGAGAAGCATGCCGACTTCGCCGGCTAGTACGCCGCGGCGCGCGGTAGCGGGCGAACTCAACCAGCGCAGCGACAATATGAAAAGCGCCGTGGCGACGAGGTAGGCGAATTGAATGACGATCGTGCTGGCGGAGGTCATGTTCGCGGCTTCGGCGCCCGGCTCACTTTGAACATTTTCAGCATGCGGTCGGTGATGATGAAGCCGCCGACGATGTTGCTGGTCGCGGCGACGATCGCGATGGTGCCCAAGATGGTGGCGAACTTGCTCTCGTGCGCGCCGGCGAGCACGATCGCGCCCACCACGGCGATGGCGTCGAGCGCGTTCGTCAGCGACATCAACGGCGTATGCAACAGCGGCGAGACTCTGCGGATCACCTCAAAACCGATGAAGCCGGCCAGCATGAAAACAAACAAGCTGTTGATTAGCTCCTGCATGTGCGCCTTCTCCTGGTAGAGCTGAACTTTGCGGCCGGCATTTACGCCGTGCGCTGCGGTTCCAGCGCCGGCAAGGAATAGAACTGCCGGACTAGTGGATTCACGATTTCACCGTCGCGCGTGAGCAGCGTTCCGCGAACAATATCGTCTTCCGGGTCGAGATTGAGTTTGCCGTCCTTCACCAGATGGGTGAGGAAGGCGCTGATGTTGCGCGCGTACATACGGCTCGCGTGATACGGCACGCTGGTCGCGAGATTGATTTTTCCGACGATGGTCACGCCGTGCGCCTCGATGATTTCGTCGGGCTTCGTCAATTCGCAATTTCCGCCGCGCTCCGAGGCCAGATCCACGATCACGGAGCCGGGATGCATGCGGCGCACCATGTCTTCGGTGATCAGGATGGGCGAGCGCTTGCCGGGAATGACGGCGGTGCTGATGACGACGTCGCTCTCCGCGACGACGTTGCCGAGCAACTCGCGCTGCTTGGCGTAAAAGGATTCGTCTTGGGCGCGCGCGTAGCCTTGCTTGTCTTGCGCGTCCGTCGCCTCGATCGGCAGTTCGACGAATCGGCCACCGAGGCTCTGCACCTGCTCCTTCGAGGCGGGCCGCATATCGTATGCCGAAGCCACCGCGCCAAGCCGCCGCGCCGTGGCGATGGCCTGCAAGCCCGCTACGCCCGCGCCGATGATGAAAACGCGCGCAGCCGTGATGGTGCCCGCGGCGGTGATGAGCATCGGAAAAAGGCGCGGCGAAAGTTCAGCGGCCATGAGCACGGACTTGTAACCGCAAATCGTGGCCATCGAGGAGAGCGCGTCCATGCTCTGAGCGCGAGTGGAGCGCGGCATCAACTCGACCGCAAAGGAAGTGACGCCCGTGGCGGCGAGATCCCGCGTCGCTTCAATCGAGCCCAGCGGCCGTAGAAAACCGGCGAGCGCCTGACCGGGGCGAAACAATCCGAGATCGACCCGGCCATTTTTGTCATTCGAGCCGAAACAAAGAACTTGCACGATGATGTCCGCAGTGGCAAAGACGGCGGCCCGCTCCGGTAAAATCTTCGCGCCCTTTGCGGCGTACTCTTCGTCAAGATAGCCGCTCTCGACTCCGGCTCGCGCTTCGATCACGACCTCGAAGCCGGCTTTCACCAGGCCGGGAATCACCGAAGGGTCGAGCGCCACGCGCCGCTCGCCGGGATAAATTTCTCTGGGGACACCGACAATCACGAAGTTTTCTCCCATTTCGCGGTCTTACGCAAACTATCGCTCACCGGGAAATCCGGGTAGCGGAGATCAGATTCGTTTTGAACCGGAAAGCTCGTGGGCGCGCGCAACGGCAGAAAGACCGTCTTTGACTGGAGCTTCCGATGGCGCAAGTGAAGCATTTTTGATTGTACACCGAGAGGGTTTCCGTGTCTCTGTGCCAAGCATGGATTTCGCACGGTATAATTACCGGCGGCAGGGGATCGGAAGAGCATACCGTGATTGTGGGATTGGGAGTCGATATCGCGGAAATCAGCCGCATCACCGCGGCCATCGAGCGGCGCGGCCAGGCATTCTTGCGCCGCATTTATACCGCGCGCGAAATCGCTTATTGCGAGAGCCACCGCAATAGGTTCGAGCGTTACGCCGCGCGCTTTGCGGCCAAAGAAGCGGCGATGAAAGCGCTGGGCACGGGGTGGCGGCGTGGCGTCCGCTGGGTGGATATCGAGGTGGTGCGAATGCCGAGCGGCAAGCCGACACTGGAATTGCGCGGGGCCACGCGGGAGATTGCGGACCGGCTGGGCGTAAAGAATATTTCGCTAAGCATTACGCACAGCGGGGATATTGCGCTGTCGCAGGTGATTTTCGAGAATTGACGCGGGTCTCCCTGCCACTGAACCGTTGTAACCGGCAATACGAGAATTAGAAGTTTCAGTAGGGCCCGTTTGCGGCCGCGACTTATCAGTTGTTAGACCCGCTCTCCTGTGGACTACCTGAAAGACAATCGTTCGCATCCACTACGCCCTGGTGGAATACCCTCGTTGCAGTATTATGGTCACTAGGAATTCAGTACGAGAAACAAGGCCCCACATGCTTCCTCAAGTATCCGACGACAATACGTTAATCATATTATTTCTGACGCTGGCTCTGGTCTATGGACTTGCCTGGTGGTGGAACAGAAGAGCAGAGAAGTGGCTGGAGGAAAACGGTAGGGTTGAAGCGTTGCCGAGTAGGCTGGACCGATTGGGTAGTGTTGCACCGCAAGGACCCGCAACGCCACTGAAATATTCAGAGAAAGAATTCCAGGCAATGGTAGCGAGGGCCTTGGACGAGGTTCCGGAGGAATTTGACAAGGAGTGGAACAACGTTGCGGTCATCGTCAGTACAGGTTGGCCTACGGAGCTAGATAAGAAGAGGATGGGAGTGCGGGAGGGGCGTCTGGTACTCGGAACTTACTCTGGAGTTGACCGGACGAAGGGATTACAGGCTGAGAGTTCCAGACATGTCATTGTGGTCTATCAGCCTGCACTGGAATTGCTCTGCGGTTCGGATACGGACCGATTGGAGCGGGAAATCCGGCGAGTCGTGCTCCACGAATTGGCACACCATCTGGGGATGTCACATCCCAAGATGAGAGAAATTGGATTATAACCTCGCGCGTACCAGCCACCACTTCCGAGACCCCGTTCTTTGACTCGGATATCCATCGACCACTTGTGCGGCATTCCAACTAATCTGGAGTCAACCCACGGCGGCAAAAGATCTTGCAGCCGGGCGGCGGGCGGTCACACGGAGCCTCAGTTCGCGAGTTTGATGGCAGCAAGCTTCTTGACGATGACGATGTCTTTGGAGTTCTGGACATGGAGCCGGACGGCTGTTCCCTCTGCATACCGCTTCGCCTCGTCAATCATCTTGAGCACGCGTTCAGGAACTCCGCTCTGCCGCGCCGCCTTCACGGCCTTGTCGCCGAGAGCAAAACT
This sequence comes from Terriglobia bacterium, assembly GCA_963799715.1. Taxonomy (GTDB): domain Bacteria; phylum Acidobacteriota; class Terriglobia; order Acidiferrales; family UBA7541; genus DASPOJ01. Next base: position 44,256 of record CAWCYS010000078.1, on the reverse strand, counting down.
CGCCATGAAGCAGCCCTTCGACGGCGACAAGTACACAATGTTCCGGTCCTTATGCTTCAAGCGCATGGCCCAACCGGCTTTCGGTGAATAGGAATTCCACTCCTGAACGTCAACGCCGTGTTCTTGTGCCAGGCCGCCGACCAACTGATCCCAGAGCACCTTGGCGGGACACAAGGCGTCGGTCAGTTCGTCGTCCGTGGGCTTCTTGGCCTTGCCGGCAAAAGCATTGTGGAGAATGGTTGGTTCAGTCTTCTTTGGCAAGCGGCTCGCGCTCCACTTCTGGCTCGCTGGTCAGGTAAGCCTGGCCGATCTTGGCAAGAAAGGTCGCTGCCGGCTTTCAGCCCAACGAATACGGAGAGCCCTGCGAACACCACTCTTGTGGCTCTCCAGGCTCAATTCTGTACCTTATTAGCTCAAGGGTTCCATAGAACTCTGCCTGTGATCGCCGACGCCTTATAAATACGGTGGGGAGTCAACAGCGCGAGAACCTTCCAGCAGCCCCATCCCACGATACAACGGGGATTTTCAAACTGACGTATGACTGAAGGTCGAAAAGGCCGGGAGTATTTCGGCTTCGAGGTGCGCGGCGCGAGCAGAAATCACGCGCACGTCGAGGAACTGATTGGCCGGGAAACGACCGGGGATGCGAACTTCCAGATTGTTGCTGGATACCGCGCGCGTGCTTCCGGCTGCGCGCGTGCGGGCGGGGGGATTCAACGCCAACACGCGCATGGTCTTGCCGATTTGCGCGCCTAGGAATTCGGATTTTTTCTCCGCGCCGAGTGCGCGCAAATCGCGGGCGCGCTCGGCGACGGTTTCGGCGGGCAGGGAGTCCATGCGCGAGGCGGCGGGCGTACCGGGGCGCGCGGAGAAAGAAAATACGTGGAGATAGGTGAACGGCAAAGCGCGGATAAATTCGAGCGTCGCGTTGTGTTCCGCTTGCGTTTCGCCGGGGAAGCCGGCGATAACGTCCGCGCCGATGGCGGCGTCCGGCAGCCAGGCGTGAATCCATTCGAGGCGGCGCGCGTATTGCTCGGCGCGATACCAGCGGTGCATTGCGGCAAGGATGCGGTCCACGCCCGATTGCAGCGGCATGTGGAAATGGCGGGCGATTCGTTCGCCCGATGCTACCAGCGCGATCAAATCTTCCGTGACGTCCATCGGCTCGATCGAGCTTAGGCGCAAGCGCTCGAGCGAAGTCTCGTCGAGAATGCGGCGCACGAGCGCGAGCAAATCCACGCGGGTGGAGAGATCGCGGCCGTAACTGCCCAGGTGGACTCCCGTGAGCACGACTTCACGATAGCCGCGCGCCACTAGCGCGCGAATCTCTTCGAGCACGCGATCTGGCGTGAGGCTCCGGCTGCGTCCGCGGACGAACGGAATCACGCAATACGAGCAGCGCTGATTGCAGCCGTCTTGAATCTTTAGCAGCGGGCGCGTGTGATCGGCTTCGCCGCCTTCGACGGGGGCGACCAGAACATCCGCGAGCGCGAAAACGTCGCCGGTGAGAATTTGCGCCATGCTGGAGGCGGTTTTTGTGCCGGTCGCCGCAAACGAGCCGAGCGGAACAAATCCATCGACGCTTTCACCGTGCCACGATTCCGCCAGGCGCGGGATTTCCGGCTTGTGCGAATTGCCGACGACCCACTCGACGCCCGAAAGAGAGGCTAATTCCTCGGGAGCGCGCTGCGCGTAGCAGCCGGTGGCGATGATTCGCGCCTCGGGATTCTTGCGGTGAATAGCGCGAATGGCGCGCCGCGCTTGGGCGTCCGCCGCGGCGGTGACGGTACACGTGTTCACGACCACAACGTCGGCAGCGTCCGCTTCGGACGCACGATCGAAGCCGCGCGCGCGCAGTTGACGTTCGATCGCGGCGGCGTCGGCCTGCGTCGCGCGGCATCCGAACTGCTCGATAAAAAAAGTGGCCATCTTTCGTAATTCGCCTAGCGAAGCCTCCAGCTCTGAGCGCCGGAGACTCGCAAACGAGGCATTATATCAAGTGCGGCGCAACCTAGTGGCCGACGTAAGAAACGCCAGCGACAAACGGATATAATCATCCAAGATGATCCCCGCATCCTACAAGCCGCGAAAGAAATTCATGGAGTTGGCGATTGCCGAGGCCAAGCGCGCGGGCGACCGCGGCGATTATCCCATTGGCGCCGTCATCACGCGGTTTGTCGGCCGGCGCGAAGTGGTGATTGCCAGCGCGGGGAACCGGGTGAAGACTTCGGGATCGAGCATCAAACACGTTGAGCTCGAAACTTTGAAGTACGTATCGAGCGGCTACGGGCGCTACTTGTTCGACTTCGTCCTCTATTCCACGCACGAGCCTTGTGCGATGTGCGCGGGCGCGTGCGTGTGGTCGCGGATCGGCGCGGTGGTGTACGGCGTTTCGCAGGAAGACATCGCCGCTTACGGGCGCAAATGCGGGACAGAAGAGTATAAGTGGCGCGCTTGTCTGATCTCGTGCAAGTACGTTTTCGAGAAGGGCAATCACCGGATTCCCGTTACCGGCGGATTTCTGCGGAAAGAGTGCCACAAATTGTTTAGTTATAGGAGCCCGGTTCGGTAATTGGCGCGAACCGAAATTCCCGCGACATTGGAAAGACAAATGGTGTCCGGGTTTGTGTCGCCCCTCCGGGGCTCACGTAGAGAGAAGTAATGTTACGCCTACCCCGGGCTTACGCCCGGGCTAACTTCTGCCGCCCCTCCGGGGCTCCCGAATTTCATACCGCTTAAACCCGCGATTCCTCCTAAGGCCCAGTGCGGCTGGCTTCCAACACCCGGGATTCTCAATCGGATCCCAATTCGGGTTTGTAATTCCTGAGAGCTGCGCCGCGGATTCCAGTTGCCGGGCGCGCGCGACTTGCCGCAAGATGTCTTTCGCGCACTCACCATGCATTTCATTGCCATCATCCTCGGCGGGATCATCGGCATCCTTGTAGGATTTCTCGGCGTCGGCGGAGGAGTGGTCCTCGTGCCGGTGATGGTCTACGTGCTGCATTTCGGCCAGCACACGGCGCAAGGAACATCGCTGCTGATGCAACTGCCGCCGTTGGGGCTCGGGGCGCTGCTGGTCTATTGGAAGCGCAAGGAAGTGGACGTCGCGGCGGGAATTCTTTGCGCACTGGGAATTCTCCTGGGCGGATATTTCGGCAGCGCGCTGGCCATCGGCATCGCCTCGCGGGACCTGCGCGGCTATTTCGGATTGTTCCAAATGCTTGCGGCGGTGCTGCTGTGGAGGAAGCATCACGCGAAACGCAACGCGGAGGCGCCAGGTGCGTAGCAAGTATTTGCGCTGGGGCGCGATCCTATTGGTCGCATGCGTCGTCGGGGTGGCGGGAGGACTCTTCGGCCTCGGCGGAGGCGTGCTGCTGGTGCCGCTGCTGGTGCTGCTCTTCGCGTTCGAGCAGCACAAGGCGCAGGGCACGAGCCTGATCGCGCTGGTGCCGCCGACCGGCCTGCTGGGCTTTCTCAATTACGCGCACGCGCACGAAGTCGCTTGGACGTTCGGATTGCTGCTCATGCCGGGCGTCTTCCTCGGGGGATTCGTGGGCAGCCGGCTGGCGCAAAAGCTCTCGCCGGACCGGATGCGATTCGCGTTTGCGGCGCTGCTCTTCCTGATTGGCGCGGCGCAAGCCGTCGCCGCCTGGTGGAAATAAGCAACTTTTCCTCTCTGCTGGAACTCCACGTGCATTTTTTATTCTTGCGAGGATCGCGCCCGCCTAGATTTTTGCAATTTGCAGCGGTTTTGCGCGGGCAAGAGCGGAAACGCGAACGAAACGAATTCCAAAATGGGAAAGGCCTCAACCCAATTCCCGAAACTAGAGCGCGCTGCAGCAGGCGTTCGCTTTCCCGCGCTGAGCTTCGCCATCCGCGCCGCAATCACCGTGGCCCTGGTGTGGGCGGCTATCGGGGCGTCACGCCAAAGCATGGCCTCCTGGGAACGCAAGATCGGCACGCGAGAATCGCTGGCCACGGCGATTCGCTGGGCGCCGGAGGACCCCGAGAACTACGCGGCGCTCGCGCGCCTTGCGGAACTCGAGCGTTCGGACGATAGATTTACGGCCGCGACGGCACTTTTCGCGCGGGCGACACAGCTCGGTCCGCGGCGCGCGGCGCTCTGGCTGGAGCTCGCACTGGCGGAGGACGACGCCGGCGATCTCATCGCCGCGGAGCGCGACTTTCTGCACGCGCGCGATCTATTCCCGCGCTCGCCGGCGGTGAATTTCGCGCTCGGCGCTTTCTACCTGCGGCAGGGTCGCTGGGACGAAGCACTCTCCGCGCTCCGCATTGCGATCGCAGGCGATGCGGAGATTCGCCCCGGCGCGTTTCAACTCGTCACGGACGCGGGAGTCCCGGCCGGAGAAGCGCTCGACAAAATGATTCCCGCGGATCGCGAAATCCTTATCGCCTATCTCGATCATCTCGCCGGAATCGGCTCGCTGGAGGATGCCGCTCTGGTGTGGAATCGGTTGCGCGCGCTCGGGCCGGTGCAGCCCCCCGAAGCGTTTCAGTATCTCGACGCGCTGATTCGCCTCCAGGACGCTGCGCAAGTGCGCGTGGTGTGGGCGGACGTTGCTCCCGCTGCGTCGCAATCATCCGGAGAAAACTCGCCCAACCTGATCTACAACAGCAGCTTCGAGAGCCCCCTCCTCGGAGACGGCCTCGATTGGCGTGTGTATTCCGTTGCCGGTGCGTACGTGGAACTCGATTCGGGCGCCGCGCACGACGGCGCGCGCTCGCTGCGTATTGATTTCGATCCGCCGGGCAATCTCGCGTACCAGCACGTTTTTCAATTTGTCCCCGTGGAGCCCAACACCCACTATGAATTCTCAGCCTATCTCCACGCCAAGGGCATTCTTTCCGATTCCGGGCCGCGCTTTGAATTGCTGGATGAAGCGAGTCTGCAGCGGCTGGACGTTTTCACGGACGAGGTGCGCGGGACAACGCCGTGGACCGAAGTGCGCACGACATTTCGCACCGGCCCGGAAACACACATCCTGATCGTGCGGATCGCGCGGCCGGCAAGCCACAGCTTCGACGATCGCCTCGCGGGAACGGTCTGGGTGGACGACGTAAAGCTTGTGCGGACGAGCGAGTAGAATCGCCCGGACCTCCGGCGCCGGCGCTACTCTGAATGTGTGCGGTGCGACGCAAGATCTCCGGAGAGCGTCCAGGCAAGCCCCAGCAGCGCGGCGAAGAGAAACGCGTTTGCCGGAATGTGCAGGTTGAAATCCGCGACGCTGTGAACCAGCAACGCCACCAAGCTTCCGCAGCAGCCCAACAAGAGCATGCTTTCTTTGGAGGGACGCGCGCGCAGGAATTCCGACGCCGCGCGCGCAAGCACCCAACCTACGAGCGCAAACAATAGCCCAGCGGCGGGAATGCCCCACTCTTCCGCGAACTCCAGGTAGTCGTTGTGCGCGTGATCAATGCGGTGCTCGAAATCCGCGGCCTGGAGGAGCGTATAAGCGTCCTCGAAGCTGCCCGGCCCGGTGCCCCACAGCGGATGAGCGCGAATCAGAACGATGGTGTTTTTCCAGAGCGCGACGCGAGATGGCAGATCGCTCTCTGTGTTGCGGAATCGCTCCAGGACCGGCCCGAATCCGATCCAGGCACCGGCGCTGAGCACGCCGGCAAGTACGAGCGCGAGCAGGATCGCCGCGCTAACGCCCCCGGTTGCGACGGGCCGCTTCCGGCGGTATGCGATCCATCCGGCCGCCACCGCGCCGATACCGGCGAGCGCGGAAAAAATTCCCATGCGCGAGCGAGAGAAAATCAGCGCGGCCGCAAGAACCAGGGTCGCGAAGAGGAAGAATGCGAAGACCGGCGCGCCTTCCTCGGTCAGCAATTCAGTGAGCAGCAACCCGCGCGAATCGCGCGATCGACCGGCAAGCCTTGCCTCGGCCAGACGATCAAATTTCCAAAGCGACCACGCGAAGGTCAGGGGAAGCGCCATTTCCAGCAGGCCCGCGAAGTGATTCGGATTGATATACGTGCCCGTGGCCATCAACGTGTAGTCAAGTTTCTTGTACGCGCCAATTTGCTGCCATCCCGTCAAATACTGGGCAAGCCCGTAGAGTGCTTCAAAAAGACACAGCACAAGCAGGCCCCCGCAAAACAGGCTGCGCATCCCGGAGGATTCCGAGACGCGCATTGCGATCAGAAACGCGCTCACAGCGGCGGCCAGCAGCAATAACTCCGCGCGCGCGCGGTACGGCGCGGGCCGCGCCACGCTCCATTCCGCAACGAGCAGCGCCGCGAGCAGAGCGATGCCCGGCCACGGGAATCGCAACGGCTCAGGTGAACTGTGCCAGACCGCGAAGATGGCCAGCAGGAACACAATCGCCTCGGCTGCCGATCCCGCGGCCGGTTCCGCGCCGCCGAACGCGAGAACGGTTCCGGCGAGGACGCCGAGAAAGGCCAGCGTGAGCAAGCGTTCCCGGCGGGAAGTGGCGATGGGCCGGATTTTCTGCACGGGAGTCATGAAATCAAAACAAGCCATTCACCTCGCGGCAGTGGCGGCGCGCTGCACGGTGGGCCGCGGGGTGGAAGACGAGGAGCGCCCGTCAGGCCCAGCCACGCACGAGACAAGCTCCGTCTCGATGCGCGCGAGCACTTCTTTGCTCGAAAAATTGCGCTCGGCAAAGCGCCGGCCGCGGAAACCGAATTCGCGCAGCTGTTCCGGCCGCGCGGAAAAGATCGCGATCGTTTCCGCGAGCGCCGCCGGATCTTCGGGCGCAACCACAACGCCGCCCCCGGATTCGAGAACCGTGCGCGCGGTTTCGCTGGTGGAGCTGGCGGCCGCGATGACCGTCCGGCCGGAGGCCAGGTAGGTGAGAAGTTTCGAAGGCGCGACGACGTCGCGAATCGCGGCCGACTGACAGAGCAGCAACAGATCCGCGGCGGCGAGCATGTTGGGCAATTCCGCGCGCGGGGCGAGCGGCAAGAACCGCACATTCTTGAGGCCGCGGTTCGCCGCCAGCGCCTGGAGCCGCGATTTTTCCGACCCTTCGCCAGCCAGGCAAATCACCAGATCCGAAATGCCTTCGAGGCGCGCAGCGGCCTCGAGCACGGTGTCGAGTTTTTGTTTTGCGCCCATGTTGCCGCTGTGCAGGAGGACCTTGCGTTTAAGCAGTCCGTGCGCGCAGCGAAACTTCGCGCCGGCCGCGGCAGGCGAAACGAAATCGGTGTCCACCCAATCGGGGACGACGGCGATGCTCCCGTCGGGAATCCCGGCGGCGCGCACGGCTTGGCGGAAGCCTTCGCAGATGACCAGAATGCGGTCCGCGCGGCGGTAGATGAAGTGTTCGAGAGAGCGCGCGGCGCGAATTGCAACGCGATTGCGCAACATGCCGAGCGCGATGGCGATGTCCGGAACCAGGTCCTTGATTTGCAGGACGAACGGAACGCCGTGGTTCCGCGCTATCGCCCAGGCAGCCAGAGCGCCCTGGAGCGGTGGAGAAATTCCGAGAACGATGTCCGGCCGGCCAGCGGCGATTCCTCCGAGGCCGGCGGCAATCCCCACCGAAGTGTCGTAGGCGATGCGGCGCAGCGGGGCGCGCCGCTCCGGGACCCAAATCCAGCGGCGGTGAATCGTCACGCCGCCGCGCGTTTCGCGCGTCCACAGCCTTCCGCGGTAGGAATCCTGAATGCGCCATTCGGGATAATGCGGGAAGCAGGTGCCGACGGTCACGCGGTGTCCGCGAGCGGCGAGGTATTCGCACATCTCCGCATTGAGCGGCGCCATGCCGGTGCTGTCCGGCGAGTACGAGCCGGTGACGACCAGCACATTGAGTTTTCTGCGGGGCGCGACCGGCGCGGCTTGAGCGATCGCGATTTCGGGCGCGGAGATCATTGAATTCTCATTTCCGGTTCGGTGTTTTTCCACGCCACGCTGCGCAAGGAATTTCCCCAGCGGCCGATCGCGAAATTACCGGCGAAGAATGCGGCGCGGAAGAGCGCAGCGAGGGGCCGAGGCTCCAACCACCGGTAGAAACGAAACGTCCAGGGCTGGTAGTAGATCAGGCTGCGGCGCATGCGCCAGCGCGACGCGCCCAACTCTTGGAAGACGGCCGCGAGTTTTTCCGGATCGAGCCGATAGACGAAATTCCCGGCCTCTTCGTACACGCCGGAGAGGCCGAGGCGCACGGAGAGGTGCGTGAGCGCGCCGTCCGCGGGTTCGGCGATGACCACGGCGCGGCGCGCGACGCGGAACATTTCGCGCACGCCGCGATAGGCGTCCGGCAAATGATGCAAGCCATCGTGCACGAAAACGTAGTCGAAGGAGTTGTCGGGGAACGGCAGATGTTCGGCGTCGCCGACCACGGTATCGAGCGGAAATCCGAACCGTACGGCGCGTTCGCGCGCGCGCGCCACAGCCTCGGCGGAAATGTCCAGCGCGACGACGCGCCTGCCCGTGCGCGCCACCATTTCGGCTTCCATGCCGGAGCCGCAACATACCACCAGCACGCTTTCGTCCGCCGGAGCGGAGGCGCGGCCGTTGCCGTTTCCTCGGCCGTTGCGGAGCAGCGACCACGCCGAGCGAATTTTGTAATCCAGCAGGAATTGCACCGGCCGTGGATAGCATCGCGGGCGCGTGATTTCTTCTTCGGGATTCACGGCTTCGCGGTAAAACTCCACCTGCGCGGCGCGCTGTTCATCCGTGCTGGGCGTGGCGGTAGCGCCGGCTGCCGAGGATGGCGCGGCTTTGTTTTGCTCCTGGCGCTTGGGGATCGCAGGCTTGGCGATGTTGCGCTCGGCTAGACGCAATTCGTATTCCTTCGCGCTGACTTGATACCAGTACATCGACTTGAGCGCGTTGTAGATGAATCCCGGGCGGCCATCGAGAAAACCTCCGCGCAACACATAGGAATAGAAAAAGTAAAGCCAGGATTTCCCCGGCACCGACAAGAACCATCGCTTGAAGAAGCGGCGGCGCTCGACGGGCGAGCCAAACAGGCGCGGGCGCACCTCACCTGAGACGTCACGGCGCCGGTAGCGCGTGCGCAGCAACGCCTCCCAATCGGAGTAGGTATTGTGACGATCGAAATGGTGGCGCAAATTTTGGAAATCACGGTGCAGGATGACAGAGCGTAAGCGCCCTACGCGGCCGGCGACGCGCACCCATTCGTGCACTTCCACGTCATAGGAACTGACTTCAGGAACGTCCATCTCTTCGAAGCGCGCGTCGCGATGCCGCACCAGGCACAGTTTCCAGAGCGGATCGCCGTGGCGGAGGATCCTGCCCAGGAAGAAATAGTGGAAGTGAATCAGAAATCCAGCTTGCTCCGGGTTAGCGCGGATTACCTGCGCAATTTCGTTCGCCAATTCGGGCGTGACTTCCTCATCGGCGTCGAGCAGCAGCACCCATGTGTTTCGCCACGGATAATTCGCGAGCGCCCAGTTGCGCTTGCGCGGACCCGTCCCGTTCCAGGCAAAGGGAACGACAGTTGCGCCATGCGCACGGGCAAGCTCGACGGTACCATCGCTGCTTGCGGAGTCCACGACCACGATTTCGTCCGCCCAAGCCACGCTCGCCAGGCACTTCTCGATATTCGATTCTTCATTTCGAGTGGGGATCAGCACGGAAACCGGCGCACGTCCGGGGACAGACACGGATACGCGAGATTCGGCGGCGGGAGAAAGCCGCGAGATTTCGCTTGCGCGTTCAGCGACAGGATTCATTTGCGGCACTCGACGATCAGGGAGAGTTGGCTCACACCGGCCTCTTCCGCCGCAATGCGGGCCAGAACGCTGCCCGAGTAGATACGCGAGGAGCACGCATCGCCGCGAAGAATTTCCCCAAATCCGGCGGAGCGTAGAAGCTCCTCGAAATAGCTGAAGTCGAGTCCCTGGCGATGGCCGCCTTCGCAGAAGAGCAAGTTCGAGAGCTTGCCGCCGAGCGAGGCGTGCGGCCGGGGAAAGTCGGCGAAGAAGCGATCATTGCCATCGAGATAGGCGCGAACGGCCGCGGCCATGTCCGGCACGACGACGCGCATTCCGCCGCCGGGTCGCAGCACGCGGTGGCAGGCGGCGATCAGCCGTTCGAGCTCGTCTGGGTAGAAGTGCTCGAAGACGTGGGACGAATAGATCGAAGCGGCCGACTCGGAAGCGAAGGGCAAACCATTTCGGAGATCGAGCCAAAGGTCATGCCGGCGAAAAAGATTGCCATCTACGTTGATAAAGCCCGGCAGGTACTTCGGGCCGCAACCGAGATGCAAGTGGAGCCCGGAGCCATTCGCGGGATGGCCGAACCACTTCCAGCGCCAATAGTTGAGTTTATTGACGGGCAATAGCACGGCAAAGTAGAGGTCCCGCGTTCGTTGATGAAGCATCGTTAACTCCTTGCCCGGCCGGCGAAGGCAACCGCCGGCGCAGATTCGGGCGCCTCGCCGATCACGGATGCGTAAGCTGCAAGCATCTGCTCGGCGACAACGTCCCAGTCCCAGTGCTCCCGTGCCCAAGCCCGTCCACGAAGACCCATCGCCCGGGCGGACTTGAGATCCTTGAGCACGTCCGCGAGTGCAATCGCGATTCGCGCGGGCTCGCAGGGAACGACAAACCCAGCACGAGCGGCAAGGACGTCCGGCCAGATGTTCACGCGATCGGAGACAACCACGGGAACGGCACAGGCCATTGCCTCCGCCACGGATAGGGCGAAATTCTCCGTGTAGGACGGCAGCGCAAAGACTTCCGCGGCAGCAAGCGCCGCAAGCTTTGCTTCGCCGTGCAACATTCCCGTGAAGGTCGCGCGCTGCGCTGCACCCACCTCCGCAAGACATTCGCGAACGCGTTGGCCGTAGCCTTCCGCATCCGGTCCGGCGAGAACCAAGTGGGAGTCAGGGAACGATTCCAACAGACTGCCAAACGCGCGGACGAGTAAGTTCAGCCCTTTCTTGAAGTTCAACCGTCCGAGGTAAAGCACGATTCGGCGGCCGCGCGTTTCGGGATAGGTCGCCTGGAAATTGTGCGGGGAATGCAAGCTTGGGTAGGCCGCAATATCCAGGCCCAGGGGCACGACGATGCCGGGCGGGCGGTAGCCGAGAGTCCCCACGAGTCGTTCTTCTTGTTCGGTTGTGTAGTGAATCGCAGCGGCGCCGTTGAGAGCCCGGCGCAGGATCAGCGCAGAGTAAATTGCCTTGCGGACTTTGTGCCGGCGGCGAAGAAATGGATCGAGCGAGCCATGCGGCCGGATGAGATATGGCACATGAGCGCGACGGCATTCGCGCGCCGCAATCGCCGTTGGAAACGCGTAGAGACTATGGATGTGGACGATGTCGAATCGGCGGATGTTCCCGGCAAGGGCGCGCTTCAATCGTCTTGACGCGCGCCAGCGTGTCGGCCAGTGGCCTGAAAAAAGGCACACGGCAATGCCGTCGCGCCAAACCTGCCGATTCGCAGGTGCCTCGATCCAATCAGAATCTTGGTGGTGGAGGTGAAAATCGCCGCGGCCTCGGATATTGGTGGTGTAAATCTCGATCTCGCACCCTCGGCGCACCAGCGCCCGAGAAAGGCCGAGGACGGCGACATCGGGGCCGCCCTGCTCCGGAAAAAGCGTCTCGGTAACATGAAGAATTCGGAGAGCCCGCGAACTCGCGGCTGCGCGAGGTCCCGGCGAAGCCCAATGCGAACCGCGAGCGCGCCAGAGTGTCAAATCCTTCACCCGAGGAGCAGGATCGCAGTTTGCAATCGACTCGTAGGCGGAAACCATTTGCTGGACCACCGTTGCCCACCTCCAGTGGCACTCGGCCCAGACCCTTCCGCGTTCCCCCATCCGCCGAGCGGCGGCGGGATCGTCCAACAGCGTTTCCATGGCGCTTGCAGCCCTGCTTGCGTCGCAGGGCACCACAAATCCAGCGCCAGCGGAGGCGACATTGCGACAGATATTGACCCGATCGGAAATGACCACGGGGACGCGTGCGGCCATCGCTTCGGCCACAACCTGGCCGAAATTTTCCGAATACGAAAGCAACGCCAGCATTCTGGCGCGACGCACCATCGCGACTCTTTCCCGGCCTTCGAGCGGTCCTGTGAATGTGGCGCGATCCAGCATCCCTTCGCGTTCGAGCCAGTTACGGATCTTTGCGCCATACCCCGGACTCTCCGGTCCAGCCAACACCAAATGTGCAAGAGGCCGCCGCCGCGCGACTTCGGCGAACGCGCGAACCAGCAGGTCCAGACCTTTCTTGAAATCGAGCCGGCCGAAAAAAACAATCCATTCGGGCTCGGCGAATTCTCGGAACTGGGGGAATCTTTGCTGGACGCGTTCATCGGCGGGCGGGCCAGGATCTTCAAACCATTCCGGCTCGACGCCGACCGGGACGACGTAACTCGGCGGCGAATTCCTTCCGGGGGGTGCGTTTACGGAGCCGAGGGTGAGGCGGCGCTCTTCTTCGGAGTTGAAAAGCAAACCCGCCGCGCCGCTCCAGCAGCGATCGCCGATAGCGCGCGCGTAGACGCGTTTGCGAATCGGATGCCGTCCGAGAAGAAAAGGATCGAGCGAACCATGTGGATGCAGCAGGTAGGGCACGCCGCGTTCTTGGCAAGCTTGTACTGCGGCCCAGACCCAGTATCCGTAGTACGAGTAGATGTGGGCGACATTGAAGTGGGGGACTCCCTCCCGCAATCCCGCCAGGAGATCCGGCGAGACCTTGAATTCGCGCGGGTGGCGCCACGCGGGAAAGTAGCGGACCTGATAACCGTCCTTGTGCACGGCGCCATCGAGCGGAGCGTCCTCGCGGCGTTCTGCGCCTGCGTCCGTGGTATAGACGACGACTTCATGACCCGCCTCCGCGAGCGCCCGGCACAGCGCGGGACACGCCGTAGAAGGCCCGCCGTAGCGGGGTGCCAAGCTGCCGATCACTTGCAGGATTCGCATCGATGTGGATCGAACTCGACTCCTTCTTCGTGCTCGCTTTTCATTGCAATTCAGCGCCGAGCGGCGCGGTACGGCGCTTCGTTCGGACCCGCGTTCCGGGCCGACCGCCGCAGCCCCGTTCGCGCTGTCACCGCTCGCTCAAACACCTCGTGATAGCGGACTGCGACTTGTTCGTTTGTATAGTGGCGCAGCGCGCGTTCGCGTGCCCGCTGACCGAGAGTCTGCCGCAAGGCTGGTGACGCCAGCAGCGCCTCCAGCGCCTCCCGCAGTTCGGCGACGCTGCGCTCCGCGACCACCATGGCCGCGCCGCCGGCCACCTCTGGCAGTGCGCCGGAATCGGAGACGACACAAGCGCGGCCCAGCAGCATGGCTTGCGCGAGCGTGAGGCCGAATTGCTCCTTCCACGCGGGCGCCTCATAGGAATTGAGAACGAAGATGTCCATCGCCCGAAGGTAGCGTGGCACCTCGGCGTGACTCACGGGCGGGATGCAAACGATTCTTCCCGGGAATCGCGGAATCCACTCGTGGAGGATTTGGGATTCGAGAGGACCTCCGCCCACAAGCAGAAGCTTCCACGGACGGTCGGGGATAGCCGCGAGCGCGTCAAAGACCAGCCGGAGCCCCTTCTCGGCGAGAAACCGCCCGGCGTAGCCCACGACCACGGCGTCCTCCAGACCCAATTGGTGGCGCACTGCGGGGTCCGCACCCGGAAGATGATCTTTCGGCTCGAGACCGACTTGGGGCAAGACTGCGGTGCGGCGTGCGTGGCCTTCGCGAAGCGCCAGCCGCTCCGCGTCGCGATTCCCGCAGATCAACACGTCCGTACGGCCAAGAGTGAAACGGCGCAAAATTCTTTTTGCATCGCCCAACGGGAAGGCACGGCTACGCAACAGGTTGTCCCAGGTGAACACCGTGAGCGCGGCGCGAGGCGCGACGGCTGCTCGCAACATGACCGTCTCAACGGTGAGCATGGCTTGCGGCTCCTCGTCGATGTGAATCACATCCGGCTGAAACGCTGAGAGGCATCGGCCCAACTGTATGGGGTGGTATACGCTCGTCATGTGCGAGCGTGCGAACGCGCTGCCAACAGCCACGACTTCGCCAACCGTCAAGTCCGAGTGGCGCTCAACACCGTAGCGCAGGTGAAACGCGTCGTTTGCGGACCAGCGCGGCACAATCAACCGCAATTCGAGATCGCAATCCAGACGACGCAACTCGACATACTTTGCCTGGTTCTGCGCGTGAACGTAGGTGTGCCCCAGAACGGCGAGTTTCATGGCTGGGCCTCGACCGGGGCAACGGTGAGCGGCTGCGGGCCGCCCTCGGACTGCGCCGCCGAATTGAATTGGTTGAGTCCCGCAAGCAGACCAGCGAAGAGCCAGAAGTACACGTTCAACGGATCGAGATCGAGCAACCAGCCCTTGAAGCTGGCAAGCACAATGACGATGAGGAAGCCCGTCAATGCCGCAGCCATCGCGCGTAGGCCGGGGTCGCGGAGCGTAGACAAGGCTTTCAGCCCAACCCAGACCAGGGTGATGAACAACGCCGAGATCAGCAGCAGCCCCAGCGGCCCGAGTTCAAAGGCCGCTTTTGCGTAATAGTTTTCAATCGCCAAGAACTGTTCAGGCCGTTCGAGCGCGTACCGGGCGGAGCCTGTGTTTGTGCCAGTGCCGTGGCCGAGCCACGAAGAGGAAAGTGAATCCGCAAGGCCCCCGTATGCGGTGTTCACTGCATAGCTTTGGAATAGACCCGAAATCAGCGTGTACATCGACTGCGCGGCGATTCGCGAAATCGCGAGGGCAGCGACGAGCGCCGCGCCAGCCCAGCCGAGGGCCTGCAGCGCACCCACGATCCCCCGATCCAAGCCGTACATCAGGACGAGCAATAGTGGGCAAAAGATGTAGGCTCCCCGGGCGCCGGAGAGCAACCCTGCCAGCATGACAAAGACGATCAGCAGCCTGCCAAAGCGGCGCCATCGGGCAGAGGGATCGCCGCGTGCCACGATGAACGCCGGCACCAGCATCGCCAATGTGAATCCGAAGTACTGAGTCTCGAACGTGAAGGTGGAAGGGATGCGGAAAACCTGGCCGCCCCCGATTAGGAACCAGGTCATCTCTTGGGTGACGTCGGAGGCGGAACCTCGGTAGATTGCCGCCATCACGTGTTCGTAGCCGAAAAATAGAGAGGCCACGTACTCCCCCAAGCCCAGCAGGCACGGAAGTACGGAGAGCACCGCCAAGTACCGCCACAATAGAGTCAACTGCCGACGCTCTGTGACCAGCGCGGCGCCGAGCGCACAGAGCGGTATGTAAGCCAGCCATACCTTCGCTCCGATAAACGCGACAAGTGCGTTGGGGACGCCGGGGTGAGCCATCTCGACGATCACCAGCACCACAAAGGCGCCGAGCAACGCCGTCAAGACGCGGCCAATTCGCGGAACTCGCTGGCGTCGGAGCACGACGGCGCCGGCGAATCCGAGATAGACCGGACCTACGAACAACCAGTCCTTGAACACCACGGGATTGAAAGCGGCAGGGCCATTCCAAGGCAACAGAGTCAGCGTCACCACTCCCGCGATCGGCAAGTACAAAAGCAGGCCGTACACTCCGCGTTGCCAACGAACCAGGATCACCATCCAGAGCGCTCCTGCCAGGAACACGCCGAACGCCACCAGCGATTCATTGCGGAGAATCAGGAATGCGCAAACGCCGATTGCCGCGGTAACCAGAACCACCAGGCCCGTCCAAGGAATGAGCGGCCGTGCGTCCTCCCCGAGTCGCAAGTCGAATGTGCTTTGCGATGGCATCGCCCGTTCCCCTCTCTCGCTACGCGTAGGCCTGAGCGACGGCGTGTTTCTGCTCGTTTCCGCTGCCGAGTGCGCGGTGAATCGTCGCAGCCAGCCTTTCGCCGTACGCATCCCAGGAAAACTCTTCCGCCCGCCGCCGTGCCCGCGCTCCCATCTCCCGGCGCTTCCCGGGATCTTGAAAGAGCTCGAGCAGCCGTTCGGCGAGCGGCTCGATTTCACCGGCCGGAACCAAGAACCCTTCGACGCCGTTTCGCACCACCGATCCAGTTTCCGGAGTGGCAATCACAGGAAGGCCTGAGGCGAGGGCTTCATACGTCACGAGCGCGGAGCCCTCGTGCAGCGAGGGCAGCACGAAGACATCGGCTTGGTGGTAGCGCTCGGCGAGCTCGGCGTGCTTGGCTTCCGGACGCCACTCAAAAATGTCCTGGTAACGCGGAATCCAGCGACCCGATCCGACCAGACTGCCTACGAGTTCGAGCTGCGCTCCGGGCAAGCGCAGCCGGCGAAACGCCTCAAGAAGTTGCGCCAGACCTTTGCGTTGCGTCAGCTTGCCGACGAACAAAACACGAAACGTGTCCTGGGAATTTCGCGGCCGCGGCACGAAGGTTTGCAAATCCACGCCGAAGGGCACGTCCGCGATCCGGCTGGGCGGAACTCCCAAGTCTTCGACGACGCGACGGACAAACGCCGACGGAGCCAGCACACAATCGGCAAGTTGAAGCTCTTCCGCTTCGCGGGCGAAGTACTCCGGTGAGAGGTCGCGCGGCAACGAATCCGCGAACTCCGGCCAGAGTCCGGCCTCGCGCCGATAGCATTCGCGGACGGCGGCCAGGGGCGCGATGCTCACATCCAGGATCGTGCGAATTCCCAGCCGCCGCGCCGCGCGAAATGTTTTGAGCGCGCAAGTATCGAAACAAATTACTCCCGCCTGGCGCTCGCGCTGGAGCGACCGCGCCACACTGCGATCGAAAATGAGATTGCGCCAACCCACCAGCCGCTCCGCTTGGCGGCGCCCGGCCAGCCAGCGCGTCGCGAGCAGGTAGGCTCCCTCGGCGAGAGGGCGCGTGGCGATTCGCTCGCGAGGCAATCCGGGAAAGGCTCTCCGCGTGAATCTCTGCGCCAGGAGTTTCGCATGCCGGCCTGGGAGCCTGCCCAGTGCGCGCCCCAGAAGTCCCTGCGAGTTCCAATGCACTCCAGTCACAAAGCGTTTCAGCAAACCTGCGCGATCGAGCGCCACCGCCAGCCGTTCCGAATGTTGCCCGCCGGGATGCGAAACCAGAACACTGGTTCGCCCGGTTTCCTCCGCGCTCGCGGCATAGCCGGGACCCTTTTCTGTCCTGGCTGAATCCATCCGCGCCGCTCCGAGCGGCCTCCTCGCAACCAACAACAATCGAAAGGCGTGCCCTGCCAAACGTTCCCATCGCTCCCGGCGGCGGCCTAAGGTCCACACGGTTTCAAAGCCCGCCTCGCCGACCAACTGCGCGAGCTGCCCAGCGCGGAAATGGAAAGGATGGCAAATCACGCTCAAGGTGGTGCGGTGACGCCACCTCGTGTACATGTGAAATTTCAACAAGCTAGCGATCGAAACCGTGTCGCAGCCAAGAATGAAAAAGCCACCGGGCCTGAGCACGCGATAACACTCGCTGAGAACTGCGGCGGGAGACGCCACGTGATCCAAGACGTTGTAACAAGCTGCGACCGCAGTGGATTCGTTCTCGACCGGCAAGGCTTCACCCCGCGCTTGCAGATGGCGGTAGTCGTGGCGGCAGGCATCGAGAAAGGCAGCAAGCGGCAACGGCAGATCCACAGCCTGTCGCACAGCCGGCAAAGGGTCCACGCCGACCAGCGGGCCCTGCGTCGCTAGAAAATGGAGAATTCCGATGCCCATCGGGCCGATGCCGACCTCCACTTTTTGTCCGTGGCAGGCGCGCAAATCCGGCACCGCCTCGAGCGCATGTTCGAGTGCGGTCATTTTTTCCGCCAGGATCCGGGCCTGTTCGCGCAGCGAGTTGCGCGCAAGCTCCCAATACCGGGCCTCGCCGGCCTGCGCGGCGTTCCAGCGCGCCTCGGTCGCGGCACGGACGACACCCCGGCCGGAGGGGCTTTCGCCCGTCGAGCGTGGCGATCGCGATCTGTGAAGTTCAGTTTGCATCGTGACCTCAGTTCATGCGCTGCGCGCCATGCCCAGCATCCGGCGCGTCCATTCGAGCGATTGCCAGCGCAAGAACTCCACGCAAACAGACGCTTCCGGCACGGCCAGCAGGGCGCCGGACGCCAGAAAAAGCGTGCACGCAGCCAGGCATCCTGCGGCCGCACCGAAGAGCAAGGCCGACGCCGGCCCTCCCGGCCAGCGCGATAGCGTCAAGCCAATCACCGCAGCGAACCAGCCGCTCGCTCCGCCGAGAGCCGCCATCTCGAAAACAAACGGCACACCGGAAATCCATCCTCGAAAACCGAGATCGCCGTACAGCGGAACGAGCTGCGCGCCCGTGGTGATCCAAGACAGCGCTGTGAACAACACGGCGATTCCGGTAGCGCCCCAGCGCGCCGCGACCCAGGGGCAAAGGGGCGCGAGGACAGCACAGTTCGCAAGCAGGGCCAGGGCGGGCCACCAGGTCTTCTGGCGCGCGTAGAGCATCTTTTGCGCGTGAGCCGCGATCACGGCGGCGGGAATCGAAATGAGCAACACACCAAACAGCCGCGCGACTTCGGCAGAAGCATTGGCCCCAAACGCTCCACGCTCGAGTAGCAACGTCACCACCGGCCCACGCAAAGCAATCAGAGCTGCGGTCGAAGGAATTGCCAGGAAAATTCCCATCCGCAATCCGCGGGTGCCGAGCGCCCGGAGCTTCTGCGATTCGTTTGTGGAATGCCCTTCGGCAAACCTGGGGAACAGCACAGTGGCCAGGGCCAGCGGCGCAAGCGACACCAAGAGGCCGAGCTTAAAGGCATAACCGAACGTGGCCACGCTCCCCGGCGCGAGGCTGGACAAAGCGCGGTTGATAATGATGGGAGACCACAGTCCGGCAAAAAATGTTCCGACCAGGGGCACGGAGAGAAGGAGGCCGAGCCGGACGTCGGGATGGTGAAGCGAGAGGCGCAGCGTCAGACCCGCGCCGTCGCGCCGCGCTAGCGGCCAAAGCCGCGCGAACGTGAGCGCCGCGCCGAGCAGCACCGCGCCGAGCGTGGCAAACAACAACGGCCAAGCCGTCCTGCCCGGAACGGCCCAGATCACCGCTGCGAGCAGCAAATTGCGCAGGAGTTGTACGCCGGCCGGCAGCCAAAAAATTCGCTGCGCGTAGAGAAGCGCCGTCGCGATTCCGGTGATGACCAAAGGAATGTAGGCCAGTCCGAGCCAGCGGATGAAAAGAGTGGCTTGCGTGCGCGCTTCGCCGCGCAATCCTTCCGCCAGCAGCCACACCGCCGGCCTCGGCCACAGGAAGACTCCGACGCCCAGCACCACCGACACCAGCAAGAAGACGTTGCCCACCCCCTGCGCCGCGCGCCAGGCCTCGGCGACATCGCCGCGCGCGGCGCACCGCGCAAACACCGGCACCAGAACGTGCGGCAATATTTGCTGCACGAGGAGTTGCTGGCCCATGAGCACCATCACGGAACCGATGCGATACGCGTCCGCCACGGAGCCGATTCCATAGCGCCACGCCAGCGCCACCTCGACCGCCATGCCCGCGACCGGGCTGAGCAGCGCCAATGCGCTGAGGGCCGTCGCCGCCCGCGCGGTTGCGAAATGGGTTCGCATCACGCGGCGCCTCTTCGCGCGAAATAGGCGTAGGCGGGCGGCGCGGTCAGCACGCGGGTGAGCCCATGCGAGGCCAGCAAACTTTCCGATTCCGCAAGCTGCGCATCGCCGTGAAACTCCATGACCACGCGCTCGATTCGCGCGAGCGCCGGAGCTGCGCCCTTGAGTACCTCCGCTTCATCGCCTTCAACGTCGATCTTCAGCAGGTTCACGGTGTTGAAGCCATGGCGATCAAGCAAACGGGCGAGCGGCTCAATCTCCACGACGAACTCCACCGCGTTCGTCGAAGAACTCTCTCGCAGTCGCAGCAACCGGCCGGTGGTGGAGGCGCTGCCGCGGCGATAGATTGCCCGACCAGGTTCGGCGCCCGCCGCAACTGCGAGCGGAATCACTGCGTCGGCGCGGTTCAATCGAATATGCCGGGTAAGCCGCGCGAACGTACTCGGGTCCGGTTCGAGGGCTAACACGCGCGCGCAACCCGCACGCGCCGCGCGCAGCGAATACACTCCGATGTTTGCGCCGACATCCACCACGCACCAGCCCGGCTGCAGCCGGAATGCCGGATGCTGTTCGTACGCCGCATCGCGAAAAATTTCTTGGTAGAGATAGAGTTCGCCGTTGCCCGGCTGAACGTCGAGCCGCAAGCCGCCGACCGAAAGCGCGATCGTTTCGTCCGCGCCGTGGCCCAAGCCGCTGCGTCGCAGCAGTTGACGCGCGAAATATCCGGCGAGCGCGCGGCGTTCGCCCCAGCCGCGCGCGTCTCCCCAGCAACCCGCCGCCGCTCGCAGCATCAAGCGGCTCTGGCGTGCCGAAGGTTGACCCACATTCGTCATAGCGTTTCTCCGGCGCTGCGGCTCGTAATTCGCGACCGCGGTTCCACCAATTCGCCGAGAATCCACTCCACCGCGTCGGGCAAGTCCGCGACGCGCGCGTCGACCTTTGCGTTCTTCACTTCACCGCGTGGCCGCGTACTTTCTGGCCCGTTGCGTACGGTGTCGACGACCAGGATCGCCCGGCAGCCCGCCGCGCGTCCCGCCGCCATGTCCTTCCAGCTATCACCCACGAAAAAGGAGGCTGCGAGATCGATCTCCCAGTCGCGAGCGGCGGCGTGCAGCAGACCCGGCTTCGGTTTCCGGCAGGCGCACGCATCGGCGTCGTCGTGCGGGCAGACGTAGATGGCGTTGATCTCGAGCTCTCGTTCGAGTCGCGCGTGCATGCGCGCCAAATCCACCGCGCGCAACCCGCCGCGGCTGAGCTCCGGCTGGTTCGTGACGACGATCGCCAATAGCCCGGCGCCGCGCAGCGCGTGGACCGCTTGCGTCGTTCCCGGCAGCAGCACGAACTCCGCGTCACTGAGCGGCGAGAGCCGCCGGCCGTTCCGCTCGACGAGTTCGTTCAGCACTCCGTCCCTATCGAGAAATACCGCTTGCTGCATACTCTTTCTTCCGTCCCTCGATCGCGCGAATCCGCTCCGCCAGGCAAAACGTGATCAGGTGGTGGATCACCACGTGAAACGATTCCACGTGCGGCGTCGTGTCGAACGGCACCACCACCGGGACGTCGGCCAGTTCGCGCATGGCGCCGCCGGTGAATCCCGCGAGGCCGATGGTCCGGCCGCCGTGCGCCCGCGCGTACTCCATCGCGCGCAGCAAATTTTGCGACCACAAGGCCGCGTGATCCCGGCCGCTGCCGCCGTGGACGCTGATGGCCACCAGCACGTCTCCCGGACGGAACAGCGTTTCCAGCTGCCGCGTGTAGACGTTTTCCCAACCATCGTCGTTCACCAACGCGCTCATCAACGGCACGTTGTCCACCAGCGAGAGCACGCGCAGCCGCGGCTGGTCCGCGACGATCGTGCACTTGAACAAATCCGCGGCGAAATGCGTGGCGGTGCCGGCCGAGCCGCCGTTGCCGCAAGTGAACACCGTCGCGCCGCGCTGCCAGGCGTTGCACATTAATCCCGTCGCCGATTGCATGTATTGGGTGCTGGATGCGGACCACCCCCCTTCGGCCGAATCGAGGTTGATCCTCAACTCTGTATTGGCTGCAAAAAGTGCACCAGCAAAGGCCCCGACGGATGTTTTCTGGATGGCTGCCCGTGGGACGCCATCGAGATGGTGCCCACGGAAGAAGTGGAATCCATCCTGGGCGTCAAGTTTACAGTCTAGCCATACAGAGCGACATAAATTGTAGCGTCGATCTCCGATCGACGATGGTGGTCGGAGACCGCCGCTACAGCCGAATGCGCAAACATTTATGTCGCTCTGTATAGATGCGGCGCCATAAGTGATTATTCGAATCATCGATACTGGCGATCATGAGACCGTTTGAACAAAAATCAAACGGTGAGTGGATATTCCTCGGTTCACCCGATCACCGGATCACCCGATCACCCGATCTCGCCGTAATAGTCCTGGGCGGTTGCTTCCGCCTGCTGGCGCACTCGGTCCGGCACGCTGGCGACGCCCCGCGCCCACCGCTCCACAGCTTCGAGGTCCCCCGCTTGTCCCACCAGGTAGAGCGCGCGTAACGACTCGACGACCTGCGTCGCATCGGGCTCGATAATCGCAAGCGGATCTCCTGCGGCCACCACGGCGCCGTCTTTGGCGATCAACCGCACAATGGTTCCACCCAGCGGAGAGAGAACATCCCGCAGTTTGTCACTTCCGGGCGGACGGAGGCGGGCGATGATACTACCGTTCCGAACATCGTCTTGTTCCTTCATCCGGAATTTCAAGGCGCCGGAATCCGCTGCCACCACGGTGAAGGGTTCGAGCATGGTCCGCAACTGCGGTTCCCCGGCCGCATCGCCAAAGCGCACCAGCCCCAGCGCGGCGTTCCAGCGAACCAGCGGGACGGGATCATCAAGGAGCTTGCGCAACGCCTGGTGAAATTCCTCGGAGTGGTTGTCCTGCCCCATGGCCCAAGCGGCCTCCAGGCGTATTTGCGATTCCGGGTTCCCGGCCAGCGCCAGCAGTTCGGGATACCACTGCTTCACGGCCGGGTCGCTGCGCGCCATGCGGTCAGAAAGCTGCGCGAGGGCGTGCTGGGTCTTATGCGGCACTGAGGTGTCGGTCAAACACTGCCGCATTTCCTTGGTCGCCCAGCTCCCGCCCAAACCAAGTTTGATACCAGAAAAGAAAGGTGATCAGGACGAGCAGGATCGGAACGATCACAATAGCGGTGTTGCGCGGAGAGCCTAGCGCCATGCTTCCACGCTCGGGTGCGGAGGGCTGGGGTTCAGTCATCGGCGGCGCCGTGTCCCCTGCGATCTTGGCGTTAATGGCAAATCGATTCCCCGGTCCCCAGCGGAATGCCCCTGGGATTGGAGTGTCCTGACCGTCTCTGTTCTACCCGCAAATAGCCATTATATGAGAATCAAATGCGAGGCTGCGAAAAATCCGGTAGTGTCCTATTTTCCCTTGTTATACTTCATGAACCTTTGCGGATTTGGATGCGCGCTTGCGCCAACGATGGGTCAGTTGCGCCCGCGCTCTCGCTTGCAATAGCCTGACCCGTTCGAGCACGTCCTTCTCCGGCAAAATGCCGCGTTCGTTCAGCAACTCGAAGCAGGGCGTTAAGGGTGAGCGTGTTCAGTTGCGCCATGTCTTCTGCGGTTAGCGTTTCGCGCTTACGCTGCTTGTTCATATGTTTCCTCCGTGTCAGCCTGTAACAGTTCCTCAATGCTCCAAATTTGATCTGAATTTCCCGCCTGCATCGCGGGCATCACGCGCAAACTCCTGTGAACGCTCCAGAAATTATACCAGGGGTAGCGCGGAGTTATTCCGGTCCGACCGGAATCACTCCGCGGCTTTTCGTCATTGGGTATTAATAGGTACGTGGACGTTTTCACGTTAAGAACCGGTAGAGTAGGCAAAGTGCGCCTACCTCTGATGCGCTACCCGCTCGCGGCTAATCTTCTACGCCAGCCTTTTTAGGACTGGCCTGCGCACTACCAACTGGGCTACCTGGCCGTCTACCGGACTGGCACGAAGCGTTCCCGCGCAACCATCCGTAAGCGGTCGATGTCTTCGCTGCGCGACACCGAAAGCGGCACGGTCTGGTGGAGTTCGTCGAGCACGAGTGCGCTCGTGAGCGGGGTTTTGTCGTGGAGCGAGCGGTAGAGGCTGGCGACCACGGCCTGTTCGATCTCCGCGCCGCTAAACCCGTCGCAAGCGGCGGCGAGCGCTGGCACGTCGAAAGCCCCAGGGTCCTGCCGGCGCTGCGACAGGTGGATGCGGAAGATCGCCTCGCGTTCGGCAGCGTCGGGTAGATCGACGAAGAAAATCTCGTCGAAGCGCCCCTTGCGCAGGAACTCCGGCGGAACCGCTGACAGATCGTTGGCCGTAGCTGCAACGAATACGCTGGCCTGCCGTTCCTGCATCCATGTGAGAAATGAGCCGAGCATACGGCGTGACAGGCCGCCGTCGGCGTCGCCGCCGCTTGCGAAGCCCTTTTCGATCTCGTCGATCCAGAGAACGCTCGGAGCAATCGCTTCGGTCACCTCAAGGGCCTTCCGCAGGTTCTTTTCGGACTCGCCCACGTATTTGTCATACAGGCGCCCCGCATCCAGCTTGAGCAGCGGCTGCCGCCAGACTTGCGCGATCACTTTCGCGGCCAGGGATTTCCCGCAGCCCTGGACCCCCACGATCAAGACGCCGCGCGGTGGCCGGAGGCCGAGCGCGTGCGCCTCCGCGCCGAAGCCGACTTGTTCGCGTTCGAGCCACGCCTTCAGGCGGGCAAAACCGCCCAGCTCGATAGCGTTTTCGCCTGGCGGATAGAACTCCAGCAGGCCGCCGTCCGCGATGTGCTCTCCCTTGAGCTTCACTAGTTGTGGCAGTTCATCGGCCGATAGCTTGCCGTCGTTCAGCACGACCAAAGAAAGCGCCTGACGGGCCTGGTTCAGCGTCAGCCCGGAGAGCGCCTGCAGCACCTCGTCGAGGGTATCCGGCCCGAGCGTAACCTCAACCTTCCGCTGCGCGCGCAGCGACTGCACTACACTACGCAGCAACTGCTTTAGATCGTCTCGATCGGGGAGCGGCAATCGTAGCGGCACCGCATCATGTGACAGCTCTTCTGGGAGCGAGACCGTGTCTCCAGTCAGGACGAGGATGGCCCGACGCCCCCCGAACGCCTGGGCCGCCTCCTTGAATGCGCGGATGGGAGCCGGCTGTGTCAGGTGGGGAGCAAGATCCTTGAGATGGAAGATGCCTTCGGTAGTGAGCGTTGCCAGGTGGCGGAACAGCACCATCGGATCGTTGGTACCGTAAATCGCGTTAGGGCTGTCAATGCGCTGCAGGCCCCGGGTGATAGTCCACGTGAAGAGAGGCAGCCCCAGCTCGGCTGCCAGTCCGCGCAGCAACTCGTCAACTCGCTCCTCCTCCGCGGACTCTAGCGTAACCACCGCCTGCGTCGAGGTGATCAGTGTTCTCAGCTCTTGGAGGACGCTGGCTACATTCATCTCATTTCTCAGCCTCGTGGCGGACAGTATAGCCAACTTCCGGAAGCAAGTGAAACGACCTCGCCGATTGGAGGGCTGTAAGTGATTGGTGTTTATCGAATATTGCGCATGGTAAATCCAAAATCCTGCCCGAGTGACGACCTACTCGAAGATTATCCTTTTGTCTTGTCCCACCTGGCCCACAGGGGCCGCAGACCTTTAAATCCGTGAAACGATTCCAAAGCTCCCTTCGAGGAAGGTTGGGGTGGATGACAATGGCTGGGATAGATCGCGAGTAACGGGTAGTGTTTACCGATCGCCGGAAATGGGTCGGTTTGAATCCCCAGCCCGGCGTTCGTAAACACTAGTCGCTAGCGTTTACCGATCCTCGCGCTAACGAAGAACGATGGCATATTCCGAAAGTGTTCCGGAGACCTGAAAATCGCGCTGCAACGCGGCAGCTGGCGATGGACGCCGGTTCTGTCCGCCCCCCGGTTGTTTAACAGATTTCGGGGATTTCCCAACACTTATCGTGCAGAAGTGGTAGCACGGTTTTTTCAGAGGGTATTTCTCGTTCCCAGCCTGAATGGTTTGCCGAGCCCCCCGACTGAAAAGCCATTCACGACAGCACGATTCGCATCGGACGCCTATTGCGAAAAGGACTCAAGAAGTTTGATAAATTCACCAATGCCATGAGCAGTCTGCGGCAAGGCCAAGGTTTTCATCTCCTATGCCCGGAAGACGGGGCGAAGCTGGCGCGGCGTCTCCAAGAGAGCCTCACCGCACAAGGCTTCGACGCCTGGCTCGATACCCAGCGCATCGCTGGCGGCGCGAGCCTGGACAACGGATATTGAGCAGGCCCTTGACGCGTGCCAAGTCGCGCTGGCCTTGCTCACGGCCGCGCTTACGCCTCCGAGATTTGCCGTGCCGAGCAGCTCCGTGCCTTGCGCAAGGGCAAGCGGGTGATCCTCCTCCTGGCCCAATCCGGGCAGCGACATTCCCCTGCATCTTGGAGACGAAGAATTATCGCGACTTCACCGATCGCGCCTCCTACGATCAGTGCTTCAAGCAACTGCTCCATGACATACGTCCCAGACGGGCGCCGCTGTCGAAGTGAGGGAACAGTATTTGACCACGCGCGTTACCTACGTGACTGCGCCGCCCACCGTCGCCAACCGCATTGAGCGACCCGAAGCGTTGCGGGCGCTGCGGGATACCGTCGTTCTCCGATGGCCAGCCGCGAGCCCATTGCACTCACGGCTCTGGCCGGCATGGGCGGCATCGGCAAGACGGTTCTGGCCGAGAGCGCTACTGAGGTTGAGGTAGTTAAGCAAGCGTTTCCCTATGGCGTGACGTGGATCACGGTCGGAAGAGAATGGAGCGCCATGGGTTGGCATTTTCCATGTGGTGGGAAAGGCGTCGGCGAAGATTGGGCAGAGCACTATCGGTGTCTCGCCAGATCGAGTCCCGACGGCCATGGCGAAAAAGGCCGAGCGGCGGCGGTGGTTGTGGATGACATCTGGAAGAAGAGCGATCTCGATCTCTTTCTCGCCGAGTCAAAACGGCCGCGCTTGCTCTTCACCACCCACGACGCTTCCATCGCCAGGTTTGCGGGGGCGCGCCAGCACCTCGTGCAATCATTGGACCGGAAGCAGGCGCGCGAACCGCGCCGTCAGCGTGGGGGGGCTCGACGGCAAGCCGCTCCCCCCAGAAGCCGATGCGATCATTGACGAGTGCGGCAGCCTTCCCTGGCCTTCCCCAAATCGGCGCCGTGCTGCGGACGCGGCGAGCCAGATAGGTAGGGCGGAGCTGTGGCGAGGCACGGCTCCACCCGCTTCGCAACGCCGATCTGAGTGCCTCGCCAACAACTCCCCCCGGGCCAGGAAAGCTTTTTCCGCGCCGTGGAAGTAAGTTTTGGGGCGCTCACGCCGGAAATGCAGCAGCGTTACAAGGCCTTGGCCGTGATGCTGGAGGATATGCCGGCCCCACCCATCCTCCAAACGTTGTGGGGCGTGGTGAAGCTGACGCCCGCCGCATCAGCCTGGACTCTTTATTGATCGCTCGCTCACGCAGCGTGATGCGAGGATACCGGCAGCCTCCGCCTTCACGACCTCCAGCTTGACTACATGCGGGCGCAGTACCCAGACCGCGAGACACTCGACCTGATCCGCGGCGCCGCGCGCGCCAACCCGCCCATGTCCTCCGGCGCGACCCGCTGCAGTTTGCGTCGCAGATGGTGGGAAGGCTCCTGCCATACCTTGAGCCTGAGCCGACGAGCACGGACCGGCTGTCCACACCACATCGCCAGGTGCGGAATTCGTGAAATCGGTTACGGAGGGTGTACCGCGCCCGTGGCGGCCTTGTGCCGCGCCGCGTCCGCCGGGTACGGCCTTGGCGACCCCGTCTAGCCACTCGCACTTGGCGGGGCGTTGCGGTAGCGGGGACGGATGGTCGCGCTCTCGGCTTCCGCTGACAAGACGCTGACGCTGTGCGACCTGGAAATGGCCAGCGAGCTGCACACCCTGTCCGGCCACTCGGACGTGGGTCCATGGCGATGAGCGGGATGGGCGTCTCGCCTCTCGCGACCGGACGCCGAAGGTGTAAGACCTGGAAACCGGGTGCGGTACACCACCTTCGACCGCGAAGTCGACGCATATTGTTGTGCCTCCGCCGGCGAGCCGGCATATCGTTGCCGGTGACGCCTCCGCCGAGTCCACTTCCTTTCTCTCGAACTCAAAGAGGAAACCACCAACCACCGCGAACACATTTTCTGTTCCGTGGCCGCTGGCTCCCGGATTCAACTTATGCGTCGCCCGCCTGGAACAACTGATGTTCGGCAACACCATTGAAGAATCCATACCGGACCTTTCTCTCGTAAAGCTTTTGTCAGGGGACAAGCTATTGCGAGCACTCCTGGATCAGCTTCTTGTAAACCTCGCGGGCGTGGTCGTAAGCCTGGACGGCGTCCGGGAGTTCTGCTTTTGAGATCTTCGGCTCCTTCTGTGTCCAGCACTGATTGACGGAGGCCAGGCACCACTCCGCGCTTTCGCGGGAAGCGCGAATGGGTTGGTTGTTAACGGTCACGAAGATGGGATTGGTATGCGAGGAAGGAATAATTCGCAGGGCCACCCAACTGCTTCGCCGGATTGGCGCATCGAACGTTAGTTCGCGCACTTCGCCATCGGCAGTCAGGTTTTGGCGGGCCACCGATTCTCCGTTCACAATGAGCTCAACGGGCACCTGGCGCGTGTTCCTGATTCTGGCCCTTTCCAGGTGCCAGTACGGCTGCTGATCGTAAGGCCGGCTCTCAATATCCGGATCGGGATCCGGATCGAGATAGGCAGCGGCGTTCACCTTGACGTGGACATTGCCGGGCGACGCCAAATCCACCTCGCTCGTCTTATCTTCGGACGCGCCTTGCCGGGTCCGCCCCACGCCCAGCCCGTTCACGGAAAAGTCCATCAAGTGGCTTCTGCCGTCGGAGACGTAACTGCGGCCTTCGCGCACCGAATCAAGCCAGGCCTTGTAGGAAAGCGGGCCGTCAACTTGCGCGTAAACCCGGCCCTGGCCGACGCGGCGTCGGTGATGCAGGGAAAATCGGTTTCGCCGGAAATGCGCGTGCGAAAACCCACGTTCAGCGTGTGGTACCAGATGTTGAGTTCCCAGGGGTAGGGCGTGTCCATGGTGGAAATGAAATCGACGGTGTTCGGGTAAGTAACATCCACGATGTATTCGTTGGCGCCGATTCCGTCGAAGCCCGGGCATTTCGTAATTCGGCAGTTTATCGGTAGTGACGGCAAGCCCCCAGCCGGAATGCGCAAAGCCCACCACGGCGTCCCTGCTGCTTCCCCCAGCGCAAGATGGGCAAGTCCCAGGTGGGCCAATCTTCGATGCGTTTGGTTCCCGGGTAGTCCTGATCCGTCAGGCCGAGCAGAACCAGGTGGCCGGCGTGGCTGGAGGGGAAGCCGGAGACCTCAAGATCATAGTGCATCAGTTCGTCCGGCTTCGAATGCGGGTCATCCTTGCCGGAGAAGAATTGCTTTTGATAGTAGTAGCAAGGCCCCCAGGTGAGCACGCAGCCCACGTTCAGGCGTTCGCCGGCAATCTGGCGCATCATGGTCTCGGGGGAACGCCTTCGGCCGGGTTCTGATAATGGGCGCAGCCCGCCGCGTGCACATGGTGGTCGCCGGAATACCATCCAGTCTTGGAGGGATCGATCCAGCGCTGCATGGCGAAGGAGATTTCCGCGTCATCGCCGCTCCTTGCACGCTCAGCTCTTTCGTCTGGGCGACGTATTCCGGTCCCATCGAGCACGTCACCGTGTAATTTCCGGCGTGGCAACACAACTTTATCGCCGTCGGCCCGATAGATCTGCGGCTGAAAGAACAGGTCCGGCGCGAGGCGCTTGGAAGGGTTGGGATAAATCCGGTCGATCCCGTCGCGAATGACGAAAGCCGCCGTGGCGGGTTGGCCCTTCTCATCCATAACGTGCAGGCTGGACGCGATGCGCGGGAAGAACGTTGAACAGGAGACCGCTTCATTGCGAAAGCCGATGTCCTGCGTCCCCTGACCGACGTTGAAATCGATCTTGGCGGAGCGCTGCCCGCGGTCGTGGCTGTAGATTTCCAGAATCCTGTACTCCAACTCCATCCGGAAAGGCGGGGGGAAAGTGGGTTCTTGTCAAAAAGCGAAATGTCCGCCCAGCGCTCGCGCGCCTGTTCGGGCGTAAGCTCTTGCGGCGGTTCGGCGCTACCGTTCGACTTGATATAAACGGGGCCGCTGTTGGGGCTCTCGACGACCAGCTGGGACGTGACCCCGGCTTGATTGATCACCTTGACCAGAAAGACGCGGGTTCCGGACTCCATCAATTCCGGCTTGGCTGCGCCAGGCTCACCTTCACGCGGCTTTCCGCGTTGATTTCCACGGTGACCAGAACGAACTTGTCGAGAGTCGCTTCAATGGCCCGCACCGCGGCGGCCTCGTCCGTGGCGGCAAGCGCCTCATTGAGGCGCTGCTGGTCCTGGGTCGGGAGAGGCTGGCCAAGGTATTCAAGCGCGGCTTCGACTTGCCGCACGTTCAGCGCCAGGGGCTGAATGGGCACCGATTGCGCAACCAAGGGTAAGCAGGAAAGGACCGGTCCCAGGAATAAGGCGCTCAGTAACCAGCTAGTACGGAGGAGTATCCTATCATGCGCACCTCAGTTCTCGCCCTGGACGTTTCGACGACCTTCAGCCGGTTCGCTCCTCGGTCTGGCCTCCACTCGACTGGTAGGATGCCAATACAGATTTGTTATGCTTCCCTGTAACTCGGCTTGTGTGCGGCCAAGATCGTACTGCTCTTGATCAAAGCCTCAGTCAGTCTCGATTATAACCTAGGTTTAGTCTGACGGTTACGCTTGCGTCTGCCGAATGCTCCGAATGCTCGTGCGGAGGCAGCTAAGGGGCGCGATTACCAGGGCTCGCAGCATAACTGTTGGGAACAGCCCAACCTACCACTGACTCCGTATTGGGAACAAAACACCCTTCCGCTCATTTCGGTTGAAGATGAGAAAGCGAGGAGCCAACTCAAACGGGAACGCTTCTCGCAGCTGTTGGACGATCCACCGGCTCGTCGGATGCTTGGTGACGTTGGAGTGCAGGATGCGTCGACGGCCATGGCTGATGACGAAGAAGCCATAGAGCACGCCGAAGCTGATGGTGGGCACGGTGAAGAAGTCCATGGCCGCAATCGCCTCGCTATGGTTTCGGAGGAAGGCGAGCCAACGTTGGGCTGGCTGCGGGATCTCTCGGCGCCCGTTTCATCCAACGCGAGATCGTTCTCTCGCAAAGATCAACCCCGAGCCTAACAAGCTCGCCGTGAATGCGCGGCGCACCCCAGGTTGGATTTTCCACCACCATCCGAAAGACCAACTCTCGAACTTCCTTCGGTGTCGGCTTCCTCCCAACCCGCGTCCTGACTCTAAAAATCAGTTTCCAGTACAAGCGAAAACCAGCCCGGTGCCAACGAATTACGGTTTCAGGCGTGACGACGATCAGGGCTTGTTCCCATCCTGACCAGAATCGACGAACGGCGACCCAGAACAATTTGTCGAACGGGCTCAGGCAGGGGCGTCGACGCCGCCGCTTCAATACGGCGAGTTGTTGGCGCAACGCAAGATTCTCAAGGAGGAGACTTCGTCGCACGCGAAAGAAGCGAACCAGCGTTCCGACGCACAGGCCGATCAATTGAGGCATGGCCAAGAGTTATAACAGAAAGCTGGTGGGACGGCGGCAGCTATCTCATTGATTTCAGAGTCGGCCAGAGTTTTGGCGAATGACAACATGAACATGAAGGATCCTCATCGTAATCAACCCGTGTTCGAGAGTGGGCAGCCGCTCGATACCGCGAAGGCGGCAGTCGTGCTAGTGCACGGCCGCGGCGCCTGGGCCGGAGACATCCTGGGCCTCGCGCAAGACTTGGACCAGCCGCAGTTTGCCTACTTGGCTCCGG
Source organism: Terriglobia bacterium (assembly GCA_963799715.1). Lineage (GTDB taxonomy): Bacteria > Acidobacteriota > Terriglobia > Acidiferrales > UBA7541 > DASPOJ01. The sequence continues at coordinate 12,878 of CAWCYS010000078.1, read as the reverse complement.
AGGCCGCCGGGCACACTTGGTATCCATACTCTTTCTTGGCGCCGATCGCTCAAAATCAGCCATGGCTGGACTCAGCTTTGAATCTCTTGGGAGAAGTCGTTGGGCGCGCGGCGACGGCGGGAATTCCGCGGAGGCGAATTGCCCTCCTCGGGTTCTCGCAGGGCGCCTGCTTCGCTACAGAGTTCGTAGCGAGGAACGCAACGAGGTATGGCGCGGTCGTTGCATTCAGTGGCGGGCTCATTGGCCCGCCAGGAACCCCTTTCAAATACTCTGGTGACCTTGCTGGAACTCCCTGCTTCTTCGGCGCAGGTGATCCCGATCCTCACGTTCCGTGGAAGAGGGTTCAGGAGTCAGCGTCGGTATTCTCCACGCTCGGAGGAGATGTAACGTTGCGACGCTACCTAAACCTCCCTCATACGATTAATCCGGACGAAATCGAACAGGCCACGCAACTCCTGTCGCGACTTGTTGCCGAAGATTGATCGGGTTCGGGTATCGAATGCGCGCCGGCTGGACCGGGCCCAAGTCCCCTTCCTGGATTGCATCGTGTCGGCTCCGTGGCCGCGAGATAGTCAGACTTTCCGCCAAACCTATGCTTGTGAACGATACATATGTGGTGTTGACAACATCGGAGTCGATTGGATGTCGCCAACAGGGACTACGACTGGGGAGCATCGCTTCCCGCTTGGGGGAGGCTTAGTTGAATCCCATGCCGACTTGCTGACTTAGGCAGCCTTGTATTCAAACCTGCCTGATCTGACTGTAACTAACCCCGATTTTTTCTATCGGTCAGAGGCATGTGCAAAAGTAGTAAGAATGCGAAAAGTTTTCACCATATCCTAAGCAGAGTGGTTCGCATCGAATGGAGGATGCTATGGCTGAGATTTTAACTCCCGGAACTCCGGCTCCCGAGTTCACGCTTCACGTCACTCCCGATCAAAGCCTTTCTCTCAGCGAATTGCGTGGCAGGCCCGTCATCCTGGCTTTTTATCCAGCGGACTGGAGTCCGGTTTGCGGCGATCAGATGGCCGTGTACAACGAAATTCTTCCCGAGTTCCAGAAATACGAGGCAGAGCTATTGGGAATTTCGGTTGACGGCGTATGGTGCCATGCAGCATTTGCAAAAGACCGGCACTTGCATTTTCCTCTGCTGGCGGATTTCGAACCCAAGGGAGCCGTCGCCCAGATTGTACGGGGTCTATCGGAAATCCGACGGCGTTTCCGAACGAGCGCTGTTTGTCATCGACAAGAACGGAATCATCGCGTGGAGCTTTGTCTCACCGATCGCTGTAAATCCCGGTGCCGACGGGATCCTGCAAGCGCTGGATAACTTGCCGAAATAGGAACGTTTCATGAGCACTCTCAAAGTGACGGTCAACCCCGCGGATCACATCCAGGGGGACGAACACGCCGGCTGCACGCTGGTCGAGTATGGGGATTATGAATGCCCCCACTGTGGGCACGCTTATCCGATCGTCAAGCTTATTCAGAAGCACTTCGGGAAGCGCCTGCGCTTTGTATTCCGGAATTTCCCTTTGAATGAAAGTCATCCTCACGCCGAGTCCGCCGCGGAGTCGGCGGAGTTCGCGGGCGCCCATGGGAAGTTCTGGGAAATGCACGATCTGCTTTTTGAAAACCAGGATCGCTTGAGTGGTGACCTCTACCTGGAACTTGCCCAGCAACTGCAACTCGCCCCGGCGGATTTGCAACGAGCACTGGAAGAAAGCAAATACCGGGCAAGGGTGCGCGCCGATTTTACCGGCGGAGTCCGCAGCGGCGTCAACGGCACACCCACCTTCTTCATCAATGGCCAGCGTCATGACGGCCCATTTGAGTATGAAGATCTGATGAGAGCCATCGAAGAAGCCCTCGCCTAAGGAGTTTCTCAATGAGTGCGTCCAATCAATACCAGGCGATCGTTATCGGTTCAGGCCAGGGCGGAACGCCGTTGTGCCGGGCGCTCGCCGGCGCGGGCCTTCGCACCGCGCTGATCGAACGTAAGCATGTGGGTGGAACCTGCGTCAATGAGGGTTGCACGCCAACGAAAACCATGGTCGCCAGCGCCCGCGTCGCCTATCTCGCGCGGCGAGGCGGTGACTATGGCGTTCAAACCGGAAACATCCGCATTGACATGGAACGCGTCCGGCAGCGCAAGCGCGACATCGTGAACAGCTTTCGCAATGGCAGCCAGGCACGCATTGAAAAGACGGCAAATCTAGAGTTGATCTTCGGCGAAGCCAGTTTCACCGGCCCCAAGTCCGTGCTGGTCAGGCTCAAGGACGGCGGCCAGCGTGAACTCACCGGCGAGAAGATCTTCATCAATGCCGGTGCGCGCCCGTTTGTGCCTGCGATCGACGGCCTGAAGGACGTACCCTTTCTCGACAGCACTTCCATCATGGAGCTCGATACCGTTCCGGAACATCTGCTGGTTCTCGGAGGCGGCTACGTCGGCCTGGAGTTTGGGCAAATGTTTCGCCGCTTCGGCAGCCGCGTAACCATGGTTGAGTCCGGTGGGCAACTGCTCGGCCACGAGGACTTCGACGTGGCTGCCGAAGTCGCTGCCATCCTGAAACAAGACGGCATCGAGGTCATGCTGAACGCGAAAGCGGAGCGCGTCACGCAAACCGGAGCGCAGATTCATCTCACCGTCCGCACGGGCAATGAATCCCGCGTTCTCGATGGGTCGCACCTGTTGGTGGCCACGGGGCGGGTTCCCAACACGGATTCGCTGAACGTCGCTGCTGCCGGCATCGCGACCGACAGCCACGGCTTTATCCAAGTGAATGGAAAATTGGAAACCAGCGTGGCAGGTATCTTCGCATTGGGAGATATTAAAGGCGGGCCGGCCTTCACTCACATTTCCTACGACGACTTCCGCGTCCTCCGAACGAACCTCATCGAGAAGGGAAACGCCACCATCGACGGGCGGCTTGTGCCCTACACCGTCTACATCGACCCGCAACTCGGCCGCATTGGCCTGACCGAAGCCGAAGCTCGCGCGCAGAACAAGAAAATCCGTGTCGCCAGGATGCCCATGACCTATGTGGCCCGCGCTCTGGAAGTGGACGAAACTCGGGGATTCATGAAGGCCATCGTCGATGCCGGCACCGGTCAGATTCTCGGCGCAACCGTACTGGGGCTGGAAGGTGGAGAAATCATGTCGATGCTGCAATTAGCGATGATGGGCAAACTGCCCTACACAAATTTGCGCGATGCCGTCTTTGCCCATCCGACGCTAGCCGAATCGCTCAACAATCTGTTCACGCATTTTGATTCGTAATCGAAGCCGGGCGCGATCGGAGTCAGGCCCGCATTCTTGGTTGCAAGGACGAACATCCTGCCAAAGCAAATCCGGTTACCCGGTATAAGCTTTGGATTGGAGAAGGAGGCGAGATGCCACACTACAAGTACCTGATCGTGGGCGGTGGAATGACCGCCGATGCGGCTGTGAACGGTATCCGCGAGGCCGATCCCGACGGGTCCATCGGCCTGATCGGCGCGGAGCAGAATGCCACCTTACAACCGCCCGCCTCTTTCCAAAGGTCTCTGGAAGGGTGAGGCGCCGGACAGCATCTGGCGCGGGACGGACAAACAAAACGTGACCCTCCATCTGGGCCGAAAGGCGCAGTCTCTCGACGCGCCGAAGAAGATTGTGACCGACGACCAGGGGAGCGCTTACACCTTCGAGAAGCTTCTTCTCGCCACCGGCGCCACGCCTCGCCGGCTTCCTTTCGACGACGGCTCGATCATCTACTACCGCACGGTGGAGGACTACCGGAACCTTCGCGCCCTCACCGAGCAAGGCCGCCGGTTCGCCGTTATCGGCGGCGGATTCATCGGCTGGGAAATTGCCGCAGCGCTGGCCATGAACGGCAAAGAGGTGGTGATGCTCTTTCCCGGCGAAGCGATCGGCGACCACGTTTATCCGATCGATCTGGCCCGCTTCCTCAACGACTTTTACCGGCAGAAGGGAGTGAATGTAGTTTCTCGAAGCACGGTCATCGGCTTTGGAGAAAACGGCCCAGGGCACCAAAGTGAAAACCCGAGGTCAAGGCGAATTCCTGGTGGACGGGGTCGTGGCAGGAATTGGCGTTACACCCAACGTGGAGCTGGCTCAATCCGCGGGCCTGAAGGTTGACAATGGCATTGTCGTCGACGAGTTTCTGCGCACGAGCGATCCGGACGTCTACGCCGCCGGTGACGTTGCAAACTTCTATAACCCGGCGCTTGCCAAGCGTCTGAGGGTTGAGCACGAGGACAACGCCAACACCATGGGCCGCGAGGCGGGCAAGGCCATGGCGGGCAAGGCGAGCCCTTACCATCACCTTCCCTTTTTCTATTCGGATTTGTTTGACCTCGGGTATGAAGCTATCGGTGAGCTGGACCCGCGCCTGGAGACCGTCGCGGACTGGAAGGAACCGTACCGTGAAGGCGTGGTTTACTATCTCCGTGACGCCCGGGTACGCGGCGTGCTTCTGTGGAACGTCTGGGGTCAGGTGGACGCGGCTCGGCAGTTGATCGCCGAGCCAGGCCCCTTCCGTGCCACCGATCTGAAAGGCCGGCTCCCCAAGACTCAGTAGGCAGATTGAAACTCTGCGAAATGGGGCGTAGACGATCCCATTAAACGCCAGCAACGTTACCGTCGCCCCGGCGACAGCACTCCTTACGACCTTCTACTCGCCGCCTCGGGAGCCTGCACCTCCATTTCCGTAGGGATGTATCGCTCGTCGGAAAGGATGGCCGCCCGAGGAGGTTACCGTCTATCTGCGACACCCAAGGGTCTGTAATTCTACATCATAGTTTCCGCCAACCGATGAACCGCAAACAGCAAGGAGGGCCTTCCTATGGGAGGTCTGGAATGACCCACAATCCGCGCGCCGGATCTTGGGCCAACCCTTTGCTTTGTTGGGGGCCGACCAATTTGCCCACTGAGGGCCAGTCAGTCTACTTATTCCCATCTCCAACAGACGGCCACCGGTCCTTTCGTTCTCACTCTTCGTTGAACTTCGCTCGCGTTCAGGATTGAGGCGGTCGCCACTGATTCGCAGATCAGCGTTAGTACTGCGGTCGGTGTCGTGTTTTGGGGTCGTTTACACGGAAAGCAAACCGGATTTGTGTGCATAATGTGTGCCGCAGCATTGGCTCCGCACTTTGAATTTTGGGAGCCAGGACGGAGGCGTTGAGCTTCCCGCCGGCGTTCGTCGATCAATTCCTTATCCCGTCGCTGCGTTTCGTGCCTGGTCTTGGATTTGCAAAGTGATTGCCCTCGCCTTGTGTTTTATCGCATCATGCAAGGCCAGTGGGTTCCCGCGTGCAATTATGGCCACGTGGGTTCTAATTGCACCCACTCAGGCTTAAGTTATTGAAAATACGTAAGGTGAATCTGTGGAAATCTGGGTTTATTGCACGCTGGCAATGCTTCTAAAACTGTAAGTTATTGAAAATAGATGGAATGGCGGAGAGGGTGGGATTCGAACCCATCGGCGCCAAGCCCTATCTGTAAGTTACAGATTCCATGTTGCCATACATGCCAAAATTGCCACCGTTGCCATAAACCATTGCACGCTATTGCACGCTGGAACAGCAGCTCATGAGTTCGTGGCGGGCAGGCGTGCCTCCATTTCCTTTCCTCATGGGTGCGCGGGCTGATCTCCCGATGTGCGATTACCGCTTACGGCAAAATGCACGAGCGCGCGACGCACGGCATCCGGCTCTCGGTCAATCACGGTCAGGAAAGCTCGTGCAGCTCCTGAGGGCACGACGCGTCCTTGTTCCCATTCCTGTATTGTGCGGACGCTGACGCCAATATACGCCGCAAACCGGCTTTGGCTCATGTTGATTTTCTTGCGGATCCGAGCCGTGTCTATTTCGTCAGGGATATGGACAACGCAGGCGTCGCTCTGGCCCTTGGCGAAGGCGAGGGCCTGTTTGGCACTGGCGATCATGCGTTGTCCTGCGGTCGGTTTCTTCCTGGTCATGGTCACGACCTCCTACGGTAAGCATCAGCAAGGGCAGCAAGTACGGTCTTGAACTGGTTTCGTTCTGTTTGTGACAAGTCTGTTTTTTCGTTCTTTGCAAACACGTTCAGCAATAACACGGGAATATCTTCACCACTATAAAAAGTAATAACCCGGTAGCCGCCGCTTTTGCCTTTACCCTTTCCGGCAAAGCGAACCTTGCGGGCGCCTCCGGTGCCAGGGATTTCGTGGCCGGCGCCGGGATTTGCCGCTATAAAATTCACGATCTCCTTGCGTTCGTCGTCTGACAGTTTCGCCGCCTTCGCGTCGCGAAGATACGCCTCTGTTTCGACGACTGTTTGCACGGGTAGACTATACGTTAAACACGGATACCTGTCAACAAAGCGCGAATCCTAAATCTTCTTTCCACTCCCTTAATCTCATTTCCGGACGGATTGAGAAGGTGCCTGCGCAGAAATCTACTTCTATTTCTCGGTTAAGACCTCGGCGGGCCAGGTAGTTCCGCCGGTGTAAGGGAATCCTTCAAGTCGCTTAGCCTGCCGTCCACCCGAACTGAACAGCACGAACTCCCGCTCCCGATTCCGCCAGGTCAAAGGGGTCTACATGGGCTCCACCGCTATGAATGGAGTTCGACAGGAAAGCCATGAGTCGGGATTCGCCAATTTCTTCGGCCGTGATGTTCGCTTGCGGCAATCGAGTTCTTGGTATGGACAGCCGCACAGAGCGCAGAGCGTTTTGGGCTGAGAGTGTCGCCTACTTCTTTCCGGCGGCTACATCCGCCGGTCTTGGCGACCGCCGCCTCGGTGTACCCGACGCGTTTTCTCGCCTTAACTTTTATGGTTTGCCGTTGCCATTGACATTTCTCGTCAGACGTTTCGTCACGAACTCACGCACGACCCCCTCACCTGCGCGCCCAGCAACCCCGATCGCGAAATTGGTGAAGACCAGACCCGCCCCCCTATTCGCGCGTGGATAGTACAAATTCGATAGCGCTCCCGCCGTCAAATCGCCGAGCAAGTAGGAATAGTTGGGCATCGAGTGCCCGGTGTCGCTGCGCACGATCACAGCCCAGCTCAAAGCGTGGATGAGGCGGGATTTGACGGAGCCCGATCCCTGGTAAAAATAACGCGGGTCTTGATGGAAGATCGACGGGAACACTGCTTGGCTGGCGAAGCCAGTAATAAGGCGATTGCCTAACCCAGCCGCAAAGCGCTTTGCATAGCCGTCGGCACCCTGTCCGTACCCGGCAAAGCTATTGTTGGCCTGCTCAATGCCAGCAGCCACACCAACTCCGAGTAGATAGCCGGGATCGAAGATATCGTGCCTTGTGAGCGAGAATTTCTGCTTGGTGTTCAGCGGGGCTGCATCCCAGACGTAGCTGGTGTAGAAATTGGGCAGAACGCCTACTAGACGTTGCTTCTCTTCCGCTTTCACCTGCATTTGGGCGATCACCTCGGTTGGGCGGACCGTTATCGCCTCCCTTTGTGGCGCGATCGACAGCGGAATGCTGGCCATTTCATGGACCTGCCCGGTGGATATTGTGAACTCCGCAGACGTATAGGGCTGGAAGCCTTTCGCATCGACAGTAATGAAGTAGGTCCCCGGAGGAACCCCGGTAAAGGCGAATTCGCCATTCTCCCCTGATAGCAGGGTATAGTGTTGCAGAGTGCTGATATTGGTGAGTATGATCTGCGCAGCCGGAACACCGTCTCCTTCTACATCCAGCACGGTGGCAAGGATGCTGCCTGATCCTTCCGCGGCCGGGGATTGGACAGGGGAACCCTGTCGAGCCGATGGTGCAAACAGCGCCTCACCGACTACACTTCCAATCGCCACTTCCGTTGGATTCGGTTGCTGGGCCTCCACGAAGGCGCCCGTTGAATGCATCTGGTTCTTGGAAACGCCTCGGGAGCTTTTGGGGGAGTCGAATTCCAGGGCTTGAGGCGAAATCATCAGTGAGCCGTGCACCCTCCGCTGACCATCATCGGAGGTGCTCAGATGAAATGCGTCCTTGACCGTAGTGTTGTTGAGGACACGGCTCTCAACGGGTGACGAGATCTGGTCTTGGGCGCGAAGTGCGACCGCTGCGAGAATTGTGATAGAACCAATCGAGGCTAAGGCAATTGCACAGCGACGGCCCACGTTGATTGTATTTCTGCCTACGCTCATATTAAGACGGGCAACGCGGCATATCCTAGACGGTTCAAAGTGGTTGCCATTGTCCTCTCCGGATCTCGTTAAGGTATCGATATGTGCCATACATCACCGACGATCGCATGCAAGTTTAGAGGCTGGCTACCGAGTGGTGTTGCGAAGCCGCTGTTCGATTGGGTAAGTAAGACCACTCCTACGTAGCTCAACTATAGCTCTTCGGGTACAACGAACGGGGGACGATAACCCCGGTCCTGGTCGTGCAAGAGAGCGTTGGCTTCATCGTCGCCGATGACTTGCTCGGTCACAGGATCAAAACGCAGGCTTCGACCCAGCCGGTGCGACGCGTTGGCCAGGTGGACCAGGGCGCTTGAGATGTGTCCCTCCTCAATGGGTGCATTGAAGTCTTCCTTTTGAGTGCTCGCGTTCTTGTCGTCGGAAGAGGAATGAATCTCCCCTCGTTATCGGGGCACTACCACCTGAGTCATACTCTTGGTCTTCAACGAGGCGGTTTTGGTCTCCTGCCTCACTGCGTCCCGGGTGTCCTGAAGCGTTGCCTGCAGGGTGTTTCGGGGTAGGCGTTCCGCCAGCGGCTGGATCAGCCAGCGTAACAACATCGGGATGCCCCGGCTCATGCCGATCATTTCCATCTCGATGTACACCCCATCGTCGCGCTGTTCGAGCCGGCTGATGCTGAAGGTCCGCCAGACGTAGCCCGGGCCGTGATCCTCCGGAAGGGCATGCTGGCTCGGCTTACCATAGTCAGCTATTTCATGCACTCGAACGGAAGTGCTGAAGCTGTAGGCCCTGTCGTCGCCCACCCTCACAATCTGGATTTCGTTTTCGCTCTCGACGGCGCCGGTCACGGAGAAAGCCTTCATCATCATCAGCAGGGATAGCATCTGATGGTCATGCGCCTGGTCGTTCAGACTTGCTTTCACCACCATGGGGCGATAGAAATCCTTGTAGTGTTCGTAGTCACCGAGCACGTCCATTACCTGATCGAGCTTGACGTTCGGAACAAATACCGCGCCGACCCAGTCATGGATCAGACCGCTCGGCACCATGTGTGGGCTATAGCCATCCGCAGGCTCCACCACGACCTCGCCCGCCCGCAACCGCTGGGCCAGGTTCGGCACTTCGTCCACCCACAGGAAGGGTGCATGTCCACTGGCGCGCTCCGCCATGCGCATCTTCGCTGCAGAAATATAAGCGTCCCACGCCTGAAGGGTCTCGGGCTTGAGCTCCGTGGCGTTTGCCAGCGCGGGAGCCAACAGAAGAAATAGGACGGCCAGTTTCGATTTATATCTCATCTCACGATTTCCTTCCCCCGACCTGCCTGGTAAGAAAGCGATTGCCTACCGGGCAGCACAGGAAGAGAGCCGCCCCAACATTTGCCGAGTGGAAGACCAAGCGTGAGGCGCACTCAATCTCCGAAGCTGCCACATACCATCGAGTTTCGCGATGCGGCCCCTGCGCATCAGACTTCTTCGGGCACGGTAAACGGCGCGCGATACATTCGGTCACCGTCGCGCAGCAGGCTGTTGGCCTCATCGTCGCCAATTACCTGCTCGGTCTCAGGATCAAAACGGAGCGAGCGGCCCAAGCGGTATGACGCATTTGCCAGATGAACCAGGGCGCTGGAAATGTGACCTTCCTCGATGGGGGCATTCAAGTCTTCCTTCTTCCGACTGCGCACGCAGTCAATGAAATTCGCAAAGTGATCTCCACCGCCATGACCGTGAGGTCCCGACTTCTCGTCTTTGCCCAGCCAAGTCTCATAGCTCGCACGCGTCTTCGTCGCCGGTGGCTAGATATCCATTTGAGCCATAAAAGAGGTTGCCGATCGTGTTGTGATGGCCGAAGAAGCGCTTTTTGCCAGCCACAAGGTCTCCTCGTCCGATGCCAGCCTCGTGGTTGGTAATCCAGTGGCGGACTTCGAACTCCATCATCGTGCGCTTCCGCTCGGGAAGATCGAATTCAAAAGCACAATTCACCGTGTTGGGTGTTTGCTGGTCATCATCGAACATGAAGTGGCCGCCGACGGCTGAAATACGAGTGGGGAAACCCAAGCCCAAGCCCCATCGGGCGATATCCATCTGGTGGACGCCCTGGTTGCCCAAGTCGCCGTTTCCATACGCCCAAAACCAGTGCCAGTTGTAATGAAAATGATTGCGCGTAAAAGGCTTGGCGGGAGCAGGGCCAGTCCAGAGATCGTAATCAACCCCAGCCGGAACGGCTGACACCGGCGTATGCCCAATCGTGTCTCGCCATTTGAAACATAGCCCGCGCGAGAGATAAAGATCACCCAGGAGGCCACCCCGCATTTTTTGCACCGCTTCCATCACTGCGGGGTCGGACCGGCTCTGGGTGCCGTGTTGCACAATCCGGTTGTATTTCGCTGCGGCGCGCACCAGTTGGCCACCCTCCCATAAATTGTGGGAGCAGGGTTTTTCAACATACACGTCCTTGCCAGCCTGGCACGCCCAGATGGCCATTAGCGAATGCCAGTGGTTGGGTGTGGCGATGGAAACTGCGTCGATCGACTTGTCTTCGAGCAGCTTGCGAATATCGACATACGTCTGCGGGTTGCCGCCGGCCTCGCCGAGTGTCTTCCTCAACACGTTCTCGTCCACGTCACAGAGCGCCGCAATCTCGACGTTCGGAGGCGTGAATATGCCCGCCAGGTGGTCCTTACCGCGACCGTGAAGACCACAGACCGCGACCCTGACCCGATCGTTCGCGCCAAAGATCCTCTTCGGACGCGCAAGGAAGGTAATCCCTTGAAGGGCTACGAGGCCTGATGTGGCCTTCGCACCGGCCTTAAGGAAGTCTCGACGGCTAACATCGGATTGATCGGATTGGCTCGACATAGCTCCTGCTTTCTGCCTAAGGTTTCCGGCTTTCTGCGTACCGGCTGTAAGCCTCCGCCACCTGGGCCTGCCGGCAGTCCCCGTGATGGATGAAGACCCGGTAGACGAGCGTGAGCGACTCGCCTGCGGGAATGGTGTAGCTCCCGTCCTGGTGCCGATCGTGGGTGAACTCTTTCACGCCGAAAGGATTCGCGGCCAGAAGGCCGTAGTGGCGGGCGTGCCAGTATGTTGGGTGGCGAAAATTCTGAGGGTTATCAAAGACAGCGATGCCGACCTCTTCGCCTTCCACAGTCCCAGAGTAATCCACCCAATCAGCCCGCTTACCCCAGATCGTTTTTTCATCAGTGCCGCCATTCGAGTTCATCGATCTGGCCCAGTGGAGGTTCCAGAGCCTTCACGAGACGGATAGCGAATGTCCCTTCTTTAGTGTCACCCATCTTCACGGGACCGTGGCTCGCGCGGATCGTAAACTCGCAGTCGATGATCCTCGACTGCGCATCGCCACGGAAGGTGTACGCCTGGATCTCCTCGGCAACGACCTGGCCGTCGGGGTTACGAGGTCGAATTGGCCCGAATGGTGCCGAACTCAGCGCCCCCATCATCTCATCCAGCTTCCGGAACACGGTGCGGCCGAAAGTCGCCGCAGAGTGACTGCTCCAGTAAGGAAACGCCGCCTCGCCCCAGAAGTCGAACCCGTTGATGTCGCCATGAGCGAAATACATGGCGCGCTGGTGCGGCTCGTCGTGGTCCTCGCCGGGAATGTTCGCTACCATGGGGAAGCCGCGCGTCACGATTGTCCCTGAGCGCTCCGCACCGGGAAAACGTAAGGCTTCGCGGCGGCAGCGCCGAAGAAATAGCTTGTGAATGGATGCCCACCAATCACTATGTCAATGCGATCTCCATTGCGCTGGATATCCACGGACTGTGCGTTAGAGGGCAGATCCAGCCGAAAGCGATTCCTGGGTCAATGATCCAGCAATTCTCTTCATCACCTGTTCCCCCCGACGAGTGAATCGGCGTTCGCAGGGGCTGGTATTCCGACCGGCATTTGCTTCGAGGCATACTCAAAATGGGCGAACGGCGGAACAAGCGCATGGAGCCGTTCCTGCGGCCCGTAATACTCCAGGTACCAATCGACGAAACGGCCAATGCCCTCACTTAATGAGGTCTTCGGCTTGAAGCCAGTATCACTTTCCAGGTCCGCGACGTCAGCGAAGGTGGCGGGCACGTCGCCCTGCTGCATGGGCAAGAGGTTGCGCTGGGCTTTCTTACCGAGTTTGTCTTCGAGAATGGCAATGAACTCTTTCAGTTCGACCGGATCATGGTTGCCGATGTTATAGATCCGGTAAGGTGCGGAACTGGTGCCGGGGCCGAGAAGCTCGCCACTCCACTGCGGATTGGGTTCGGGTATTCTCCCCGCCACCCGGACAATACCTTCCACGATATCGTCGACATAAGTGAAGTCTCGGCGCATCCGGCCATGGTTGTAGACATCAATGGGCGTGCCTTCCAGGATGGACTTAGTAAAGATGAAAAGGGCCATGTCAGGCCGGCCCCAGGGACCGTAAACGGTAAAGAATCTCAACCCGGTGCAAGGGAGCCCGTAAAGGTGCGCATAGGCATGCGCCATGAGTTCATCACTTTTTTTGGTGGCAGCGTATAAACTGACAGGGTGGTCAACACTATCGTGAACCGAAAACGGCATGTGCTTGTTAGCTCCGTAAACTGAGCTGGAAGAGGCGAAGAGCAGGTGTTTCACCCGCGCGTGCCGGCATCCCTCCAGCACGTGAGTAAATCCAACAATGTTCGACTGGATGTAGGCGAGCGGGTTGGTCAACGAGTAGCGCACTCCGGCCTGAGCAGCCAGATGAATGAC
>CAWCYS010000077.1:0-26903 GCA_963799715.1 Terriglobia bacterium | reverse complement strand
TCGAACACGGAATAGAAATGCCGCAGGCCGAAGGACTCTTGCTGGAGGCGGCGCTTTTCGGGATCGTCACTGCGACGGAGGATTTTCGCGAGGGCACGCAGGCGTTTCTGGAAAAGCGTCCCGCGAAATTCCGGGGAAAATAATGTCCCACGCGGACAAGGATTCGGAATGAAGGAAGGATTTGAGCCATCGGAGTTGCGCGGCGCCGCCACGGCGAAGGGATTCCGCTTCGGCATCGTCGTCTCGCGATTCAATAGTTTCATCACGGAGCGTTTGCTCGCGGGCGCGTTGGACGCGTTGCACGCGGCGGGCGCGGCCGATGACGCGATCGAGATTGTGCGCGTGCCCGGCTCCTTCGAGATTCCCCTCGCCGCAAAAAAGATTGCGGCGGCCGGCCGCGCGAGTGCGGTGATCGCGATTGGCTGCGTCCTGCGCGGCGAGACTTCGCACTATGAGTATATTTGCAGCGAAGTCGCGCGCGGCGTGCAACTCGCTCAAATGGATACGGGAGTGCCCGTGATTTTCTGCGTGCTCACCTGCCACACGCTCGAGCAGGCGATCGATCGAGCCGGATTGAAAGACGGCAACAAAGGCTACGAAGCGGGCCTGGCGGCGATTGAGATGGCGAATCTGTCACGCACACTCGGGCGGCCATCCCCAGCGCCCGCGCCAGCGGCCGCGAAGAAGGCGGCGCGCGGCGGCAAGCGCCACTCATAGCATGGCCCTCCGGACGAAATCCCGCGAATTTGCGTTGCAGATGCTGTTTCAGTGGGAAATGAGCCGCCAGGAGCCCGCGCAACTCGAAGCTATATTTTGGAGAAGCGCTCGGGCGCAGGGTTCAACCCGCCAATTCGCCAACGAATTGTTTGAGGGCGCCGTCGCGCAAGCGGACAAGCTCGATGATTTGATCGGGAAGCACTCCGAACACTGGCGGGTGGGCCGGATGTCCGCGATCGACCGCGCCATCCTTCGTTTGGCGGCTCACGAAATGACGCGAACCTCCACGCCGACGAAGGTCATCCTGAACGAAGCAGTAGATCTCGCAAAAAAATATTCTTCGGAAGAGGCCGCGCCCTTTATCAATGGCGTGCTGGACGCGATTGCGAAGTCGCTCAGCCCGTCTGCGCCCGCGGAATGATGCCTGAAAGCGTGCCTAAATCGTGCGGACGGCCGCACAGGTCTCTTCCAAGAGGCGGTTGGTGAGCGCCGCGCTCGAAGTTTCCGCGTAAACGCGCAGGACCGGCTCCGTGCCTGAAGCGCGCAGCATCAGCCAGCCAATGTCGCCCAGATACAGCTTGATTCCGTCGAGGTCCTCGCGCCGCGTAACGTCCCAATCCAGAACGCGCTTCAGCTTCATATCGGAGTAGCGTTCGATGGCGCGCTCTTTTTGGCCGGGTCGCAGCATCATGTCCACGCGGCCGTAGTGAAACTCTCCGAATTCCGCGTGGAGTTGCGCCACCAAGTGGCCGAGCGATTTCCCGTGCCAAGCCATCAATTCCGCCAGCAGCAGCGCCATGACCGTGGCGTCGCGCTCGGGAAGATAGAGCTTCGTGCCGATGCCGCCGGATTCTTCTCCACCCAGCAGGATGTCGCGCTCAAGCATGAGCTCGCAGATATATTTGAATCCGATCGGCGTCTCGTACACCGTGCGGCCGTATTTTGCGGCGATCTCGTCGATCAGTTTCGTCGAAGAAAAAGTCTTGGCCACGTCGCCGGTGAGGCCGCGCGTCCCGGCAAGATGCCAGAACAAGAGCGCGAAAATCTGGTGCGGCGTGATGAAGGCGCCGTCACGATCGATCGCGCCGATGCGATCGCCGTCGCCATCGGCGCAAAGCGCCGCGTCGTAGCGTCCGGCGAGAACTGCCTGCCGAGCGCCCTCGACATGCGGTTCGATGGGTTCCGGATGGATCCCGCCGAAGAGCGGATCGCGTGTCCCGTGAATCTCGTCGCAAACCACGCCGTTCCGCGAACAGAGCGCGCGCAGCAGCCCGCTCGCCGAGCCGTACATCGGGTCTGCAAGGAAATGCAGTTTGGCCGCGCGCAGGCGATCCCAATCCACCAGCTTTTCAATCGTGTCCAGGTAGGGCGCTTCGGCATCAAGCGAATCAATCAGGTCGGCGCGCGGCGGAAGCGGCGGCACGCCGTCGCGCAGGACGACGTCCAGTTCCTGCTCGATTTGTGCGACGATCGAAGGCAACGCGGAGCTTCCGTAGCTCGCTTTGAATTTGACGCCGTTCCATTTGTAAGGATTATGGCTCGCCGTGATCATGATGCCGCCAGCCGCGCCGCGTTGCCGCACCAGCAGCGAGAGCGCGGGAGAAGGGCACGATTGCTGGGTGAGATGCACCGCGGTGCCGGTCATGGCGACGGTTTCGGCGGCCACGCGCGCGAATCGCTCCGAGGCGAACCGATTGTCGTAGCCGACGAGGACGCCGCGCCGCGGATCCGCCGCCCGCACGATGTATCTCGCGATGGCGTACGCGGCGATGCGGACATTCACTTCGGTGAAGTCTTCCGCGATGACGCCGCGCCAGCCGTCGGTGCCGAAGTGAATTCCGCTCACGTCGCGAAAGTATAAGCGAAGCTCGCGCGGCGGAGAAGGGAAGCGCGATGGCCTAGATCAATTGCTTGAGATTGCGCTCTTCCAGCCATTTCACGATTTTTCCAACGTCTTGAGCACGTCCGCGAGGGCAGAGAAGCAGCGCATCGGGCGTTTCGACCAGGACCAGATCCCGGACCCCGATGGCGACAATGAATTTCCGCGGGCTCCAAAGGAAATTGCCCGTTGCCTCGAGCGCGCGGAAAGGGCCCGCGGAGACGTTTTCGCCGGGCATAGTCGCGAGGAGTTCGTACACGGCCGCCCATGAGCCGATGTCGCTCCATCCCACTTCAGCCGGGATCACCAGAACGTGTTCGGCGCTGCGTGTGCGCGTGGCGGGCTCCAGAATCCCGTAGTCCACCGAAATATTGGAGAGCTTCGCGTAGGTGCGCTTAAGGGCCGCGGCGTACCTCGGTGTCCCGATTGTGTCCGCAAGGCGAAGCAAAGCCGCGTGAGTGGCGGGCAAGAATTTTTCGAGCGCGGCGAGAAACGTCGAAGCGCGGCTAAAGAACATGCCGGCGTTCCAGTAGTAACGCCCGGAGGAAATGTATCGCCGCGCGAGCGGCAGCGCCGGCTTTTCGGTGAAGCGCCGCACTTCGTAAACGTGAGGCGACGTGCGGACCGTGAGTTCGCCGCGCTCGACGTAACCAAATCCCGTGTCCGGCCGCGTGGGCGGAATACCGAGGACCACCAGATTGCCCGGAACTTCCGCGGCGCGCAATGCGGCGCGCACGAGGCGGCGATATTTCTCCGGCTGGGCGATGTAATGGTCGGCGGGCAAGATCGCCAGCAACGCGTCGCCGTTACGCGACTCGCGCAGCAAGTGAATCGCGGCCAGACCGACGGCGGCAGCCGTGTTCCGGCCGACCGGTTCCGCGAGAACGTGGCGCCGGGCGGCGCGCGGAATTTGCGCTCGTACGGCCGCGGCCTGCTCGGAGTTCGTGACGGCCCAAATTCGCGCAGGGGAGAAGATCGAAGAGAGCCGGGCGACCGTCTGCTCTAGCATCGTGTCGTTGCCGACGATGTTGAGCAATTGTTTCGGCGTGCGCGTGCGGCTGCGCGGCCAGAAGCGTGTGCCGCGTCCCCCAGCAAGGATGATCGCGTGCGCTTCTAACTTTGATCGGGCCACGCTCACGGGAACACCGTCCTGGCGAGGGCGGCCGCGCTATCGCTACGCGCGGCCAGCTCGCGTGCGAGTGTGGCGAAGTCAGGCACAAATGCCCGAAGAATGGTCGTAGCGTAGCGCGGCACAATTACATATTCGCCGAGCGCCGCGGGGAGGAACCACGCCTCTCCTGGCACGTATTTTGCCGACACGCCTCGTGATTCGACGTCACCCTCGCCTTCGATCACGATCAGCAATTCAAATCTCTGATGGGATGTCTGCGCGGGGCGCCGCGAAGAAAATGTCCATCGTTCCACTGCAAAATGCCGGCAGGCAACAAGCAAAGTTCGTTCACCCACGTCGCTGGCCAGCGGCAACGGCGTGGCTCGTCCTCCGGTTTGCGCTCCGAAGCGCATTACCTCCAGCGCTTTCTGGATGTGCAGCGCGCGCGGTTTCCCATCGGCGCCGGCGCGGTTGTAATCGTACACGCGATAGGTGATGTCTGAGTATTCCTGGATTTCGCAGAGCAGGAGGCCGGGGCCGATCGTGTGCGCCGTTCCCGCCGGCACGAAAACTGAATCCCCCTTGCGCAATGGCAAGGGTACGAGAGAACTTTCGGCGCTCCCTTCGCCGATGGCGCGTTCGAGTGATTCGCGGGTGACTTGCGGCCGCAGGCCTACGCGCACTTCCGCGCCGTCGCGCGCTGCCACGACGTACCACATCTCCGTCTTGCCCGCGCCGCCCGCTGCTTGCTCATATCGGGCAGCGTAAACGTCGTCCGGATGGACCTGCACCGAGAGATTGTCTTCGGAGAAAATAAATTTGACCAGCAGCGGAATTTGCGGCTGTCCTTGAAGTTGCGTGCCTGTCCAGGAAGCCGGCAAACCGCGCCAAGCCTCGTTGAGCGTCCGCCCCGCGAACGGGCCGCTTGCGAAGCGGCATTCGCCGCCGGTGAGCCAGACTTCACCGATGCGTTCGTCCGCGGCTTTTGAATCGGGAAAAAGCGGGGCGAGTGTGTGCGTACCCCAGATGCGCGGAACAATAATTGGCTCCAGCCGGATTGCAGATACGGACGCGCCAGCACTCGCGGACGGAGCAGCATCCGGCGTCACGAAGCGGCAGCCTCCGCCTCCGCTGCGAAGAAATGCTGGAAGCGTTTAAGGCCCTCTTCGATTCTCGCGATCGAAGTGGCGTAGGAAATCCGCAAATAGCCGGGCGCGCCGAAGGCCTCACCGGGAACGACCGCAATGTGCTCGCGTTCGAGAAGAGCCTTCGTGACCGCGGCCGTATCGGCGTGTCCTTTGCCGCGCGGCCCCGCGATGTGCGGGAACGCGTAAAACGCGCCCTTCGGTTCCACGCAGGTGACGCCGGGCAGATCGTTCAGTCCCTTATAAATGCGGTCGCGCCGCCGGGCATATTCCGCAAGCATTTCGCCGACCGACTCCATCGAGCCGGTGAGCCCGGCGATCGCCGCGTGCTGCGCGATCGAGGTCACGTTGGTGGTGGACTGGCTCTGTTGTTTGATCACGGCGCCGACCAATGGCTCCGTCCCGAGAACGTAACCCACGCGCCATCCCGTCATCGCAAACGTTTTCGAGAGCGAGCCGATGATGATCGTTTGCGGCCCGGCCTCGGGGCGGCTGGCAATCGAGAACGGGCGCACACCGCCATAAATGAAATGAGAGTAGCACTCGTCGCTCATCAACCACACGCCGCGGCCGGCGCACAGCGCCGCGATACGCGTGAATTCCGCGTCGGAAAGAACCGCGCCCGTCGGATTGCAAGGCGAATTGATGATGACCATGCGCGTGCGCGGCGTGAGCGCAGGTTCAATCTGTTCCGCGTGGAGAGTGAACCCGGCGTTGGGATCAGTCTCAACGAAAACGGGCGTGCCGCCGCAAAACTTCACAATGTCCGGATAGCTCACCCAGTACGGCGCGGGGATGACGACTTCGTCGCCTGTGTCCACCAGCGCGCCCATGACCTCGAAAATGGCGTGCTTGCCGCCGGAAGTGGCCACGCATTGCGCCGGTTGGTAGGACGTCCCGAATTGTCCCGCATGCCACGTGCAAATGGCTTCGCGCAGCTTAGCGATTCCCGCCGCCGGTGTGTACTTGGTTTGATTGCGTTCCAGTGCCGTGACCGCCGCCTGCTTAATGTGTTCAGGCGTCGGAAAATCCGGTTCGCCCGCGCCAAAATCCACCACATCCACGCCGCGGGCCTTGTACTTTTCGGCTTCCATGACCACTGCCGCCGTCGGCGAGACGGCAATTCGATTTACGCGTTCCGCGAATTTCATCTTTTGGTCTCTCCCGTCAGGAAACTTTTGCGCGCAGCCGGGCCTCGACCGTCTCGGGCACGAGCCCCGTGAGCGGTCCCCCCAATTGCGCAATCTCGCGAACCAGCCGCGAACTCAAATAGCTATACGGCTCGGCCGGTATCATGAAGACTGTCTCAATGTCCGGCTGAATGCGACGATTCATCATCGCCATTTGCAGTTCGTATTCATAATCCGATATGGCGCGAATCCCGCGAAGGATCACGCTCGCCCCGCGCTTCCGTGCGTAATCCACCAGCAGGCCGTCGAAGATGTCCACCTCGACGTGCGGCGTAGCCGCCGTGACTTCGCGCAGCATCTCCACGCGCTCTTCCAAAGAGAAGAGCGGCTGCTTCTCGAAATTGCGCAGGACGGCGACGACCAAACGATCCACGACCTTTGATCCGCGATCGATCAGATCGAGATGACCGTTGGTCACCGGGTCGAATGTGCCGGGATAGATGGCAAGCTTCATGGCCGCATCCAATCGTATCGCATTTTAGCCTATCGATTTAACTCTCGCCTCGAAATTCCGGCCTTGGGCCAGGCCAAAATGGCCGAGGAGCGCGAAAAGGGGAGTTTTCAGCTCGCTCTCGAAATTGGACCGTTCGCTCCTTAATTATTGCCATTCAATGATGGTTTTGACCGCATATCCGACTGAAGTGGTCGCATTGTAAATCACTCACAGCTTGGGAGATGCAGCGCTATCCTATGCTTGACAATCATGCCCCGGCAGGCTTACGATTCTAAATGCGACCGATTGAGTCGCATATCAGGGAATGCTGAAGCTCTCGAAAAAAGCCGACTATGGTCTGATTGCCGTGCGTCACCTGGCGTGCCACTCAGCAGGGGAATCTTGCAGCGCGTCGGATATTGCGGCCGTCTATTCCATTTCGAGTCCGCTGCTGGCAAAGGTGCTTCAGCGGCTGGCTCGACAAGGGCTGGTGACTTCGCGGCACGGTTCAGGGGGAGGCTATCAATTGGCGCGCGATCCGAAGGAGATTACGGCCTTCGAAGTGATCGACGCGATTGACGGCCCTATGCGGATTACGTCGTGCTTGACCTCGCACGGGGAGTGCGGTCAGTCCAGCAAGTGCACGGTGCGCGAGCCCTTGCGGCGTGTGAACGAGAGCATCATGCAGGTCCTGCGGAACGTCACCATCTCTCAGATGAGTGATGACACCGCGGGCGAGCTGGTAGAGCTTTCAAATTAGGGGAGAGACGCATGGCGATTAAGCTGCCTATTTACATGGATTATCACGCCACGACTCCAGTGGACCCGCGGGTCCTGGAGACGATGCTGCCGTATTTCACCGAGCATTTCGGCAACGCGGCGAGCCGCAATCATGCGTTTGGCTGGACGGCCGAGGAGGCGGTCGAGAACGCGCGCGCGCAGATCGCCCGGCTCATCAACGCCACGCCGAAGGAGATCATCTTCACCAGCGGCGCCACCGAGTCCGACAATCTGGCGATCAAGGGCGTCGCGGAGATGTACCGCGAAAAGGGGAATCACATCATCACGCAGGTCACCGAGCACAAGGCGGTGCTCGACACCTGCAAGCGTCTCGAGAAGTACGGCTACGAGGTCACCTACCTGCCCGTGCAGAAAGACGGCCGCGTCAACCTCGACGAACTGCGCAACGCGATCACGCCGAAGACGATTCTCATCACGATCATGTACGCCAACAACGAAATCGGCGTGATTCAGCCCATCGCCGAAATCGGCAAGATCGCCAAGGAAAAGGGCGTTCTCTTTCATGCGGACGCGCGTGCAGGCCGTCGGCAAGATTCCTGTGGACGTGCAGAAAGACAACATCGACATGCTGTCGATCAGCGCGCACAAGATGTACGGCCCGAAGGGCGTTGGCGCGCTGTACGTGCGCCGGCGCAATCCGCGCGTGCAGCTTTCGGCCGATCATCGATGGCGGCGGACACGAGCGCGGCATGCGTTCCGGCACGCTGAACGTGCCGGGCATCGTGGGCTTCGGCAAGGCGGCGGAGATCTGTCAGAACGAGATGCCGGAGGAATCCGCGCCGCATGAGCGCCCTGCGCGATCGCCTGAAAGACGGACTCTTCGCCAAGCTCGACGAGCTTTACATCAACGGTTCGATGGTTCACCGGCTGCCGAACAATCTGAACGTCAGCTTCGCGTTCGTCGAAGGCGAATCGCTGCTGATGGGCATCAACGACGTCGCGGTGTCGAGCGGTTCGGCCTGCACCTCGGCCACGCTCGAACCGAGCTACGTGCTCAAGGCGCTCGGCGTCGGCGAGGATTTGGCGCACACGTCCATCCGCTTCGGGCTGGGCCGCTTCAACACGCAGGAAGAAGTGGACTACGTCGTGGATCGCGTTTCCGAAGTGGTCATTCGCCTGCGCGAATTGTCTCCGCTGTATGAGATGGCGAAAGAAGGCGTGGATCTCAGCAAGATGACCTGGAAGCCGGCGTAAGGATTCTTCATCCGTCGTAATTTGAACGGCATCTAATTAGAGAGAGGAACCTAAAATGGCTTATAGCGACAAAGTGATCGATCACTACAATCACCCGCGGAACGTCGGCAGCATGCCCAAGGAAGATAAGAACGTGGGCACCGGCCTCGTCGGCGCGCCGGAATGCGGCGACGTGATGAAGCTGCAGGTGCGCATCAATCCCGAGACGCAGGTCATCGAAGAGGCGAAGTTTAAGACCTTCGGCTGCGGCTCGGCGATTGCCAGTTCGTCGCTCGCCACCGAATGGGTGAAGGGCAAGACCGTCGAGGAAGCGCTCGCGATCAAGAATACGGACATCGTGCGCGAATTGAGCTTGCCGCCGGTCAAGATTCACTGCTCGGTGCTCGCCGAGGACGCCATCAAGGCCGCCATCGGCGATTGGAAGAAGAAGAAAGAATCCGACTCCGCCAAGGCGTAAAGAATTTCCTGCCTCTGCGGATTGCCCGGGAAGGCGCTGACCGCGCGACTCCCGGCGGGCCCCCGCTCATCTAATGGTGTGGAGGATGAGCGAGAAAAGGACTCGGGTAAGGTAGATGACCATGATTCACGTGACAGAAACGGCTGCGACCAAGATCCAGGAGCTCCTCGCCAAAGAGGGCGTGCCTGCCGATTCCGGCGGACTGCGTCTGGGCGTGCAGGGGGGCGGCTGCTCGGGCCTGAGTTATGCGATGCGTCTCGAAACGCAGGCGCGCGACCGCGATAAGGTGTTCGAGGAAAACGGCGCGCGGATTTTCGTGGACCCGAAAAGCTATTTGTATTTGGCGAATACGACGCTCGATTACGAAGAGACGCTGATGCGGCGCGGCTTCGTGTTTCAAAACCCGGCCGCCACGCGCAGTTGCGGTTGCGGCAGTTCGTTCACGGCCTGAGCGGCAAGCGAGGGGGCGCTGCGGGTGCGTTGGGCAACGAGCGAGTTTGGACGCATGGCCCCGATGCGGCATCGGGGCCAATTTTTTTGCACGGCATTGAGGGGACGATTCCTCCTGAACTTCCCGAAAGTTGATTGGCGATGAGTGTTTCCACAACAAGTGTTGCGGCTGCCTGCTGGAACTGCGGTGCGCCGACTTCGGGCGAACATTTCTGTTCCGCCTGCGGAAAGGTTCAGCCGCTGCCGCGCGACGCCGACTATTTCGCTTTCTTCGGCTTGCCGCAGAAGTTGGGGATAGATGCCGCGGATTTGGAACAGCGATTTCACGCGCTTTCCTGGAAGCTGCATCCCGATAATTTCGTTCGCGCCACGGAGGCCGAGCGCAAATTGTCGCTCGAGCGTTCCTCGCAGTTGAACGACGCGTACCGCACGCTCGCCGATCCGATTGCGCGTGTCGAGTATCTGCTGGAGCGCGAAGGGATGCGCAAGGAAGGGCAGCAGAAACAGCAAGCGCCGCCGGAATTGCTGGAAGAGGTGTTCGAGCTAAATGAGTCACTCGACGAATTGAGATCGGCGCGCCAGGCGGGCGGTGACGCCGCCGAAATGGCTCGACTTACAAAGACACTCGAATCGGCTGAGAAACACTTTCTGGAAAAATTGGAAGGCGTCGATGCAGAGCTGAATGCTTTGTTTGTTTCATGGGACGCGGCATTAGACGCTAGCGCGGATGCGTCAGCGCGCCGCAAGCTGCTTGATCGGATGAATGCCGCATTGAATCGCCGTTCGTACATTCGCAACCTCGTCGCGGGCGTCCAGAAAGAATTGGCGGAGAGCAACTAGGAACATGGGAAGAACCGTCGGAATCGATCTCGGCACCACGTACAGTCTGATCGCCTATAAAGACAAGGCTTCGGGAGCGCCGAAGTGTATTCCGGGGCCGTACGGCACGCCGCTGTGCCCGTCGGTCGTCAGCGTGGATGCGGACGGCGCGATTTTGGTGGGCGAACCGGCGCGCCGCCGATTGCTCACGCAATCGGGGCGCACAATTTATTCCGTGAAGCGGCTGATGGGCCGCGGCGTCGCGGATGTGCAGGATGAGCTCAAACTTTTCCCGTTTCGCATCGAATCCGATAGCGGAAACGTGATTCGCGTGCGGCTCGGGGAAAGCGTCTTCACCGCGCCGGAAATTTCCGCCTTCATCTTGCGCGAACTGAAACAATGGGCCGAGCATTATTTCGGCGAGTCCGTGGACCGCGCCGTCATCACCGTTCCCGCATATTTCAACGACGCGCAGCGCCAGGCCACAAAAGATGCCGGCCGCCTAGCCGGCCTCGAAGTGTTGCGCCTCGTGAATGAGCCGACCGCGGCGGCGCTCGCTTACGGCTTGCACGAAAAGCGCCGGGGTAAAGTGGCCGTTTACGATTTTGGCGGGGGCACGTTCGATATTTCAATCTTGCGCCTTATCTCCACGGGCGAAGGCGATATCTACCAGGTGCTCTCCACGAACGGCGATACGCACCTCGGCGGCGACGATCTCGACAACGTGCTTCTCGCGAAGGCGCGTGAGGAGATTCGCCGCGAGCGCGGCATCGATCTCGATCGGCATCCCGAGGCCGTGCAGGAGCTGCGCAAGGCGCTGATCGCCGCGAAGCACGAGTTGTCTCAGTCCGATCACGCGGTCGTGATTTTCGATCCGCCCGGCGGAGCGACCTGGGTACGCGAGTACACGCGCAGAGAATTCGAGTCGTGGATTCGCCCGATTCTCGAACGCACGATGGGCCCCGTGAAACTGGCCCTGGCGGATGCGAAGTTGAAGCCATCCGAAATGAATGAGGTCGTGCTCGTCGGCGGTTCGACGCGCGTGCCGCTGGTGCGCAGCATGGTCGAGGAGTTCTTTGGCCGGCGTCCGCACGCGGAATTGAATCCGGACGAAGTCGTCGCGCTCGGCGCGGCCGTGCAGGCGGACATTCTCGAATCCGGTGTGCGCGACATGCTGCTGCTGGACGTCACGCCTCTTTCACTCGGCATCGAGACGATGGGCGGCGTGGTCGCGAAAATCATTCCGCGCAATTCGACCATTCCCGCGAGCGCGCAGGAGATGTTCACCACCGGCGTCGAGAATCAGACCGGCATCGATCTCCACGTTCTGCAAGGCGAGCGCGAACTCGCCAAGGATTGCCGATCGCTCGCGCGCTTTCAATTGCGCGTGCCGCCCGGCCCGGCGGGCCTAGCACGCATCGAGGTGAAGTTTCTGATTGACGCGAACGGCATCCTACAGGTCTCCGCGAGCGATCTGCGGACCGGCGCGCAGCATTCCATCGAAGTGCAGCCCAGCTACGGTCTGGGCGACGCCGAAATCGAGCGCATGCTCGAAGAATCCATCGAGCATGCCGAGCAGGATTTCGCCGAACGCCAGTTGATCGAAGCGCGGAACGAAGCTGAGACTGTCATTGTCGCCACGATGAAATCGCTGGCGCGCGTGAGTTCCGGCGAGTTGCCGCCGGAAGAGCGCCGCACCATTGACGCATCGCTGACGATATTGCGCGAAGCCGTGGCCGGAACGGATTACAAACTCATCCGCGCGCGCCTGGACGAGGTGAACGCGGCCACGCACCATCTTGCAGAGCTGCAGATGAACCAGGCGCTGGCGACGGCGCTCGAAGGCAAGCGCACCGGAGAAGTGTAGAAGAAAGGCGGGAGACGATGGGCGGTTCCAATCCTTATATCGAGCAGACGAAATACACGCCTGCGACGAAGAGATTCAAGGTCACGTTTCTCCGCGAAGGAAAGACGGTGGAAGTGGACCCGGCGAGAATTCCCTACGGCCACGACGGCTTGCCCGGCAGCGTCCTCGATATCGCCACCGGCGCACACATGGGACTCGATCACGCGTGCGGCGGCGTTTGCGCGTGCTCGACGTGCCACGTCATCGTGCACGAAGGCCTCGAGTCGTGCAACGAAGCGACCGATGCCGAACTTGATCAGCTCGACGAAGCGCCGGGCCTCACGCCGAAATCGCGCTTGGGCTGCCAATGCGTTCCGGACGGCACGCGCGATATCGTCGTCGAAATTCCGGAGTGGAATAAGAATTACGCCAAGGAAGCGGAACACTAAGCTTCCGTTCGCAATTAAATATCTAAGGAGCTAGCCAGCATGCCGCCGAAATTCGGGTGGGACGACGCGGAAGAGATCGGAATCCAGCTCGCGGAAAAATTTCCGGACACGGATCCCCTAACGATTCGCTTTACGGACCTGCATAAATGGATCGTAGGGCTCGAAGGATTCTCCGGCGACCCTGCGCAATCCAGCGAGGGCAAACTCGAAGCGGTCCAGATGGCTTGGTACGAAGAATACAAAGATCGCCAGGCCGGTTGAGGCGCAAGCCCTTTCACACGGGGCCTTCGAGCGCCGTCCGGCGGGGCCGCAACGATTCGGCTAAGGCTTCTGCTCGACGGGCGCGGCGACCGGCTTCGAGAGCGAGCGCACGTAATTCACCAGATCCCAATTCTCTTCGGGCGTGACGCGCTGGCCTTCCGGCGGCATCTGCAAATGGCCGGTCTTGATGATGTAGAAGATCTCGCCGTCGGTGCGATTTTTGAACGTGGCAGGATCCCGGAAATCGGCGATCGTCAGCTTCATGCTGACTGCGACCTCACCCTTGCCGTCGCCGTTTTGGTCGTGACACATCATGCAGTCCATGCTCCACCACTTTTGGGCGCGAGCGATGGATTCGGGTGATGGCTTGACGGGGTTCGGCATCTTTGCGGCTTCCGCCGGAATAGGCGCATAGGACGGCGGTACCACGTTCGGCGGCGGCGGATTCTGTTGTGCGGAAAGCACAGCCAGCGAAAAGAGCGCGACGGGGAGAACCACTGCAAGTTTGGACATGTGAGTCTCCGATCCACTGCGACTCCAACTCCACGTGGATTGTAGCACCGCGAGGACTGGCAGGCTGAAGTTTGGCAAAAAAGCACGCGAATCGAGAGAAGAAAGCGTCCCGAAGCAAGCGGCCCTTCGCGCGCACTCGCTCGGCTCTCTTGCTCGCTTGTTAATTCCCCTGCTTTCCTTTAGTCTGATTTGAGCTGTGAGTTTCCCGCCCGCCCTCCGCGGGCAGTCCCGTGGCGCTATGGTGCAACGGTTAGCACGCGGCCCTTTCAAGGCCGAAATACGGGTTCGATTCCCGTTAGCGCTACCAACGCTTCGATGATTTTCAGCCAGAGCCTTCCTGATTCCCGTTAGTTTTTCAATTTTCTAAACCACCTGGTTCACCACGCCGGCGGAAGCCGTCGCCTGGGCCCCTTTCCTTAATATACCTTGACACGTATATGCGTTGTGGAGTATACAAAAGGAATGGAATCTGTGTTCGAAATTATTGCGGAGCCGAACCGCCGCGCGATCTTGAGCCTGCTGGTCGCGTCACAACAGTCGGTGGGGGAGATCGAGCGCCGGCTTCGCATGCCGCAGCCGAGCGTGTCCAAGCACCTGCGGGTGCTACGCGAGGCCGGTTTCGTGGAATCCACGGTGGACGCACAGCGGCGTCTCTACCGGCTGAAACTTGAACCACTTCAGGAAGTGGATGCCTGGCTGGCTCCGTTCCGCCGGTTCTGGTCCGCACACGTAGATGCTCTCGAACGCCACCTCGACCGCATGGCGAAATCCGCACCAACGAAAAGGAAGACAAACAGAAAACGACGCGGCCCAAACCGCGAACATAACAAAAGGGAAAAGAAATGAAGATCAAAGTGACCAGCATCTACGTGGACGACCAGAACAAGGCCCTGCGCTTCTATACGGAGCAACTGGGCTTTGCCAAGAAGGCCGATTTCAGTAACGGCCCATATCGCTGGCTGACCGTGACTTCGCCCGAGGAGCCGGACGGCACTGAACTGCAGTTGGCGCTGAACGACAATCCCGCAGCCAACGCGTATCAGCAGGCGATCTTCCAGCAGGGCCAGCCCGCGTCCAACTTTTTCACCGACGACGTCAAGGGCGATTACGAGCGGATCAAGGCGCGCGGGGCCGAATTCACGATGCCGCCCACCGATGTGCCCGGCGCGACCATTGCGATGCTGAAGGATACCTGTGGCAACCTCATTCAGATCACTCAACTGAAGCGTTGGTAGCCGCGTGCGTCGAGCAGGAGAAGAACATGACCGATAGCGAGCAATACACACCGGGTCCGGCCGGCGGGGCACAGATACGAAAGGACGGCGAGAAGTGGACGCTCATTCTTGTCAGAGAACTGCGCCACTCGCGGGAAAAAGTCTGGCAGGCGCTTACCGACCCGGCGCATCTGCGCGAGTGGGCGCCCTTCGAAGCCGATGGGAGCCTCGGTACGGTTGGAAACACGGTGAAGCTCACGACCGTGGGAGCGCCCGCGCCGCGAGTGACCGAAACGACAGTGACGCGTGCCGAGGCTCTGAAGGCGCTTGAGTACAAGTGGGGTGATTTCGATATGCGATGGGAACTCGAAGACCTTGGTGGCGGCACGCGCCTCACGCTGTGGACCAACATCGGTCACCGCTTCATCTCTATGGGCGCTGCCGGGTGGCACATCTGCTTCGATGTTCTGGATCGCCTGCTCAGCGGAACGCCCGTCGGACGCATCGCCGGCCCCGAGGCGATGAAGTTCCCCGGCTGGCAACGATTGAACGCGGAGTACGCCAAACAGTTACGCGTTGAGATCCCCGGTTGGACGCCCAATCCCCCGAAGCCTTGAAGGAGGGAGAGTTCATCTGTGCAGCCGGGCCAGCCCCAGCGAGCGGGTGCTCACCGCGCTCCGTGCCCCGGCGGTGAGGATGTAGTGTATGGTCATGATGACGGGACAAGAATTCGAGGCGTGAATATCCATGAATCCGAAAGAACGCATTGACCAACTAATCGCAGGACTCACCGACTGGCGCGGTAAAACGTTGGCCAACATCCGGAAGAGCATCGTTGAGGCCGACCGGGACATCGTCGAGGAATGGAAGTGGATGGGAAGCCCAGTATGGTCTCACGACGGAATCATCGCGGTCGGCAACGCCCACAAAGGTAAGGTGAAGCTTACCTTTGCCCACGGGGCGAGACTCCCAGATGTTGACAAGCTCTTCAACGCCGGGCTAGAAGGCAACGCGTGGCGGGCGATCGATTTTTTCGAAGGCGATAAGATTAATGAGCGTGCTCTAAAAAATCTCGTTCGTGCTGCCGTTGAGTACAATCAGATCAAATTGAAGAGGAAAGCGCCTGCAAGTTCTCGAGCGAAAGCACATAAAAGTAAAAAGTGATGGAACTACCAAATCACGGTCGCGGCTGGAACCACAGCGTTGATCGCGATGGCTTACGGCATCGCCGGATTCGATTCCCGCTAACGCTACCAAATCCCAAGCAATTC
Organism: Terriglobia bacterium; assembly: GCA_963799715.1. Taxonomy (GTDB): domain Bacteria; phylum Acidobacteriota; class Terriglobia; order Acidiferrales; family UBA7541; genus DASPOJ01. The sequence continues at coordinate 11,153 of CAWCYS010000077.1, read as the reverse complement.
GCTTAAGCCGCTTTCCGGTTCCACATTCCCAGGATCGCGCCCATCATGCATAGCCCCACCAGCGGATACAAATAGTCGAGGCCGTACAGCACGAGCGAGCGTCCTTCGTACATGAAGGTGGTGTAGGCAATCGGCGCCACGAATCCGATCCACAGCAGCACACCGATCGCCGCGCCGCGGCCAGCCGTATTCGCATTGCGCCACGCACAGATATTCGCCAGCACGTACGCGATCAGCAAATTCAGTAGTAAGGTGATCGTGACCAGCTTCGCCATATTGGCGCTTTGCGCTTGCGCCTGGGCCTGCGTAATTCCTTCCAGCGCCATCCACTTTTTCCCGAACAGCAAGTCGAACCAAACGTAGCCCAACAGCCAGTACGCAATCGCACTGACAATCACCGCGGGGTATTTTACTTTCACGGCTTGCCCCTTTCTTTGTTCGGAGCGTGTCGGGCCAGTTCGGGGAACGGCCCGCGTTCGGGCGAGAGTCTGTGTTCGCGGCGCGCGAAAGTCAAGCGCGGCGCAAAACCGGACATTTCTGCTTTGCGTTGGCAGCGCGGAGCGAACATTCCGCCCAACGCCCTCTCAACCCCGAATCCAGAGCGGAATAGCCTAGATTTGGAGGAAATTTCGTCACGTAGTTCGCGTCTCGTCTTTGTTTCAAAACTATCCCGCCGCCGCATCGCCATCGCCAGTCCGGAGTCGGGATGGCTTGCGTATCCCATTGATTATGAAGACTTTGAAGTCGTTCGGCCCCCTGGCTTCCGAGTTGCACTTCTTATAGCCGATACCCCGCCTCCAACTCGCTTGGAGACGCGGAATGCTCAAGCTAGGAGCCGCACGTGATTCGGCCTCTCAAATTCTTAAGACTACGCAAGAACGGGCCTTGTGCCCAAGCCGGGTTCACGATGTTGGAGCTAATGTTGGTGGTGGCCATCATGCTGGTGCTGATGGCCTTTGCGATTCCGCAAATCCAGGGAACGCTGAATTGGTACCGGCTGAACTCGGCGGTGGCGGCCGTGAACTGGTCGGTCCAGTCCACGCGCTATCAGGCGCTGATGGAAGGCTATCCCTTCCAAGTCACGTACAACGCGACCAACAACACCTATCAGTTGGCGAGCGATCCGACCAACACCGGAAGTTTCGCAAACGTGGGGAGTGCCGTCCCAATTTCGGGCGATGCGATTGTCGTGAGCCAGACGGACGCGATTCAATTCAAGCCCTACGGCTTTGTCACCCCGGCAACGGGCAGCAATCTGTGCTTTCACATCACTTATAAGGGACTCACAAAGTACATATCGGTGTCCAACTATGGAAACGTCGCTATCACAACGATCATGCCATCCGGCTGCTCGTAGAAAAGCTGGGCTGAGCGGATTCGCGCTCATTGAAGTGCTCGTCGCCCTGTTTGTTCTGGCCGTCGGTTTGGTCTCGCTGGCAGGCCTGACGGCCAATATGGAGAACGGCACGGAGCGGGCCCGGTTCATGGGCCTGGCGGCGATGCTCGCGACGGAAAAGCTGGAGGACCTGAACCGCTGGCCGTCCGGAGATCCCCATGTGAATTCCACCGCCGGCGCCACAGTGGGCAGCTTGACCACAGATCCCCTTGCGGCCAGCGTGACCTCCTCGGCCGGCATCACGGATCCCAACATTGTCTATTTCGACGACGTGGTGATCACGAATAACGGCGGCTCGGCTGATAGCGGTGGCAGCGGCACTTGCGCCAATGGCAGCGGCTCCGTCGGCGAAACCGTGAGCACCTCGGCGGGCTACGTGACGACTTACCACTGCGCCGACGGCGAGATGCCCGCTCCAGTCACCAGTGCTTCAGGCACGGCTGCGGAAGTGAACGCCATCTCGTTTCACCGCCGCTGGACGATCGAACAGAATCCCACGATCAACGGATCGACGGTAAACAACGTGAGGAGAATTACCGTCTTGGTTGCGCTCACGAACGGCTATATGAACCCGCCGGTGACTTTTCAATTGAGCATGGTGCGGCCATGAGAGCGCGAAGCAGCCAGCATGGTTTTTCCCTACTGGAATTGATGATCGCGATAACCATCTTCACCATCGTCAGCGGCGCCGCAATGGCGCTGTTTGTGCAGAATGAGCCCGTCTTTACTCATCAGCAGAACCAAGCGGCCCTGAACATCGCCATGCGCAACTCCGTCGCTCAGCTGCAACTCGACGTGACCAATGCCGGCGCCGGCGTCTACCCCAACGTACCTTCCTCCTTCAACATACCCACCTGGCCGGTTGCTGTGACCATCCAGAACAGCGTGGTGAATGCCAATGCGCCTTGCAACACGCCGGCGACGTACACCTATGGCCCCACCTGCTTCGACAGTTTGGATGTGATTACAACCGATATGAGCACCAAGAAGACCACGCCCTCCCATCCGTCCGATAGTACGGGCACGAACCCAGTCAACATCGGTGCAGGCGGCACGATCACGATGTATTTGCAGCCCGCCGCCCCCACAATTCCGGCGCCTAGCCCATGGCCGACGGCCGCCGCGCTCACCACTCTCGCAAGCGATTATAGCGTCGGAGACGAGATCCTGCTGCTTTCGGGCGGCACCGGCGCAACCCAGTATTCGGCGGTGGTATTGACATCCGGTGGAACCGTCTCCGGAAATTACGTCAAGATTCAATTTGCTTCCGTCACCGCAACGACGATCAACAGTACGGTCTATTATCTCAATACGACGGACCCTCTAAGTATCGCCAAGTACGCCAATCCCAGTCTCGAACAAAATAGCTTCGGTCCCAGCGACTGGGTCGAACGGCTCGCGCCCGTTATCTATCAAGTGGACACTTCAAATCCCAGCGATCCTCAGTTGGATCGCTGTATCGGTAGCTGCGCGGTCAGCAAGACTGTCCTGGCGGACCAGATCATCGGATTCAAGGTCGGCGCGGCTTACTTTGACCCGGCGTCTTCAGACACCTGCGGAGACAACTCCTCGACGAGCGTGGACACAACCACGTACTACTACGACAACAACGACGCGCCTCCGGCCGGTTGCCAGAACAAGTTTACGGACATACGGGCAGTCCAGATTTCGCTGATCGGCCGGACGAACCCGACCGACGCGACTACGGCCGACAATTATCATAACGGCTTCGACGGCGGGCCGTACCAGATCGAGGCGCTGTCCGCCATCATCAATCCCCGCAACATGACCATGAACGGCAATTGAGGACCTTTATGAAATCAATTCACTGCAAGACCATTCGGAATCGGCGCCACAGCGAACGAGGCGTGGCATTGGTGATCACTTTGCTACTCCTCGTCCTGATGATTGCCCTGACGCTCGCCATGGTGATCGCGACGAGCTCGGACACCTTGATCAACCACTACTACCGGAATTTCCGTTCTTCGTTCTACGCCGCCGATTCCGGCTTGAACATCGCGCGCCAATCCATGGCCAACCAACTGCAGACCGCGTTGGACGGATCAGCAGTGAACCTCACCACGAATCCCCCCTCCCTCCCGTTGGCAGCCGGCACGACGGAATCCGCTGTCCAGACGTCCGTCTGCACAACTTACGGCGGAGGTCAGGGCAGCGGCGCAAATTGCACTGGCGGCACTTATATCTCCATTAATTCCGGACAAGCGGGCAGTTCCTGGCCGGGAAAATTCGAGATCACGAGCGTCTGCTTGCAGTCGACCTGCAACTCTTCTTTTGCGCCGACCTGTCAGGTGGGTATGTCGGCTGGCAGCCGACCCAGCAATACCCCGGTTCTCTCGGGTCTCTGCGGCAGCATCGTTCTGCCCACATTCACCAGCAAACCTCCGTGCGCCTCCCCGGTACCTGCTGGATGCGGAAGCATTACCTCTATCGATTATCTCTATCCCTACACGATGACCGCGATCGGCCAGTCCATGGCCAATGAGCAAGTCACTTTGGTGGACAGCGGCTACATGTCCGTAAACGTCACCGTGGGCACGTCCGGGTCGACAACGAGCTTCGCAGCCTTCGGCACCTTCCTGGATCAATATCCGGGCTGGCCGAATTGCGGCAATCCATTCGCCGGCGGCACCTTCACGGGCAAGGTCTACACCAACCAAGGCTGGACCTGGGGTCTCGGGCAAAATTACACTTTTGCAGGCCAGATCGGCAGCGTCTCGCCGAACTTTTACTGGAACTACGGCAACACCGGAAACTGCGACTCCACCGCCAACCTGAGCGACACACAGGGAGGCAATTCCATCACGCCGACGTGGGACGTGAAGCCCCCTCAATTGGGCATTCACGCCGGTTGTACTGCCACCGAACGACTTCAACCAGAAGGAAGCCGTGCTTGACGGCTTGGGCAACGGGAATGAGAGCCCGACCAGCGCGAACATGGCCGCCATCCTCAAGGACGTCAATGGCAACCCCTATCCAGCCACCGGCACGACGACCCCGGGTGTTTATCTGCCTTATACAACTTCTGGCAGCACCAACACGTTTGCCGGGGGCGGCATCTACGTCGAAGGCGATGCGAACGTAACCTTGACCTCCAGCACCTCCGGCTCGGACAACATGCAGGTCTTTACGATCACCCAAGGTACGAACGGAAGTCCGACCACGACCACCGGGGCTCCGAACGTCACGATTACGAACTCGGGCGGCTACACCACCACCACGACCGTTACGACAACGACGACCACTACCCCGGCGGCCTCCACGGTCACCACCGTCACGATTGACCTGACGAAGGGGACGACATCAGAAACCTCTTCGACTACCACCACAACCCAGTCCACTTACTCTACGACGACGACCACAACGAAGATCAAGAACAGCAACGGTCAGGAGTCGTTCGGATATCCTCAAAGCAACACGACGACCGGCAACAATCCCACCACAACGGGCACGAACAACGCGACGCTGAACCTTGCGGGCGAGCCGGAGAATCTAAGTCAATCCCCGGAAGTGGAAGGCGCCATGCTCTATGTGGATGGCAATATCGATTCGCTTTCCGGGCCCGGCGGCACTGCCCCGGCGATTCAAAATGGATCGGCCGTAACGGTCACGGCAGCCGACAACGTGACGATTACGGGGAACATTCTGTACGCCAACGAACCAGTGACGCTGAATTCGAGCGATTCCCTAATCCCGGCGAACAATTTCGGCCAAGTCCTCGGCATTTTCACGGCGAACCCGAATGGCGTCATCGGGTTCAGTGTTCCGAACAACGGAGACAATATCGAGGTGGACGCTTCGATGGCGGCGATTTCCAGCGGTGGCTCGGGAGCGGTTTACAACATCGGGAACAGTATCGGAACGATGACCTGGGTCGGCGGGCGCATCGCGAACACGACCAACGTGTGCAACTGCAATCAGCGCAATATCTACTTCGACCAGCGGTTCGCTCAGGGCTTCGCGCCGCCCTGGTTTCCCACCACAACCATTGTCCCGGGTTCTAACACGGGAACGGTGAGTACGGTGACCGTCCAGCGCACGCAGTGGGTGGATCAAACCGCCTGGTAAAACTCGTTCTTCAACCCGCGGCCGCTCTGCTTCCCCCGGCAGGGCGGCCGCTCCTCCTTTAAGGCCCTGCCCGCACCTTCGTAGAGAACTCATTGTTCACAGGCGGCACCGTGCAGGAAAACTGCGCGGGCCAGCTTGCGTCCGTGATCGCGTTGCGGCAGAGCGCCGTCGTCGCGCCCGGCACGTCCGACGGTTCGAGCGGCCCGTCCAGCGGTTCCGCATACACGATGTACTGTTGCGTCGGCCCAACGGCCAGCCGCTGAATTTCGTACGAGCCGTCGAATTGCGGCGGGCCCGGGTCTGCGCAGATCCATCCGCCAACCGTTGCCGCGATCACCGAGCCGGTTCCCACATCCACTGCCACCACCTGCGCACCGAATATGCCCGTCGTGCCGGAGGGCAGCTCCAGCGGATTCGCCGGATATACGTGACCCGCGATCACGCCGATGTGCGTCGTATCTGTCGGATCGGGATAAAGGACGCGCAAGCCGGTGCGGTCGTCGTCGGAGAGCGGAACGTCCGGCGATTGCGCCGTGGGCCGCGTGCCGAAGAATTCTCCAGGCGCCGGAGCGAAGGGCTGCATCACCGCTGCCCACACGCTCGAGTGTCCCAGGCCGAAGAAGTGGCCCAACTCGTGGGCCAGAATCGTTTCGAGATCGTACGCGTTCGGATTGGCGGCCAGCGCCGCAGGCGTCGCGAATGCGACGGTGCTATCGCCGGGCCGCAAGAGGACATCCGCATCGAGGATCTGTCCGACAAAAAGGGAAGTGGGCGCTCCCGGGCCAGCCTGTTCACCGGCGATGTCTGCAATCGTCACGCGCGTGAAGGAAAGGACGCCCGTTGTGAAGCCAGGATCGTCTTGATTGAAGCAAATCGTGTTTAATCCGTCCGTGGGATCACAGGCGTCCTGCGCACTTGATTGGCCGAGGGGCGCGAGTGACGCGGGAGTAAGAGTCGTTCCGCTCACGCCGGTCCAGATGGCAAATTCCGTGTTGATGGTGCTTGCGATTTCCGCGAGCCGGCCGCTGGGCGTTTGATCCGCGGTCACGATGGTCACCGGACTCGTTCCGAGTGATGTGCTCCACTGCCGATTGATTCCGCCCGCGACGGGCGTGTCGAACCGCGTCGGTTGCGGACAGGAAGTCCCCCCTGAGACCGACGCGGGCTGACGCATATCCGCGACCTGGTAATTCAGCGAGTAGCCATCGGCGGCCGAGGGCCAGACGATGCGCATTGCGAGCAGTGCGGCGGCCAGCAGACGGCTCGTCCGTCGCGAAGACTCCCGAATTCGCAGATGCATGGAGGGCCTCATTCTTTCATCGCCGCGGCCAGCCTGGCGCGGAATTCGCTCATGGGCATTCGCGCGATTCCTTGCCTACGAAACGTTCGCGACGCGCGATCGAAGACGGCCATGCGGCTCGAATCCTGCGTGACGCTCTCGCGCCCGCTGCGCGCGTCGCGAGCGATCCGGAAGGTCCCTTCGCCCCACGCCGTCACCGACCACTCGCCCGCGCCTGACTGCTGCGTTAGGCGGGTTCGCTCGAGAAAGAGAATCGTCTCCTCGCCCGGCGAAAATCGCGGCACGCCCTCCACGTTTTCGATCAAGTGGCCGTCGCGGCCGCCCGGCAAACGGACCAGCAGGGTGGCGTCCGGCGAGCCTTGCATCGTCTCCACCACCGCGAAACGAGTGAACGTCCAAATCTGGCCGGCGTCCCGGCGCGACTCCGAACCCAGGCACCGCACGCGAGCCACCACCTGCGCCGCATGAGCGAGTTGCGTGAGATCCATTTGCGCGAGTGTGGTCGCATGGCCGGCGATCGCCAGGAATGCCGCAAAGCAAATGGCTGGGCGACCCTTACGCGCAAGAACCATCACTGCACCACCAGCGCGCCTGTGGCCCCCGTCAAGTCGAGCGCGGGATTTTGAATGAAAAGCGTGCGCGCCCCGGCGACGGCCGTGCTCGGCACCTGCAGCGTAATCTCCACGATGCCGAAACCCAGCGGCTGCTCCGAGACGATGCTCACGTCGGCGGGATTCGGTCCCGTGAGCGTATAGGTGAACGACGGGTCGAGGCCGCTCACCGAAAACGCGCAGATCGTTTCGGCCGCTGAACCGCTAGCCGGACGCGGCAGCGCCACTGGCCCGCCCTCGAGCGTGCACGTGTTCGTTGCGGCCACAAAGGGACCTACGGCAATCACAGCTAGATTCACGTCGCTCGCGGGCTCGGACGAACCTGCGGTGCTCAAATCCACCACGATGATGTCCATGCCCGTCGCGCTCGGGGAGGATGGGGTGATTGGAATCGGGCTGCCGGTCCCGCCGGCGGCGGCGACCACGAATGGAACTGAATTGGACTTGCTCTGATCGGAATTTTGAATTTGCACGGGGATGGTGGCCGCGGAGGCGAGGTCCGTTGCGGCAAGCACGATCGTGCAATCGGAAACGGAATCGCAGAGCGTGCTGCGCGGCGTACCGCCAAAGAGTGTTTCCGAGCCGGGTCCCGGGCTCGACGGCACGAACCCGCTCCCGGACACGCGCAGCGTGATGCCGCCCGGCGATCCCGCCGTGGCGCTCGAAGGCGAAATCGTCAGTATCGCGGCCGTATTGATCACCGTGACGGAAGCGGATCCCGATTGGGTTGCATCTTCCACGCTCGTCGCTGTAACGCTGAGCGTGTTCGGCGAAGGCGCCTGCGGAGGGGCGGTGTATTGCCCGGTTGGATTCACCGTGCCGCAGGGACTTCCTGCGCCCGCACATGCCGCGCCGGAAAGTCCCCAGTTCACCTGCTGGTCGTCGGAGCCGGTAATTGTGGCTTGAAAGATTTGGATGGCATTCGGAGCCAGCGTGATGGCGGACGGCATCACGGCCACGAGAACGTCAGGAAGAATCGTGATGGTCGCGCTCGCCGACTTCGATGGGTCCTGCTGGCTGGTGACGGTGAGCGTCACCGGATTTGTTGTCGGCGCCGCCGCCGGGGCAAGATAATCCACGCTCCCAACCGCGCCGGAAGAAAATGCCCGGCACGGACTTGAGCCCGCCACGCAGATTTGTCCCACCGTGGCATTCCCCCCGGGGATTCCTTGCACGCTCCACGTGACGTTCGTGTTCGTCGCGTTTTGCAGCACCGCAGTGAACGTCTGCCGGTGAGCCGTGACGCGCTGCGCGCTCTGCGGCGAAATGGAAATCGAAACAGACGCCGTGAACGTCACCACCGCCGTCGCAAATTGGCTCGGCACGGCGTTGCTGCTGGCGTGCACATTCACGCTCCCGCCGGGGGGCGATTGCAGCGGCGCGGTGTAGGCGGCCTGATTGGGATTCGCCATCGAGGCCGCGATCGTGCCGACGCTCGCATTTCCGCCCGCGATTCCATTCACGTCCCAAGTCACCGCCGTGTTCGCGGAGCCCGTCACGCTCGCCTGAAAATTCGTCGTGCCTCCGAGCGGCACGCTCGCGGACGTCGGTGAAATCGTCACCTGCACGTTCGGGTGGATCGTCACAATTATCGTGGCCGCTTTCGTAGGATCGGCGAGCGGCGTGGCCGTGATGACGATGGAATTCGGTGACGGCGCGCTGGCCGGCGCCTGGTAACCGCCGCTCGCCGAAATCACGCCGCAAGTTGCGCCGGTGCAGCCCGGACCTGCTACGCTCCAGTTGATTGCCGTGCTTGGATTCGAGCCCGCCGCCGGCGTGAGCGTCGCTTGATACGTTGCGGAAGCGCCCGCATTCACCGTGGACGGGCCGGAAATTGAGAGTGTGAAGTTGCTCGCAATCGTGAGCGTGACGCTCGCGCTTTTGGTCGTATCGGCCGCGCTCGTTGCGGTCACGGTTTCGCTCGCGGGTTGCGGCAGCACGCCCGGCGCCGTGTAGATTCCGGCGGCGGAAATCGTCCCGACGGTGCTGTTGCCTCCGCCCACGTTGGCGACGCTCCATGTGACCGCGGTGTTTGTCGTGCCCGTGACGCTCGCCGTGATGGCGTCGGTCGCGCCGAGCAGCACCGTGGTGCTCGCCGCGGACACGCTCACGCCCACCACGGGATTGGAAGGGGGCTGCGACGGCGCGGATCCGAGGACCCCGCCGCCGCAACCCAGGCTCGAGAGCGCGGCCAGAAGCGCCATGCCCAATCGGGTCGGGCAGCCTTGGTTTATGCGCCACTGTTTATTCGCCGTGACTCGTTCCATGCGCGAGGGAAGTGCAACAACTGTGCCAGTCCGAATCAGGCCGCGAGCGCAGGTATGAGTCCGCAGCTCCTTCGACGCGCTTCGCAGCGCCTTGCAGATAACTCTTTCTGATCTGGATACTTGCGAGGCGATCGGCCAGAGCGAGCTGCTGCAATCTTCGATTCACCTTTTCTTAGTGCAGCCGCCAGCCGTTGTGGGCAATCCCAAACTGGTTCTCACCTTCTCGGACCTGTTCCAAATCGGGGCACAGCGAGCCGCCAACACTACGGCGGTTCGTCCGAGCGGCGCGCTGAGTTGACAGGGCACCTGCGTGAGCGGAAGATTCCAGTCATGCCGCGTCCCGAAGCAGCGCGCCGTGTGAAGAGCTATTCCGCCGCGACGGGTTTCGTGTATCAGTATTATTTCTACGAGATTGAGAAAACGAAGCGTGGCTCGGCCGCGGGCACCGAGTACGTTTACATGGTTTCAGTGGACCGCAAGACGGTGTTCCCGCTGCGTGTTTTCGTGCGTCGCGATGCGGTTGAAAGTTGGGCCGGGCGCGCCGGTCGTCCCCTCAGCGGCACCGAGGAATACGCCATCGCAAAGATGCGCCTCTTCCAGGCGTTCGATGAGGTCGAGGACATCAACTCAAAGTCTCCCGACCTGATCGTTGACGATTCCAATCTCGACGCCCTCCTCAACCAGCTCGATATTTAGGGGGAGTGATGTCGAAAAACTCCCGGCGGTGTGATTCCCAGGAGGAAAGGGCAGAAAATGAAACCAATCTTTTCCATTCACGCGGGTGAATACCTGACGGGGTCGCATATCCAAGAGAAATTCCGGTACGTCAACCTGTGGGTGCCAGCCAAGGATACGGGAATTGACCTGCTAGTTTCGGACCGCGCAAACCGCAAGACCGTTTCGCTGCAAGTGAAGTTCTCGAAGGATTTTCTGGTCGCCCACATGCAAAAGCAAGCGCCGGAATTCCAGCGCAAGCTGCGGGCTTGCGGATGGTGGACGCTCAACAGCGCAAAAATCAGCCGGTCGCCTGCCGACTATTGGGTGTTCGTGCTACAGGGCTTCGCCAACGCGAGCGTGGATTATGTCGTGATTCCGCCGCATAAGCTTATGCAACGCTTGCGTGGTATTCATCATGGTCAACCAAAAATCTGGCAGGTATACCTGTGGGTCACCAAGACGGACCGATGCTGGGAAACGCGCGATTTGAGCAAGGATGACAGACTCCGGATTGCAGACGATGAGTTTTCCAGCCCGAACCGGGATTTCAGCAGGTACCTCAATGCGTGGGGACCCGTTGCGGATTTGAATAAATCCTAGTGCAACCCGCGTTTTCTTTCGAGCGGGGAACGAACCCCCGGCAAGCAGGACGCTTTTGCCTCTGCCAAACGGCTCCAACGGGCGGATGGTGATGGCAGGGTCGAAAAGCTCTTCTGTCCTGAGATTGAATCGCGCGTGCGGAAGGAGACTGAGATTGGGGGCTGGCCTCCGCTTGC
>CAWCYS010000076.1:0-21249 GCA_963799715.1 Terriglobia bacterium | reverse complement strand
TGTTTCAGGCACCGTTGAGCTACACCATCGGCACTGGAATCGATCCGGTTTTCATCGCCACGGCCAGCCTGGACGGAGACACGGAGGCAGACCTGGTGGTGGCCAGCCTGCGAGGTGGCGGAACGGCCAACAGCGGCAGTCTGACTGTCATGTTGAACACCGGTAATGACGGGAGCGGCCATCCCGTCTCTCACAACCACGAATTACGCGGCTGGGCCATACCCCGAATCCGTGGTGGTGGGCGACCTGAACGGGTGATGGGCAGCCCGACCTGGCTGTTGCCTGCGCGGGTGGGAACCAGGTGGCGGTGTTGCTGAACAGCGGAACGGGGACTTTCGGGAGCCCGCAGAACTACACCGTCGGCGCACTTCCTGTTTACGTGGCCGCGGCGGACTTCAACGCACCGTCGCCGCCTCTTCGGGGTCGAGCTTCAATCGCGCCGCGGCCTTCTCCACGACTTGCAGGCTGCCCACCACGTGATCGTCCTCGGGCAACCCCTTGCCGACGTCGTGCAGCAGCAGCGAGAAGAATAAGAGGTCCGGCCGTTCGAGCGTCATCAGAAGGTCGCGAAAGGCGCGTTCCCAATCCTCTTTCGGCTCGCGCAGGCGATGGACATTCTCGATGGTCATGAAGGTGTGCTCGTCCACGGTGTAACGATGGTAGAAATCGCGGATCACCAGCGAATCGATGGCGCGAAATTCGGGGATGAGATGGTTAAGCACTCCGGTGCGGCGCATGGCCCGCAGCGCATCAGCGGCGTGGGGCGGGGTGAGAATTTTCTTCAGCCGCTCCCAAAGGTCCGGGAGTTCGCCCGCGCGATCGCCCACGCGCGCCGCCGCCTGCTCGATCTGTTCTTCGGCTTGGCCGCTGAGCCGGAAGCCGTGCCTGGCAATAAATTCAAACGGCGCGAGCAAATTCTCCGGCTGCTCGAGCGACGCGGGATTGCGCAGAAAAATCCGCTCGCGGCGAACCCAAAAGTCCGCGTTCGAGCGGCGGGACCGCCAATCCTCGTAATAGTCGTAAAGATACGAAGGCCCGGGCGAAATCTCGTCAACCATTTGCGTGGAGAGCCGGTCAATCGCGCGAACGTGGCGGAAATAGGAGCGCATCCAATCGGCCGGCGCGACGGCCTCGCGCGGCTGGAGACCGAGACCAATTCCGGCGGCCTCGTCTTGAAATTCATACGATAAAGAATTGTCGTCGCGGCCGCGGCGATAGTGCAGAAAGCAGCGCACGGCGCACAGGAAGCGGTACGCGTCTTGCGCCTGGCTCGCGAGCGCCGGCGGCCACTCGGCCTCGGGCTTCACCCACTCCTTGCGCTTCTCCAGCTCGGAAATAATAACCAGCCAGCGCGAGACGTCGAAATCGCGGATGCCGCCGGGCACTTCCTTGACGTTGGGCTCTAGATGAAAAATCGTGCGCCCGAATTTCGCGTGCCGCAGCTCGGTCAATTCTTCGAGGCCGCCGATCAAATCGCGCCGCTCCCGCGCGACGGCCTTGGGCACCACCACGTCATGAAGCTTGGCGTAGAGCCGTGGATCGCCGGCCAACAGACGCGCGTCCAGCAGGGAGATCGAGAACTCCGCGTTGTCCGGATCGAACTGGCCGACTTCCGAGAGCACGCGAGTGGTCTGCCCCAACCGCAAGCGCAGATCCCAAAGCGCCCGGCAGAGCTCGGCCGTAGGCTCCTTCATCGGTTCGGCCGCCGCGGAATCTTGATGGAGGAATAGCAGATCAACGTCGGAATAAGGGAAAAGAGTTCGCCGTCCGTAACCGCCCAGCGCGACGACGCATGTCCCGGCGGGGCTCGCGGTGTCCTCGGAGAAAAAGCCGCGATAGAGGCGCAAAACCAGCTCGTCCACCAGCGCCGTTCCCTCCACTATGGCCGCGGCGCCATCCCCATCCGCGTCAAATTTTTTCTGGATTTGCGCAAATCCTGCGGCGTAGAACTCCCGCAGCTCGCGCACCGAAACAGAAGAAGCCATTGGACTTAACTGCCCCCCGGCGAAAAGCCCTCGCCCCGTTCCCGGCAGCCGACCTGCTGCCTCCAGATGCCGCGGAAGAGAGAGTGTACCATCGGGGCCAAGACCGCGCCCGCTTGGCGAAAGTAATCCACAAAAGAGCCGTTATCCACAGTGATTTCCGAATCGTAATGACATTTTTACAGAACTGTAATAATACTCGCCCCAAGGACTCGATAGGATTCCCGCCTATGGCTGAAAATCAGTTGGAACTCGAGTGGCGCGACGGCAGCAACGGCAAGCGTATCCTCATCTGCAAGGGACCCCTGACAATTTCCACGTTATTCGGACTGCGCGATGCCGCGAAGCAGGCGGAAACGAAATCCCTGATTCTGGACTTGAGCGAGGTGCCCTACATCGATTCCGCGGCATTGGGCACGCTCGTACAGATTAACGTGTCCTGTCAGAGGCTGGGCGGCAAGCTGAGTCTGGCGGGCCCAACTGCCAAAACGTCCGCCCTTCTGGAAATGACGAACTTGAACAGGATCTTCACGGTTTACGCCACCACCGCCGAGGCCGAACAAGCGCCCGCCTGAATCCGCCTGCCGAAGTTTGCCCGGTGGAAGCAATCGGCCTAGGCGTTTTCCCGCGCCCAGTCCAGGCGCCAGAAATTGTCCTCGTCCACAAGCTCGAACCCAATCTCGAACGATCCGCTCTCCAACCGCCGCGCCCAGACAACCCGCGCCGCCGCTTCCTGAGCGATGTCCTTGCGGCGGACCTGCACCGCGTCGCTGTATGCGGCTTCGTGCGCGCACACGACGCATCCGCCGTACCGGGAAATCGTCATAGTGGCGACTTCCTCTCTCCAAGTTCGGCCGGGGACGTCCGAACGCAGCAGGATGGGAATGGCGATGCACTTGCGCGGGCCGCGGCGCATCCTCCGGCATAGATCGGTGGCCCACAGGAGGATATCCATCAGCTGCGCGCGCTCGAGGTTTTCGGGTTTTTCCAGGGCGATGGCGAGGCTAGTCGTGGCATGCATGCACTCCTCCAGCGCGTGCATCACCGATTCGGCTTCCGGGCCGTGGAACGCCGCATGTTCAAGCCGCTCAGACGCCCGGTCCAGCAGGCTGTAGGCATCAAGAATGAAATGTTGTCGGCAATAGGGTTTGCCTTCCAGCGTCGCCTCGGCGGGCAGAGAACAAGCTGTATTTTGACAACGTGTATCCAAGTTTAGGACCCAGATGCCCCGGGAATTGTCACGTATCCTACCCGCAAACTATCTATCCGCATAGAATAAACGTTAGATATCCTTCAAGCCTCTCCGAGCGCAGCCGAAGAGAACCGCCGATTTTCTCAAGTGGACGCCGACAGAACTCTTGAGCACGGTTTGCCGATTGGATCAGGCCAGGGCCGCGGCTTCCGCCTGCGTGGCCGCTCCGAGGAGCGGGGCTTGTTCGTTGAGCACGACGTGGATTGGAATTTGAGAGAGTAAGGGCTGGAGTTTGGATTTTTGGCAGAACGCTTGAACGAACGTGCCATCTTTGAGTTTAGGCAGAATCTTTACGGCGATGCCCCCGGCAACATAGACCGCGTTTCGCGCCAACGCCTTCAGCGCCAAATTTCCCGCCTCAGAGCCGTAAATCCCGATCCACAGTTGCAACGTCTGGACGCAAACGGGACAGCTGCCCTCCAATCCCTGCTGCGTGATTAAAGGCGCGGGATCCACAGCCGGATCGTCCAACCCCGGATGCTTGACGGACGGAGCGAGAAATTCGTGCAGAGTGCGGAAGCCGCGCCCGGAAAGAATCAGTTCGTTGCTCACGTTTGCGTTGGTCTTCTTCATGAACTGGAGAAGCGCGATTTCCTGATCCGTGCGCGGCGCGAAATCGGAGTGCCCGCCCTCGGAGCTGGCGACAAAGTAGCGCCCGCCATCCCAATAGAGGATCGCTTCGCCGAGCCCCGTTCCCGCGGCAATCAAGGCCTGGGCGGCGTGAGGCGCGGGCGTGCCGGCGTTCAGCGTATCGAGTTCGTCCGGCCGAAGATGCGCGAGGCTGTAGCCCGTCGCTTCCAGATCGTTCAACAGCACAATCTTCTTCGCGCCGATTTGCCGCTCGATCGCTTCGCCATCCACGACCCACGGCAAATTCGTCGCCTTAACCTGTTTACCGACGACCGGTCCCGCGACGCCGAATCCCGCCGCTTCAAGAGTCCCTACGTCGCGCCCCAGCGCATCGCGCGCATCGCCGAGAAATTTTCCGACAATCTCTGCGAATTGCGAAAAGCCCCGGCTCGGATACCTCCGCACAACCGCCGCTTCCAATCGCCCGTCGCGCCGGTCGAACAATGCTAAATTACATTTTGTTCCCCCGAACGTCGCCGGCCAGAATCACGGCCGCCTCCGCGTCTTTCCGTCGGTTTGGGCCGAGGGTTCGTCGCTCGACAGCAGCTTTGAGGCCGCCGCTTCATCGACAAGGAAGTAGCGCGCGCCGTCCCGCGGCTGAACGAGTTGCGCCGGATAAGGCGGATCGGCGGTTTCTTCCAGCACTTGTCGCAACACCTCGGCCTTTTCGGCGCCGGTAATCATGAACAGCACGCGCTTCGCCGCGTCCAGCACGGGAAGCGTCAGCGTCATCCTCTTCGCTCCCAATTTCGACACCATCGGCGTGCTCACCCAACGCGACGTCTGCTGCGGGCTGCGCGAGCCGGGAAAAAGGGAGGCCGTGTGTCCGTCGGGCCCCATGCCGAGCAAAATCAAGTGAAAACGGGGAAAGCCCTGTTCATTGAGATCGAGCACTTTGCGAATGGTTTCTTCGTAGTCGTGCGCCGCGCGTCCGATGTTCGGGCGCTCCGCCTCCATCCGGTGGACGTTCTGGGGCGGGATCGGAACGTTCAGCAACAGCTCGCGCCTCACCATTCCGTAATTGCTGTCCGGATGATCCGGAGGCACGGCGCGCTCGTCTCCCCAAAATAGTTGCACGCGCGGCCAATCCACCTGCGCGCGATACTCCGGCGTCGCCAGCAGGCGGTAGAGTTCGCGCGGCGTGCTGCCGCCGGAGAGCGCGACGATAAAGCTGCCCTCGCGCGCGATCGATTGCCACGCCCAGTCCACGAACTGCCGCGCCGCCGCCCGCGCCACTGCCGCCGGATCGGCGCAGACGCGGACTCCCGGCATAATTTCGCGGGGAAACGGGTTAGGGGTTGATCCAGTGTCGGCCATCTCGTTCCAGTAAGAGATCGGATTCGCGCGGGCCCCAACTTCCCGACGCGTAATTGGGGAAACTCGCCGGGCGCGATTGAAACACGGAAAGAATCGGGTCCACCAGCGACCACGCCGCTTCCACACCGTCCGCGCGATCGAAAAGCGTCGCATCGCCGCGCATGCAATCGTTGATGAGCGTCGAGTACGCGCTGCCTTCTCCCGCGCCGAACATTTTCAAATAGCTGAAATCCAGTGTGACGGTCTTGAGCCGCATCTCCTGCCCCGGCAATTTGGCGCCCGAGCGAAATCGAGATGCCTTCCTCCGGCTGAATATTCAGCACCAGCCGGTTCCCTTCCACGCTGTGTCCGCGGAACACCACGTGCGGCGCGCGGCGAAATTGAATCACGATCTCCGTCATGCGCCGGCCCAGCCGTTTCCCGGTTCGCAGGTAGAACGGCACGCCGGCCCAGCGCCAATTCTCAATTTGCACTTTCAGCGCGGCGAAGGTTTCCGTCGAGGAGTCCGGCTTCACGCCCGCCTCCTGCCGGTAACCCGTCACATCCTTGCCCGCCACTTTGCCCGGCCCATATTGGCCGCGAACGATGTCGGTCATCACCGATTCCGGCGTGTACGGGCGCATGGACTGCAGCACTTTGATCTTTTCGTTGCGCACCGCGGTCGCGTCAAACACCGCCGGCGGCTCGAGCGCCACCAACGCCGTCAATTGCAGGACGTGGCTTTGAATCATGTCGCGCACCGCGCCCGTCGTTTCGTAGAACGACGCGCGCTGCTCCACGCCCAGGCTCTCGGACGCGGTAATCTGCACGTGGTCCACGTAGTTGCGATTCCACAGCGGCTCGAAAATGCCGTTTCCGAATCGCAGCACCAATAAATTTTGCACCGTGTCTTTGCCGAGGTAGTGGTCGATGCGGTAGACCTGCGATTCGTCGAAGACGTTGCGCACGACCTGGTTCAGTTGCAACGCGGACGCGAGGTCCCGCCCGTACGGCTTCTCGATAATGATCCGCGTCCACGACTTGCCGTTCGGATTGCGCGCCAGGCCCGCCCTCTGAATCTGCTCGATCACCTGCGGATAGACGGCAGGCGGCGTCGCCAGATAGAAAAGCCTGTTCCCTTCGAGCTGGTGAGACTTGTCGAGCTCCTCAAGCTTCGCAACCAATTTCACAAACGCTTCGGGATGATCGTATTCGCCGGTGACGTACGCGAAGCTCTTCGTGAACTCCCGCAGCACGTTGTCATTGATCGCGCCGGATTCGCCGCTCGCCCGGACGGCCTCTTCCGCCTTAGCCTGATAGGCCTCGTCGGTCATCGGCGAACGCGCAAATCCGATAATCGCAAATCGCCGCGCCAAGCACCGCTGCGCTGCCAGACCGTAGAGCGCGGGAATCAGCTTCCGTCGCGCCAGATCGCCGGACGCCCCGAAAATCACGATCGTGCAGGGCTCCGAAGCGAGCACGTACGATTGCGCCCGCTCTGGGGAAGTCTCAACAATTTCGGCTGTGTTCGAGGCCATCCGATTCGCTCCTCGTTCGATCCTTCAGCATGTTACGCGCGTTCGCTCCTGCCAAAGTGCCAGAAAAACGCCCGCGTTTCAAATCGAGCTAATTGCGCCTGCCCTCATCGCCGCAACAACATCGACGCCCAGCGCCGCGAGGTCCTTGCGCAGCTGTTCGGCGTCGCGGAATTGAATCGCTTGCATTCCGAGCTGGCGCGCCGATTCCAGATTCAACGCGCGATCGTCAATGAAGAGGCAATTCCCCGGCGGGCGCTGCGTCACTTCCAGCGCGATCTGGTAGATCTCGCGGTCCGGCTTCCGCGCGCCGACGAAACACGAACTGAAAAACGCCGTGAAAACGCGCCACAAATTGAAATGCTCGATGCGATACAGATTCAGTTCCAGCGCCTCGTTGTTCAACGTCGCCAGGAGGTAGCGCCCCGATTGCGCCAATTCATCCAGCACGGCGCGCGTTCCTGGCAATTCCTTCGACTGCGAGAACATGAAGTCCCGGAACTCCTCTTTGCTGAAGGCCCTCGGCCGGTAGAAGATCGTGCGGTCCAGATACGTTTCCAGCGTGACCTTGCCGTTCTCGAACCCCGGACTCGCTTGTTCGTGCCGGTCCTCGAACTCGGCCAGATCGATCGCAAATTTCCGCGCCGCTTCCGCGCGCGCCGGCCGGTCCCACCCGTTCGATAGGATCACGCCGCCGACGTCCCAGAACATCGTATTGATTTCAGCCACGGTTAACCTCGGCCCGGCCAGGATGGGCGCGCTGGAACTCTTCTCTTGTCTCAGAATCCGCGCCATCCCGCAAGACGGCTCTTCGCGATTGCTAATGCCCGGATGCCCACAGCCAAAGCGGGGCGACGGGGCTCCACAGCATGGGTCCGGCCACATCGCGCCGCAAAGTTGCATGCCGACGAGAGTTCACGCATACTGCGCTCAACCCGCGCCATCGGTGGAGGTTTCCATGCCGACCGACCCTGTTCAAGTCGATCACGATCTAAATCACGGCTCGCATTGGCTGACAACTCTCGCCTCGCTGGCCGTGGGTGCGGCGTTCCTCTCATTGTGGTTCTGGTTGCTGCCGCGATGGCTGGGATTTCGCGTTGATCTTTCAGGCGCGGCCCGATGGCGATGGATTGCGGCCATCCCTTCGGCGCTCGGTTTCGCGGTGGCGCTGCGGTGCATTTGGGATTTCGGTAGGACAGGGCGCGGAACACCAGCGCCTATTGCTCCACCGCAGAAGCTGGTCGTCGTGGGCCCTTACCGATACGTTCGCAATCCCATGTATCTTGGTTTCTTCGCCGGCTGGATCGGTCTGTGGGTCATCTTCGGACGAGCAAGCAGAGCTGCGGTAATCGGGGCGTGCGCGGTGGTGCTAGGCACGGCCCTATTTGTAATGCTGTACGAGGAGCCGACGCTGCGCAAAATGTTCGCCGCCGACTACGAAGAGTATTGCCGAAATGTCCGCCGGTGGATTCCGAGCATTCACGCATGGAAAAAGTGAAACGCCTTTGGCCAAACACCAAGATGGGGAGCTGGTTTCTCTCGATTCGCCCGGGCCCCACTACCTCAGCCGCCCAGCTTCGAATGCCCTTCACCCCCGTTAGTAGTCCACATACGATGCAGTATTTCTGAGTCCCATTTGACAGAAACACAGAGTCAATCGTAATGTTCCCGTTTAGGCTGGTGACTCCGCGCGGTCCGAGCCCGTCTATGCGAACAAAGCGCCCGCTCGGCGTGAATGTCGTGCTGGCCTACTACGTCAACCTCATCGTCCTCCTTTCCTTGAGACTCCTCGGAGACTTGGCCCTTCACCTGTATCGTTTCATCGAAGAGCGATATGTGCCGGACATAGTCTTTGGCCTTCTGAGTGTGTTGGCAGTGATTGGACTCGCAAAGATGCGCCCATGGGGACGAATCCTTGCGATCATTTTGTCCGGTGTGGCGGCGACATCATTGATTGCCCTCTATAGCGTGGAGGTAGCCTTAGGGTTATGGACACTTCTTCCACACGGCGTCCGGCCGACCGCTGAAATTTTGCTTAACCTGGCGTTCGCAATTTACACAGTTGGGTATTTGCTGCGGCCTAAAGCACGCGACTCGTTTCGACCGGCGGGAAAGTCTCCAGCGATACTCCAAGGCTGAAAGAGCACATGGGAATTGATCCAATACACGCTCGTTGAGACAACTCCGTAAGTCGAGTCACGGGAGCTAGGCCCGCCACGCCCACCGGCTTTGAATTCCGCACCGCTTGAAGTATTGTAAGATTCATTCGGGCGTTCATCGCCCCTGGAGACCCAGATGGCAGACGATAGTTGCGGACCGCCGGCTCCCCCGCCGCCGAGCGCTCCCACGCCCGGCGGGCGCATCGTTCACTGCGTCAAGTTCGGCAAGGACATGCCCGGCCTCGATCGCCTGCCGTGGAAAGGCGAACTCGGGCAAGCGCGATCTACGAGAACGTTTCCAAGGACGCGTGGAAACTGTGGATCGAGCACTCCAAAATGGTGATGAACGAGTACCGTCTGAATCCGCTGGACCCGAATGCGCAAAAAATAATGGAAGAGCAGCTCGAGCAGTTCTTTTTCGGCGAAGGCGCCAAGCTGCCCGAAGGCTACGTCGCGCCCCGCGCCAAAGGTTATAGAAGTTTCTTCCGCTGTATGCGGCAGGGCCGACTTTGCCTCCGCCCGCTTTCCACTGGCGGCTTTTCGCTGAGGTTCGTTACGTCATGCTCTTCCGCCGGCGCTCGACAGCGGATGCTCCACCGGCAACTCCGGCCGAATCACAAACTGCAATCTAGCGTGCGCCTCGCGCAGCGCCGCCTCCGCGTCCTCCGGCTCGCCCGCGCGCGCAAAAATAAATCCCAGATAACTCGATCCCTCCGGCCACGCCGTCACGCGATCCTTCATGCCGCGCCGTGATCTCCGTCTCCACAACGCCCGGCACCGCGCGCGCCGCATCCTCGCCGCCCACCGATTCCAGAATTCCCGTCTGCGGCACCGGAATCATCATCACGCCGGACGCATCGCGCTCGCGTTCGACGTCCGTCCCCGGCAAACCCAGCGCGTGCCGCACCAGCAATTCTTCGAGCGGCATTCTCGTCCGCGCCGAATCGCTCGCGGTGAACGCTCGTCGTGAATCGCAGCGCCTTCGCGCACAATCCCCCGATCGGCCGCGGCGCCAGCTTCGAGCACCCACGGCCCGCGCTCGTTCCAACGAAATTCCGCATGCAGCGGCCCTTCGCTCAATCCCAGCGCGCGCACGCTTCGTTCCGCGCACTCAACGAGCGCCGCTTGCGCGTCCGCCAGCGAGCCGCGAGGGCGTCACGTAAATCGTCTCCTCGAAGTACGGCCCGGTGAGCGGATCCGGCTTGTCGAAAATCGCCAGCACGCGCAATCGCCCGCCCTCGAGCAAGCATTCCATCGCCACTTCCGCGCCCGGCACATAATCCTCGACCAGCACGCGATCCAGTTCCGGCTCGCGCGCCACGCGCACCTCGGGCGACTCCAGCAGCGCGCGAATCCGCGCCGCCGCCGCGCCAAATTCCACCTCATCGTTCGCGCGAATCACGCCCTGGCTCGCCGCCAGCCGCAGCGGCTTCAGCACGCAGGGAAATCGCGCGCGCGCTGCCGCCACATCGATCGATTCGTTCAGCGCGAATGAATAAAACGCCGGCACCGGCAGCCCCGCCGCGGACAACACTTCGCGCTGGCGCAATTTGCTCCGGCAATTCTCCACCGACTCCACCGAGTTGTATCGAATGCCGAGAGACACGCGCGGCCCGCGCCGCCGTCGGGCGTGGGACGATCGCCCAGCGCGAGAATCGCGTGAATCGGCGTCTCCGCAGCGCGCGCAACAATTTCCGCCGCGGCCTCATCCGGCCGCTCGAACGCCAGCGCAATCGCGCGATCGCCCCACGGATCATCAAGTTGATGACAGCGATCCGTCCCCAACGCAACTTCAATGCCGAGCCGCCGCGCCGCCGCCGCAAAACTCCGCGTCTGATAACCCAGCTTGCTCGCCAGAATCAGAAGCCGTTGGCTCGCGCGCTCGCTCATACGAATCCATCCGCGCGCGGTTCACCGCGAGCGTTCTCCGCGAGGGGCGCCGCCGGCCCGCTGCACTGCGCCGCGCCTGCCGCCGCAATCGAAATAAATTGTTCGCGCGTCGGCTCGGCGCAGCAATACCACGGCTCGTCGAGATGCGGCACCTCCGCGCGCGCGCCCGGCCGCGGCTCCCACGTCGCTGCGCCGTTTCCGTCTCCGGCCACGTTCCGCCGCCGCGCGCCAGATGCGCGCAAAACTCTCGCCGCGTGCCAAGCTTCTCCTTTTCGCTCTGTTCCACCGCCGCCTGCACGCGCCGCTGCAACTCATCCACGCGCGCATCCGCATGCCGCCACGGATACGCCAGAGCCTCGCGATCGAACGCGCCCGCCATTTCGCGCACGTCCTCCAACTCCAGTAGCCGCGAGCCTCCCGGAATCAGCAATCGAATCGCAAGTTGAATCGGCGCGACATGCTCCACCAGCTCCGCCTCCGCAATCACGCGCAGCAGTTCACGATATCCTTCGATCGTAGTCCACGGCGTGAACGGCACAAACGTCGGCTGCAGCGTCATCCCCAACTCGCGAAAGTTCCTCGCGACTTCGAGAAAATCCGCGCGCGTGTGCCCCTTATCCAGCCGCGCGAGAATCGCATCGTCCACCGACTCCACCGCGCTCGTCACGAAGAGGCACCCGGTGTCGCGCAGCCGCGGCAATTCTCCCGCATGCTTCAGTAAATGCTCGATCTTGATCGTCGCGTCGTAACTCAGCGCCGGAAATTCCCGGTGCAACTCATCCACAATCGCCAGCGCGTGCGCCGGCCCATTGAAAAAATCCGGATCGCCGAACGTGATGTGCTGCGCGCCCGCCGCCACCTGTTGACTCACGTCTGCCAGACACAACCTCTCGCCCCACCACGCGAAACACTCCGCCGTACACCGGCACCACCGGACAATGCCGGCACAAATGTTTGCAGCCGCGGCTCGCTTCCGTGTAACCCGCAATCCGCTGCTCGCCGCCCGGCATCACCACGCGCGCATATTTCGCGAGCGGCGGCAAACCGTCGCGCCGCGGCACAAGAAAACTCTGCCGCGCAAGCGAAATCGTCGGCGTCGGTCTGCCCCGCGCCGCCCGCGCCCGCATCCACTCGCAACGCGAGCTGCAGCAAACCCTCCTCGAATTCCCCGCCCGAGAATCGTCCCCACGCCCAGCCCGCGCAGTAATTCCTCGTTCACCGGCGCGTAAAGCCCGTAACAGCAAATGTGCGCGCCCGGTTCGATGCGCCGCACCGGCTCGATCAATTGCGCCGCCAGCCGCGTCGCCGTGTGCATCGGCAAATAAAATGCCACCAGCCCCGCGCCGCGCAACGCCTCTTCGCGCAGCGCCTCGCGCGAGAGATCGAAGCACTCCACGTCGAAATCCGCGCGCGACAAGCCACGCCGCGGGCGACGCCAGCCCGAACGGCGGCCTCCCCAGCTCGTAAGTCGAAATCAGAACGACGCGCATTCCGAAAAGTTCACTTCCTTTCGCAGCGACTTCCATTCTACGCTAGCGGCGTCACTCTTCGCACGCCGCGTGCGCGCAGATTGCGCTATCATATTATTTTTACAGGAATTACGAAAGGAAACCGACCGCAATGGCGCCCGTTCGCAAGAATTCTTTCGGCACGCGCACCACTCTCACCGTAGACGCCCACCCCTGCGACATTTTTTCGCTGCCCGTGCTCGAACAAAAAGGCGTCGGCGCCAGTTCTCGCTTGCCGGTTTCGCTACGCGTGCTGCTCGAAAATCTCCTGCGCCAGGAAGACGGCCGCTTCGTTCACGCGCCGGACATCGAAGCCCTTGCCCGCTGGGAGCCGCGCGGCCCGAGCAAAGAAATCACCTTCATGCCCGCGCGCGTGCTCTTGCAGGATTTCACCGGCGTCCCCTGCGTCGCCGATCTCGCCGCGATGCGCGACGCCATGGCCCGCATGGGCGGCGATCCGAAAAAAATCAATCCGCTCCTCCCCGTTGAATTAGTGATCGATCACTCCGTGCAAGTGGACAAATTCGGCTCGGACATGGCCTTCGCCTTCAACGCCGAACTCGAATTTCAGCGCAACGTCGAGCGCTACGGTTTCCTCCGCTGGGGACAGCGCGCCCTCGCGAATTTCAAAGTCGTTCCGCCGGACACCGGCATCGTCCACCAGGTGAATCTAGAATATCTCGCGCGCGTAGTCTTCGAGCTGCCCGAAGACGGCCGCACGCTCGCCTATCCCGATTCGCTCGTCGGCACCGATTCGCACACCACCATGGTCAACGGCCTCGGCGTATTCGGCTGGGGCGTCGGCGGAATCGAAGCCGAAGCCGCGATGCTCGGCCAGCCGCTCTCGATGCTGATTCCCGAAGTCGTCGGCTTCAAACTGCACGGCCGGCTCGCTCCCGGCGCCACCGCCACCGATCTCGTTCTCACCGTCACGGAAATGCTGCGCAAACTCGGCGTGGTCGGAAAATTCGTCGAGTTCTACGGCACGGGACTTTCCAGCCTCAGCCTCCCCGATCGCGCCACCATCGCCAACATGGCCCCCGAGTATGGCGCGACGATGGGCTTCTTCCCCGTGGACGCCGAATCGCTCGCCTATCTCCGCTTCACCGGACGCGACGCGCATCACATCCGCCTCGTCGAGGAGTACACGAAGGCGCAGGGCCTTTTCCGCACCGACGCCACGCCCGATCCCGTTTATTCGCAAACGATCGAACTCGATCTCGGCAACGTCGAACCATCCATCGCCGGACCCAAGCGCCCGCAAGATCGCGTGGCACTGCGGAGCGCGAAATCATCCTTCGCAAAAACGATGGAAGGCGTGCCGCAAAAACACGCCGCCGTGCAGAACAATGGCGATCGCTTCGATCTCTCCAATGGTTCCGTCGTCATCGCCGCGATCACCAGCTGCACCAACACATCGAATCCGTCGCTGATGCTTGGCGCCGGCCTGCTCGCGAAAAAAGCGGTCGAGCGCGGCCTGAAAAGTAAACCGTGGGTGAAAACCAGTTTCGCGCCCGGCTCGAAGGTCGTCACTGATTATCTGGACGCCGCGGGCCTCACGCCCTATCTAGAAAAGCTCGGCTTCAATCTGGTCGGTTACGGCTGCACCACCTGCATCGGAAATAGCGGCCCGTTGCCGGACGCCATCGGCGCGGCAATCAAAGAGAACGGCATCGTTGCGGTCTCCGTCCTAAGCGGCAATCGCAATTTCGAGGGACGCATCCATCCCCTAGTTCGCGCGAATTATCTGGCCTCGCCGCCGCTCGTCGTCGCCTACGCCCTCGCCGGACACATGAATATCGACGTCGCCACCGAATCTCTCGGCACAGATACCGCCGGCAAGCCTGTCTATCTCAGCGAACTCTGGCCCACACCGAAAGAAATCGAAGACAACGTCCGCGCCGCCGTCACCACAAAAATGTTCAACAAAGAATACGGCGAAGTTTTTCAGGGCGACGCACGCTGGCAAAGCCTGCCCGTCCCCGAAGGCGATCTCTACGCCTGGGACGCAAAGTCCACCTACATCGCCCTGCCACCGTTCTTCGATGGCATGCCAAAGCAGCCCGCTCCGCTCGCGGACATCACAGGCGCACGCGTCCTGGCGAAACTCGGCCAAAGCGTGACCACGGATCACATTTCTCCCGCCGGCTCCATCCAGCCCGACGGCCCCGCCGGCCGCTATCTAATCTCCAAGGGCGTTAAGGCGGTAGATTTCAATTCCTACGGCGCGCGCCGCGGCAATCATGAAGTCATGATGCGCGGCACGTTCGCAAATATCCGCCTCCGCAATCAACTAGCCCCCGGCACCGAAGGCGGCTGGACGCTGCACTTCCCCGATGGCGAACAGATGAGCATCTACGACGCCGCGATGCGCTACGAAAAGGAAGGCGTGCCGCTGGTCATCCTCGCGGGCAAAGAATATGGCGCGGGATCGTCGCGCGATTGGGCCGCAAAAGGCGCGCTGCTCCTGGGCGTGCGCGCCGTAATCGCCGAAAGCTACGAGCGCATCCATCGCAGCAATCTGGTAGGCATGGGCGTCCTGCCTCTCGAATATCTCCAGGACCAGACCGCCGATTCCCTAGGCCTCACCGGCAGAGAAACTTTTTCCTTCGCAGGCATCCGCGATCTAGCCCCGCAGAAAAACAATTGTAGTCCGCGCCAAAGACGACGCCGGCAAAGAATCCATCTTCCAAACCGTCGCCCGCGCCGACACCCCCGAAGAAGTAGCCTACTTCCAACACGGCGGTATCCTCCGCTACGTTCTCCGCCAAATGCTCGCATCATCTTGACTCATCGATATGAGTCAGATATGCTCCATACATGACTAAGCGATTGCAAGTCCTGCTGGAGGATCCCGATTACCGGGAAATCCGGCGCGCGGCGCGTTCGCGGCGCATGTCTATCGCGGAATGGGTGCGACAGGCGCTTGAAGCCGCACGCCGCGGGCATTCCGCGGAAGGATTTGACAAGAAACTCGACGCCATCCGCGCGGCGGCGGAACACGAATTCCCCGTGAGCGACGTCGGGGAGATGCTTGCGGAAATCGAACGGGGCTACGCGAGCGGCGAGCCTCGGTGATCTTCGTTGATTCCAATATTCCGATGTATCTGGTCGGCGCACCTCACCCGCATAAGACCGACGCGCAGCGCTTGCTGGAAAAACTGGTCATGGACCGGGAACGATTAGTCACGGACGCCGAAGTCCTCCAGGAGATTCTCCACCGTTATGCGGCGATCAACCATCGCAACGCGATCCAACCCGCTTTCGACGCCTTGCTCGGAGTTGTGGACGAGGTGCTGCCAATTGACCGCGTAGTTGTGGAACGCGCGAAGCAGCTTGTCCTGGCCTACCAACGGGTGTCCGCGCGCGACGCTGTGCATCTCGCCGTCATGCAACTCAACGGGATCGGCCGAATCCTGAGTTTTGATTCTGGATTCGATGGCCTTCCCGGCATCACGCGCCTGTGCTAGGCGCTGCGGCGTCCTCCGCTACGTCCTCCGCCAAATGCTCTCTTAATCTGGTATACCTTCTAATTGTCCAGGATCTTCTGGCCCCGGGAGGATTCCTCCATGCGCCTCGGTCTTGCTGCGATTGCTCTTGTCTTGCTGACCGCATCTTCGACGCGACTCGCCGCTCAGACTGCCACAACGCCCGGCGTCTACGATCCCGTCGCCGACTCGCGCGCCGTAGTGACGCTCGGCAACGCGCGTTTCTCCGTCCTCACCTCGCGCCTGATCCGCATGGAGTGGGATGCCGCCGGGCGCTTCGAGGATCACGCTTCCTTCGTCTTCCTGAATCGCAATTTGCCCGTTCCCAATTTCACGCACACGCTCACAAAAAAGAACGGCCGCGAGACGCTCATCATCCAAACGGATTCGCTGAAGCTCTCCTACGCGCCCGACGCCCATACCAACGGGAAATTCGACGCCGCCAATTTGCAAGTCACGTTCACTCTGAATGGCAAGCAAATCGTGTGGCATCCCGGCATGAAGGACACCGGCAATCTCCAGGGCACCACGCGCACGCTCGACGGCGCAAAGGGCGATCAAACGAAGGAGCCCATCGGCCCCGGCCTGATCTCCCGCGACGGCTGGGTCGTCGTGGACGATTCCGATCGACCGCTCTTCGATTCCGACGATTTCTCCTTCACGCAAGGCGAATCGAGCCCGTGGCCGTGGGTCACTCTGCGTCCCTCCGGCGATCGCCAGGATTGGTATTTCTTCGGTTACGGCCACGATTACAAGCAGGCGCTTGGCGATTACGTCCGCGTTGCCGGTCCGATCCCCTTGCCGCCGCGATTCGCGTTCGGCACGTGGTGGTCGCGCTACTGGTCCTACACCGATCAGGAGCTCGACGATCTCGTTCACGGCTTCCGCGAAAATAGTGTGCCGCTCGATGTCCTCGTCATTGATATGGACTGGCACCCGACCTTCGGAGTGAAGTGGTGGGACAATCAGAAGGACGCCTCCGGCCACTCGCTCGGCTGGACCGGCTACAGTTGGAATCATCTCCTCTTCCCCGATCCCGCCGATTTTCTCCAGCGCATTCACGATGACGGCTTGAAGGTCACGTTGAACGTCCATCCTGCTTCCGGCATTCAGCCCTGGGAAGATCACTATCCGGAAATGGCGCGCGCGATGGGCATCGATCCCGCGACAAAACAATACGTTCCCTTCGACATCACCAATCAAAAGTTCGCGCAGAATTACATGGACCTCATCCACCATCCGCTCGAACGCCAGGGCGTGGATTTCTGGTGGCTCGATTGGCAGGCGGAGCCCAACACGAAAACGCCCGGCGTGAGTCCCACGTGGTGGCTCAACTACGTTCACTTTTCGGATCAGGAGCGCGAAGGAAAGCGTCCGCTGCTTTTCCATCGCTGGGGCGGCCTCGGCAATCATCGTTACGAGATCGGCTTCTCGGGCGACACAGTTTCCGTCTGGGAGTCTCTCGCGTTTCAGCCATGGTTCACCGCCACCGCCGCGATAACATTGATCGGCAGACGAATCGCTCTTGTGGACGTCGCGATCGCATGCAGGGCAATGAGTGACTTCAGTCCGCAAAGGCACTGCCGGCTTCCACCGCTCGTTCCAATCGTTTCAATTCTTGGCTCAGTACACGACGGTACTCGTCGAGTTCGCCCTTGCGCTCCAGTACCCGTTGCAAGGCCGCGAACCGAGACTCTTTTTCCGCCTCTAAGCTGACTAGGCCTCGGTGAGGTCCTCGACGCCATTGCTGACAGTCGGGGAATTAGCAGCGACCTCCGTCGCAAGGTCAGCAAGCAGCCTCGCGCGATCAGCCCGAAGTCGATCCTCTTCCTTTGCGAGCCTATCGTCGGCCTCAGAAAGCGACTGTGGCGTGAGGGCGACAGGAGCAGTTCCTCGAGCGTCCGTTAGTTCGCGAGACATCTCGGGCAACGTCTCTATGAAATTCCGCCGTTGCGCTTCCATCGTCGTGATCTGCTTTTGTTTGTCGATGAGCGATTCAAGGTCAGAAGAGAATGTCCTCTCTGCGATGCCTAGGAATTGAAGCAAGCACGCATGCTGCTCTGAAACCGGCTGCTTGTCCGCGAGATCAGACCACATTCGCTGTCGCCGGTACATGTGCCTCACGAGGCTGCGCCACCCAAGCTCGGGCCAGCTGCGGGGTCCATAAGGGTTTCCTTGTGGGTAATGGAACGGCGCTATGCCGAGTTGCTTCAGAAGAAGGGACTGGTATTCCTCTAACGCAAGAGTCTGACCGTTAACGAACACTTTGCCTAGAGAGCCTTTTTCCTTCCACTTTCGCTCCACTTCGTACTTATCACCACCGATGGTGGCGGTGAGCCTCGCGGAATCGAATTTAACAAAGATGTCGTCAGTCTCACGCTGCTCTGCCGTAATCGCATCGCCTAGCAGAAAATCGAGAGTTTCCATCCACTTTGATTTGCCGGTGTTGGGTAGACCAACGAGTGTATTTACGCCGGGTTTGAATTCAATTCGGTCTTCTTCTGTGCCCGAACGCCGGACAGCGTCGGTTATTGCGATCGTCTTTTTCTCGCCCATTAGCGAATCGGCTCCCCGAGAGCCTTAGCTCCAACTTCTTGTTCAAACATGTTGTAAATGAGATTCTTTATTTTCGAACCGGATTTTGACCCGAGGACTTTCTTTACTGCTTTCATTTGCGCCACGAGTTCGCCGAAGGACGAAGCCTTGCGAAACTTTTCCGCAACTCGGACGCCCTTCGGTGTGAGACTAAAAATAAACGCATTACCCTCTTTGGAAACTGTGACGAGCTCGCGACCTTCAAGGTATGCGAGAACCTGATAATAGCGCTTGTCCCAAGGGCCATAGTGAAAGCGAACCATGCCAGATTCTCGGGTCTTAATTGAGAAGGCCGCTGCCACGCCAAGCTGATGACATAACTGCTCGAAGAATTCCGGATACCGAACGAAGAAATCGAGCTTTGCGAGTTTGGTCAATCCTTCAATTCGGTCCTTCTTACCGCACACGTGAAAAAGCAAGAGTAGTCGCGCTGCATGGTATTCCACCAAATCGTCCGCGATGACCGGATGCGCCGCCGGTGTCGTCGCCAGATTTGTTATGGACTTCATGCTTCCGCCCTCGTAAAGCGATGAAGACACCGATCAGTTATGTTGTACATACAACCATACAGGAACGATTTCGGAACCTTCTTGGAGCCACCCATTTCGGTAGGAATAACATCGACCTGCTGTAGACAACGGGAGTGAAACTGAGTTCCGTTATCCGTAAGCTCACCGGCATCGAGTTTAGATCGAAGGGCCAACAGACAGGCGGAAATTTCACTTTCCATGAGGGATCGGTCACCTACATCAAGATATTTTGGGCGACGGATCTCCAATAGATAAAACGACCGGTGCTCCAGGGCTGTCTGGATTACATCTATCGGAAGGAGCGCTCGGCCCAATTTTTCTTCAAGTCGTCTCCCGGGAGCTTGGGCTGGATGAAGCATCTGGTCAAGCCTCGCTTTCAGCCAGGTGAGAAGATCGGAACGTTTAACCTTTTTCTCGTCAGGAACCTTACGGTACCGCGCGGTTCCGGCGTCCCAAACTTTCCGAACAAGACGCATGTATAACTCTTCCAGTTGATCAGGTGCTATGAGATGGCCGATGCTATCGACGACTCTATGTAGTCGCTCTCTGTTTCGATATTTCTCCGCTTCTGCGTTATGAGCGATCTGCCAGTATGTTTCTTTCACCCAGAATGCAGCATCGTTATTATTTGGAGACAGAACTCCTTTTAATTTGTTTAATAACGCATTCTCCAGTTCTGCAAATTGTTTCACGGCCTTGGTACGAGCTTCGCTGCCCTTAAGCAGATTTAGTGCCTCCAGTTCATCCATAACTGGCCGAGCAGTAACAATGCGAAAACAACAGGGCTCTTTGCAGCGATCGTTGGCAAGGGATTTCTCGACAATACACTTTCCTGGCGCTTTTCCGTTGCCCTGTGATTCCCGTGCCGTGATTTTTGCAACGGACCACAACTGATCGAATTCGTGCGCTTTCACTTGTATGAACTCAACGTGAAGTTCCTTCGAGGAGCCGAGGTCGAATAGGAGTGTGATATCGTCGTGCGTCTCACACCAGACCTCTCTAATCGATGCGTCGAGCATCATGTCAATGCACAATCCGGCGGCGACATGGTCCTGTAATCCGAAACCCTGCCGGGCATCTTCTCCCCCATGCTCCAAGGGTTCAAGGTCAAAGATTGAAGGCGGCGGTGGCGAATCCGCCGGCGTTTGATCGGACATGGCTTTCAATATAGAGCATTTGAACTAGCCTCGTTGCACTTTTCATTCTATGCAGACTACCGTCGGCTCAACCCTTCCGAATGGGGATCGTCTCCATATTGCCCGCGCTGTCTGCTCTACACTAGCCGCGACCAACGACAGGAGCCACCAGACGACGGACGATAATTGTTGGACCACGTTCAGTCTTCGCGAAACTTGTTCCGGCTTCAATCCTCGGAAGTTTGCCGCGGCTGGCCACAGTGTCGTTCCAATACATCTGAAACCATTGAGCTTTTTTCAGTACGCCATCCTTGTCGTTGTTCAGCCTTTGATTAACAAACAAAGCGATCCGCTCCGCGGGATATTCAAGGATCACCTGGCCAACCTGCCGTTCCGATGTGTATTCCGCGTAGCGCATAAGGTAGTTGACGAAATAACGGTTTGGCCCATCTTCCTTGAGCCACTGGGCGAAGTCAGGTCCAAGCTTCATCGTGTCCTGTACGACTTCCGCTGACAGCAAAACGAGCGGGGCGGAAGCGATCTTGCTCTCCAGTTCATATGCCTCAGTTACGGCCGTTCCAAAGACGAAATCCTTGCTGTGATGAGTCGGTCCAACGGTCAACCCGCCGCGCACGAAAAAATCGTGCTGCAACAAATTGAACGTCAACAGTTCGACGGACTGGAAGATCTCCCAGAGCGCGTGCGGACTACGCTCGGTAGAGAGGACAATACAGTCGGAAAAGTGTGTAAACCGTAGGTCGATAGACGGACTCGTGGAGAGCGTACTTTTGACTAACTTCAGGGCTTCGACAACCCGGTGACGCTCCAGCACATCTCGTCCGATCTTCTTGACAACTTCACGGAAGCCTAGCAGATCGAGGAAAACCACGTACTTCTCGCGATAATTATTAACAAGATCAAGATCGAAGTGTTCTTGCTCCATCAGCATATTCGCCCTTTGCAGCCCCTTATCCGCAGTCCTGCATCACAAAGCTTTCGCAACCTCGACTGCGGTTTCGAGTTGGGTGTCTCTTCCATCCTTCAATGCGTCTCGCGAAAGCTCTATCGAAAACTTCGGCACGATACCGTTGTTCTCCAGCATCCGTCCTTGCCAGGTTAGGTAGGCGGCAACTGGCAAGCCGAGAATGTATCCGTGGCCAACCTTGTATGCGCTGCCACTGAGTAGACGACCGGGTGTTTTCGTTCCCACGATGGTTGCCAGATTATTTTCCTCCGCAAACGCCGACA
>CAWCYS010000075.1:0-7845 GCA_963799715.1 Terriglobia bacterium | reverse complement strand
GCGCACGGCGCTGGAAATGATTCGCGCGAACCTGGGTCCGCTGGACCTGGTGATTTACAGCCTGGCGTCGCCGAAGCGGAAGGACCCGGACACCGGCCTTGTGCACACGTCCGTGCTGAAGCCGCTGCACCATGCGTTTTCGAGCAAGACGATCGAGCTCGATTCGGAGAAAGTGGTGCACGTGACGTTGCACTCCGCGAGCAAGAAGGAAACCGCCGAAACGGTGGCGGTGATGGGCGGCGACGATTGGCGGCGATGGATCGCCGCATTGCTGGAGGAAAATCTGCTGGCCGAGGGCGCGCAGACGGTGGCGTATTCCTACATCGGGCCGGAAGTGACGTGGCCGATCTATCGCGACGGCACGATCGGGCAAGCAAAAAAGGATCTGGAGATTGCGGCGCACGATCTCGATGCGGCGCTGCGCGCACGGCGTGGCGGAGCGGCGCGGATCTCGGTGAACAAGGCGGTGGTGACGCAGGCGTCGTCCGCGATACCGGTGGTGCCGCTGTACTTGAGTTTGCTTCCGCCCGAGATGAAAAAGCGCGGGCTCGAAGAAGGGCCGCTCGAGCAGATCGAGCGCCTGTTCGCGGATTATCTGGTGACGGAAAAACCGGCGCCTCTGGACGAGGCCGGGCGAATTCGGCTGGACGATCGCGAGCTGCGGCCCGAAGTGCAATCGGAAATTCAGGCGAAGTGGCCGCATGTGACGACGGAGAATTTGCGCACGCTGACCGACTTCGCGGGATATCAGCGGGAATTCAGGCGCCTCTTTGGATTTGAAGTTGAGGGCGTGGACTACGACCACCCGGTTGAGACCGATTTGACGTGGTAGTGGGCAACGCGGCCGCTTGGGCCGGGAGTTTTGCGAGATCGTGAGCGTCAGGACAACCCATGCCTCGGCTGGCGCGAACCATCATCCCCAGAATCAAGAAGTCGATCGCGGAGCGCGGCATCCTGTCAACCATCTGCCGAAGCGTTCTCCTGCCGATTCACTTGTTCCGCGAACATCGGGAGGCTCTCGCCGCTGCGCGGGAACCTGAGCGCAGCGAATTTGACGCCACCTATGGTGTGGAAACCGACGAAGACGCCGGCGGCCGGACCTACCTGAGCGATCTGGAGATCCCCAGCGCGAACTGGATTTACGGCGTCGATTACATCGCCATCGAGCCGGACCGCTTTCGCGCGGCGATGTCGCAGCTCGAGATCCGCTTCGAGGATTTTGCGTTCGTTGACTTCGGCTCCGGCAAGGGCCGCGCTTTGCTGCTGGCGGCGGAATTTCCCTTCAAGAAAGTTGTGGGGATTGAATTCGCGCCGGAACTCCACGCGATCGCGCAGCGAAACATTCGAAGCTGCGCGAACCCGAAGCAACGGTGCGCGAACCTCGAGTCCATTTGCGCGGATTTCAGCGCGTACGAGCCGCCGGATGGTCCGTGCGTCTTCTATTTCTACAATCCCTGCGAAGGGCGAGTGCTCGCGAAAACGCTGGAGAACATTCGCGCTTCGCTCCAGAAACAGCCCCGCACAATCTACCTTCTCTACATCGCTCCCGCGCATGAAGACGTCGTGCGCTCGGCGGACTTTCTCGTGCCGCTCGCGCGCGACGCGGCTCGCAACTTCTGCATTTACACGAACGCAGCGCCCTGAGAATTCTCTCCTCCGTGAAATCAATGTGAGCTGGAAAAGTGTGCCGCAGGCGATCGCCCGGCGAGCCACCGATGCTTCGAGTCACGCGCTCAGGAGAGCGTTGAGTTTAGCGACGACTTCGAAGGCGTCGGCGACGTACAGGACGTCGGCTTTGCCGCGGGCCCAGCCGCAGTTGGGATCGAGGTTCACGGCGCGGCGTTCCTGGATGAAGCGCCATCCGACGACGTGAGGTTCCTCGCCGTGACAGCAGGTGGAGAGACCTTTGGGGTGGCGGGGAGTGGCGCCGGTTTGGCCGATCTGGTTGAGATGCGAGAGGAAGGGGAGCACGGACTGACCCTCGCCACTCAGATCGACAAGCGACTTGCTGCTGCCGAGAGAAGCGCGCGTGGCGGCGAGAAAACCAAGAACCAGTTTGCCGGCTTCCTCCACGTGCGTTTGACCGTCCTTTTGCTTCTTGGTCCAGCCGGCGCCCGCGACGAAGAGGAGATCCGCGTCCGGGCGAATCGTCTGCTGCTCGGACTTCGGCGCGACGATGCCGGTAACCCGCGTGCGCAGCGGCGGCAGAGCCACGCTGACGCGCTCGACCCGCGGCTCGCCATCGCGCGACTGATAAGGCAGGCCGGCGTCCAGCAAGAGAAACCACGGGCGCTCGCCGCGGGTGAGCACGGCTTCGATCCGCTGGCGATAAAACCAACGCGTGGCGCGGCCGCCATCGAACGCCGTGACGTGCGAGTCAACGCGGCCGTCGAGCCGCTGGGCGACCCCTGGAAGCGCGCGCGTCCAACGCGAAGTGCCGGCGGCAAGCACAAGTGTTGCCCCGGTGGCGCGGCAGAGCGCTTCGGCGGCGGCGGCGTCGGATGCGTAGCGGGACTGTGCAAATTCCGGTCCTTCGACTACATAGACGGAGGGCACGCCGCGCAGTGCGAGCGCATTTTCGCCAACGAGACCAACCGCGAGCGAGCCGCCGAAGGCGCGGCCGGTTTCGATGGCGTCGAGCGCGGCCTTTCCGAGCGATCCGTCGGGCTCGGTGTGCGCAAGAATTAGGATCTTGTCGTCCATGTCATCCTCGAATCCAAGCGGCGAGTTCCCGCGCGATGTCTTCGGCGGGGAGGTCTTTGACGATGCGCGTGTCGCGCTGTTGTTTGGGCAGGGTCGCGCTCTGGTAAGCGAGATTTCCGGCGGCGAGCGGCGTGGACTTGGCGCGCTGGAGAGCGGGCATCAGGGTGCGCATGTTGGCCATGCCGACTTGCGGATTATTGGGCGGCTCACGAAGATTGCCGGTGGCCCAGCCGAGAATCACCGGGGGGCCGGCGCAGACGGAGACTTGGTGGCATCCGCCCTCGGCGCGTTCGAGGATTTCGAGGGCGCCATTTTCGAGGACTCTGATTTGATCGACGCCCTGGAATTGATCGGTGATGCCGAGCCGCTCACCGAGAATCTGCAACGTCGTGCCGGAAGAGCGCGAGGCGGATTCCCAGCCGCCGAAGACAAGGAGCTGCGAACGGTCGAGCGCGGGGAGGGAACCGATGGCGTCGGCGAGAATCGCGGCGACGGTGGCGCTATCGGCAAAACCGCTGGATGGAGCGTCCAGGGCGACGACATCGAATACCGCCTTTTGCGCGACGGTCATGATGACTTGCTGGAGCTTGGCTTTCGGCGCGAGGCTTACGAGCCAAACTTTGCTGCCGGCGAATTGCTTGGCGAGATGCGCGGCTTCGTACAGCGCACAGGCGGCCCAGGGATCAAGCACGTGGGGCAGCATCGTTTCGTTCTTGAGGGCGGGGCCCGCGGGGGTGCTGACGGGCTCGAGAGTTTGCAGCGGATCCGGCACGATGCCAGCACAGACCACGATTTGATAGCTCATTCGCTACTCCACACTGGAGATTCCTTCATTCCCGATGCTTGGTGAAAGCGCGGCTTTGCGCGGGCGTTCAATTTTCCGCCGAGTGCAGTCCGCCCGCGCCAGCGCGGAAAGCAATATTCTCGTGCTCGCAATTCCAGAGGCACGCGCCGCAGAAGACGCATTTCTCGCGGTCGAAGCCGGGGACCGCTGAGTCTTTCGGCACGGTGATGGCTTCGCCAGAGCAAATCTCCACGCAGACTTTGGAATGGCAGCCTTCGCAAAGCGTGGGGTAGAGGAACACGACATGATCGGCGTAGCCGGCTGGGGCCTGCACTTTGCCGCCGACGAGCAGCGCGTCTTGATGCGTCATCAGGAGTTGACCGTCGTAGGGAATTGCGGTCCAGCCACAAGCTTCCATCAGCGAATCGTGCAGTGCGGCGCCGCTGCGAGCTGCGGCTTGGCGCATCGCCTCGATCTCACTTTTCTTGAGGCGACGCGCGAAGAATTCCTCCGCAGTCCGAATGGGATGCGGGTGGCCGGGAATCGAAAGCAGACCACGGGTAGCGCCGGCGAGCGCCATGCCGACCAAACCGGAAACAACTCCATGATGAAAACCGTCGCGCGATTTCTCCGCGATGCGCGCTTCCTTCTCCACCCAACTGGCGCGACGCCGGCGGACGTAAGTGGCCTCGAGGTTTTCCTTCGTGAAGGGCTTGCGGTCCTTGAGAAGTTCGACTACCGCCTCGCCCAGTTGTGTTCCAGTGGCCCAGGCTTCGTCGACACCGGAACCGGTGAGCACGTTCGTAGAGCCGGAGCCTTCACCGATGCGGGCAAAGCCGTCGCCGGCCAGGTACGGCTCTCCGCGGCGGCCGGATTCTTGCAATGACTTGGCGCCCCAGGAGCGGAGGCGGCCGCCCTTCACGTAGCGCCATAGATAGGGATGCAACAGAAAGTGTTGCAGGTAGCGGTAGGAGGTGCGGACCGGGTTTTCGTACCAGGAGGGAACGAATATGCCGGCGGAGGCGATTCGGCCCGGGTGCACGTAAAAGAAACCGAAAATCTCCGGCTCCGGATAGCCAATCGTGTGGATGACGGTGCCGGGTTTGAGATCTACGCCTTCGGGAAGGTCGATCACCATCTTGGCGCCAACGGCCCATTCGCGCTTCTCGTCGCCGTGAGGCAGGCCGAAAGAGTCGTCAAGTTTCTGTCCCACCGCGCCGACAGGTCCATCACCGATGACGGTGAGCGCGGCGCGAACGTCCATGCCCGGGAGGAAAGAGGCGGACGGAGCGCCGTCGCGCTCGACGCCTTGATCGAGGAGCCGGACGCCGAGAACGCGCTCGTCTTCCAGCAGCGGCTCGGCAACAGGCATGCCCGGCCAGATCTGTACAGTGCCGGATGCCATGAGTTGTTCACCGACCCACTGGTTGAATTGGCCGATGGAGAGGACCAAGCCGTCCTTCTTGTGCAGAAAACGAGGTGTCCACGGAATCTCGAAGGCGTCGTGCTTCAGACCGATGAGACCGCCAAATACGCGCAGAAAGCGGTCGGCCGCGCGCAGGACCCAGGATCGGTGGGAGCTTCCGATCGGGTCAAGAAGGTAAATGAGTTTTTCTTCCGTCACGGACGCCGCCATGGGAATCTGGGAAACATCCAGATTGGGAAAAGAAGCGCGAATGCCGCGGGCTCGTGTTACCAGGCCGGAGACGCCGAAGCCGATGCCATCGGCGCGTTCGTAGCAGACAACCTGCAAAGGCATGCCCGGCGCGGCTTTGCTTTCGATGGCGGGCGTGCCGTCCGCGTTCAGCAGAGCCGGGGCGAGTGTGGTGAGAAAACCGCCCATGGCGGGACCAAAGCCGACGCAGACGAGGTCGACTTCCATCGTCTGGCGTTCCACGGGGGTGGTTCCGGGGGCCTCGGACACGTTTTACCTCAAGCGGGGTAATCCAGCGCGGCCGGAATCATCACCTTGGTGAGCGATTCGGCGGCGCGATCCTTGGCGAGTTGCGAACCCGTGAGGCAGGCGTCGAGGCGAGTACGCAAATGAGTGAATTCCTCCAGACCGTCGAAGCGCACGCACGGTCCGGCCTTGGCGGGATGCGAACCGTCACCACCGGCGGCATCGCCAGCGCCGCCGACGACGCCCGGCAGGATGCCTTCCAGCTCGACCAGATCGTCGGCGGGGGAGCAACCCTGGTAGCCTTCGGTGTCCCAAGCGGGATGGCGATTGTAGCCGAACACGAGAGTGGCGCAGATGCGGCCGACTTCGCTCGCGGACCGCGCCGTTTGGATGTGACACAGGTCGGAAAGGAAGGGAAGCAATCCGCCCAATGCTTCGGCGACGCCGGAGTTGTCCGGTCCTTTGGCTTCGAGTTCCAGGAAATCGAGGATTTGGCAGCGCGCGGCCAGCAGCCAGCAGAGCGCGTCAGCGAGCGGGAACGTAACCCCTTGGCGGGTCCCTTGATAAAGCTTTTGGCCATCGGCGTCCTTGGCGGTAAGGAGATGCCCGATGGTCCACAGCCACATTTGCATGGCCGTGGCCAAGGAACAAGCGCCCGTCCCCGGATTGCGCGTAGCGATTACGCGCATTTCCCGAATCCAGTGGCGGAACTGGGCGAGGAAGACTTCGTTGGTCATTGTGAGACTGAGCTGGCGGCGCTGAACGGCTTCGGGCCCTTCGTATGTCGCTTCGAGCTGTGAATCCATCCACTTGTAGCCGAGGAACCCGGGACAATCCTCCGTGATGCCGTAGCCGCCCATCAGGCTTACGGCTTCGCGCAGCATGCTGGAACCGTGGCCGGTGTTCCACAGCTTGGTGGCGGGGCAAAGGACATTCGCGACGGCATCGAGCAGGATGAACCGGTTGAGATTGTCCTGTTCGAGGGCATCCAGCCGCGCCTGATCGCGCTGCTGAGGCGCGAGCGACCTAAGTTCCAGGAGCTCGAGGGCCTCCTTCTGCTGGGAGCGCAGGTGCTTCAGCGCGGCGCGGCCTTCCAGCCCTTTCTGAGCGAAGAGCTCATTTTTCTCGCGCTCAATCGGGTCAAGTTCATCGAACAATCTCGCAGCGGCAAAACCGAGCGAAGCGCTGGCTTCGCCCGTTGCCCAGATGTCGAGCAAACGATGGAGCACGTCTTCCTTTTG
Source organism: Terriglobia bacterium (assembly GCA_963799715.1). Taxonomy (GTDB): domain Bacteria; phylum Acidobacteriota; class Terriglobia; order Acidiferrales; family UBA7541; genus DASPOJ01. The sequence goes on along the minus strand of CAWCYS010000075.1, from coordinate 1,217 downwards.
CTGCAAGCCGAGTTCGTAGCGGGGCGATCCCTGGGTGATGCCTTCGCCCCCGCGGAAGCGATCGCGGTGATAGCGAATCACGGGTTCGACGGCCGAGAGAAGCTTGGCCGCGGTCATCAAGCCGACGGTAACGCGCGTGCGGCGGAACACCGCTTCGATGATTTCAGAGTGGCTGTAATTCGGAACGATGACGCCATCCTTGACGGTGTACCCGCCGATGATGCGGCTGGCGGGCACGCGCATTCGCAAGATGGGATCAGAGGTGGAGGAGAGCTGGTGAACCAGCTTGCGAGTCGGAGTGCCGCGATCGAAAATGCCGGGATCGGTCTCCTCAACAATGACCATGCAGGAACCGTTGATGCGCGGATCGGCGGAATCCACCGCGGCCGTGACAAAATTGGCGAAGCCCATGTTGGTGATGAAGCGGCCGCGCTTGTCCACTTCGAGGATGGGCTCTTTGCCCTCCGCCCACTCGACAACCGTCACTTTGCCGGACAAGAGACCTGTCTCGACGCCGACGTAGGGTATGGGCTCGGTCAGACAGAAGGCGCCGCGCAGCGGTTTTTCGCCGGGCTTGGGGACGCACCGGGCCATGTACGCGGTACGTTGCTCGGGAGTGCCGCGCTCGTGAATGGGCGCGAGCGCCAGGCAGCCGGCCAGGCTGGCCGTGGCAGCGCCGGCATCCACCCAGGCGAGTTCAAAGGCCACGAGCGCCATCGCCAGGTTTTTCGGCCCTTCGAGATAGCCGCCTTCCGCAGGGTCCATGAAGACGCTGGTGATGCCGGCGTTATCGAATTCCGGCAACAGGGCATTCTTTTCATCCGTCCATTCGTGCGAGTGGCGAGCACCGGCGGCCACGAGGCGGGCGACGGGTCCGCGGGCAACCCCTCGAGCAGACTGCACCAGCATCTGAAGATCGTAACGTTCGGCGAAACGCCACAGAATTTGGCGAACTTCATCTCCGGGCAGTGTGCGCAGAGTTTCGGCGGGCTGATTCTTGGCAGCGGCTGGCAACACGGCCGGCCTCTTTTCTGGACGCCCTACTTTACGCGAATAATCTACTGTACGAAGAGGTGAGGCGCAAGCAATGTCACTCGATCGGCCGATTGATGCCGTGGACGGACTCGCCATGCTAAACTATCCCGCACAGAAATAGGCCCGTAGCTCAGTTGGTTAGAGCGCTACCTTGACACGGTAGAGGTCTGGGGTTCGAGCCC
>CAWCYS010000074.1:0-117356 GCA_963799715.1 Terriglobia bacterium | reverse complement strand
TTGAATTCAAATGCAGCGGCTCTACCCGGTGTGGATTCGCGATTTGCAGAGCGATCCGCTCATCCTGCCCATCGGCGTCGGCCCGAGCAACGCCAGCACGGGCGCGATGGTGCGTGGCGGATTCAACGCGACTTCGCAGATCAACATCAACTATGCGGTTTACTACTCGACGCTTTCGACCGTTTCGCCGGTGGATTCGAGCCGATTTGCCGGTTGGCGCGCGGGCATCTACGTGCCCAAGGCGCGGCTCGAACTGGGCGGATCGTTCCAACACCTGCTCCAGGACGACCACTCGAATCTCTTTGGATTTCACGCCGTGTGGCAGCCGCTCGCGCTGCCGCTCGATATCCGGGCGGAAACGGCGCTTTCGAGCGTGGGCAGCGGCTACTACGTGGAATCGGACTACATGCTGAGGCAGGTGCCGTTTGCCGAAAGCGTGATGCGCCACACGCAAATCGCGGCGCGCATGCAGGAGTTCTACACGGGCGCCATCGTCGACAATTCAATCTTGCCCGCGAACACCAAGCTTTTTGAATTCGGCGTGAACTACTACTTCCGGGACGGCCTGCGCGCGGTGAGCAGTTATGGCCGGCAGTTCAGCCCGCTCGGCAACGCCAACCAGTGGACCATCGGGCTCACCTACCGTGTGGTGGTGCCGCTGGGCCACGGGGGGATGGGAGAATGACCAGGAAAAAGATTCTCGCGGCGGAGCTGGCAATTTTGTTGGGGGCGTTTGCCACGGCCATGGCGCAGGCGCAGCATGACGCGGCGGCCAATCCCGCGCCCGCGGCGTCCAGCATGAGCCAGCAGCTAACGGCGGAAGCAACTCCGCCCGCGCCGGCACCGAAGGACGCTACCACTCCGCCGAAGAGTTCCAGCCGTAGCGCGCGACTCAGCGCCGCGGACGAGCTTTCCATGCGCCTCGAGGGCGAAAAAAGATTCCGGGCGAACTGCGGCCGGTGCCACGTGGCGCCGCCGAAGTTTGCTCCGCGGGCGATGGCCACGATTCTGCGGCACATGAGGGTTCGCGCGACGATCACGGACCAAGACCAAAAACTCATCCTGCATTACATGACCGAATGACCGTGTCGCGCCCACGATCGAGAATCAGCAGATGGTTGTGGGCCGCGGCGGCCTTCATGGTCTGTTTGTGCCAAGGGCCCGCGCGCAGCCAAACGACGCCGCGCGTGATCGAGATTCTTGCGACCCATCAGAGCCGCTTCGTGGTGCAGGGAGAGAGCAGCCCGGTGATTACGGTGAAACCCGGCGAAGATCTGACCTTGCGTATTACGGCAGTTAAGGCCAAGAATCAGAACAGGGACGGCTCCATCCACGGATTGACACTGCTGCGGGCCTCCGATCATCAGCCCGTGCCCGGTTGGGATTTCCTGCTCAAGCCGGGGACACAGGAGTTCAACATTACGGCGCCCACGGAAGCGGGCGAATATCTGGCGGTTTGCACGGTGATTTGCAGCGAGAACCACGAAGGCATGACTATGAAATTTGTCGTACAGCCGTAGCCGCGGAAGGCGCGCGAATCGAATCTTCAGCGTGAGGGAGACGGAAGACATGAAAACGAAAAAGACGTTACTTCGATGGGGCGTGTTTGCGGCGGCGCTGACATTCGCCATGGTCAGCGGCCGAGGCGCGGACTCATCGTCGTTTGTCGGCGAGATTTCCGATTCGCAATGCGCGATGAACGTGCATTCGCTGAGCCGGTCGCACGCGGACATGTTGGCTACGGGAGCGGCGGGAAGCACTGCGGCCGACTGCACGCGGTACTGCGTGCATGAACGCGGCGGGCGGTACGTCCTGCAGACGAAGCATGACGTTCTACAAGCTCTCCGACCAGAAAATGCCGGAGCCCTTCGCGGGCGAGAAGGTGAAGGTCTTTGGGACGCTGGACCCGCAGACGAACATGATTCAGGTTCAGGACATCGAGCCGATTACGAAGTAGAAGCGCGCGAAACGCTCTTGCAGGGGGGCGGTATTGCGGGCCTTTCCAGCGGAACTACTTGGTCGGTCCGACGCTCACCTCGACGTGGTCGGCCCGGGGAGCGGCGGTAGATTCTTCCGGCAACAGAGCCGCGACGGCTTCTTCGAGTTCGTAGGCGCTGCCGACGTTGTCCGGATAATTGATGACTTTGACTTCCGAGGTGAAGCGCTTGGCCGCGCCGGCGGCATCGCTGAGGCCGTCGGAGAGACGCGCCGCGACCAGGCGGGCGTCCTGCGAGCTCTTACCGTGGAGGATGATTCCGAACGCGCCGCCTAAGAAATTGTAGAGCGAGTCTTCGGACCTGATTTTCCGTGAGATGGCCATCACGGCATCACCCATCGCGGCGGTGACGTCCTCCGGATCCTCGATTCCTTCGGCGGTTTTCAGCCGGATGACCAACACCGAGAGAGGCTCGCCGGAATTCGCGGATCGTTTGTACTCCATGAGGAGCCGATCCTGAAAACGGCTCATTCCCGAGAGAGCTTTCAGCAAATCTTCGCTGGCGTGAACGCGCAGTTCGGAATAGCGCCGGTGCGCCGCGCTGACTTCCCTGCGCAGACGGCGTACCACGAGTTGGCGATCCAACAGGTATCCGAACAGGAGCAGGCACAGACCACAGAAACTGAAGAAGAGAATTTTCGTGGTTCGCTCGCTGAAATAGACCGGGTGCTCGGTCACATCCGGGTACATCACGATCGCCATACCCGCACCAAGAACTAGAATGCTGACGAGGGAGAGAATCGCCAATTGGAATTCTCTCTTTTCGGCGCTCGCTGAATCCACGCGGTCGAATACACGCATGCGAATTTCACCTCTGGGCACAGCTTCCGGGGTAATGGCCTGGATTCAGCTTACCCCCGAACGTGCCCGCATCCCCGGAACAAGCGTCTGGAATTGTTGCAAGAGGCAACCATGCGTCTCGGGGATGCCGTCTCTGTATTGCAAATTCGGGCGAGTCGCCCGCTCATGGTTTTGAGGTTGGCCCATCCTTGCGAGTAGTGCAAGGGGTGGGGATTCCCACGACTACTTCGACGGCCCGACACTCACTGGAGAATGTTCGGCACTCGAGGCGCCGGATGATTCCTCCGGCAAAAGTAAACCGACAGCTTCTTCCAACTCGTATGCGCTTGAAACGTTTTGCGGATAGTTGAGAACCTTGACCTCGAAAGTAAAGCGCTTCGCAGCGCCGGCGGCGTCATTCAGCCCGTCCGAGATGCGTGCCGCCACCAGACGCGCGTCTTGCATGCACTTGCCATGAAGAATGATCCCGAACGCGCCGCCCAGAAAATTGTACAGCGAGTCATCCGACCTGATTTTCCGGGAGATGGCCATCACCGCATCACCCAACGTTGACGTGATGTCCGCCGGATCATCGATACCCGCTGCAGGCCTTAACAGGATGACCACCACCGAGAGAGGTTCCCCGCAATTCGCCGATCTCCTGAACTCCATCATGAGCCGGTCCTGAAATCGGCTCATCCCCGATAGGGCTTGCAGCAAATCCTCGCTCGCATGAACGCGGAGCTCGGAATATCGCATGTGTGCAAGCGTCACCTCTCGTCGTAGCCGACGCACCACGAGCTGCCGGTCCAGTAAGTACCCGAACAGCAGAAGACAAAGGCCGCAAAAGCCGAAAAACAGAATTTTCGCGGTTCTCATGCTGAAATAAACTGGGTGTTCCGCCACAGCCGGATACATCAAGAGAGCCAGACCTGCGCCAAAAATCACAATGCAAACAAGCGAAAGGATGGCAAGTTGGAATTCTCGTTTCTCAATACTCGCTGAATCCACGCGATCGAAAACGCGCATACGAATTTCACCTCGAGGCACTGCCTCTGAAGAGATGGCATGCATTCAGCTTACGCTCCGAACGCTCCGGAGCTGCCGGATAAGGTTTTGTAATTGCTTCATGAGATACCTACGTGTTTCGGTTATGACGGTTCCGTATTTATCATTTTTGCGACTCGCCCGCGCTGCAAACCCATTGTGCCCGTGGCGAGCACTCGCGTAGGATGCCAGCGCTGGAAATCCGCAACGGCTCACTTGAAGGGAATGATGAAGGCCTCTCGCTATCTGATTCTGCTGCTTGTATTGCCGTTGTGCTTTGCCCCCCGCGCCGAGGCCGCCGTGAAAGTGCCGTGCCTGCCACCAAGTACGGCGTGGCCGTTCATTCTACTGCTGATGGCTGGACGCAGCGTCGCTCCGGCGCGCAACGGCCAGCCATATTTCGTGGACTATTTCGGTACGCAATTCCTGCTTCCGCCTAAGCCATTTGACTAACAGCCGCAGCCAACCGGGAGTGGCTGGAATTCTTCTCGTGTACACTGGCTGCGTGGACGGGCGAATCCGCGTGCGGAAAGACGTGCTCACGGCGATGCTGGCGGAGGCGCGAAGTGCTGGCGGCGCAGAATGCTGCGGGTTGCTGGCGGGTGCGACGGCGCGATCACGCGGATTTTGCCGGCGCGCAATGTGGCGACGCGGCCGGCGAGCGAATACGAAATCGCGCCGGAGGAATTATTCCGCGCTGATGCGCGAGATTCGCGGCGCGGGACTCGAAATGCTGGGCATCTACCACTCGCATCCCTCGGGCGACAACGCGCCTTCCGCGAGCGACATCGAGCGCGCGTTTTATCCGGACGCGGCGTACTTCATCGTGTCGCCGCGCGAGGAGGAAGAGAAGACCGAAGAGGCAGAGAAAACCCCCACCCTTGCGCTGCGCGCAAGGATGGGGCACCCGCCAGACCCACACCGGTTGGTGCGAGCGTTTACGATTCGCGAAGGCGCGCGCGAGAGTTGGAGATTGTCGCGGAGTGAGATTCGCGTGCTCAGGACGCGCGCGGGCGGCCGTTGATTACGTCGTAGTAGACCTGATGGACTTGTTCGGCGGTGCGGCGCCAGGAATACTGCTCGACCTGGTCGAAGCCGCGCAGAATCAGAGTGTGGCGCAGTTCCTCGTCGGTGACCATCTGCACGATGCCGCGCGCGATCTCGAACACGTTTTCTGGATTCACGCGCAGCGCGGCGTCGCCCGAGAATTTCCGGCATGGCGGAGACGTTCGCCGCCAGCACCGGCGGCTCCGTGAGCCATGGCTTCGAGCGGCGGGAAGCCGAAGCCCTCGTAGAGCGACGGAAATAAAAATGCCCGCGCCCGCGCGTAAAAAACGCGCAGCACCGGCAGCGGCACAAATCCCAGGAAGCGCACGTCGCCGCGCACGCGCGAGCGGACCACGGCGCGGCGCAGATCGGAATGCTCGGCGAGCGCGTTGCCGATGAGCAGCAATTTCAAATTGGCGAACGCGGGATTCGACTGCAGTTCGGATTTGGCGACGGCGAACGCTTCGATCAGCCGCGGGAGATTTTTTTGCGGTTTGATGCTGCCCGCGTAGAGAACGTACGGATCGTTGACGGCGTGGCGCTCGAGGATGAGATCCGCGTCGGGAGTGAGCGGATCGGTGCGGAAGCCGTCGTCCACCGCGTTGTAGATGACCTCGACTTTTCTTTCGTCCACCGGGAACACGCGCGCCAGATCGCGCCGCGCGCTCTGCGAGACCGTGATGATGCGCGACGCTTTGCGCAACGCGCGCCGCGCGAAGTACAGACGCCCCGCCTGCACGATCGGCAAAGTCCCGTTTCCCGGCTGGAGAATTTCGGTGAGATCGTGAATCGTGATGATCAATTTCGCCGGCACGAAGGCGGGCGCGTAAAACCAGGGCATGTGCAGCAATATCCACTCGGCCGCGAAGTTTGAATGGCAGCGCGAAGTGAGTGCGAAAGGAACCGGGCGCGGCGTTGTACTCGAAGAACTCGAAATTATCGGGCAGCGGCTGGCAGAGTTCAAAGTGGCTGCGCTGGCCGATGAGCAGATAACTGGTGTCGCGATCGATTTCCGCGAGATTGTGGAGAATGTTGCGCGTGTAGGTGCCGAAGCCGAAATCCCAGGCGCGACGAATATCGATCGCGACGCGCATCATCAGTGCGCGGCTCAGCGCGCTGGTACCTTTCCACCGGCGCAGGTAGAGCGGGAAGCGCGACGCGAACGCGGCCACTTCGGCGCGCACGCGGCGCTCGACTTCGGCGTCGCCGAGATGCGTCAGCACATCGGCGATCCACCCGGCGATGGGCTCCATCTCCGCTTCGCGCATGCCGCGCGTGGTGATGGCGGGAGTGCCGAGGCGGATGCCGCCGGCGACGATCGGCGGCGTGGGGTCGAACGGGATCGCATTTTTATTGACCGTGATTCCGGCGCGATCGAGCGCGGGCTGCGCGTCCTTGCCCTTGATGCCGCGCGAGTGCAGGTCCACGAGAAAGAGATGATTGTCCGTGCCGCCGGAAATAATGCGGAATCCGCGTGCGGCGAGCGCCGCGGCGAGCGCGCGGGCGTTCGTGACGATCTGCTGCTGGTAGCCGCGAAATTCCGGCTGCATCGCTTCGAGGAAGCAGACGGCCTTGGCGGCGATGATGTGCATGTGCGGGCCGCCCTGCGTGCCGGGAAATAAAATGCGATCGACGTCCTTCGCGCGCTCTTCCTTGCAGAGGATGAGTCCGCTGCGCGGCCCGCGCAAAGTTTTGTGCGTGGTGGAGGTGACGTAGTCGGCGTGCGGAATCGGGCTCGGGTGAACGCCCGCGGCGACGAGGCCCGCGATGTGCGCCATGTCCACGAAGAGCAGCGCGCCGATGGACCGCGCGATCTCCGCCATGCGCGCGAAATCGATGATGCGCGAATACGCGCTGGCTCCGACGACCACCATCTTCGGGCGATGCTCTTCGGCGAGGCGCGCGAGTTCGTCGTAGTCGATTGTTTCGGTGTCTTTGCGGACGCCGTAAGCGACGAACTTGTACATGATGCCGCTGAAATTCAGCGGATGGCCGTGCGTCAAGTGGCCGCCGTGGGCGAGATTCATGCCGAGGACGGTGTCGCCGGGCTTGAGCGCGGCCATGTACACGGCGACGTTGGCCTGCGTGCCGGAATGCGGCTGAACGTTGGCGTGCTCGCGCGCCGAAAAGTTGCTTCGCGCGATCGATCGCGAGTTGCTCGACCTGATCGGCGAATTCGCAGCCGCCGTAGTAGCGCCGGCCGACCGAGCCTTCGGCGTATTTATTGGTGAAGACCGAGCCCATCGCTTCGAGCACGGCTTCGGAGACGAAATTTTCCGAGGGGATCAGCTCGAGGCCGGTGGCCTCGCGCTCGGCTTCGGCGCGCAGAATTTCCGCCACTTGCGCATCAACGTCGCGAAGCGGCGCATTCATTCGATCGGTGGATTGTGCGGTCTCGCTCATTCGTGCGGGTTCCTTTCCGTTGTGTCAATACGCTGCGAATCGCGCGGCTACTCGCGCGCTTTGTCCATTTCGGTGACTTTTTCGACGCGGCGCTCGTGGCGTCCGCCGAGAAATTTCGCGTCGAGAAAATCCTTCACGATTTCGACGGCCTGCGCGTCATTGACGACGCGGCCGCCGAGCGTGAGCACGTTCGCGTCGTTGTGCTCGCGCGCGAGACGCGCCGTCATCGCATCGTGCGCGAGCGCGGCGCGAACGCCTCTCGACTTTGTTCGCGGCGATGGACATGCCGATTCCCGTGCCGCACACGAGGATGCCGAGTTGATTCTTCTCCCGCAGCGACGCGATCGCCAACTTTTCTCGCGAAATCGGGATAGTCCACCGATTCCTCGGACCACGTTCCTGCGTCATCCACGCTGTAGCCCGCGCCCTGCAAGAATTTCTTCAGCGACTCCTTGAGATGATAGCCGGCGTGATCGGCGCCCAGAGCGATGCGCGGCTTTGCTTCGGAATCGTTCATGCGGATGAAAGTAAAGTTCATTCTAGCAGGAGCGCGGGCAAGGCCCAAGCAGTGGCAAGTTTTGCGCGGCGAGTCGCGAGCGGCCAGCGTTGCTTAAGTCTTGAGTGCTGAGTGGGCGGATGTCAGTTCTTAGGAGTGCCGGCATTCGCCGGCAAGGTGATTACGATTTCGACACGGCGGTTGCGAGCGCGATTCTCCTCGCTGGTGTTGGGGAATCTGGGTTTGGCCTTGCCATATCCGACGGGCTTCAGGCGCGCGGCCGCGATGCCCTGCTGCTGCAACCACTGCGCGACAGATTGCGCGCGGTTCATGGAGAGCTTGAGATTATAGGGTACGCCGCCGATGTCATCGGTGTACCCCTCGATTCCGAGCGGCGCGTTCGGATATTGATCGATCAGGGATTTTTTGATGCCGGCCAAAACCGCCATGGCATCTGGCTTCAAGTCAAAGTGGTTGAAATCGAAAAGGGCGCGACTGCACATCCTGATGATGATCTTGTCGGGATGGCGCTCGACCTCGGCGCACTCCGCCTCGCGAAACGAGCCAGCCAATCCGATCACCGCCCACATGGTGGGCGCAAATTCGGACGGCCGGCCACTTTGGGAGTTCATGGACGGCCAGTCGCCGGTATTTTTTTGGTTGGTGAGCAGGAACTGAACTCCGCGGGAAAACTCAGGCGATTCCACATCCACGGACGCCTGCTTGAATGAGTAAAGGACCTGGCCCGTGGCGAAGGCGTTCGACCCGGTCATGGTGCTGATTTCCTTCCAGCCGCCATCGGGAGCTTGTTCGGACTTCAATTGGGCCACGATGCGCGCGACCTGCGACTTCTGTTGCGCATTTCCATAGCGCGACAACGCGATGAGCTTGAATACTTCGTCTTGCGTCGTGGCAGGCTTGTTGGCGGCGAGCCAGGCCAGTCCGCGCTGAGCGGCCTGGAGGAAATGCGCATTCTTTGATTCACGATAGGCCTGGAAGAATGCATCCACGCTGTTGGCCGTGGTCATGAACATCCCCTGGTCAATGGGCGGCTCGGTGTGGTCGGAGGGGACCGAGCCATTTTTTTGCTGCTTCAGCAGAAGCCAGGAAGCGGACTTGATCAAAGCCGGGCTTGTGGTGGTGCCAGTCTCGTCAACTTCCGCGAAGCCCATCGCTCCAAATTGAGTCGCCGTGATAATCGCCCCATTATTGGAGACGGATCCATCGGCGTTCTGGCTGGTCTCCACAAATTTCGTCAACTGCTGGATGCAATCCTCGCTGACGATGTACTTCCCTTGCCTCGAGATGGCCAGCCCCATCATGACTTGTGATTGGACATGGCAGCCGTAACAGCCGTGTTGCCCCTGCCAATCTATTGCGGCGGCTTGCAGCCACTCGATGCCGTGCTGTGCGGCGTGGCGCGGACTGGTTTTCCACTCGGTCATGTCGGGGTGCAACGCGGCGAGCGGCATGTAGCCCTGCTGCTGTGCCTCCACAATTTGGACTTCCTGAATTCCGAGATCGGATGGCTGAACGCCGGAAAGGATTCGCAACTTCACGAAATTGGCCTGCACGGGCGGGAAGGAGATCGTCTGGTCGCGGCTGGTGATGATGAGAGTTTGCGAAGCGACCTTCACGAAACCGTCAGTGGGGCTGGTAGTGGACGTCCAGACTTCAACGTCCTTCGGCGCGGAAGTCGCCGGCGCGGTGATGACGAGGGACGAGATGAGCGCAGGCTGGCGGTTGAAAAAGGAGAAGACAATTTCTTGTGGAAATGCGATGGGAGTCGGTTTCCACGGGGTCGTTGTGTTGCCGTCGATGAGCAGGTTTCCCGTATATCCGGGGCCGAACTGCGCCGTGATGCTCTCGATGGTGCCGCCGATATCGGAGGCCACGATGTTCCCCGGCTGGGGCGCAAATGGCGGAATCACTTCAGCGGGAGGAGCAGGAGCCGCCGGCGGCGCAGGAGCCGGGCTTGGCGTACTCGCAGAGGAGGGCCCAGAGTGGGCGTGCCAGACGGCGTACCCAATCACGCAGATGCCGCAGAAGAACACGACCGCCGCAGCAACAACGATGGCGATCATCGCGCGAGGTGTCTTCATTGATTCGATCCCCCTTGTGGAGCTGTTCCATGTTTGTGATCTTGGATGGCTTTTTCCACCTGCTCCGGCGAGGAGCCGGATTGTTCCATCCCTCGCGCGGATTGAACAGCGTCCGTGATGGCGGCGGAATCAGGACCGGACAGGGCTCCAGTTTCGGCTCCTCCACCGATCTTCGAGGAAATATAATCCGCGCCGGCGCTCACGATCGGGGACACAATGGAATCAATATCCGCGCCGGCCACATGACTGATGCCGCGGACTGCGACTCCCTCGACGGCCGAGCTGATGGAGCTCTTGACGATGTCACCGATCAGGCCATCCGTCATTTCCTTGATCTGTTTCGCGACATCGTCCGGAGTCGTGCTTGACGGGGGCGCTTCGCCTCCGATTTGTGCCGCTAGATTGTTGAGGACGTCCGCGCTCTTGACGTAGGCCTGCGCGAGGTGGCAATCGTAGTTGACGATGCCGCCGACCAGCAGCTTCGCCGGAAAGACTTCGGAAGGGACCAGATAGTTGGCCCAAATTAATCCCTTACACAAGGTCTGCACGCGAGCCATCTGATCGTTTACGGTGCGCGTTCCGCCGCTGCCGTCGCCAAGGATGGGCACGAGTTGTGGGCCGGGATCGAGACGCCAGCCGGCGAGGATCCCATTTTGCCCGGAAGACGCCATGCGGTACACGGGACGCTGCTTCCCGAAATCATCAGTGGCGCGGCCAGGAGGCGGCTTGGTGGAGCTGAACTGCGCACCAGCCGCCAATAGATCGCTGACGGCGTGGCGCGAGGTCGTGACCGCTGTCCCGTTGGCCATCCAATCCTCAAGCAGAGCGTCCACCACGGATTGGTCGATCGCGGCTTGGAGCAAAGTCGCGCCCGAAACTTTGATTCCGTAAAGCGAGTGGCCGGGATCGAGCAAGTCGAAGGAATGGTTGCGCGTCAACGAATCGCCTACGACTTCAACAAAATCGCGATCAAGGGCAACCGCCGGGCGGCCCTGGAACGCCAGAAGCTTGTTTTGAGGCTTCCCCAAGCTGGCCGGCGTAACGATGCGAAGCATCGAGAACCGCAACAGCGGGCAACGAGGCCGAGTTGGCTGGCAGCCGGATTCGAGTCGTTGTCCGAATCATGAAAGAGAATCCTCGCGGATTGGGACATATTGTCCGCGATGGCGCGTCCAAACCGCGCATCGGAAACCAGGCCGGTCAGTACCATGATGTGCGCGGAAGCCGCGATCTCGATGCCGCGCTCAGGGTCGCTGGCCGTGCCGCGGCCATCCACCAGCACTCGGACGAAGTGACGCGCCTCCGTCGGGCCGACGACGTCGATTTTCAGCAATTGATCGCGCAGTTCTTTATTGCCGGCCTTCCATGCGAAACCAGTCCCTTCAACTTCCTTGTCGCCGACCAGCAAAGTGGGGACGAACTTGGTCAGCGAGCCATCGGGCCGGTTGAGAAACGTAATCGCCAGCGCGTTGAGATCGGAGGCGGGGGCGGAATAGGAGAGGACATCTTTTCCTTTTCCGGGAGGATCGCCGGTCATTTGATTCGTGACGGTGAGTTTGATTTGCCACGCCAACTTCGATTCAGCTGAGTCGGAGAGAACCTGCGCGCTCTTGCGTTGCACGTCGGCAATTTTCATGTCGGTGGGAATGAGATCCGTCCATTGACCGGAGAGCTGATACTGGATCCAGTAGAGACGCTGTTCGGGTTGCGCGCCGGCGATGGCGTTCGCCAGATTTGTCCCGCTCGTAAGTTTGGGCAGGATGGCCGCTGGGACGTCCGCGACTTCTTTCTGGACCGCCGCCAACTCGGGAGGAGTTACGGATGGAAGGGCTGCGTGGTTGGCAATGGCGTAGGTGGCGATGGCAGACGCGCCCTCCTGTCGAACGGAAACAATCCGGGTCTGCGTCCCCGACGCAGAGAGGAGCGCGCTGAGAAGCCGCGCACGGTCGAGGCTATTTGCCATTCCACTGTCGAGAACCTGGGCTGGCTCGGCAAGCGAACCTTCGTAGGGAACGAGCGCGATTTGCGTCTGAACGGCGGCGAGCAGGGCGTCAGGAGTGGCGCCTAGGCTTTGGGCCTGTTCGGCAAGCGTCTTGTCCGGAGGGATGTCGGAGCCATGTTGATCGAGAACGGCCAGGCCAGCCATGACGTCCCACATGCGGTCGGCGGGCGTTTTCGGAGTGGCGACTGCGGCGGGGGAAACGGGTGGCGTCGCTAGCGCGCTGTGCGGGAGCTTTGCCCCGACGATGGTGAGTCAGAACAATTAGTGCCGCAATGACAAGAAGAAGACGCCGCCAGCGATGATCAGCAGCGTTGTACGCTTTCCTCTGGGCGCCATGATTGACCTTCTTTCTTCTTTGCTTGCGGCTTCCGACCGAACACCAGGGGTAAGGGCCTAAATCTGTGAAGGGTCGTGCTGCTGTGTTAACAGCAAGAATGAACAGCAATTCTGCCGACGTCTTTGTCAGGAATTTCGATTTTGACTTCCTGAGCGGTAACCTACACGTACCGCCGTCCGTATGCAATGCCGCAGCCGAGCTTTTGAGTGCGGAAGTTTCTAGTACATCAATAACCTGGCAGAGGAAGGGTTGGAGGCCGGCGGTGTTTTTCTCGAGCTGTAGGGCTTTGGTACGGTTCATAGGGTCGAGAAAACGCCGGCTATTCGGAGCGCGTTGACAGCATCGGGACGCTACTTTAGGCTGTGAAGTTTGCGACGCGTGTACTGCAGCGAGTGGCATAAGTTGCGGGCGCCTCGCGTGGCGCCCTTCACCGATCGGGGCGGCCGGGCTCAAGTTCGTCGCTACACAAGAAGGAGAAAATCGAGACGCATGGCTGAACAGAAATTACCGACGCGCGCGGAAGATTTTAACGAGTGGTACAACCAGCTCGTCCTGAAGGCCGAGCTCGCGGACTACGCGCCGGTGCGCGGGTGCATGATCGTGCGTCCTTATGGGTGGGCGCTTTGGGAGAACATTCAGCAGGCGCTGGACCGGCGATTCAAGGCTACCGGGCACGTGAATGCGGCGTTTCCGTTGCTGATTCCGCGGAGCTTTATTGACAAAGAAAAATCGCACGTCGCGGGATTTTCGCCCGAGCTGGCTGTCGTGACGCATGGCGGCGGCGAGGAGCTGGAAGAGCCGCTGGTGATCCGGCCGACGTCGGAAACGATCATCGGCCACTCGTACGCCAAGTGGATTCAGTCCTACCGCGATTTGCCGGTGCTCATCAATCAGTGGAACAGCGTGGTGCGTTGGGAGTTGCGGACGAAGCTCTTCCTGCGCACACTGGAATTTTTCTGGCAGGAGGGGCACACGGCGCACGCTACGCTTGAGGAGGCCGAGTTCGAGACGCGGCAGATGCTGGACATCTACACCGATTTCGCGGTGAACGACGCGGCAGTGCCGGTGATTCCGGGCACGGAAATCGGCGTCGGAGCGGTTCGCGGGCGCGGATCAGACGTATTCGATCGAAGCGATGATGGGCGACGGCAAGGCGTTGCAAGCGGGGACTTCGCACAACCTGGGGCAAAATTTCGCGAAGGCGTTCGAGATTCGCTATCTCGATCAGGGCGGCGTGTTGCAATACTGCTGGACAACCTCGTGGGGACTTTCTACGCGATTCATCGGGGCGATCATCATGGTGCATGGCGACGATCAGGGGCTGGTGCTGCCGCCGAAGCTAGCGCCCTACCAAGTAGTGCTGGTGCCGATTTGGAAGACGGACGCCGAGCGCGCAATCACGATGGAAGCGGCGGCGAAGATACGCACGCCGCTGGTGGAAGCGGGCCTGCGCGTGAAGACCGACGAGCGCGAAGGCGTCAGCCCCGGATTCAAGTTTAATGATTGGGAGATGCGCGGAGTTCCGTTGCGGATCGAGATTGGTCCGCGCGACGTGGCGCAGGGATCCGTGGTGATGGCGCGGCGCGACAAGCCCGGCAGAGAAGGGAAGTCGCCGGCGCCGCAGGCGGGCATCGTGGCGGCCGTCATGGAGGCGCTGGCCGCGATCCAGAAATCCATGCACGATAAGGCGCTGGCCTTCCGCGAGGCGCACACGCTCGAGCCGCGCAATTTCGAGGAGTTCAAGGCCGCGGTCGAGACGGGATTTGCGCGGGCGTTCTGGTGCGGCGACGCCAAGTGCGAGGAAGAGATTAAGGAAAGCACGAAAGCTACGATGCGTTGCATTCCCCTGGACGACCCGGGCGGCGCGGGGACGTGCGTTTTTTGCGGTAAATCGGCGCGCGATCGCGGCGTTTTTGGGCGAGCGTATTGAGATTTCGCCTCGGCGAGGGTTGGTAGGACAGGCCTGCCTGCCGGCAGGCATTCCCTTGGCCCCGTGGGGCTGACTGTCCCGGATGTCCTGCGCGCATGCAGGAAATCACATGGGCAATCGCGACGCGCGTGGGGTACGTTGTGGCAATCTAGCGGACCTGCATTAAAGGGTAGGACAGGCAAGAGTGCCTGTCCTACTGGAGCGGAGTTAACTTCGCGGAACCACTTGGTTTCGCCCTTGTCGACACACTTTTAGGCGGGTGCTAGCATCAATCTGCGATGTTTCATTTTGCCACGCGCGAAATTCCCCATCAGGACAGCGACCTGGTGATGCCGCGAGATGCTGGGCGGGCATCGGCGTCGAAACTTGGCGGCCAGCGCGGGTCTGGAAGACTCAAACTCATTATTTGGCTGGTGATATTATTTGTCTTCGGCTACGTCTGCGTGAAGGTGGTGCCGGTACTGTTTGACAGTTATCAGTTTCAGGACGCGGTACTCAGCACGGCGCGGCTGGCGCCCGTGAATCGCGCGTCCGATGACGAGCTGAAAAAGACAATCGTGCAGGCGGCGGAGGACAACAACCTCCCCGTGACGGCTGACGAAGTCACGGTCACCCATAAGGGCTTCAACGTGGAGATCTCCGTGGATTACTCCGTGACCGTGGACCTGCGCGTCTACCAGTGGACATTCCATTTTCATCCGGACTCAACCAGCGCGGCCATCTGAGCGTCAGCCCCGGAATCTGAGCGCAGCCGAAAGCGCATGAGCGGGCCCCAGCCCTCCTTTGCCAACTAATAAGATATGTATTTTCAATAGGATACAGAAAGATTTGCGTTTGGAGCCGCGCCGCAGCGGTTGGTCAAGTCCCAGGCGCGCTTTGCGGAAACGGAATTGCACAGAGATATTTGCGCGTGGGCCGTGTACACTTTCCCGCGGTGGGAAACTGGCATCCTAATTCGCAAGGCGCGTTGCGCGGCGGAGTGAGGGCAGGGGCAGGTGCGAATCCGGCTTACTAAGGGCTTTTGGACGTCACGGTGGGGTCTCTCGATCATGGGCGTCCTTCTCCTGGCAATTCTGGCTGGGATAGGCGTCTTCACCTATTACTGGATCCACTTCGGCCACATGATTGACGCGCGGCTGGCCGGCCACGTGGACCAGACCACCGCGCGAATTTACGCGGCTCCGGAACGAATCGCGGTCGGAGAGTCCATGACCTCGGGGGAGTTGGCGGCCCGCCTGCAGCGCGCCGGCTACACGGAGGGTGAAATTGAGGGTGCGCCCGGGCTATACAAAATCGACAACGAGACGGTGGAGATTCACCCTTCGCAGGATTCCTACTTCAACGGTAGCAACGCGCTGCGCGTGGAACTCGACGGGGCGAAGATCCAGCGCATTCAGGCGCTCGAGTCGGGCCGGGAAGTGAGCGATGCGGAAATCGAGCCGGAATTCCTCACCAATCTTTTCGATAGTTCGCGCGAGAAACGCCGCATGGTGCGCTACGACGACATTCCGGAAGTACTCCGGAATGCGCTGCTCTCGGCGGAAGACAAGCGCTTCTTCGAGCACCCAGGCTTCGATCCCGTGCGCATCCTGGGGGCGGCGTGGGCGGACTTGCGTCACGGGCAGGTGGAGCAGGGGGCCAGCACGCTGGACATGCAGGTGGCGCGCAGCTTCTTCTTCACCACGGAACGGACGTGGAAGCGGAAAGTCGCGGAAACCATGGTGGCGCTGGAGCTGGAGCGGCGCTTCTCGAAGCAGCAAATTTTCGAGATGTATGCGAACGAGATTTATCTCGGCAATCGCGGCAGCTTCGCGATCCACGGTTTCGCGGAAGGGTCCTACGCCTACTTTAATAAAGACATTCACGATTTGACGCTGGGCGAAGCGGCGTTTCTTACGGGAATTATCCGCGCGCCGAATCGCTACTCGACGGCGGATCGCCGGCCGGATCGCGCCGACGACGCGCGCAACCGCGTGCTCGCGCAGATGCTCGAGAATGGAATGATCACGCCGGATCAAGAGAAGGCCGCGCTGAAGACGCCGCTCCATCTGGTCAGCGGAGGGATCGAAGGTAGCTCCGCGCCCTATTTCGTGGACATGGTGAAGGATCATTTGCTGGACCGCTTCTCCGAGGCGGATTTGCTCTCACAGAGTCTGCGCGTTTACACGACGCTCGATCCGGAACTCCAGGAAGCGGCGGCGCAGGCGGTGCAGATCGGCATCAAGAATGTGGACGACCAACTCGCGAGGAAATACGCGAAGTGGCGGAAGAAAGGCGACAACACCGTAGCGCAAGTGGCGATTATCGTGATCGATCCGCGAACGGGCGAGATCAAAGCGCTAGTGGGCGGGCGGGATTACGGTCAAAGCCAGCTGAACCACGTGCTGGCGCGCCGCCAGCCAGGCTCTTCGTTCAAGCCGTTTGTGTATGCGGCGGCGTTCCAGAGTGGCGTGGACGGCACTGAACCCGTGATCACTCCGGCGACGACGGTGGACGACGAGCCGACGACATTTGACTTCGACGGCAAGGAATACACGCCGAACAATTACGGCGAGGATTTTCACGGGACGGTGACGCTGCGCCAAGCGCTGACGTTTTCGCTGAACGTCGCGACGGTGAAAGTGGCGGAAATGATCGGCTACGATCACGTCGCGAGCATGGCGCGACAAATCGGGCTCGATCCCAACATTCAAGCCACTCCGGCGATGGCGCTGGGCGCGTACGAAATGACGCCGCTCGAAGTTGCGGCGGGATACACCGTGCTGGCGGACAGCGGGATTCGCGCCGAGCCCATGTTTCTGCGCACGGTTGCGAGCGGCGACGGCACAGTCCTAGAGCACAACGATCCGCGGACGCACCAGGCGATGGATCCGCGCGTGGCGTACCTGGTGACGAGCATTCTCGAGGACGTGATCGACCACGGCACGGGTTATCCCGTGCGCGCCCGCGGCTTCACGCAACCCGCGGCCGGGAAGACGGGCACTTCGCGCGACGGCTGGTTCGCGGGTTACACGTCGAATCTCGAGTGCATCGTGTGGGTCGGCTTCGACGACAATCGCGATCTCGGACTTGCGGGCGGCAATTCCGCCGCGCCGATCTGGGCGGAGTTCATGAAGCGCGCCGCGGCGCTGCCCGCGTATCGCAACATGCAGCCATTTGTTCCGCCGGACGGCGTGATGACCGTGACGATCGATCCGGACACGCTGCAGCTCGCGACCCCGCAATGCCCGGTCACGCGCGACGAAGTGTACATTCGCGGCACCGAGCCGACGGAATTCTGCTACAAGCACGGCGGGCAGATGTTCGCGCAAGAGCCCTCGGCGGCTTGGCTCGCCAAGATTTTTGGAGGCGCGGACAAGGTGCCGTCACCGCCCTCGCCGAACGGCGCGCAGCAACCAAACGGCAATGGGAGCGCCGGGGCCGGGCCGGCGAATCCTCCGCAACAGCCTTCCGCCGACGAGGCCAAGAAAAAGAGCCTGATCCAGCGAATTTTTGGTATCTTTGGGACAGGCAACAATCAGGACAAGAAGGACTCTAACCCGCCGAAACAGGGTACGGGAACTCCGCAACCCTGAATTCGCAACGGGAGGTGAATCGCCATGAGACACGTCTTATGGACGGCGGTTGCCCTCACGATTCTCAGCTCCGGCATCGCTGCCCGCGCAGATTCCGCTTACGCCCCGCAAGACCCGCAAACGCCGGCCGTTTCCGGCCAATCCCCACAGCCGGGTGCGACTGCGGACCAAACGCCGCAGCAGATCGAAGAAACTCGCGCGAAGGTACTGGTCGCTGAAAAACGATACGATGAGGCGGTCCAGGCGTACCAGAAGCTTCTTGCGGAACAGCCGGGCAACGCGCATTACGCGAACATGCTGGGAGTCGTGTACCAGCAATTGGGAGATCTCGGCAGGGCGAGGAAAGCTTACCAGCGCGCCATGCGAAGCGATCCGTCGTTTGGCGATCCGTTCAACAACCTCGGAACGACTTGGTACCAGGCGCAAAATTACCGTAAAGCCGTGCGCGCGTATAAGAAAGCTCTGCAAGTGGATCCGAACTTGGCGCAGGCCTACGCCAACCTGGGCTTCGCCTATTTCTCCGACCACAAGTATCCTGAGGCGATCGACGCGTTCGATCAGGCGCTTTCGCGGGATCCGAACGTCCTGGATGCCGGCGGGCGAGGCGGATCGGTTCTGCAGGAGCACACTGTTTCCGAGCACGGAATGTTCTATTTTCTTCTCGCCAAGACTTTCGCGGAACGCGGCGATGCCGCGAACTGCGCTCAGGATTTATTGAAAGCGTTCGACGAAGGATATCCCGACATCATTAAGGTCAAGACGGATCCTTCGTTCGCGAAAGTCATCTCGGACCCGGCCGTGCAAGAGGTGCTACAGCGCGCCTCGGCGGTCGGAAATCGGCCCGCGGGCGCGCCGGGGACCTGAGGCGAAATCGTACGAGCTTCGGCAGCGCCGCGCTTCTGTTAGGATGGGACACCGATGGGGCTGCGGTGTCTCCAGTTCGCCGTGCTCGTTGTGCTGGCTGCGTTGCCGGCGTGCTTCGGGTCGCGGTCGACGCGCGCAGCGCAGTCCGCGGTTTCCGCAACGCAAGTTCCCGCGGCTGCGCAGCCCGTGCGCACCATTCTCGTTTTCCCATTTGAAAACGCCAGCCGCGATCCGAGCCTCGAATGGCTTTCGGAAGGCCTCGCGGAATTGACAACCGAAAGGCTGCAGGGTCCGCGCAGATTCGTGCTCTCGCGCGAGGACCGGCTCGAAGCGATCGAGAAGATGGGGATCCCCGCGACTGCGAATCTCAGCCGGGCCACGATGATCACGTTGGGCGAGCAAGCGGATGCCGATGACGTCGTGTTCGGTCGATTCACCTCAGACGGCAAGACAATTTCCTTGACGGCCAGCGTCTTGCATCTTGCGCCGCCCTCGCTTTCGCCTTCGTTTGCGGCGGCCGGCGCCGCGGCGGACTTGCTTGCGGCGCACTTGCGCCTCGCAAGCTCGCTGCTCTGCGCGATTTCTCCGGAAACGTGTTCTGCGGGCGCGCCGCCGGCGGAATTTTTCGCCGCCGGAAATCCGCCCTCGCACATGGACGCGTTTCGCTCGTACGTCCGCGGGCTCGAAGATTCCAGCGAGGAAGACCGCATTGCGGATTTGCGCGAGGCGGCGCGGCTGGAAACCGATTGGGACGCGGCAGCTTTCGAGCTGGGCGTCTCCTACTACAAGCAGCACGATTGCGAACTGGCGCTAGTGTGGTTTTCGCGCGTTCCGCCGGATCGTCCGCACGGAGCGGAAGCAGGCTTTGACGCCGGTGTGTGTCATTTGCAGGGCCACGATCCGGCGCGCGCGCAATCCGCATTTGAGGCGGTTTTGCAGCAGCCGCGGCCCGGAAGCGAAATGCCGCCGGATTCGCCCGAAGCGCGCAATAATCTAGGTGTGGCGCTGGCGGAGCAGGGGAAATACGCGGACGCCGTCGCGCAGTTCGACAAAGCCGCGCAGGTTTCAGCCAGCACCGCGAATTTTTGGTTCAATCTCGGGGTGGCGCAATTTCTCGTGGGCCGCGCGCCGGACGCGCTCGCGTCTTTGAAGCGCGCCGCGGATCTCGTGCCGCAGGATTCGGGAATTCGAGACGCAATGGAACAGATTAACAAAGCCGGCGCGAACGGAACGGGGCGCGGGCCGACGCCGGCATCGCTTGTGCCGCTGCTGCGGATTTCGGAGAAATTCGATCGCAGTTGGCTGCGTCCATCGGCGGAGTCGGCGGCGCTGTGCGAGCCGAGTGAACGACGCAACCTCTATGTGAATGCATCGGTTCAGGTGGAGATTCGGACGGGAGAACGACGATGAAATCTCGCGAGAACGGTACTACACGCGGAGAATGGCGCGCCTTGGTGTTGGCCTTTGCGCTGAGCGCGGCGGCGTTGGCGATGTTGCTGCCGGCGCGGGCGCGCGCGCAGCAGGGAAGCGCCGGCAGGCCGCAAGTCGTCGAATTGCAAATCAATGATGAAGTCGAGCCGATTCTCGCCGAATACATTGACGACGGGATCGACCAGGCTGCGAAGACGCACGCCAGCCTGATTCTGATCACGATGGATACGCCGGGCGGTCTAGAAGAATCGATGATGGACATCATCCGGCACATTCTGGATTCGCCGGTGCCCGTCGTTGTGTACGTTTCGCCTACGGGCGCGCGCGGCGCGTCGGCGGGATTTTTCATTTTGCTTTCGGCGGATGTGGCGGCGATGGCCCCTGGCACGCACGCGGGTGCGGCCTCGCCGGTGATTGAGATCGGCGGGACGCCGATCAATACGACCGAGACGATGAAGAGCAAGATCCTGAACGATGCCACCGCGTATTTGCGCAGTTATGCGAGCAAGCGCGGGCGCAACGTCACGCTGGCGGAAACTGCCGTGACAGACGCAAAGGCGTTCACGGACACGGAAGCGCTGGACGGCAAGCTGATTGATTTGGTGGCGAAGTCGCCCGCGGATCTTTTTGCGCAGCTCGACGGCCGCACCATCACGCGCTTCGACGGGCACACGGAAAAGCTCTCGCTCGCGAACGCGCAAATAGTCGCGGTCGGAATGTCGATGCGACAGCGCTTTCTTTCACGCGTCGTTCAGCCGGACGCTTTCTTCATCTTGTTGATCGTGGCCGTGCTGGGCATTTACACCGAGTTCACGCATCCGGGGATGGTGGCGCCCGGCGTGATCGGCGGGATCGCGGCGGTGCTGGCGCTATTCGCAATGCAGATTCTTCCTGTAAACTTTGCGGGGTTGCTGTTGATTGTTCTGGCCCTGGCGTTGTTTATTCTGGAGGCCAAGTTCACGAGTCACGGCGTGCTGGGCGTGGGCGGAGCGATTGCGATGTTGCTTGGGGCATTGATGCTGATTCGCTCGCCTCTGACGGGAGGGGGAGTCAGCTTCGTTGTGGCGGTGGCGGTGACGCTGCCGTTCGCCGTCATCATCATATTCTTGATGCGCCTCGTGCTAAAGTCGCGGCGATGGAAGGGGGCCACAGGTCGCGAGCAACTTGTGGGAACGGAAGTGGAAGTCACCGAGGCGCTGGCGCCCTCGGATGCCAAGGGCGGGTTTTCCGGCATGGTGCGAATGCACGGCGAGTTGTGGCGCGCGGTGTCCGAACATGCGATTGCGGCAGGGACGCGCGTGCGCGTTACGCGCGTGGAAGGGTTGACGGTGCACGTGCGGCCGCCGAGCTAAGCCCCGGAGCTGCGCGCAAGGATTTGTAACCGGCAAGGCAGGATTCGTTGAGGGCGAGGGAACGGCCGGAAGGGACCGGCCGGTGAGGAGAATGTCATGGATGCTGGTTTGATTGGGATAGCCGTCGTGGGCTTGATTTTTTTGATCTGGATCTGGAATTCGATTTACATCATCAAGGAATGGGAGCGCGGCGTCGTGTTGCGGCTGGGCCGTTTGCTGCCCGAGGCGAAAGGGCCGGGAGTGCGGCTGGTCTTCTGGCCGATCGAATCCTTGTACCGGATTTCGTTGCGGATCGAGACGCTGGACGTGCCTCCGCAGGACATCATCACGCGCGACAATGTTTCCGTGAAGGTGAACGCGGTGACGTATTTCCGCGTGGTGGACGCGAATCTGGCGCTCTCGCAGGTCCAGAACTATCTCTACGCCACGTCGCAGAAAGCGCAGACGACGTTGCGCAGCATCGTCGGCCAATTCGAGCTCGATGAGATCCTCGCCGAGCGCGAAAAGGTTAACAGCCGTTTGCAGGTGATCCTTGACCAGGATACCGAGCCCTGGGGTATTAAAGTAACGAAGGTTGAAGTCAAGCAGGTGGACATTCCCGAGCAGATGCAGCGCGCGATCGCCCGTCAGGCGGAAGCCGAGCGCGAGCGCCGCGCGAAAGTCATCCACGCCGACGGCGAATTGCAGGCTTCCGGCAAACTGGCCGAGGCCGCTGCCATGCTCGAGACGCAGCACTCTGCGATTCAACTTCGGTACCTACAGACCTTGACCGAAATCGGCGTCGAGAAAAACACGACGATCGTTTTTCCGCTGCCGATCGACATTATCAATTCGTGGGTCAAGAGTTTGTCGAGCGGACCGGGACCGGCAAAATAAAGAATGGCGGGAGCCAAGAAAGGCGGGAGCGGCGATATGGTGCTCGAAAGCCGGCACCTGGTGGGGCTGTTCCTGCTGCTGACGGTCATCTTCGGGATCGTTTTCACGCTGGGTTACCTGCTGGGACGAAGCCAGTACGATACGCAGCTTCGCGCCGCCACGGCTCGCGCGCAGGATTCGGGCGATGGTCCCGCCACGGATCACGCATCGCCGCCGAATAAGCCGGCTGCTGCGCCCCCTGCGTCCGATTGGAGTTTCTACCACTCCGCCGATCCCAAGCCTGCGAACGATCATCTCGTGCCGGCGCCGGCGGCAACGCCCAAGTCGACTTCGACTGCGACTCCGACTTCGCATCCAGCTGCGGCTCCGGCGGCGACCAAGCCGCCGAAGCCCGCGGCATCCGCGCCCGCCTCGCAGCCTAAGGCCACTCCGACTACAGCGCCGGCTCCTGCGCCGAAGACGACTCCGGCGATTCCCAAGGGCGCCATCGTGTTGCAAGTCGCAGCACTGGTGAAAGAGAGCGACGCACTGGAGCTGGCGCAAGTGCTGCAACAGAAAAAATTCCCCGCGTTTGTGCTCGGGCCCGGGGCGGACAAGTATTACCGCGTGCAAGTCGGGCCCTATGCCGACGCAGCATCCGCTGCGGTGGCTCGCGACAAACTTGAGGCCGCGGGATTCAAATCCATCCTCAAGCGATAAACTGAGCCAGCTCTGTTCCCCCGACTCCAGAATTATGACGGCCAAATTATTCCCGTACCCTTGGACCTGCCTCGTCGGAGTCGCTTTTCTCGGGTCGCTGCTCTGGTCGGTCACGTTTTGTGACGGAATTAGCGACATAGTTGCTCTCCTGTTCTTCGCATGTTTCGTCGCCAGCATGGTCGCGAGCGCGGTCTTGGTCGCAACCCGCAGGTCGAAGCATGCTTCCTACCGCTTCCTGATTAACGTGATATTCTGCCTGCTCCTTTATCCCACGATACTGTTCGGCGGCTCGTTCAGAGATCGGCTCTTCCTCAAGCGCCTCCCCAGATTCCAAGAGGCTACGAACTTCTTGATCAAAGATGAAATGGCCAAGAGAGGCAGCGACGTTTTTTCGACAGTTGTCTCTATCCCGCCCCAATATTCGGATCTCAAAATGTTGGATAGGGTCATCATCAGTTCCGCTCGCCAAAACATCACGGTTCGCTTTGCCATGCGCGACTCAAATGCATTGAGCCATAGAGGTTACATGTATCGTTCAGATGACGATCCAGCGGCCCTAAGCAAAGAGTACCCGGAGACCGGGTACACGCGAGTTGCGCCCTATTGGTTTTTCTTTTCTGATTGATCCACAATCGCCCTCTCCCGCCAGCAAAAACAAGGCGCGACGCTGCGAGCCGGTTTACAATGACGCGGCTATGACACTCTCTCGCACGGCGCGCTTGGCGCTTTCGATTGCTTCGGGCGCGGCGCTGGCTTTCTGTTATCCGAATTACAACATTCCGGTGCTGGCTTGGATTGCGGTTGTGCCACTGATGCTGGCGGCGTGGGGCGCTAGTCTGCGATTCGCTGCGCTTTGCGGATTGTTGTACGGACTCGCGTTCTACGGGATATCGGTCTCTTGGGTTTACACCGTGATGCGGCAGTATGGGCCGCTGCCTCCGATTGAGGCCGCGGGCGTGATGGCGGCGATGGTCGTTGCGTGTGCGGTGTTCAAAATGTTTTTTGCTATGGGAATTAGTTTGTGGGGACGCGACGGGGCGGGGAAGGCGGCGTGCGTCGCGCCGTTTCTCTGGGTGACGATGGAGTTGGGGCTCGCGCACTTGCCGGACATTGGTTTTCCGTGGAATCTGCTTGGCTATGCGGCGGCGCGGAATCTGGCTCTCGCGCAGATTACGACCATCACTGGAATTTACGGGCTATCGTGGATCGTGGCGGCTTACAACGCGTTGCTGTTTTGGGTTCTATCTTCCGAGGGCGCGCGGAAACGGCGCGGCGCGATTTCCGCCGCGGCGCTCACAGTCATTTTGATTTTTGTTGCGTGGATTGGGCCGCGCTGGGTGCCTGCGGCACAGCCCACGCGCATCGCGCATCTGGTGCAACTGGATTTCCCGCAGGCGATGAGTTATCCGGCGGACTGGTTGCAGTCGCACAGCGGCGAAATGGACCAGCTTGAAAATATGAGCGTGTCTGCGGCGCGGCTCGAACCGGGGCCCATCATCTGGCCGGAGACGCCTGCGCCGTTCAGTCTGTTCGATCGCGCGTTCGATGTGCGCGCGATTCGCACGCCTCTTGAAGCCGGCGGGGATTTCATTTTCGGCGCCGTGAACTGGGAGCCGAATCCCACGGGCGGAATGGATCCGTATAACAGCGCGATTCAGCTCGACCCCGTGGGCCGCGAAGTTTTCGTCTATGATAAAATTCATCTGGTTCCGTTCGGCGAGTACGTTCCCTGGCGCAAGTGGATTATTTTCGCCGGCAAACTTACGGTGGACATCGGCGATTTCAGCCGCGGCAAGCGGCGGGCCGTGGGCCAGTTGCCGGGCGGAAAGTACGCGATCTTCATCTGCTACGAGTCGGCGTTTCCCGCCGAAGTGCGGCAGTTCACGGCGAATGGCGCGGAGCTGCTCGTCAACATCTCAAACGACGGCTGGTTTGGCCGCGACGCCGCGCCGGCGCAAAGCTTGGAAATCGCGAGAGTGAGGGCCGTCGAGAATCGCCGTTGGCTGCTGCGCTCGACGAACAACGGCTACACGGCATCCGTTGACCCATATGGCAGAATCGTCGCGGAGTTGCCCGCGGACGTTCGCGCCGAGCTCGACGCGCCGTACGCGTTTCGCAGCGACATCACTTTTTACGTGCGGCATGGCGAATGGGTGTCGTGGCTGTGCGTCATCGGTTCGCTGCTCGCGCTGCTGACCGTGGAGTGGGGATTCCTGCGCGCGTGGTTGCACCCGCCGCCGCGCGTGCCCTTGGATGAGCTTGCCGGCGCGGGTGAAGTGGATGGCGGTGATTTGGATCGCAGCGAGGCTGGCGAGCGTGCGCCGTCAGTGAAAGGCAAGCGGCGCGGCTCCAAGAAACGGAAAAAATGATCATCGAAGATCTGCAGCATCGGTTTGCCGGACTCCGCGAGCGCATCGCGCGGGTGCGGAGCTATCTTTGACGTTCCCGCCCAGCAAAAACTCTTAGACCAACTCGAAGCGCGCATCGCCGCTCCCGATTTCTGGGACAACCAGGAGCAGGCGCAAAAAACTCTCCAGCAGCGCAAGCCCGCCGAAGAGGCCGTCAACGCCGATCGCAAGCTGGTCGCGCTCGACGGCGATCTCGAAGCCTATCTTCACCTGGCTCAAGAAGAATCGAACGCGGTCGCGCGCGAGGGCCTGCTCGCTGAGATTGACCGCGAGATGACGGCCGGCGAGACGTATGTCAGCGCACTCGAAACCACGACGCTCCTCTCCGGCGAAAATGATCGCAGCAACGCGATTCTCACGATCAAGCCCGGCGCGGGCGGCACGGAGTCGCAGGACTGGGCCGAGATGCTGCTGCGGATGTATTTGCGTTGGGCGGAGCGCAAGGGATTTCGCGCCACCGTGATTGACTCGACGCCCGGCGAGGCCGCGGGAATTAAATCCGCCACGGTGCGCGTGGAAGGCGAGAACGCCTTCGGTCTGCTCACCACCGAAAGCGGCGTGCACCGACTGATTCGCATTTCGCCGTTCGATCAAGCCGCGCGACGGCACACGTCGTTCGCTTCGGTCTTCGTAATTCCGGAAATCGACGATCGCATTGATGTGGTGGTGAAGCCCGAGGATTTGAAGATTGATACGTTCCGCGCGGGCGGTCACGGCGGGCAGAATGTGAATAAGGTGGAGACCGCCGTCCGCTTCACGCACCTTCCGACGGGAATTGTGGTGCAGTGCCAGAACGAGCGCAGCCAGCACAAGAATCGCGAGTTGGCGATGAAGGTGTTGCGCTCCAAGCTTTACGAACTTGAAGTGGAGAAGCGCCGCGCGGATACGCGCAAGATGGACGAAGCCAAACTGGACATAAGTTTCGGCAGCCAGATCCGCACGTATACCTTGCAGCCGTACCGCTTGATCAAAGACCATCGCACGAAGTTCGAGGTGGGCGACGTGGATCGCGTCCTCGATGGCGACATCGATCCGTTCATCCACGCCACGCTCATCGCACGCAAGCAGGGAAATCTGGGCCGAGGCGACGCCGCGACCGACGAGGAGTAGGCGTTTCTCGACCCCGAGAATTCCTTCTCAACTCCCTTAACGCACCATTCAACTGTTTCCTAACCCGTTCAAGTCCATTGCGTTGACACGGTTTTAGGCGCGTGCTAGCGTGGTTTGTCTTGAATTATTCGCGAACGGCCGCGTCGCCTTCAGCCGGACTGCGGCAATCTGTGGGGGGAGCGACATTTTGAGTCAATCGAAGCGGACATTTCTGTTTACCTCGGAATCAGTGACGGAAGGCCATCCCGACAAAATTGCGGATCAGATCTCGGACGCGGTCCTCGACGCGGTGCTCGGGCAGGACGCCATGGGCCGCGTCGCGTGCGAGACGCTGGTCACGACGGGGCTGGTCGTCCTTGCCGGCGAAATTACCACCTCGGCCGTGGTGGATTATTCGGAGCTGGCGCGCGAAGTGGTGCGCGACGTCGGCTATACACGCGCCAAGTACGGCTTCGACGCCGAAACCTGCGCCGTGATTTCCTCGATCAAGCGGCAGTCGCCCGATATCGCGATGGGCGTGGACACCGGAGGCGCGGGCGATCAGGGCTTGATGTTCGGATTCGCCTGCGACGAGACCGATGAGCTGATGCCGCTGCCGATCATGCTGGCGCACAAGCTGGGCCGCCGGCTCGCCGAGGTGCGCAAGAGCGGCCTGGTGAATTTCCTCCGGCCCGACGGCAAATCGCAAGTGACGGTGGAATACGTGGACGGCCGGCCGTTGCGCGTGGACGCCGTGGTTGTCTCCTCGCAACACAGCGACAAAGTCTCCAACGCCGAGCTGCACGCGGTGGTGCAGAGTGAAGTGATCGAGCGCGTGATTCCGGAATCGCTGATCGATAAGCACACCAAGTTCTACATCAATCCCACCGGACGATTTGTGGTGGGCGGACCCATGGGCGACGCGGGCCTGACTGGCCGCAAAATCATCGTGGACACCTACGGCGGTTACAGCCGGCACGGGGGCGGCGCGCTCTCGGGCAAGGATCCGACCAAAGTGGATCGCTCCGCGTGCTACATGGCGCGCTACGTGGCCAAGAATCTGGTGGCCGCGGGCGTGGCGCGCAAGGTGGAAGTGCAGTTTGCGTACGCCATCGGCGTCGCGGAGCCCGTCTCCGTCATGGCGGACACGTTCGGCACGGGCATCATTCCCGACGAACAGATCACCGATCTGATCCGCGCCACTTTCAAATTGAATCCGCGCGGCATCATTGAGTCGCTCGATTTGCGCCGTCCGATTTACCGGCCCACGGCCGCGTACGGCCATTTCGGCCGCTCCGAGCCCGGATTCACCTGGGAGCGCAGCGACAAGGCGGAGCAAATTCGCAAGGAAGCGGGCCTGCAGGGCGCCGCGGCCGTCGCGAGACGCTAGGGCGCATCGAGCTTTGCGTGGCGTGGGGCGCGCCAATCCAATTGTGGCTCGAACATTTTCTGAATCCTGAGGGGGAAATCGCGTGACGACAACGAATCAGTTGACTGGCGACGTGAAAGACCTCGCTCTGGCCGAGGCAGGGAAGCGCAAAATCGAGTGGGCCAATCAGCAGATGCCGGTCCTGCAATTGATCCGCAAGCGCTTCATCAAGGAGCAACCGCTGAAGGGCGTCCGGCTTTCCGCCTGTTTGCACGTCACCAGCGAGACGGCCAATCTCGCCATCACCTTGCGCGACGGCGGCGCCGACGTCGTGCTGTGCGCCTCGAACCCGCTTTCCACGCAGGATGAAGTCGCCGCCTGCCTGGTGAAGGATTATTCGATTGCGACGTATGCGATCAAGGGCGAAGACAACGCCACGTACTACGCCCACGTCAACGCGGCCATCGATCATCACCCGCAAATCACCATGGACGACGGAGCCGACCTTGTTACCACGCTGGTGACCAAGCGCAGCGATCTCGTCCCCGGAATTATCGGCGGCACCGAGGAAACCACCACGGGAGTGATTCGACTGCGCGCGATGGCGCTGGACGGCACCTTGAAGTATCCGGTCATCGCCGTGAACGACGCCCTGACCAAGCACCTCTTCGATAATCGCTACGGCACGGGCCAATCCACCATTGACGGGATTTTGCGCGCCACGAATCTTCTGCTCGCCGGACTGAAATTTGTGGTCGCCGGCTACGGCTGGTGCGGCCGCGGCCTGGCGATGCGCGCGAAGGGCCTGGGCTCGGACGTGATCGTCACCGAAGTGAATCCCGTTCGTGCGCTCGAAGCCGTGATGGACGGTTTCCGCGTGATGCCGATGGCGGAGGCCGCGAAGATCGGAGACATTTTCGTCACCGTCACCGGGAACAAAAACGTTCTCACGGGCGAGCATTTCGAGCGGATGAAGGATGGCGCGGTGGTGGCGAATTCCGGCCACTTCAACGTCGAGATCGATATTCCCACTCTCGAGAAAATGTCCAGCGCGCACCGGCCGGCGCGTCCGTTCGTCGAGGAATACGCGATGAAGGATGGCCGCCGGATTTATTTGCTGGGCGAAGGCCGCCTCATCAACCTCGCGAGCGCCGAAGGGCATCCCGCCGCCGTGATGGATATGAGCTTCGCCAATCAGGCGCTCTCGGCCGAACATCTCGTCAAGCACGCCTCGGAGCTGGAGCGGAAAGTCTATCCCGTTCCCGAAGCGATCGATCGCTACATCGCCAAGCTCAAGCTGGAATCGATGGGGATTCACGCGGATCGCCTGACGCCCGAGCAGGAGCAGTATCTCGCTTCCTGGTCCGAAGGCACTTAGCAGCCGCCGAGTTCAGCGGAGGCCTTGTCCCTTGAGGCGCCGCTTGGACTTTTGGCTATACTCTCGCCTCACATGTCTGAACTTTCCGGACGCGTTGCGCTGGTCACCGGCTCCTCTCACGGGCTGGGCGCCGCCATTGCGTATTCACTCGGCAAGCGCGGCGCGAAGGTCGCTGTCAATTATTTGGCCAGCCCGGAAAAAGCCGAGCGCGTCGCCCAGAGCATTCGCGCCGCGGGCGGCGAGGCCGCAATCTTCTGCGCCGACGTTCGCGACGAAGCGGAAGTGAATCGGCTGGTCGCCGAAGTTCGCGCCCACTTCGGTCCCCTAGAAATTCTCGTTCCCAACGCCACCGGGCCGCAGCCGTTCATCGCCATCGAAGAGATGACTTGGCGCGATTGCCTTGACCAGTTGGAATTTTTCGTGAAGAGTCCGCTGCTGCTCGTAAAGGCCGTCGTCGGATCGATGAAGGAGCGGCGCTACGGCCGCATCATTCAGATGGGCTCTGAGGTTTTTGAGCGCGGCGTGCCGGAATTTGCAAACTACGTTTCCGCCAAGGCCGCGCAACTAGGTCAGACGCGTTCGTGGGCCAACGAACTTGCGCCATGGGGCATTACCGTGAATCTCGTCGCGCCCGGCTGGATCCCCACCGAGCGTCATGCGAATGATCCGCAATCCGATAAGGACGCTTACGCCGCCGAAGTTCCCATGCGACGCATGGGCGTGCCCGCGGACGTTGGCGAAACCGTGGCCTTCCTCGCCTCCGACGCCGCCAACTTCATCACCGGCCAGAAAATCTCCGTCAACGGCGCGAACACGCTTAGTTAGCTTGCGGTCCGCAGCGGCCTTTCATTCCAGGCCACGTCCCAATACTTTCCGAACTTGCGCCCGACCTCGCTGAAGACGCCCACGAGTTTGAATCCGAATCTCCGGTGCAGGGCAGCCGACGCCGCATTCGGCAGCGTGTAGCCCGCGACGATGCGGCGAATGTCTTCGCCGGCAATCGCGTCGAAGAGTCCGGCATAGAGCCGGCTGCCGATGCCTTTTCCTTCGACGCCCGCCGCGCAGTAAATCGTCGTTTCGACGGTCGTATCGTACGCGGCTTTGGCCCGGAATTGTGTGGTCCCCGCATACCCGCGCACGACGCCGCCCGACTCCGCCACTACCAGCCGGTGACGGCCAGTCGCGCTAAACTGCTCGAACCATTTTGCGCGCCGCTCGATGGTGTACGGCTCGATGTCGAACGTGATCGGCGTGTTCTCGACGTAGTAGTTGTAGATTTCGGTGAGCCTGGGCAAATCGCCGCGCTCCGCGGCACGAATCCGGATGTCGTCCATGGCGCGCCCCCCGCCCTATCTTAAATCATCTCGAAGATTCTTTGCGCCACCGCGCATCTTCGCTTGACGCCTCGCCAGCCCATCCCCGAAAATGCTTCTTTGCTCGACCTCGCCATATCCGCCATCGAAACGGCCAAGCTCCGCGGCGCTTCTTACGCCGACGCGCGCGTTATGGATGTTCGACTGCGCGACCTTTCCACCAAGAACGGCCAGGTGGGCACGCTCGCCGAATCGGAATCGCTCGGCATCGGAATTCGCGTGCTGGTGCGCGGCTCCTGGGGATTCGCCGCGACCGATCGTCTGACGCGCGAAGGCGTTCAGGCGTGCGCCGCCGAAGCCGTCGCCATCGCGAAGGCGTCCTCGCTCGCCAAGATCGCCGATGTCCACATGGTGCCCGAGCAGGCGTTCGTGGACACCTGGCAGAATCCGTACGTCAAGGATCCCTTCCGCATCCCGCTGGAACGCCAGTTGGAGTTGCTGCTCGCGGCGGATCGCGCGATGTCCCGCGTGAAGGGCGTGACGATCGCGGAAACTTCGATGACCTTTCGCCGCATCGAGCAGGTGTTTGCTTCGACGCTCGGCTCGAAAATTCAGCAGATCAAGATGCAGTCCGGCGCGGGCATCGTCGCCACGAGCTTTCAAGGAACTGAGATTCAGAAGCGCTCGTATCCAAATAGCTTCGGAGGGCAACATCAGCTCGCGGGCTACGAGCTTGTCGAATCGTTCGATCTGGTCGGAAATGCGCCGCGCGTCGCCGAAGAGGCCGTCGCGCTGCACAGCGCGCCGCAATCTCCGGAAGGCGTGAAGACCATCATTCTGGAGAGTTCGCAGCTCGGTTTGCAGATTCATGAATCCGTCGGCCATCCCATCGAGCTGGACCGCGTCTTGGGGATGGAAGCGAATTTCGCCGGGCTGAGTTTTCTCACGCTCGAAAAATTGCGCACGCTGAAGTACGCCTCGGAGATCGTCAATGTGGTGGCCGACGCGCGCCTCGAGCACGGCCCCGGCCTGGGCACGTTCGGTTACGACGACGAAGGCGTCCCCGCGCAGTGCACGGACATTATTAAGGCGGGCCTTTTTACCGGGTATCTCTCGAACCGCGAGACCGCGCCCGCGATCGGCCTGTCGCGCTCCGGCGGCACGATGCGCACCGAGAGCTGGAACCGCCTACCCATCATTCGCATGACGAACATCAGCCTTTTGCCCGGCACGTGGAAGTACGACGATCTCATCGCCGATACTGACGACGCCATTTTGATGGAAACGAATCGCTCGTGGTCCATTGACGATCGCCGCTACCATTTCCAGTTTTCCACGGAAGTCGGCTGGGAGATCAAGGGCGGCAAGAAAACGCGCATGCTGAAAAATCCCAGCTACAGCGGCATCACCACCGAGTTCTGGAACAGTTGCGACGCCATCTGCTCGCGCGAGCACTGGACGCTCTGGGGCACGCCCAATTGCGGCAAGGGCCAGCCCATGCAGACGATGGGCACCGGCCACGGCGCGTCGCCCGCGCGTTTCCGGAATATCAAACTCGGTGCGGCCTTCGCTAAATGATGAGTCCCGCGCGCAAATCTTCGGCACGCGCTAAGAGCAGGATCGCCGGGCCGGCGGTCGCGGCCGTTCATCTGCCTTCGGACTCGGAACTGCACCGGATCGCCGAAAAAGTCCTGCTATTTTCCGAAGCCGATGGAACCGAAGTGGACATTTCCGCCACAGTGGACGCGCTTACGCGCTTCGCGAACAACACGATTCACCAGAATGTGGCCGAGCAGTCGCTTTCCGTATCCGTGTGCGCCGTGTTCGACGGGCGCGTCGCGCGCTCCACCACGAACAGGACGGACGATGAATCGCTGCGCCGCGTGGTGGCCACGG
This sequence comes from Terriglobia bacterium, assembly GCA_963799715.1. Classification (GTDB taxonomy): domain Bacteria; phylum Acidobacteriota; class Terriglobia; order Acidiferrales; family UBA7541; genus DASPOJ01. The sequence continues at coordinate 84,966 of CAWCYS010000074.1, read as the reverse complement.
CTGCGCGACTGGCGAAGAGCCAGCCGAAGAATCCCGACTTGCTGCCCATGCTGCGGAAGCAGAAATACACGAAAGTCGCGCGCTATTTTGCCTCCACCGCGGGCGCGAGTCCCGATGAACGCGCGCGCGCCGTCGTGAAAGTTGCGTTGCTCTCCGCGAATCGCAGGCAGACCGCCGCAGGAATTTTCACGACCGGCGCCACGGCGTCGCTGCTTGCGAATTCGAGCGGTCTCGTCGCCGCGCATCGCCAGACGCGCGCCGAATTCTCCGTTACGATTCTGGAGTCCAATTCCTCCGGCTGGGCGAAATCCAATTCGCCGGATGTCTCCAATGTGGACCCGGCGATACTCGCCGAGCGCGCCAGCCGCACGGCCGCGGCCACGCGCGATCCGCGCGAAGCTGCGCCCGGTCCGTGGACGGTGATTCTTCAGCCCGCGGCCGTGCTCGACCTCGTGGGATTTCTTTTTTACGATTTCGCCGGAACCGCCATTCTGGATAAGCGCTCCTGCTTCAACGACCGCCTCGGCAAGAAAGTGCTCGGCGAGAACATTACGCTGAGCGACAACGTTTATCACCCGCTCCAGAGCGGGCCGCCGTACGACGGCGAAGGCGTGCCGCGGCAAAAAGTTTTGCTGGTGGAGCGCGGCGTGCCGCGTAATCTCGTCTATTCCCGCGCGACCGCGAAGAAAATGAAGACCAAGCCGACGGGCCACGGTTTCTCGCTTCCGAATGAGTACGGAGAAGCGCCGTTCAATCTGGTTTTCGAGGGCGGCAAAACTTCCGTGGACGAAATGGTAGCCTCGACGGATCGTGGCATCCTCGTCACGCGGCTCTGGTATATCCGCGAGGTGGATCCGTACGAAAAGGTCCTCACCGGCATGACGCGCGACGGAACGTTCCTCGTCGAAGGCGGCCGCGTCGTCGGCGGCATTCGCAATTTTCGTTTCAATCAGAGCGTTCTCGAAATGTTGTCCAACGTCGAAGCGCTTGGCCCCGCCGTCCGCGCCGCCGGCGAAGAATCGTTCGAGATGGTGGTCCCCGCGATGAAAATCAGCGGCTTCCGTTTCTCCGAAGTGACTAAATTCTAGCCGCTTCCCGCCAGAATTTAGTCATCCTGAGCGGAGAGGCGGTTTCTTCTCTCTGGTCCGCGCAGCGGACCAGCCGCCTCGGAGTCGAAGGATCCCCCCGCTCGCGCGCACCGGCCCTGCATGTCGGTAAGGCGTTTGACATCCGCATCGCCAAGTCATAGGTTCGTACGAGATTCGGAGCGCTGCCCAAGCCGCGATGCGAAACAAACTTCGCTACCTCGTTCTTTTCGTATCGTTCGCCCTGGCCGCGTCTCTCCCCACCCGCGCACAAAAGCCCGAACTCGTCGTTGAGACCGGCCACACGTGGTGGATCTACTCCGTGGCGTTTAGTCCGGATGGCCGCACGCTCGCCTCCGGCAGCGCCGACAACACGATCAAACTTTGGGACGTCGCGACGGGCCAGGAACTTCGCACGCTCACCGACACCACGCAAGTTTCCTCTGTCACCTTCAGCCCGGACGGCCACACCCTCGCCTCGGGCAGTCAGGACAATACGATCAAGCTGTGGGACGTCGCGAGCGGCCAGCTGCTCCGCAAGTTTTCGGGGCATGCCGGCGAAATTGCCACGGTTGCGTTCAGCCCGGACGGCCACACGCTTGCGTCGGGGAGCGACGACAAAACAATCAAGTTGTGGGACGTCGCTACAGGACACGAACTTCGCACCCTTACGGGGCATTCCGCTTTGATCTATGCCGTGGCGTTCAGTCCGGACGGCCGCATCCTGGCCTCATGCAGCGCGGACAAGAGCATCGTGTTGTGGGAGGTCGCCAGCGGGAAGGCGCTCAACACAATCACCGGAGCGGCGAGCGACGTAACCGATGTGGCGTTCAGTCCGGATGGCCGCACGCTCGCCTCAGGGAGCGCGGACCAAACGGTGAAACTTTGGGAGGTCGCGACCGGCAAGGAAGTTCGCACTTTTGCCGACGCCGCCGGTCCTGTCGCGTTCAGTTTTGACGGGCGCACACTGGCCGCGGTGAGCGATGAAAAAACGATCAAGCTTTGGGATGTCGCGACCGGGCAGGTGCTTCGCGAGATGCCCGGTGACCCCGACGAACTCGAATCCATCGCCTTCAGTCCGGATGGGCGGACGCTGGCGTCGGGCGGTTGGGATAAAACCGTCAAGCTGTGGGATTTCGCGTCCGGCCAAAAGCTTCGCACGCTCGCCGGCCACACGGACCAGGTTGAGTCCGTGGCTTTCAGTCCGGCTGGCGACGTGCTCGCCTCCGGCAATTCGTCCACTCTCAAACTCTGGGGACTGACCACGGGGCGCAATCTCGTCACTCTGACGGGCGGGAATGGCCCGGTCTCGTTCAATCCTGGTGGGAACGTACTCGCCTCGGGAAATGGGACCAATATCAAGCTCTGGCAAATCCTCACCGGAAGGGAATCGCTCACGCTGCCGGGCGGCGGCCGCCGGGTGCTGCTGATTTCATCGAGCGCCGAGGGGCAGATTTTCGCCGCGGTGGACGTGGACGACAACTCCGTCACAGTTTGGGACCTGGCGAAAGGACAACAATCGCACACGATCGTCGGCGGGAACAATCGGCTGGAGTCCGTCGCGCTCAGCGCGGACGGGCGATTGGTCGCCGCGGGAACCAATCACAATTCCGTTATCGTGTGGGACGCCGTGACGGGGCAGGAACTGCACACTTTCGAGGGTCACACGGACGCGGTCTTTGCCGTTGCCTTCAGCCCGGATAGCCGCACGATTGCGTCTGGCAGCCTCGACGATACCGTGAGGCTATGGGACGTCGCGAGTGGGCAGGCGCTCCGGACCTTGGCGGGTCACACAGATGCAATCAATTCCGTTGCGTTTAGTCCGGACGGGCGCACGCTCGCTTCGGCGAGCCTCGACAAAACGATCAAATTGTGGGACGCCGCATCCGGCCGAGCACTTCACACATTGACCGGTCACACGGATGGAGTGTTGTCCGTAGCATTCAGTCCGGACGGGCGGAGACTCGCCTCCGGTAGCTTGGACGGGAGCGCGTGCATTTGGGATGCGTCCACCGGAAACGAACTTGCCAAATTGGTCGCGCTGGACGCGGAGGATTGGGCCGTCGTCGATCCTCAAGGACGCTTCGACGCCTCCCCGGGCGGGATGGATCTGATGCACTGGGCGGTCGGCAGCGAGATGATCGCGCTGGACCAATTGAAGGATCGCTATTGGGAGCCGGACCTGCTCGCGAAGATTTTCGGATTCGACAAGGAGCCCATTCGCAACGTCACCGCTTTTGAAGACGTGAAACTTTTCCCGACGGTTGAGATTCAGCCGCCGCCGCCGGGCAGCATGAAACTCAAATTGACGCTGAAGAATCGTGGTGGCGGCATTGGCGCGGTGGAGGTGCTGGTAAACGGCAAGGAGATCGCCGCCGACGCGCGCGGCAGTTCGCCTAATCCCCATGCCAGTGAAGCCCAATGGGCCGTGGATCTTTCCGGCTCGGACTACATTCCCGGGCAAGCGAACACAATTCGCGTCGTGACGCACAACGCCGAGGGTTATCTCGCCAGCCGCGGCACCGATGCCACATGGACTCCGCAAGGGACGCCCAACGCTGCGCCGCCGGAGTTGTGGGCCATCGTTGGAGGGATTTCCGCCTACGCGAGTCCCGACCTGAAGTTGCGCTACGCCGCAAAGGACGCCGTGGACATGGCTCACGCCCTGCAATTGGCCGCGCAGAAATTGTTCGGAGTGGACAAAGTTCACTTGACGCTCCTGACGACAGAGCAAAGCCCCGGCGCGCTGCCGCCGACGAAAGAGAATTTTCAGAAAGCGTTCGCGCAAGCGCGAAACGCGCGGACGCAAGACGTGCTGGTGGTGTTTCTGGCCGGACACGGGTTGGCATTGCCTGGAGGCGCGACGGATCTTTACGCCTACCTCACGGCTGACGCCCGCAGCGTGAATCTGAGCGACTTTTCTGATCCGACGCTGCGCGCCCAGTGGAGCATCACCAGCGATGAACTCACGGATTGGACGAGGAAGATCCCGGCGCTGAAGCAGGTGATGATTCTCGATACCTGCGATGCCGGCGCGGCCGCCGAGAAACTCATCGAGAAGCGCGACATTCCCGCCGATCAGGTGCGCGCCCTCGACCGCCTGAAAGATCGCACCGGCTTTCACGTCCTGATGGGCGCATCGGCCGACCAGCCCAGCTACGAAGCCAGCGAATACAGCCAGGGTCTGCTGACGTACTCTTTGCTCGAGGGAATGAAAGACGGCGCCGCGCTGCGCGAAGAAGAATTTCTGGATGTGAGCCTTTGGTTCCAGCACGCGGTGGATGAAGTTCCGCGCCTATCGCAAGACATCGGCGGAATCCAGAAGCCGATCGTCGCCGCGCCTTCGGGAACGAGCTTCGACGTGGGCGAAGTGGACGACGCTATCAAGCAGGCTATTCATCTCGCCAGCGCCAAGCCGTTCCTGCTCCGGCCGCAATTGCAGGACCCGGACCAACTGGACGACGAGCTGGGACTAAGCGCCGCGTTGCGGAAGCGTCTCAACGATGAAAGCTACGTCGTTACGAGAGGGACCGCGGCGCCGCTGTCCGCCGTCTTCGTGGATTCCGATGATCTGCCCGGAGCGATCCGCGCAAACGGTGTATATCACGTTCAGGGATCGGCCGTAACCGTTACCCTGGTGTTGCGGCGCGACCAAGAAAAATTCGACGAACTCCACGTCCAGGGCACAAAAGAAAATGTGGCTGATCTGGTCGAGCAATTGGCGGACGCCATCGAAGATTCCATCGCGCACATTCCGCCGGCACACTGATTTTTCGCCGCCGTGCCACCTTTTGATTTCACAAGCCTACCAGCCTGTCAAAAAAAACTTACCAACGAGTCCCTCCGAGGAGCGAAGCGACGAGGAATCTCTCTTTTCTTTGGATTTTGTGCTCAAGAGAGATTCCTCGCTGCGTCCTGAATAACACTTGGTTAAGTTTTTCAACAAGCTGTTAGAGAGTTTCATCCGCCAATTCACTTCCGGTTGCGGATTCCTCCTCATTCATTGTGCGCAATTGTTCGGCGCGTTCACGCAGCTCCTCCACCCACGAATTCGCCAGCCCCGGCACTGCGGAGAGCTCCAAGGCGAGTTCCACGTCGCGCCTGCGATGATTCATGATTTCGTTGGCGCGCGCCACGGTCCACTCGGGATTCGGCCGATTGACCAGCGTCACCGGCATGCCCGCTTCGATCCAGCCTTCTTGGAGAACACGGAAGTACCAGCCGCTTCGCCCATTGCGCACCACCATCGGGAGCAACTCATGCATTCGCCAGCGGCGCGCGAGTTTCCAGCAAGGCTGGCGCGGCTGACTCACCTCGAAGGTCACGGTGCCGTTGCGGAAAGTGTCCCGTATGCAGACCGACGCTTCGCTCAAACCCGCGATCGTGAGGTTTTCGCCGAAGGCGCCGTACGGCATGCCTGGCATGGAAAGTTCTTCGCGCCATTTAGGGTAGTGGTCGGCGCTGTAGGCCAGGACGGCTTTGTCGATTCCGCCATGATCGACGAGATCAGCTTGACCGTCGCCGGAGAGGTTGGTGGTACTGACGAACACTCGCCCTTCGACGGGCGATTTGAAAAAGCCGGTCGTCCACGGCTGATCGTGGGTGTCGGCCGCCTCCTCAGAGCCATAATGCTTCGGCATTCCGATTTGGACGGAACGAAGGATGGCGATGGGGACGCGTTGCTGGCGCATCGGACTACGGCCAGTGTATCACTCCCCGCTTCGATGCCACGCCGCGGGCAGCGTCGGCCTAATCGAAGATGACGGTCTTTTTCCCGTACACCAGAATGCGGCTTTCGATGTGCCAGCGCACGGCGCGTGAGAGCACGATTTTTTCGAGATCGCGTCCCTTGTGCACGAGATCTTCGAGCGTGTCACGGTGGGAGATGCGCACGAACGTCCTGCTCGATGATCGGCCCGTCGTCCAGCGTTTCGGTGACGTAGTGAGCCGTGGCGCCGATCAGTTTCACGCCGCGCTGATAGGCCTGGCGGTGCGGGCGCGCGCCGACAAACGCCGGCAAGAACGAATGGTGGATATTGATGATGCGCTGTGTGTACTGGCGCACGAATCTCGCCGAGAGAATCTGCATGTATCGGGCGAGCACCACCAGGTCCACACGTTGCTCCCGCAGGAGCGCCAGTTGCCGTTTTTCCACATCCAACTTTGTCTCTGGCGTGACCGGGGAGTAGTAATACGTGATGCCGTGAAATTCGGCGTCGCGCTGCGCCTCGGGATGATTGCCGATGATGCAGGGAATGTCGCAGGCCAGCTCGCCCGTGCGGTGGCGGTAGAGCAGGTCCACCAGACAGTGATCGTAACCGGACACTAAGATGGCCACCCGCGGGCGAGTTTCCGATAGCGCCAGCCGCCACTTCATCTGAAAACGCTTCGCCACCGGGGCGAATTTCTTTTCAAAATCGCGGGGTGCGATGCGGAATTTTTCGAGGTCCCATTCCACGCGCATCAGGAAAAGCTTTTCCTCGGGCTCCTGATGCTCGTCGGCGTGCAGAATATTCCCATTATTGCGGAAAATAAAATCCGCAATCGCGGCGTTGATGCCCGGCCGGTCGGGGCAACTGATCAGAAGTATGGCAGTTCGCTTCATTGGGTCTCTAGGCGCGTCCGTGGCCCGCGCAACGCAATACTTTAGCGCAACGCGCGACGCCGCGTGCGTCGAAATGATTCTTGCATGCGGGATGCGAGTTGGGCCGCTTCACGGAGTGGCGAACTGCAAGCTGGACATCGTGCGCGCAATCACGTTTTCCTGAATTTGAATCAGGTCCGAGTCCGCGTAGGTCATGCCCAGGATCGTGAAGACGTCCGTGCCGCGCGCCAGAGTCACCACGGTCACGGACCAGTCGCGGTCGTCCACCGTGCCGCGGAACTTACGCTCGATCGCCGGCATCCCCGCGAGGGTCGTGTGCTCCGAGGAAAGCAGGCGGTAATTTTCATAGACGTCGCGAAGCTGCGCGTCCGTCGCCGCCGCTTGCGATTCCAGTGTGCCGTGAAGTTTTTCGCGGCCGACCACGAGCAGCGTCGTGCCGTCCGAGGTGCCCAGCGCTGCGACCGCGTTGGGCAACGCCTTCCGCTGATCCGGCAGAAGATCCCAGCTCGGCGGCTTGTAAATTTGGAAGCCGTCCGTGTGATTGATGTAGAGGTTTTGCACTACTTCCTCGCTGATCGGCGGCGGGGAAGCGGGTGTCGCCTCTGCGGCGGTTGGTTGCGGCGCGGGCTGTGTTGCGCCTTCGGGCGCGGGCTTGGGCGTCGCGGCGGGGGCTGAAGCGGTCGAAGTCGCCGCGCTCGGCGTTGGCCCGTGTGGCGGCTGCTTCGGCGGGGCAGGCGCTGCCGACACGCTCGGCGGCGGATTGCCGCTTGGGCCGTTGGCGGCGTCGGCGGGCGGCGCAGGCTGGCTCGGTTTTGGTTCGGGTTTCGGCGCGGACGGAATAATTTCCGCGATTTTATCCTTACGGACCAGCGCGAATCCGTAACTCGTCTGCACTTTGAAGGAATCGTCTTCGTAACCGACGATCGTGCCCGTGATTTTCGTGCCGTCTTTGAGGCGGATTTCGTCCGCGCGCACTGCGGTCGCGGCAACCAGAAGCGCGGCGAGGCACAATACGCGAGTCTTCATGAGACGAGTATCGCAAAGGCGTCGCGCGAGCGGCAACCTTCAGCCGCGAGGTCGTGTCCGGCTCGCCACCCAAGCCGCCACCAAACGCTCGATGCGTGCCGCGAGCCGCTCGATCTCGTCCAGCGCCGCCGCGAGAGCCAAGCGCGCGGCCTCCGGCAATTGCGCCTGCGCTTGCCGCAGCGCCATGGCACGGCCGAGCAATCGCAGCGTCCGCCGGTGACGCGGATTCAGCCGCTCCCACAGCCTTCGCTTTTCGCTCGCGTTCCGGCCGAGCCACGCCTCGCCGGAAAGTTCCGGGCGCTCGGCGGGTGTTTCGGTTGGCGCGGGCGTTGAAGGTTTCATGGGATCGCTCGCTCGACGCGGTCGCAACGAATCTGTTCGTCGTTCTCGATGCGCCCGCTGACGCGCAGCAATCGCGTCTCGAAGACGACGGCCGCGTAACGCTCGTAATCGTCGGGGAAGAGAATCGCCTCGAAGAGGCCGCGCTGATCTTCGAGCGTGAGAAACATCATGTTGCGGCCGGTCTTTGTGCCGACGGGGCGGAACGTGACGAGCCAGCCCAGCAGCGTAACGCGCCGTCCGCGCTCATCTCCGGCAAGCAGCGCGGGCAAATCCGTGCTCCACGTTTCGCCGTTTCGCGCGACGCGATCGAGCGGGTGGCCGCTCACGCAGATTTCGAGTATCTCCTGTTCGCAAGCCAGTTTTCGCTCGCGCGAATAATCGGCGAGCGGTTCACGAAAAACGTTCACCGCAAGCGGCGGCGCTTCGGCTTGCAACGCGGCGAGTTGCGGCGGCGCAACCGCGGGGAAGAGCGCTGTTTCGTCCGCGCCGTGGGCGCCGTGGGCTGCCGCGGAATTCATGCGGGCGCGCAGTGAACTCCATTGCCAAAGCAACGCGGGCCGCGTCCATTCCGGATGCGCCGCGTCGCGCAAGCAATCGAAAGCGCCGCACTTGATGAGCGCTTCGACTTCGTCCTGCTCGAATCGCACGCGAGCAAGGCAATCTTCGAGCGAGCGATAAGGCCCGCGCTCCTTGCGCGACGCGATGATCTCCTCAATGGCTTTCGTGCGCAGGCCGCTGACTTGCATCAACCCGACGCGAATCGCGCGCGACGCGCCGGCTTCGTCCGCGGGCTCGGTGGTGTATTCGAGGCGCGAATGATTCACCGAGGGCAATCGCACCGGGATCCCCCAGCGCTTCGCTTCTTCGACGTACGCCGAAACGTGATAGAAACCCGCGCCCGAGCTGGCCATCGCGGCGAGAAATTCTGCCGGGTGATGCGCCTTGAGATACGCGATGCGGTAGGAAAGATCGGCGTACGTGGCGGCGTGGGCCTTGCAGAACCCGAAGCCTGCGAATTTCTCGACCATTTGCCAGGTCGCCTCGAGATTTTTTCCCGGCGAGGCCCATCTGCGCGGCGGCCTTCAGGAATTTCGCGCGCAGGTGATCGCGCTCGCGCGGGCCGGAGAATTTCCGGCTGCTGCGCCGCACGAGATCGGCTTCCGCGAGCGACATTCGCCCGACGGCCTGCGCGATTTGCATCACCTGTTCCTGATAAACGCAAACGCCGAGCGATTCGCGGAGAATCGGCTCGAGCGCGGGGTGCGCGTATTCGATCGGTTCGGTGCCGCGCTGCCGCTTGAGGAACGATTCCTTCGAGCCGTACTCCGAGGCGCCGGGCCGGATGAGCGCCAGCGCGAGCGAGATTTCTTCGAGCGTGCGCGCGCCGAGTGTGCGCAACAGGCCGCGCATCCCCGGCGATTCGATCTGGAAAATGCCCATGGTGCGACCGCGCGAGATCATCGCGCAGGCGGCGGGATCGTTTTCGGGGATGGCGTCGAAGTCGGGCCGTGCGCCGGTCGCGCGCGCGATTCCGTCGAGCGCGAGCGTCATCGTCGTGAGGCCGCGCTGGCCGAGCAGATCCATCTTGATCAGGCCGAGCGCCTCGATGGCATTCATGTCGTACTGCGTCACGACGATGCCCTTCGTGGCGCGCTCGAGCGGCACGAGTTCCGTGAGCGGCCGCGCCGCGATCACCGTGCCGCAAGGATGAATGCCGAGATGGCGTGGAAAATCGTCGAGGCGTCGCGCGACTTCGAGAATCGTTTTCCACGGTTCTTCGCCCGCGGGCAGCGAACGGCACTGCGGCAGCGTGCGAATCGCCTGGAGGATTTCGCGCACCGGCCGGTGCGGCAAGCGGCGCGTGAAATGATTCACCTCGCCGGGCGGCAGGCCAAACACTTTGGCGACTTCGCGAATCGCCAGGCGCGCGTGCATGGTGATGAAACTGCCGATCATCGCGACGTGCGCTTCGCCCCAGCGCTTGTAAACGTATTCGAGCAGCTCGTCGCGCCGCGCGCCGCAGATATCGAGATCGATGTCCGGAATATCGCCGCGTTCGCGATTGAGAAAACGCTCGAAGTAAAGTCCCCAGCGCAGCGGGCAGATGCGCGAAATGCCCAGGCAATACGTCACCATCGAGCTGGCCGCCGAACCGCGCGCCACCGCCGGGATACCGCGCCGCCGCGCCTCTTCGGCGATGTCCCAGACGAGCAGAAAATAGGGCGCGAGGCCGAGCGCTTCGATCACTTCGAGTTCGTGCGTGAGGCGGGCGAGCACTTCGGGCCGGAGCGGGCGATAAATGCGCCGCGCGCCCTCGAAGCAAAGTTTCCAGAGATAGGAAAACGCGGTTTCGCCTTCGGGCACAGGAAATTCGGGGAGGATTGTTTTGCCTAGTTCGAGTTCCGCTTGGCAACGCTCGGCGATTTCGAGCGTTGCGCGCAGCAATTCAGGATGATCGGGAAACGCGCGCTGCATTTCACCGGCAGATTTGAACCACGCCTCGGGTGTCGTGATCTCGGGCGGCGCAACCGTGGTGAGCAGACCGCCCGTGCGAATCGCATTCAACACGCGATGGTGCAGGTGCTCCTCGGGACGCAGAAAGTGAACGTTGTTCGTCGCTACGAGACGCGCGCCCAGCGTGCGGCCGATCTGCTCGGCGCGGCGCAGCGCTCGGCCGTCGCCGGGAGAAAGATGCTGCACTTCGAGATAGAGCGCGTCGCCGAAAATCTCCTTGAGCGCGGCGAAATCTGCCTGCCGGTAGGCAGGGTCAGAAGCCTCGACATTTTTGCCTGCGTAGGCGGACGGCGATGCCAGCGCGATCAAGCCCGCGGCGCCAGCGGCGAGATCGGCCGGCGCGAGCGGCGCCTCGCTCAATTGGCGCTGCGTCACGAGCGCGCAGAGATTGCTGTAGCCCGCATTGCTGGCCGCAAGCAGAACGAGTGCCGACGTAGCGTTCGCTCCGAGCTTTACGTCCAGCACGGCGCCCAGAATCGGACGCACGTCCGCCGCGCGCGCCGCCTGGTAGAACGGCACGGCGGCGTAAAGGCCGGCCGTGTCGGTCAGCGCGACGGCGGACATTTTCTGCTCCGCAGCTGCCGCAACGATTTCCCCGGGCGACGGCACGGCCCGCAGAAACGAATAATGACTGTGACAATGAAGGTGAACGAACACAAATGCGCCTTAGTTTGGCCCCGGCAAACCGGGGACTGCGAAAGCTTCTATTGGCAGGAAACGGGGAAAAGCAAATCGAACAAAACTAAGCTAAAACGGGTAAAGTCTTGCCGACGCCGATCGGTCGCCGCTCAAAATCTCGGACAAGGCCTTCCACTAAATCATTTCTCCTAAAGCCTGCCTCGATGTTCGCGGCGTAAGAAATGCACTCATCCGCTGCGAGGACGGGATGGCGGACGCGCCTGGGAAATTCGTCGTACGTCCGGCCGTCCAGCTTTCTACCCGAAACGGCCTTACGGACCCCACCCCACTGTTTGAAGAAAAATGGCACACTGGCGCGCCGGCACTGATCTCTCACGGAAATTACCCATTCCTTTTTCATGGGTCTCGCGCCTGGACCACTTTCTCCGCCCACAATTACCCAATGGATTCCAGCCAGGTTCAGTTTCCCAGTGTCTTCCAACAGCGGTTCAACAGAGAGAAAACGGACCGCGGCATCGGCATTCTGCAAATCTTCGATGCGCGGGATACCGTACTGCCGATCTTCGACGCTCACTCCCCACCAAATATGCGGCTGTTTAGCGGCGAAGCGTAGCCTCGAATTCAGAAGTTTCCCCAGCCGCTCCGAGCGCTTTGTCAGAACTTGATAGGTGTGCCAGTTCGCAGCGACCATGACTTTGGCGACCGCCTCGATGTAATTTTCCGGCACCACGTCGTGAAAGAGGTCGCTCATGGAATTCACGAAAATCATCTTCGGAGTGCGCCAACGCAGAGGCTCGGCCAGCTTCTCCGGGACCACTCGCAGATCGAACCCTTGCTCGTAGGGATGGTTCCTCACCCCACGAAAACGCTCTGCGAAGGTTTCAGCGTAGCAGTGCTTGCAACCAGGGCTGATTTTGGTGCAGCCCCGCACGGGGTTCCAGGTCGCGTCCGTCCATTCAATGGCAGAATCCAGTGACATTAGTTTGCTCCTCGATTTTCATATTTCTTAAAAATGTCGACCACGATGTCCTCTGCCGTATTTTTTTGTGAGGCGAAGAAGAGATAATAAACTATTGCACCCTTTGAATTCCTCATAGGCAAGGGATTGGGGACCCGTTCAAAGCCCGCGACCCGCTTCAGTCTCTGCCGGAACGCCTCAGCGACAACTTCGTTTGCTTCCTTCTCGGGATACCCAAATAGATTACCCTTAGTTTGATACGCAATGTCCCGCCATGACGCATCGCCCCAATATGCGTTCATCCGGGCAACTTGGGAAGCTTCGACCGTTTCTGGGTCACGTCGAAGAACATTTCGATTTATGTCAGCGATTGGAAAATTCAAAAACATGTCCAATGTTTTCATCTGGCCAGCACGGAAAGTTACACTCCAATCGAGATGGAGTCCATAAGGATCGAGAATGCATAGCCCGCGCCGGTAATCTCCGTACTTCACTTTGGGGAAAACATTCTCGAGGAGGATGTGATTGCAATCACCCTCATAAATGAGAACATCTTTCCGATGCCCGATCAATTGCTTCAGACTTTCCACCTTCTCAGGTTCAATGTCGATTAGGTGGTATTCCCGGAAGGGAGGTTGGACGCTGAGCGCGTTCAACGGACTACCGGGTACGAAATCCTCAGTGGCTTTGGTGAGATGAACTCCTGCACCAGCAAATGCATCGATGTAGACATGGTAGAGCGACGGGTTCTTTTGAGCGGCAAGGATTGTTGAATACGCACTTGCGTATTTCTTTAGGATTTCGAGCTTAACTTCGGACCAGTAACCGATCCGATCAAATTGGAATTGGCCGCCCATTCATCCTTGTAGTAGGTGCTTGTTCTTTTTTTGATGCCAATCCTGCGGGTGCGTCGAATACATATAGATATCCTCATCTTGTATGCAGCAAGGTAACACAGTTGTCTATTACGTTTCGAATAGCGCCATGGATTTCAGTAATCCAGCGATCTTTCTCTCCATTCGTCAGCGAGAGAGGCACGGCGTCGAGAGCACCAGGCCCGTCGGCTTTGCGGCGTAGTGCTCGCGCAACTGCAGGCCCCTGCCGTAGAACACCGCGTTCCAGCCGTAGCGCCCGCGCACGGAATCTAGGCCGCGATGGAGTTGCCAGCGGCGATTGGCGGCGATGTCGAAGAGTTCGTTCTGGCGGCGATCGGCTTCGAGATGCGTCACCGAAACGCCCACCAGCCGCAGCGCGACGCGGCGCGTGTAGAGCGCGCGAAATAATTCGATGGTGGCATCGAGGAGAGATTTATCGTCGCTCAGCGGCGGCAGAAGTTGTCTCGCGCGATGCGCCGAAAAATAATCGGTGTAGCGCAAGCGCAACGAGAGCGAACGGGCGCGGCGTCCGGAAGCGCGCAATGCGCCGCCGATGCGCTCGGTGAGATATTCGAGCAGCGCGGCGACGAATTCGACGTCGATCGTGCCGCCCTCGATCGTCGTTTCGCGCGAGATGGATTTCGTCTCGTGCGGCAATTCCACTTCGCGCGCATCCCGGCCGCGCGCGCGTTCCCAAAGCTGGCGGCCGATCGCTTCGCCGAACGCGGCTTCGAGCGCGGGCAGCGGAATCGCGCGCAACTGGCCGATCGTCGCGACGCCGCGATCGGCGAGCGTCGCGGCGTGCGCGCGGCCGATGCCGTGGAGCTTTTCCACCGGGAGCGGCGCGAGAAATTCCTCTTCGTCGCCGGGCGCCACGATGCGAAACCCGAGCGGGCGCTGCAAACGCGAGGCGATCGAGGCCACGACTTTTGTTTGCGCCGCGCCGACCGAGATGCCGAGACCGGTCGCGTCGTGCACGGACTGTTGTAAGCGGCGAAGCGTGGCGGGGAAATCGGGATAGAGCCGCTCGGTGCCGGCAAAATCGAGATAGAAATCGTCGAGCGCGGCGGTTTCCACCGCCGGGGTGAACGTCTCCAGCACCGCGCGGACGCGCGCGGCGAAGTCGGCGTAGTGCTCGTACTGCCCGGGCACAACGACGGCCGCGGGGCACACGCGGAGCGCCTCGCGAAAACTCATCGCCGTGCGCACGCCGCGCATTTTGGCTTCGTAACTCGCTGAAGCCACCACGCCGCGTCCCACTAGCACCGGCCGTCCGCGCAGACGCGGATCCAGCACCTGCTCGACCGAAGCAAAAAACGCGTCCACGTCGGCGTGAACGATATGTGCGAACTGACTGCCGCGCGCCATAGGTTCCTCCCAAACTGCGGCGGCAGGGAACCGGGAGGAGAGAAGCGGGGTGCGTCGCGCACGGCGTCTGATGCGTCGCGCCCTGCGGTGCATTGTGTGCAGCAGCTAAAAGCGCGAGAACATGCGGCGGACGCCCCCAGCCGAGAGAGTCTCACGGACAATGAGCCGGAGGCGGCCGCCGCTCCCGTTTCTCTACCGTCTGGAGTATAGGCGAACAAAAAGCGAAAGTAAAGAAGGAGTTGAGGGGTTAGTGGGCCAGTCTGCGACCGCGCGTGCGAGCCGTCACTTCCCGGACCCGAGTTCGATGAACCCTTGTCCGGTTATCCAGCTTGTCAGGCCCTGCCGCAGAGTCATGGTACATTGTCCTTGGGTGGCGTGCCGGGAGTTGGGAGATTTCGGTGGACAACGCTATCGCTCAGAGGATCGGCTTTGGGTTCGGTCTGAGCCTCTTGGTCATGTCCGTTGCATTGAGCGCTCGGCCAAAAACTCAAGTCAATCCCGGGACGATTGTGGGCCGAGCCGAACCTCTATCGATGGCCGACGCCGGAACACTTCTCCACCTCCTGCCGCAGGCACGTGAGGTTAGGGAAGAAGGCATGGATGTCAGTTGGGATCCCGTTACTGCGCCCGAGCGAAAGAGCACAGACTTTTATGAGTTTTGGGTTACGAAGGGCTCGGACCTCATTGGCTTCTTCAGCGTAAATATCCACACCGGAGACGTTTGGCAGGATACAGCGATGCTAGTTCGCGATCCCGAACTTGCTACCGCGCAAGATGTTCTGCGAGAAGCGCATCACATAGACGACCTAACCATCAAGCGATTTCAAGGTTTGAAGCCCAGCGTTCTTACGATGGGTGATTATTTTCTGTTATGGGTGGGGCGTACCACGCCCCATCCCTCGGACGACGAGATGCGGGCAAACTTCCTTCAGCATCGGTCCGACTTCGAAACGCTGCTCAAGATGGCGGACGACGACAAGCATGTCGTTCGCATTGATCCAGATTTTACTTCGCTTGACACGGACTCCTCTTGGCCACGGACGGACATCGGTTTCTCCGAGGAGCGGTGGAAGACCTATCGTGAGATGTTTTGGAAGCTGAAAATCCCGGATGGGATTATTCGCCGTGGGGACTACCCTTCGGCCGTCTTCTTTCAAGCGAGTTCCCGAGGAATTTTCAATAACGGCTCGGCAAAAGGGTACGTGTACTCAATTTATTCGCTGTCACCGATGCGGCGGTCTCTCGACGATATTCCACGGACCTCCACGGACGCGATCTACTTCGAAGCGATCGCACCGAACTGGTATATTTTCTTCGAAAACGAGCAATGACGGATACCGACGGCCGAAACCGCCAGGTCCCTGATAAGCGCTGCTAGCTCAACCGGACGAGTGCCCACTGAGTCACACAGGGCCCTTCTGGAGAACGAATGAATCTTGTACTCGTCGCGCCGCCGAACCCGACCAAAGTCACCACAGCGTTTTATCCCCGCGCGTCCTGCCAGCGAGGCAGTTTGCGACCGCGCATATAAGCCATCACTTTAAATGTTTTAGTGTATAGTTCTGCAGCAACTTTCTGGCTTTCGGAGGGTTTTCTTGAACACCGCGTCAGTTGCTCGTCCGCGAATGTCCTGGCTACGGCCGAAATATCTTGTTTTTGCGTTCGTTGGGGTGATGCTGGCCTATGTTCTCCACCACAACGAAATCTTTTTGATCCATCCGCAAGACCCGGAATGGCCGCACATTCATCCGTTCCGATGGTATTTGCTGTTCCACGGACTCGCGGGCGCGTGCGCCCTGCTGCTGGCGCCGATGCAGTTCTCGGATCGGTTGCGGAGCCGCTTTCCTCTGTTTCATCGCGTGGTCGGCAGGATTTACGTCGGGGGCGTGCTCATCGCCGCGCCCATGGGCTTCTACATCCAACATTTCGAGGAGCGGATGGGTGCGCCGAGCACATTCAGTTTCGCCGCCGCGACGCAGGCCATATCGTGGATTGTGACAACCTTGATTGCCCTGGCATTCATTCTCCAGGGTAAAGTCGAGCCTCACCGCCGCTGGATGACTCGAAGTTTTGCGGTGGCGCTCGTGTTTCTCGAGGTGCGCGTGGTTTCGGGCGTGGCCCACTTAGATGATGCAGGCTTCCAGGTCACCGAAGCAATCGTGTGGGGCTGCAACGTGTTTGCGTGGATGGCGGCGGACATCGCGCTGCAGATCCAGGAATTATTGCGTTCGCGCACGCTCCGCTCACGCGCGAAAGTCGCGGCGGGCTAGTGGGCAGTTCTCCACTTTTTGTCTTTCTCCATACTCTCTTTAACGCGGAACGCGGTGATCTTGCGGACCAAAGGAAGAGGCAGCGGCTTCTCCAGCGGGAATTGGATTCCTCCTCTTGAAGTGGCGAACTTCGACAAATCCTTCGCGAAGGCCTTCACCGCTGACGACGTGGGATAAAAGCCGATGTGATGTTTGAACGCGGCGAACATGACCAGGATTCTTCGGCAGGAAAAGGCGGGCATTCCCCATTTCAGGCTTTCCTCGGCCCCGGGCGCGGATGCGCGAATGCACGCCCGCATCTCGCGCAGTTTCTTGCGAGCTTCTTTGGGAGCGGCGTTAATGTACTCGGTGATGTTCTTAGGCCGCGCTTTTTTCGGAGTCATGATTTTTTTCCGCTCTCCTACAGATAGTTTCACCGTCGCGCAGACGAATCCAAATAGTATCATTCTCACGATGGATCTCCCCGCGCGCCTGCCAGCGAAGCACGCAAACGATCGCGAATCCGCGTTCGTCATTTTTGCTCTGCCGCGCTGCGAGATGAAACGAATGAAAAAATCAGCTTCTCCGCGGCAATTGCGATATATTCCGCGGTGGCCCGAACCGCATTTCGGGAGTTCCGGTCCAAATCTAGGAGGACGCTATCATGCCATTGTCGCGACGTGATTTTGTAAAGTTGGGAGCGGTGGGATTGGCGGCGCAGTGGGTGCCGGGCGGCCTGATGCTGCCGGGCGGGGCGCAGTCCGGCGCGGCGCCTTCTGGCGGTCGGCCGATCGGCTACGCGGTGGTTGGCCTGGGCCGCATTGCCGGGCATTATATCGATGGCGCAAAACTCTCGCCGCACTCAAAGATCACCGCGCTGGTCAGCGGCCACCGCGACAAAGCCGAGCGCATGGCCGCGCAGTATGGCGTGCCGACGGACTCCATCTACAGCTACGAGGATTTTGACCGCATCGCCTCCAACCGCGCTGTGGACGCGGTGATCGTCTGCCTGCCCAACAGCATGCATGCGGAGTACACGATTCGCGGCGCCAAGGCGGGCAAGCATGTGCTCTGCGAAAAGCCCATGGCCATCAGCTCCGCCGAGTGCGCGCAGATGATCGACGCCTGCAACGTCGCGCACGTCAAGCTGATGATCGCCTATCGCTTGCATTACGAGCCCATCACTCTGAAGGCGCTCGATATGGTGCGCAGCGGGCGCCTGGGACGTCTGCAGTTGATGGAGGGCGCGTTCGGATTCCCCATCGGGCCCAACGAGTGGCGCACGCAACAAAGCGCTGGCCGGCGGCGGTTCGGTCTTCGATGTCGGCATCTACTGCGTGAACGCCTTCCGCATGTTCGCGGGCGAAGAACCCGTCGGCATTCAGGGGCAATGTCTCCACTTTGGACAAGAAGCGATCCGCGATTCGCCGAAATGGAAGAAAACGTCGCGTGGACCATGCGCTTTCCCTCCGGCGTTATGGCCACAGGAACTTCCACCTATGGCGCGTATATGGGAGGTTTCTGCCGGTTGCATGGCCAATCGGGTTGGCTCGACGTATCGCCCTACGGCTATCAGGGAATGCGCGTGCAGGGGTGGTGTGCGGAGAGCGCGGAGGCGGGCGCGCCGATGGTCACCATCGACGAAACCAGCAAGGAACTCGATCCGGTTCAGTTCACGCACGAGACGGATCATTTCTCCCAATGCATTCTCGAGAACCGCACCCCGACTACTCCGGGCGAAGAAGGCCTGGCGGACTTGGTCTGCATCGAGCAGATTTACAAATCAGCCGGAGTAAATCTCTGAAGAGCTAGGCGCCGGCCCGATCTACAACTCGATCACACAAATTCAGCGGGCAACAAAGGTCGCGCGTTTCACAGGCGTCCCGTGCGTATTTCCGGCACGCCCAATATACGCACGCCCTCAGGTGAGCCCTCAATCGCCGCGACCGTCGTGGCGACCATTTGTTCGAGTGACACGAGCCCCAGCCGTCGCGCCGAGTCGCGCGTCGCCGCAGTTTCAGAGCGAAACAATCTAGCCTCATCTGTCCCAATCGTTTCACTGTGAAACATCGAGGGGCTTGCGGAGTTCCAGCACTATCCCGCTATTGGCGCCGACGAATCGAATTCCTACCATTGTCCCGTCATGAAAGCCAAAACGCTAATGAACGTAAGGAGAGCAATTCCTTTCGTGCTGCTCGCGGCACTGGGAACAATTCTTTATATGCGCGCGAGCGAGCCGCGCAAGATGCCTCTCCTGAATCCCGCCTCGACGTCCAAAATTTCGCCGCGGCCGCTGCGTGTCTCCGCGTCTCGAGAGTTTGCGATTCGCCGCGTGTACGGCCACTCGATCGTACGAGGGGGCGTCCACTCCGTGGAAGAATTGAAGCGCGTGATCGTCGCGGACCCGCTCGCCGCCCAGCACTACGCTGCATTTGACGTCACGAGGGCCTACGTCACGAGGCTTCCCCATGACGGCTTCTACTTCCTCTCGTACCAGTTGAACCACAAGATTTACTTCACGTCTGCCTTACGCTTGATTCCCGGCGGCGAGGAAGTCCTCACCGACGGTCAGACGTTCATCCTCACGCGTTGCGGAAATGAGATCGTGAATTCGGCTCACGGTCCTGTGGATCCGAAAGAGGAGCCGATGGACTTGGACATCGTTGTCGCCGAGGCGCCTGCCGTGACTGGGCTCGCGGACGGTCCCTCTACGAGTCCAGCGTCCGCGGCTCCTCCTTCGGAATCGGGCACGCCGCCGCAGTCGCCGACGGTGGCGAGCGGCGGCGCGCCTCCTTCCGGCGGTGATGGTGGGCCACCCCCGATCTATTTCCCGTCGCTGGGCGGGGGCAGCGGCACGGTGTCGCAGATCTCGGCCGATGATCTTAGCCGGTCCGCGGAAGTTGTCCTGATTTCTTGGGGATTGGTCGTAATCCTGGCCTGGAAGTTTCTGCCCCGATGAAACTCCGCGGCGCGATCCTGTTGACGCTCGTTCTCTTCTTCATCTTCGCGTTTCCCGCAATCGTGGAAGCGCATTGGACGGTGTGGGGTCCGGCGTACGTTCGTCTATTGCTCGCAGCCTGCCGACAAGTCGCGCCGTCACAGCGCATCGTGCAATTCGGCACGCAGCTGTACAGCAGCTCGGTCGAGGTCACGGTATTGCCGCAGTGCACGGGGCTGGAAATGTTGCGGACCTACAGCATCCTGTTCGGGGTGGTGATGGTGCTCAGCTGGAGGCGTTCGCAGCGGCCTTTGATGCTGATGCTTTATTTGGGCGGCCTCGTCACGCTGTGGACGGCGAACTTCTGTCGCAACGTCGTCATGGGCATCGGCCGGTACGAGCCACAAGGTTGGACGGCAGCGGTCGTCTTCGCGGTGTTTGTTTTCGCCGCTTATCCGACGCTCATGCCTCGCCGGGCAATGTCCCCCGAGAATCGCGGCGCGGCGCGGTAAGGAGCTCTCTGAGGCGCCGGCGCAGCTTCGAGCGGCCGCGAAAGAGGCGCGTTCGGACCGTGCCGGAGGTCAGTCCCAGATGGCGCGCGGTTTCACGCGTCGAGAGTTCGTTCACATCGCGCAAGAGATAGACGCTGCGCAAGTGCGGTTCCAGTTCCGCGATGGCGCGTGCCAGCATGTGGCGGCGCTCGACCACGGCATAGTGGCGTTCGGGGTCGGGCCACCGCGAAGCATATTCTCGCGGCACCGAGTTCTCCTCGGCCGGTGACGCAGCGTCGTCGAGCGGAATCAGCCGTTTTGAGTGACGGCGGCGCAAGGCCGTGATGGACTCGTTGATCGCGATCCGCCCGACCCACCCTCCGAAATTCCCGCCGTCGTTGAAGTTATCCAAATGCGTTTGCACGCGCAGGAGAGTTTCCTGCCGCACATCCTCGGCATCTTCGACGCTATGAGTGATTCGCAACGCCGCGCCGTAGATGGAACCGGCAAAGCGCTCAGCGAGCATTTCCAGGGCGTTCGAGTTGCCGTCGCGCGCGCTCGAGATCAGATTACCGAGGCCCGAAAAACCGAGATCCGCTGCGGGAAAAGTCGTGGTAGCCATGCCCGGTATAACGCAGGCAGAAGACCACACGCCGTCGGAACTAAGGCTTTCTATTTCAGTGAGATAGATCGAACTGGCAGGCCCTGGGTGACCGGTTCCGGGACAAACTGTCGCAAAACCGGGCAAATCAACTCGGCGTGAGTGAGGTGACGCGAACCCGCGTATTGCCGAGCTTGCATCCTAGTGTTCCTCCGCCGCGCGCGCTGCCCTGCAAGAAGGAGGAGCGTAGCGCGCGCAGCAGGGGCCACCCTGAGATTACCGCGTATGTTGCAAATTGTTGGTGACCGAAAAAACTCCCGGCACTTCGTTTGCGCGGATATTGGCGATTTCGCTGTCCGCCTGAGTGTCCACGACGCCGGCCAGCGTCACGTGTCCGTTGTCCACGATGATCCGGATGGAAGGGAGCGTCCCGAACCCATATCGGGAGAGGGCCGGATTGCCGTAGATGGCGCGGTACTCGGCCCGGCGGATCTGGTCGTCAAACGACGAGGGTGGCAAAACCTCGATCTGATCCACCACGTTCGTGACTCCCGCAATCCGCTTCACCGAGTTCGTGGCCTCATCTTTCAGATAGGGCCGAGTGACTTGCCCGGCGAGCGTCACCTCACTGCCGTTCACTTGATACTCCAGATTGTCGAACACACTGAGCCACGGCAGCATTACGAGTTCGTGCCGGACTTGGCTCACCAGCGCATTCGACGAATTTGGGGCCGAAGCGCTGGGTCTCGACGGACTCCCCGCCAGGGCAGTGCCGATTCCGAGTGGAAAGAACGCCAGTCCAGTCACCAGAAGCGAAGCAACAAATGTTCTTGGGCGCGAT
Organism: Terriglobia bacterium; assembly: GCA_963799715.1. GTDB lineage: Bacteria > Acidobacteriota > Terriglobia > Acidiferrales > UBA7541 > DASPOJ01. The sequence continues at coordinate 63,434 of CAWCYS010000074.1, read as the reverse complement.
AGCATATTTGTCTCCTTCCTACACCACTTCGGACTATCGCCCCTAACCGTTCCATTCGCCCACAAAGAGTAAGATGCAATCTCCGAGGAAAAGGTGAACCGGGGGATTGCAAACTCGCAGCACACGTCAACCGAAGTCGCCGTTATTTCTGCTAGGATACTTTCACGCTTTTTCCCAGCCCGAGTGTGGCTGGGAAAGGAGAATCCCGTGTGGGTGGTCGCACATCGTGGGGCCTCGGCCCACGCACCGGAAAACACCATCGCGGCCTACCGCCGCGCCGTGGAGCTGGGCGCGCGCTTCATCGAGACCGATCTGCAGTTGACGCGCGATGCCCGCCTCGTCGCGTTGCACGACGAAACCCTGGACCGCACCACCAATGGCCAAGGGCCGGTCCATGCGCTGACGCGTGACGAAGTCTGTGCCCTCGATGCCGGATCGTGGTTCCATTCTTCGGACGGCCGATCCTACGCGGGCGAACGCGTGCCCGCGCTTCGCGAAGTTCTGCAATTCGCGCGCGAATCCGATGTGGTCTTTTATTTGGAGTTGAAGGGCGGCTCCACTTGGGGCGCCGAGCACGCGCTGGTGTCCGCCTTGCGCGATTCCGGCGAGGCCACGCGCGCAGTGGTACTCTCATTCCACACCGGGCAGCTCGAGGCCATCCAACGTCTGGACGATACGCTGATGACCGGCTTTCTCTACGACGCTCCGCTGACCGATTCAATCCCCCGCGCCATGCGCGCGGGGGCGCGGCAACTCGTGCCCCACCACACGCTGATCACGCCGGAATTGATGAAGGCTGCCGGTGAAGTCGGCCTGCAGGTGATCGCTTGGACCGTTAACGACGAAGCGCGGATGCGCGAGCTGCAACAATTGGGCGTGAGCGGAATCATGAGCGATTATCCCGAGCGCGTGATTCACGCCCTCGAAGCGCCGCCCGGCGGACCGAAGTAGTCCGTCCTCTCCCGAAACAGCGCCGCAAATTGCGCAAGCGTGAGCCGCTCCGCGCGCACGTGGGGATCGATTCCCGCGGCTTCGAGAATGTGTTTCGCAGCCGCCTCTTTGAGAGACGCCCGCAAATTATTCCAAATCGTCTTTCTCTTTTGCGCGAAGCACAGCTTCACAAACTCAAAAAATACCGCCTCATCCTTAATCCCAAGTTCCGCTCCCGCCCCGGGCAAGGGAAGACTCACCAGCGCCGAGAACACTTTCGGCGGAGGCTGAAATGCGCCCGGCGGAATCCGCAAACGAATCGCAGGCTGCGAATAATATTGCGCCAGCACCGAGAGGTAGCCGTACGCGCGGCTGCCGGGTTGCGCCGTCAGCCGCTCGGCCACCTCCAACTGAATCACCACATGTATCGCTTTAATGCGCGACGCCGATTCAAACAGCCGGTGCAAGATCGGCGAAGTAATGTAATAGGGCAAATTCCCGTAAACGTAGAACCGATCCGCGTCCTCGCTCGCGGCATGAACGATTGCGGGCAGGTCGAGCGCCAATACATTGCCCGAAACAACTTCGACGTTAGGAAGACGCGCAGCCACTTCGCGCAACCGCGGCGCCAGCGACGCATCCATTTCGACCGCCACCAAGCGTCGCACTCGCCGCGCCAGCCGGCCGGTCATCTCGCCGTGGCCTGCGCCGATCTCCAGCCACACGCCGTCCGCCGCCGGGCGCATCGCCGCAAGAATCTTCTCGCGCCAGCCTTCCCCAGTCAGAAAATGTTGGCCAAGCTTCTCAGGAGTCACGGTCGCTTTGTCAATTCTCTCGAATCTATCCAGCTCAGTTTGAATGCATTCGTACCGAAGCGCCCCAAGCGTCGCAATAGACGCAAGTGTAATACACGCCGGGAGCTCGAAACGCCGCAAGAATGGTATTGACGGTGCGGAAGCCATTCTGCAATATTTGCGGCAATGGGCCGCCGAGTTATTTACGTCGTTAGCTTACTCGTTGCATTTTCAGCGCTGGCTTCCGCCGATCAAAAGCCCTGGATCGAGATCCGCAGCCCCCATTTCCGTGTTCTGACAAACGGCGGCGAAAAAAACGGCCGAAAAGTCGCCCGCGATTTTGAAGAAATGCGCTACGTGTTCGCTTCTCGATTCCCCAGCTACCGGTTGGAGTCGGGCGCTCCGCTTGTAATCCTTGCCGCGCGCGACGAAGAGACCGCGAAGTCCCTCGAGCCCTTGCTATGGAAGAGATCGGGGGCTAAGCCCTTGGGGCTTTACTATCACGGCTGGGAAAAGCAGTACGCCCTCGTTCGATTGGACACGTGGAGTGAGACCCTGAGTGGCGAGCAAATTGTTTTCCACGAGTACACCCACTCAATTCTGCACATGAACCTGCACTGGTTGCCGCTATGGATGGACGAAGGGATTGCAGAATTTTATGCTTACACGCAGTTTGACGAGAATCGCATCGTTCTCGGCAGCCCCACCGTGCGGTTCCGCGTCTTGCGCTCTCTGCCCCCGATTCCTATAGAGACGCTGATCGCCGTAGATCACAACTCGCCCTACTATCACGACGAAGACAAAGTCGATTTGTTTTACGCCGAGTCGTGGGCACTGGTGCATTTCATGACCTTCGGCCCTGGAATGGAAGGCGGCGCTAAGATCAGTCAGTTCTTCGATCTTCTGCAGAAACGCGTCGAACAGAAGCAGGCATTTCTGCAGGTGTTTGGCGATTTCAAGAAGATGGACTTTGCATTGAGCCAATACGTCTCCGGCCTGACTCTGCCCGCAGGTGCTATTGGCGCCCCGCCTCACTTGGATGAGACCACTTTTACCTCTCGCGACTTGAGCATTGCGGAAACCGAGGCCGAACTGGGGGGCTTCCACCTTTGGAACCACTACCCCCCCGGCGCGAGGCCTCTGGCAGAACAGGCGATTAAGGACGACCCTAAGATGGGCCTTCCCCACGAAGAGGAGGGCTTCCTCCTATTCCAAGAAGGGAAGACCGCCGCGGCCGAAGACGAATTTTCGCAGGCCGTCGCGCTTGACCCGAATCTCTATCTCGCGCTCTTCGCCAAGACCATGCTTTCCCCTTTACCCACGTCGGATACGCCCTCTGACGAAAACGCGTTCCGCCTCGCGCTCATAAGCGTGCTGAGCTTGAACCCCAAATTCGCACCCGCCTACGTCCAACTGGCGCGTCTTGCGCTCCGCCAGGGGAAGTTCGAAGAAGCCTTGAGTTTCTCGAACACGGCCGAGGACTTAGAGCCGTGGCGGGCGGGCTATCACGTTCAGACAGGCCAGATTCTTCTTCGTATGGGAAAAGGCCGCGATGCAGCCGCGTTTGCGCAGTATGTGGCGCCGCGCTGGTTTGGGTCTGACCACAACGAAGCGGTTGAGCTATGGAATGAGGTGCCCGCCGATCAGCGGCCCGCCGGGGATGCTCCTTCCGAAACTGCGCCGAGGGATACTCAAGAGGTGGGCGGCACAATCAAGACGGTCACGTGCGGCGAGCAGGAGAAGGATTGGGCTTTCGTGTTGGATCACGCCGGCCAGACGCTCACGTTCCGCCGTAAGGGCGGTTTTGACGGCGGCTTCTCCGACACGCTTTGGTACGGAGAAGATCATTTCGGATGGTGCCACAATCTCGAGGGCTTGCGAGCGGTCGTGCATTATCGGCCGCCCTCTGACTCCACGTACTCGGGTGACCTGGCAGAATTAGAGATTCGCAACGATCTCCCGCCCTCGCCCCCTACCGCAACCCAGCAAGCAGCTCCAGCGACTCCCAACGCGGGCCACTAAAGCCTCGCCCGATTCTGCAGCGTTCGCGTAAGTCAGAGGATCTTTTCTCACGGCCTTGACGCAAGCGAGCGGTTTCAGTAAGTTCAGCTCACCCAACCTGGGGGACGATGAAAATTCTGTTTGCCGCATCCGAAGGCTTGCCCTATTCCAAGACGGGCGGCCTCGCCGACGTTGTGGAAGCGTTGCCGAAGGCGCTGGTCGCGCTGGGCCATCAAGTCAGCGTCATCCTCCCAAGGTATCGCGGCAATCCAGCGTCGCCCGTATTTCTTCGCAGCCTCACGCTGGGTTTCGGCGATGGTCTGCGATTTCCCTCCATCACTGGGGGAGGCTCGAAGAATGGCGTGAGCTATTTCTTCGTGGATGATCCGGAATATTTCGATCGTGAGCAGCTCTACGGCGTCGGCGGCAAGGATTATCCCGACAACGCCTTGCGCTTCGGCGAATTCTCGCGCGCCGTGGTGGAATTTGCAAAACGCGGCTGGGAGCCGGACATCATCCATTGCCACGATTGGCAATCGGCCTTGGTTCCCGTGATCCTCCGCACGCAGTACAAAGCCGATTCCGCCCTAAACGGTGTGCCGGTCGTCTTCACGATTCACAATATGGGCTATCACGGGGCGTTCCCGCGCACGATTCTTCCCGAGTTGGACCTCGATCCCACTCTTTTCCGCATGGACGCCATGGAGTTCTACGGCAAGGTGAATTTTCTCAAGGGCGGCCTCATCTACTCGGACTATCTCACCACCGTCAGCCGCAAATACGCCCAGGAGATTCAGACCGCAGAGTACGGTTGCGGCCTCGATGGCGTAATCAAGAATCGCGCCGATCGCCTGCACGGCATCTTGAATGGCGTGGACTACACCGTGTGGAGTCCCGAGCAGGACACGCTGATTGCCGCGCATTATTCCGTTCGCGATTTGACGGGCAAGCGCGCCTGCAAGAAGGATCTCCTCGAGCGAATTCGGCCTGCCCACGAAGAGCGCGCAAAATCTCGATCGCCCGCTAATCGGCATCGTCTCGCGCTTCGCCGCGCAAAAGGGATTCGATCTCGTCGAGGAAATCGCTCCTGAATTGGTGAAGCTCAATGTGGCCATCGTCGCGCTGGGCGCCGGCGAACAGCGCTACGAGAAACTCTTCCGCGACCTCGCGGCGCGCTTCCCGGAAAAAGTCGCCGTCAAAGTCGCCTTCGACAATACGCTCGCGCACAAGATCGAGGCCGGTTCGGACATGTTCCTCATGCCCTCGCGCTACGAGCCTTGCGGACTCAATCAAATCTACAGTCTTCGCTACGGCACCGTGCCTGTAGTTCGCGCAACCGGCGGCCTCGACGACACGATCGAATCCTTCGACCCGCGCGCCGGGAAGGGAACCGGGTTTAAGTTTCAGGCTTATGAGCCGGCCCCGCTCCTGGCCGCGATTCGCGAGGCGCTCGCCGTTTATTCCGACGCCAAAGCCTGGCGACAGGTACAATTGAACGGCATGGCTAAAGACTACTCCTGGGCCACGTCCGCCGCCGAGTATGCCAGGCTGTACGAAGTGGCCAAGAAGAGTAGAAACCGAAAGGCCCTAGCATCATCTAATTAGGGCGCAGTAAAATGACCGAACCGAGACCCGCCTGCCGTTAGGCAGGACAGGCAGCTCCCAAGAGGAATAAACTCGATGGCTGACAACGTAAACAGCGTCAACGACAGCACGTTCCAGGCGGAAGTGATTGACGCCAGCAGCACCCAGCCCGTCATGGTAGATTTCTGGGCCGATTGGTGCCGACCCTGCCACATGCTCGCCCCCACCGTGGGCGAAATCGCCACGGCCTACGCCGGCAAGCTAAAGGTCGTCAAACTGAACGTGGACGAGAGCATGAACACCGCCGGCAAATTCAATATCCGCGGCATCCCCACTCTCCTGATCTTCAAAGGCGGCCAGGTCGCCGACCAGATCGTCGGCGCCGTCCCTAAAGACGCCATCACTAAGATCGTGGATAAGCACGTCTCGTAACAGGGCTGGAGCCCGAGCAGTCTCGGGTTGAGGTTTGAATGTAGCGCCACCCTTCAGGGTGGCATCTGCGGTTTTGGTTTTGTTCCCTCGGCGCGACGCAGCGCGCAGAACGAACTAGAAGTGGCAGGAAGCCGCGCCGCGCTTCTCTAGATACCGTTGGTGGTACTCCTCGGCGCGATAGAACGTCCCTGCCGGCGTAATCTCCGTCGCAACAGGCTTGTGGAATCTCCCAGACGCTTCGAGCGCCGCCTTGGCCTTCTTCGCGGTTGCTTCGTGCTCCGGCGAGTGAAAGAAAATCGCCGTGCGATACTGCGTGCCGAAGTCCGGCCCTTGGCGATTCACCTGCGTGGGATCGTGCAACAGCCAGAACGCCTCAACCAATTGTTCGTAGCGAACGATCGCCGGATCGAACGTCACTTGCACCACTTCCGCGTGCCCCGTGCGGTCGGTGCAAACATCCTTGTAGGTAGGATTCTCCGTCTTCCCTCCGCTGTAACCCACCACAGCGTCCAGCACGCCCGGAATCTTCCGGAATGAAGCCTCCACTCCCCAAAAGCATCCCGCCGCAAAGGTAGCAATTTCACTCATCTGCGTTTCTCCCCGCCCCTAATTTACACCGATACAATTATTACGTACATCGCCCCCAATTGGATGCTGGGTAGTCTCCGAGGTCGCCGCGCCAAGGGAATGGTTTCGGTCGGAATCAGGAGGAGGGTGAAGCCTGGCCTGCCGAACTGATAGCAGAGGCGGCGGCGAGTTTCCGGAGCTCTCGCCGTTGCAGCGCCGCAAAGAGAAACGCTTGAGCGGCGATCAGGATTGCCCCCGCGATCCACGCGCCACGCTGAGCCACCCACTCCGAATATTTGAGGGGGGCGAGAATTATGCCGGGAACAAGGGCCGCAGCAAACGGTGCGTCTTTGTTGGTGAACAGGTCGAATGCCGCCAAAAGAGCGCCGGAGCAAGAATAGAAAACGATCATAAAGAGCACGCTAATTACGAGCGGATGCTTCGAACGGCGCAGGTTCATCCACTGCAGATAGAGCACATCTCGCGAAAGCCATAGCGCGAACACAGCCACAATGAACAGGCCCGTGCCGAGACTCCAGTCATCCGATTTCGGGAGTTTGTGTCGAATCAATTCTAGAAGCGCATAACCGGTTATCAGTACGCCCGCGAGCATATACGGTGCCGGCCAGAAAGCCGCAAGCCACCCCTTCGCCCGCTCGCCCACTCCGATGATCCGTCGCCGAACGCCCTCACGGTTACGCAACAACGACAATCCCAGAATGGCAAATATCGGGAGGCTAAACCCGAGCACCGCCGCTTCGGCTTCGCCGGGAGGCGTCGGTCGAGGAACCACGAGTCTCCCACCGATCATGAATTCATATACCATCGGCCGCCAGGGAAAGAAGCCGAGCAACAGGGAATTCGTGAACATCGCAAAACCGAATCCCTGCGCCGGAGAAAAAATCTCATACGCTGATGGATCCCGCTTGAGATTGCGAGCCACGGCGAGCAAAAACCAGGAAGTGAAAGCACCGTAGAGCAGAATCAGCACCCAAACATGCGCGACTGACAAACCGTAGAATTGGTCCCGCAAAGGGTTAATCACAAATATTCGGTCAGATCCATCCGCCCCCGAATGCGGATCGAGAAGCGTATATCCGAAGGCTGGTCCTAGAGTATGAATCGCAAGGGAACCGCTTGGGGAAATCATATCGACGCTCCCCAACCAAGCGAGAATGAGATAGAAAATGATGCCGCCTGCGGAAGACCCGCGGACGAGAAACAGAGAAATAAGAAGTGCAAGTGAATGATATGTGATGCAGCCAAGAGACACGATAAGGTAGCACTCAAGGAACGGAACGATTCCGATGCGTGCGAAATGCGCTCCTATGAACGCAGTGGGCATGAGGCACAGCACAACGAAATAGGCTAGCGCTGGAGCCCCAAAGAGTTTTCCAACCGCCAGTCGCAGTGGCGACATGGGGGTAAGGCGTTGGTAGTCAAATGTGTTTTGGTCCTTCTCCGTATGAACGGACTGAATGCAATAGATTCCGCCGCCCACCAACAAAGCCAGGAGCTGCATCAAGAGGACGGACTTCAACAAGTCTGGGTCTGTGGATCCCGCTTGGTGACCGTGCAGGTAAAAGGCGATTGTCGAAAGGGAAATGGCCGCGCAGATGGCCGCCGCCGCGATCATTTTCCGCGGGCGCAACTGAATGCGCAAATTGCGCAGCAATTCGGGATTGACGCGCGAGACGCTCACATTACTTCTCCGCTTGAGACGCGCGAATAAAATTGTTCGAGCGTCTCGGTGATTTCCTCGACGCGGCAGACGGGCGCCCCCGCGGTGACGAGATCGCGCACGAGTTCGGCGAGCGCGGCGTCCGTACCGCCGAATACGAATTCAGTCGCCTGGGCCTCGGTTTTTACGTCGCCCACGCCGCCTCGCGCCGCGAGCCATGCATCCAGTGCGAACCCAGGCGCCGCAAGGCGGAGCCGGAATTTGCGCGCGGCCTTCCCCTCGCGCATCACGTCTTCTAGCCGGCCAACACGCAGCAACCGCCCCTTCTCAATCAACCCGATCGAACTGCAAATATCTTCCAGGTCCGAGAGGATGTGGGAAGTAATCAGAATGGTCTTCCCCGAGCGATTCAGCTCGCGAAGAAGTTCACGCAAATCGACCCTCGCCTTGGGGTCGAGTCCGGCCGCCGGCTCATCAAGCACCAGAAGCTGTGGATCATGGATAATTGCGCGGCCGATGCCGAGTCGTTGCTTCATCCCGCGCGAAAGACCGCCGATCATCGCATCCCGTTTCGGTTCCAAGCCCATGGTCTGAATCACGCTTTGAATTCGAGCCGGAATTGCGGACTGATCCATCCGGTAGGCGCGCGCGAAATAGTCGAGGTATTCCCAGACCTTGAGATCATCGTAGAGAGAGAAGAAGTCGCCGAGATAACCGATGAATCGCTGCGCCTCCTCTGGCCGCCGCTCCACGTCAATTCCGTTCACCGTGACGCGGCCCGCCGTCGGCAGCGACAATCCGCAGATCATCTTGAGGGTGGTGGTTTTGCCCGCGCCGTTAGGGCCCACCATCCCGAAGATCTCGCCCGCGGGAATATCGAGGTTCAATCCATTCGCGGCAAGTATCGGACGCCCCTTGCTGGTCGGCGGGTCATACTCTTTCGTTAAGTTCTCAACGTGAATCATCGACGGTCAAGGGATTTTGGTCTCCAGGATGAGGATTGTCAATCGGCTTACCCTTTCGTGCGGCTAGAACTGATCCCTGAGGAAGAAATTCGAGTGGTCTTGGTCGGACTTCGGCCCCGCTTGCACACAAACGGTGCACACGGTACGATATTTATTCCGCAGTGGTTCTCTCCTTCCGTCAATCCGGTCTGTGGATCGAAGGGGAAGACGTGCGGCCTGAAGAGGCTCGAAAGTGAAATCGATCGTCGTGGTGGGCGCGCAGTGGGGCGATGAAGGCAAGGGCAAGGTGGTGGACTACCTGGCCGGATCCTTCGACTATATCGCGCGTTGCGCCGGGGGCCACAACGCGGGCCACACCGTCATCTTCGACGGCCACCGATTCGTCCTGCAACTCATTCCGTGCGGCATTCTGCGCCCAGGCCGCCAAGCGATTATCGGTTCCGGCGTCGTGGTGGATCCGCAGGCGCTCGTCGCCGAGCTCGATACGCTCGCGAAAGCGGGAATTGACGTCAACGGCCGGCTGCATCTCTCGAAGCGCGCGCATCTGATATTTCCCTATCATCGCCAAATGGAAAAAGCCGCCGAAGCGGCGCGCGGCGCGGGCAAAATTGGCACCACTTCGCGCGGCATCGGCCCGGCTTACGAAGACAAGATGGCGCGTCACGGTTTGCGCGTCGCCGAATTGATGGAGCCGGCGCTCTTCCGTGAAAAGCTTGAGCGCGTGACGCAGGAGAAAAACGCCGTGTGCGAAGCGGCCTACGGCACGAAGCTCGACATGACGGGCGTCGCCGACCAATATCTCGCGTACGCCGAGCGGCTGCGTCCCTACGCCGCGGAGACCTCCGAGCTGGTGAACGCGGCGCTCGATGCGGGCCGTTCCGTTCTCTTCGAGGGCGCGCAAGGCACGATGCTCGACATCGATTTCGGCACGTATCCCTTCGTCACGTCGTCGAACGCCACGTCCGGCGGTGCGTGCACCGGACTCGGCGTAGGCCCGATGCGCATCAACGGCGTCGTCGGCGTCACGAAGGCTTACACCACGCGCGTCGGCAGCGGGCCATTTCCCACGGAAATGCCGGACCTTGAAGCGAAAGAGGTACGCGATCGCGGCAATGAGTACGGCGCTGTGACCGGCCGCCCGCGCCGCTGCGGCTGGCTCGATCTTTTCGTCCTGCGCTACGCGAAAATGATCAACGGCATTTCGTCGCTCGTCGTCACCAAGCTCGACGTCTTCGACACCCAGCGCGAAATTCAAATCTGCACCGGTTATCGTTACAAAGGCGCTCCGATTAACGAAATGCCCGCCACGGCTGAGGAATTAAATGAGGTCACGCCGGAATACCGCACATTGCCGGGATGGCTTGCTCCCACCGAGGGCATCCGCGATGAGAAGCAGTTGCCGCAGAAGGCGCGCGATTATTTGAAATTTGTCGCGGATTATCTGGAACTCGAAATCGGTTTGATCTCCACCGGCCCCGAGCGCGACGCCACCATCATCGTGCCGGACACGCAATTGGCTTCCTGGCTGTAGGTGGGGCGCGCGATGCTTTCGCTTGCCGATGCGCGCGCAAAAGTCTTCGAAGTTGTGAGCCGCTCGCGTGGGCCGATCCTATCGGAAAGTGTTCCGCTTGCGGAGTCCGCAGGCCGCGTTCTTGCTGAAGCGATTGTTGCCGATCGCGACTATCCTCCCTTTGATCGTTCCACTCGTGATGGCTTCGCTGTTCGCGCCTCCGAAGTCAAGCAAGCAGACGCAACGCTGGAAATCATCGGCGAAGCACGCGCTGGAACTGCGTTCACCGGAACAATTGGCCCTGGCCAATGCGTTGAAATCATGACCGGCGCGGCGGTGCCGTCCGGCGTCGACGCCGTCATCATGGTCGAATATGCGCGGATCGAAGGCCGCCGCGTGCGTTTCGATCGTGCCGTGCGTCCCGGCGAGAATATCGTCCCTCGCGGCACGGAATCTCGCGCGGGCGCGGAATTGCTTGCGGCGGGAACATGCATCGGCGCGGCGGAGATGGGCGTTGCCGCGCAAGTCGGCAGTGCACGAATCGAGGTCGCGCGGCGCCCGCGGCTCGCGATTCTCTCCACGGGCGATGAGGTCGTCGGCATCGCGGACGCGCCAGGCCCGCTCGAAGTGCGCAACAGCAACTGCGCGTCCATTGGGATGCTCGCGCGGCTGGCTGGCGCGGAGCCCGTGCCGCTCGGCAACGCCCGCGACGACAAAAATGAATTGCGCCGCAGCATCGAGCGCGGCCTCGAAGCCGACGTTCTCGTCCTTTCCGGCGGCGTCTCGGCAGGAAAGTACGATCTGGTTGAGCCGGTGCTGCACGAACTCGGCGCGGAATTCTTCTTCGATAGTGTCGCGATCCGCCCGGGCAAACCCGTGGTATTCAGCACGTGCCGCGGAAAATTCATTTTCGGCCTGCCGGGAAATCCTGCTTCGACTATGGTTACCTTCGAGCTCTTTGTCCGCCCAGCGCTCGAATTATTGGTGGGCGCGGAAGCGCGCGATATGCCGATCGTCGCCGCAAAACTCGCCGCGCCCGTGCGACTGAAATCAGCACTTACGTATTTTCTTCCGGCTCGGCTTGAATTGTGCGATGGCGGACCGGTCGTGCGAGAATTGCCGTGGCCCAGTTCGGGCGATATCGTAGCGCTCGCGCACGCCACCGGTTTCATCGTCGTGCGCCCCGAGCGCCTGGGAATGGCGGCCGGCGAATGGGCCGATTACTGGCCGCGCCGCGATGCCCTCTGAGCGATTCAATGGCTTCTTAGGAGGGCACAGCTTCAGCCGTGCCGATAAGTGGCGGAACTTCAGGGGTTTCAACCCCTGAAGCCCACAGAATGGTAGAAAGCACCATCCAAGGTACAACCTTATGCCGCAACTGACGCACTACAAAAAGAAGTCCGGCGAGGTGGCGATGGTGGACGTCACCGCCAAAGCCGTCACCGAACGCGTCGCCGTCGCGCGCGGCTTCCTGCGCGTCTCCCGCGCCGCCCTCGCGAAAATCCGCCGCCTAGAGACTCCCAAGGGCAATCCCCTCGAAGTGGCGCGCATCGCCGGCATCGCCGCTGCCAAACGCACCTCCGAATGGATACCTCTTTGTCACCCGCTGCCCCTGACGCACATTGATGTCACTGTGCGCGTGTGCCAAGATGGTTTGGAGTTCACATCACGAGTCGCCGCCACGGCCCGGACCGGTGTGGAGATGGAAGCCCTGACGGCGGTGACCGCCGCGGCCCTCACCGCCTACGACATGTTGAAGGCCCTGGACAAGGGCATGGAACTCACGGGCGTTTATCTGGTGGAAAAGCGCGGCGGAAAATCCGGTGATTACTTCGCGCCGGCCGCGCGCGCGCGCCGCAAAAAATGACCAAAGCCGCCAAACACGTGCAAGTGCTGATCGTGGACGACAATCCGCTGGTCCTCGATCTGATGCGCCGCGCCGTGGAGCCGCATTGCGAAGTCACCGCCACGAAGGATGGCGCGGATGCGCTCTTGCGCGCCGTCGAGCATCCGCCCGACTTGATTATCAGCGATTACCGCATGCCCGGAGTGGACGGCCGTCAGCTCTACGAGAAATTGCGCGCGCGCGAGGCCACCCGCAACGTTCCTTTCATATTTGTCGCCAGCCGCGGCGATATCGAGGAAAAACTGCGCCCGTCGGTGGGCGGCGGCGAGGATTTCGTCGTGAAGCCTTTTTTTGTGGCCGATCTCGAGCGCGCCGCGAAGCGCTTCGTGGATCGCGTGCACCTCGAAAAGATGCAGCAGCGCGCCTCGCGGCCGGGCGTGATTCAGGGACGCCTCGAAGAGATGAGCGTTACGGAATTGATGCAATCTCTCGAAATGGGCCAGAAATCTTGCCGCCTCACCCTGCGCCACGCCGGCGAAACGGCGGAATTGTATTTCGACCTCGGGCAGTGTCGCCACGCCAAGCTCGGCGCGGCCGAAGGCGACGCCATCGTCTTTCAGGCCGTGCAGTGGAGCGACGGCGAATTCGAAATCGAATTCGGGGTCACGACCGATTGCACCTCGACGACGCATTCCACTACAGGCTTGTTAATGGAAGCGATGCGCCTGCTGGACGAAGAGAGCAACAGAGTCGGAAGTTAGCCAAGCGGGATGTTGCCTTTGTAGCGCCAGCCTTCAGGCTGGCATCTGTCGGCCACCGGAGAGCGCTCGGAGCGCAAGATGAGAGTCACTGTCTTAACCATCAGCGATCGGGTGTCGCGCGGCGAGCGCGAAGACAAGTCCGGACCCGCCGTCGTCGAGCGTTGCAAATCTCTCGGCTGGGAAATCGTCGCCACAGAAACGCTGCCCGACGAACGTGCCACCATCGCCTCGCGCCTCACGACGCTGGCTGATTCAGGCTCTACGGATCTCGTGCTCACCACCGGCGGCACGGGCATCGGCCCGCGTGATTCCACTCCCGAAGCGACCCTGGCCGTCTGCGAAAGAATTCTCCCTGGCTTCGGCGAACTTATGCGCGCGAAGGGCAGGGAATTCAATCCGCGCGCGATTCTCTCCCGCGCCGTCGCCGGCGTCCGCGCAAAATGCCTCATCGTGAATTTGCCCGGCAGCCCCAAGGGCGCCGTCGAATCGCTCGACGCCCTCGCCGATCTTCTTCCGCATGCCGCCGATGTACTCCGCGGCGCGCACCATGATTGAAGTCGGTTGCTTCCGGCGTTCATCTTGCTGTAACACTCCCGCGATATCACTCGTCCTCCCATGTGCCCGCCGCAAATCGCAGTTCCCCGGAAACGCTCCTACGATTATGATTCTTCCCTCATCATCACCACTCTAACCGGCGCCTCCACTGAAGCAGGCGCTCAGGGCAGGGCCGATGCAATCGTATGACCTGATCGTGATTGGTTCCGGGCCGGGCGGCCAGCGTGCCGCCATTCAGGGCGCGAAAGCCGGGAAGCGCGTCGCCATCATCGAAAAGCAAAGCGCCATCGGCGGCGTCTGCATCAATACCGGCACCATCCCCAGCAAGACCATGCGCGAAGCCGTGCTGCATCTCTCAGGCTTTTACTCCAAGAATTTCTTCGGGGCGAATCACGAGGACCATGAAAACATCACCATGGAGGATCTCGTTTTCCGTGTGCAACGCGTGATCGAAAATGAGGTCGGCGTCACGCAGGATCAGCTGCGGCGCAACGGCGTGGATGTCGTCCACGGCCTCGGAAAATTCACGGACGCGCACCACCTCCGCGTCGAACACAGCAACGGCTTCGCCGAACTTGAAGGCGAATATATCGTCATCGCCACCGGCACCAAGCCCGCGTCGAATCCCAAAGTGCCCATCAACGGCCGCAACATCATCAACAGCGATCAAATCCTCAACATGCCGCAAATTCCGAAGACGCTCATCGTCGTGGGCGGCGGCGTCATTGGCGTCGAGTACGCCTGCATGTTCGCCACGCTCGGCGTGCGCGTCATCATCGTCGAAAAGCGGCCGCGCCTGCTCGAATTTGCGGACACGGAGATGGTCGAAGCGCTCAGCTACCAGATGCGCGATCACCGCGCCACCATGCGCCTGAACGAAGAAGTCGAAAGCGTGGAAGAATTGCCCGACGGGAAAGTGGCTGCGAACCTCGTCAGCAAGAAGCGCATCAACGCCGATGCGCTTGCTCTACGCCGTCGGCCGCCAGGGCAACGTGGAGCGGCTGGACCTGGCCGCGGCCGGAATCGAATCCGACAGCCGCGGCCGCATCAAGGTGGACGCCGACTTCCGCACCACTCAGCCGCACATCTTCGCCGTGGGCGACGTCATCGGTTTTCCCAGCCTCGCGTCCGTCTCGATGGAGCAAGGACGCATCGCCGCCGCGCGAGCCTTCGGCCTGCACGTGCAGACCGATCCGGAGAGCTACCCATACGGGATTTACACCATTCCGCAGATTTCCTTCATCGGGAAGACCGAAGAACAGCTCACCGACGCCGATGTTCCCTACGAAGTCGGCGTGGCCTACTACCGCGAAATCGCGCGCGGCCAGATCTCGGGCCACACCGACGGCCGCCTGAAAATCCTCTTCCATCGCGAAACGCTCGAACTGCTGGGCGTGCACATCTTCGGCGAAAACGCCGCCGAACTCCTCCACATCGGTCAAGCGGTCTTCAAGCTCAAGGGCAAGATCACCTACTTCATCGACACCGTTTTCAACTATCCCACCCTCGCCGAGTGTTACAAGACCGCCGCGTTCAACGGCCTCAACCGCCTCGGTTGACACAAACGCACTTAGCTAATATACTTAGCTAACCATGTACACTGTCCATCAGGCCAAGACCAATCTTTCGCGCCTCATCAGAGAAGCGTGCCGCGGCGGCGAAGTCGTTATCGCGCGCGGCAAACAGCCCGTCGCAAGACTCGTGCCCGTAACGGCGTCCCACAAGAAGCGAGTCCCCGGACGCCTCGCTGGGAAAATCCGCATTTTAGCCGCTTTTTACAAACCGATGACGAAAGCCGAATTGGCCCGGTGGGGCATTGAATGAAAGTCCTGCTCGATACCCACGTTTTGCTTTGGTGGCTGGAGGGCGGAAGCCAGTTGTCCCGCCGCGCTCGCAATCTCATTCGAAATCGCGAGACGGTCGTGTTCGTTTCCGCCGCTTCCGCCTGGGAGATCGCGATCAAAAGCGCCTCGGGGCGTTTGCAAGCGGCGCAGCTTGTCGCGGATTTCGAGAAGGAACTGCAGGAGGAGGGGTTTTCTGAGCTGCCGATCTTTTCGCGTCATGCTCTTCGCGCTGGATTGCTCAAAAGCCCGCACAAGGACCCTTTCGATCGCATGCTCGCAGCCCAGGCCGAAGCGGAAGATTTGCCGATCATCAGCAAAGACAAGTCGTTCGATGCGTTGGGCGCGCGGCGAATCTGGTAGAGCTTCGCCGCACGCCCTGCGCTCGCGCCATACGCTTCACGCTTTCTGTTCCGTTGTCGGCGGAGCCATCGGCCCGCAACGGCCGCGCAGGCCTTGGCGGAATTTCTCGCGCTCCTCGGGCGTCATTTGCTCCCAGCGCTCTATCATTCTGTGCCGCCAGAACATTCCCGGGCCCACTGGGCCGCGGAATCTGCCGAAAAGAATTCTGGCAAGGATGAGGATTCCCACCGCTTGCCAGAAAGTGACCAGATGCCAGCCAAACACGGCGGCCGCGAGCCAATTCCAGAGGTGCATCACCACGAAGCCGAAGACGGCGAGCGCCAACGGCGCAATCAAAATAAAAAGGAATATTCGCTTTGCCCCATGCAGTCTCATTTTGTTCTCCTTATTCCTTCGCAAATTCGTCGTAAATCGTTTGCAGACGCTCGCGCAAATGCAGCACCGCGTAATGCTTTCGCGAGAGCAGCGTATTCACGCTGACGCCGGTCTCCGCGGCGATCTCCTTGAAGCTGCGCCCTTCGATCTCGTTCGCGACGAATACCTCGCGCTGCTCCTCGGGCAGCTCCTCGATGGCGTGATCGAGCTCGTCGAGGAGTACGCCGCGCGCGTACGCCGCTTCGGGCCCGGCGTCCGGCGAAGGCAGCAGATCTTCCAATTGCGAAAACTCACCGTCCTCACTCGCGCCGCTCACTGGTTCGTTCGTGGACGCGGCTGGCTTCTGTCTGCGAAACAAATCCGTAATCCGATTGCGCGCCACCTGGTACAGCCAGCCCGTCACGTGCTCGATCGGCTTCATCAGCCGGTACGCCTCGACGAACTCGTAGAACACATCCTGGAGGATGTCTTCGGCGTCGCGGGCGTCCGCCACGCGTTTCCGGATGAAATTCCGGAGGCGCGGACGCTCCCGCTCCACGGCTTCGGATATGCGGCTGTCTTGCTGCATGACGATCCAGCCCGCGCTCGACGTCTCGTTCATTCACTCCTGAAGACGTTTGCGCGGCCCGAATATTGTATGCAAAAAGGGAATTAGCTGCCCGGCGCGACCCTCGTCCTGGCGGCGAGTCAACCCGGCGGCGTCTATTTCAGCCACTTACTGATGGCGATGCGGATCCCGATCGAATCGTCTCCTGGATTGTTCGCCTCGAGATATGCGTTCGAGAAATGCAGATAGCGGATTCCGATGGACCAATCGGTTCTTCCGCACAAGATGCGCACGCCGGCCGTAGCCGACGGCGTGAAATTGAATCGCGAATCGTCCGGCGGGATGCGGATGTTGGTCTCCACAATCCCAAAGGAAAGCTCCAGGAACGGTTGCAGCCTGCGATGCGGCGTGTAATTCCACTTCAGGACTGCGGGGTCAAATTCAACTCCACGGCCCGTGCCATTCTTCTGGGAATTCACGAATACAGGCAGGATATCCATCGCATATTCAAACCGGTGACTGAAGAGCTTGTCGCTGCGGCGATCGGTGAGCATCCAACCGAACCGCACTCCGGCGCTCCAATTCGTCTCGTTCGTGGTGCCGATTGTCGCTCCGAGACCGACGGCGGTGTAATACTCGATCTCGTGCCCCGCTGAACCGGCATTGATCTCTGGGGTTGTTTGCGCCGTGCAAGTGGGCACGATCGCGCCACACGCAATCAGGAAAAGCGCGCAGCGCTGTTTCACTATGAAACATACTATATACATCAGTAATTATAGATTAAAACGAGCGCTCATCCCATATTTTTCCTCCCTTTGTCACAAAACCACTTTTCACCGCTCTTGCCTCAGGTGGCCATTTCAACCTCTGCGGCAGCTCTGGTGAGTGCGAATAGCGAAGCAGGTTCCGCGCTGGTGGCCACTCGCCAGCCGGCCGCTCAGTAAGGTAAAGTCAGTATTTGTTGGAAGCAGAATTTAGGCGAATTTCGAATCGTCACACGCATGCGGAAGCCACGTCGCAATTCGGGTGAACCCTCTCTGGAAGAAACCTTCTTCGGCACTAAGAAGCGCAAGCCTGTCCCGCACGAGTTCGTGCTCGATGCCCTCGCGCCCCTCTCGCCGTGGACCCGCCCGATGTTCGGCTGCCTCGCGGTGTACGCGGAGGAGAGAATCGTCCTGATCCTGCGCGACAAGCCAACGTACCACGCCGATGACAACGGCGTCTGGCTCGCCACTTCGCACGAACACCACGAAAGTTTGCGGCGCGATTTCCCAAACATGCGATCCATTCATCTTTTGGGAAAGAAGGTGACGAACTGGCAGATACTGCCCACTGATTCGACCGATTTCGAGGAAGCGGCGTTGCGCGCCTGCGAGTTCATCCTCGCCGGAGATCCGAGGGTCGGAAAGATTCCCGGCGCGCGTCGAGCGTCGCGTTCAAAGGCAAAGAGAAAGTCTAAGTCCGCCACGCCGCCGAAACCGCGCAGGAAACTTGCAAAGAGACACGCGCGCCGCAGCGCAGTCTAAGAAGTGCGATTTCAGAGGATGGTCGCTGAAATTCGTAGCGGCTGACGCTATTCGCTCGTCTTCGCGCCCAACTGCGCAAGCCATCCATCGAGAATGGCTCGTTGGTCGGCGGGCATTTCGCCGAACATCACTCCCATGCCGAAGCCCGAATGGATGTAGATGACTTTTCCGGGCAGCGTGCACTTCACACCGTTATGATCGATGTACAACTGAACGATTGTCGAGAGGGGAAGCGGGTTGAGCGTATCCACATAGCAGCCGTGGGCGCTGATTTCGGAAATTCGCATGTGCAGCCGGTTGCTGCCTCCCCCCACTTCGCGGACGTCCGCCTCCGCCATTAGCGCAAAGCGAGGCACTTCCCGGCTCTTGGGATACAGACCTTCCGCCATGTTTCCTCCGCCGCAGATGGCGATAAAGCTCTTCTTGACTCTGCGCTTTTCCCCGCGTCTGCGCAACCCTCGCCCGTTACCACCGTGCACATAGATTCACGTCGAGCCCTTCTGGTAGGACAGGCACATTCCTGGCTGACCTCTTCACTCATCCAGCTCGGACGCGTCCATCGAAATGCTCGCAACTTGTGATACCTTCCTCAATCGTGAACCTCGTCCTGCAAACCGAGACGATCGGCAAAGTCGTCGTCATCCGCTGCCAGGGGCGCATCGTCACCGGCGACGAAACTGTCTCCCTACAAAAGGAAATCGAGCGCTACAGCCCCATCACCAAGAAAATCGTTCTCCAGTTGGCGGAGGTCAAATACGTCGATAGCGGCGGCTTAGGGGCTCTCGTTCGCGTCATGGGCACTTTGCGCGCGCAGCATGGGGATTTGAAGCTGTGCCAGGCGTCATCCTTCGTGCATCAAGTGCTGGAAGCCACCAGCCTGCTGAAGGTTTTCCACACCTACGCATCCGAGAAAGAGGCCGTAGACGCATTCCATGAGAGCTACCTAACGCACCCGCCTGCCGCGCCGCTCGGCGCGACGATCGTCTGCGTCGATCCCTCCATCGATTTACTGGCTTATTTGAATGTTCTTCTGAAGCGCTCCGGCTACGAAGTGATCACCACCAAGAGCGTCGTGGACGCCAAGACTCTTATCAAGGTGAGGAACCCGGATGCCGTCGTGTGCGGACCGGGTCTGCAAGCCAATGAATTCGGCATCTCGAATCTTCGACAGTCCGCCCCCAACGCGAAATTCTTGATGCTCTCCCCGGAATTTTCCACCACTGAGGCCAGCCAAGCCGGTTTGGACCTAGTCGAGCGTCTCCGCGCGCTCATCGGCCCACCACGGGCCTAACGCCCGCGCGCATTGACATCCACAGCGAATCGGTTCTAAAAGGGGGCCGTGTCGGGGGCCTATTCCTAGTCGAATGGAAAGAGGTATCGAAATGCATTTTCTTGAATGGATTGTGGTCGGCCTCATCGCCGGCTGGCTTGCGGGACAAGTGATGAAGGGCGGAGGATACGGCGTAATCGTCGACATCATCCTCGGGATACTCGGAGGTCTTCTCGGCGGCTGGATTTTCGGCAAATTGGGGATTTGGCCCGCCGGCGGAATGATCGGGTCAGTGATCGTGGCGTTTGTAGGCGCGGTAATCCTTGTCGGGATAACTCGCCTATTCAAGAGAGCGTGACGAAGATCCAGAAGGAAGAAACGCGTTGCCAGGTCCCTCTCAGAGCCCCGGCAACGCGTTTCTGCTTCCAAACGCGATTCGGCCCATAAGTGTCACGCGTCCAGCCGGAGCATTCTGTGACCCATGACTCGGCGCGGGGGGGCGCTTGGCTGTATGATTCAAAGGTTCACTAACCCGGGAAATCGTGCCCAGATGGAGCGCGCGGGCTTATGTTTGGCATCCACATGCAGATAATCATTCTCGCCATCTTTGTTAGGGTCTCTCGAACGGTGGTTTCCATGTGCGCCGCAGGTGTCCTCCTTTTCGTTATTGCGCTCTGGTCTGCTAAGACCGATATCGCGCGGGCTCGCGGCCTGGACAAGATCGTCGCCTTGAGCAATTTGTGTTTCGCAATCCCCTTGGCCGTTTTCGGCGCCCTGCATCTCTCGAGCGTGGATTCCGTCCTGCCCATAGTGCCTTCGTACATGCCCTGGCGATTGTTTTGGGCCTACTTCGTTGGTTTTGCTTTGCTGGCCGCGTCTTTGAGCATCGCTACAAAGATTCAGGTGCGCTGGTCCGGGCTGTTGCTCGGGATCATGATGTTTCTTTTTGTGGCGATGCTGGACATCCCGGGAGCTCTCGCCAGCCCCAGGGACAGGATTGCCTGGACTCTTCTCATCCGTGAAATGTCGTTCGGGGCCGGAGGCTGGATTCTTGCCGGAAATGCGATCGGCGGACAAGCCAAAAGCAAGCTCGTAACCATCGGCCGCGTGGTGATCGGGGGCGCCGCCATATTTTATGGAGTGGAGCATTTTCTGCACCCGGCGGGATGTCCCGGAGTCCCGCTCGAAAAATTGACGCCTGCGTGGATTCCAGGGCGCCTGCTCATCGGCTATGTGACGGGCGCAATTCTTCTCGTTGCCGGGGCAAGCATTCTACTGGCCAAGAAGACGCGGATGGCGGCAACTTATCTCGGTACTTGGATTGTGTTGCTGGTCTTGTTCATCTATGGACCGATCCTGATCGTGCAGTTGGCCGACCCGAGTACTGTGGTCAAGATTGAGGGGATCAACTACTTTGCGGACACGCTGCTGTTTGCCGGGGCGATCCTCGTGCTCGCCAGCGCGACGCCACGCACGGATTAAACTGCCGCCCACCACCCTGTCGGGTGACCTACTACCCAACCAGCAAAAATGCCAAGGCGCCTAGGGTGTCCGTGGCAAATGGGCCAGCGCTTCGTGGATTTTTTCGGCCGGATATTCGTAATCGGTGAGTTCGCCGGCAAAGTATTTTTCATACGCTCGCCATGTCGAAGTGGCCGTGGCCGCTCAGGTTGAAAAGGATTGTCCTTTCCTTGCCTTCCTCCTTGGCCTTCCGAGCTTCGTCAATCGCGCAGCACACGGCGTGTGAAGTTTCAGGCGCGACGATGATACCCTCGCTTTTCGCGAAAATGATCGCCGCTTCGAAGCACTTCAATTGCGGGTAGCTGACCGCCTCGACGACGCCCGCACGATGCAGCAAGCTGACCAGCGGCGCCATGCCGTGATAGCGCAGGCCTCCCGCATGGATTCCCGCGGGAATGAAATCATGGCCGAGCGTATCCATTTTCAACAGCGGCGTCATGCCGCTCTTATCCCCGAAATCATACGCGTAGACGCCTTTGGTCATGGTGGGGCACGCCGCGGGTTCGACCGCCACCAGCCGAACCTGCTTGCCGCCCGCTTTCAGAGGCACAAAGGGGAACGCGAGTCCCGCAAAATTGCTGCCGCCTCCGCAGCAACCGATCACGACGTCCGGGAAGGCCCCGGCGAGCTTGAGCTGCGCCAGGGCTTCTTGTCCGATGATCGTCTGGTGCAGCAGAACGTGGTTCAGCACGCTGCCGAGCGCATAATTCGTGTCCTTGCGCTGCGCGGCGTCTTCCACCGCCTCGCTGATGGCAATGCCGAGACTCCCGGGGCAGTCCGGATCCTCCGCGAGGATTTTGCGGCCGGCCACGGTTCGGTCACTTGGAGAGGGAATGCAATTCGCTCCCCAACATTCCATCAGCGTGCGGCGCTGAGGCTTCTGGAAGTAACTGCATTTCACCATGTAAACCATGCATTCGAGTCCGAACACCTGGCAGGCGAAAGAAAGAGCGCTGCCCCATTGGCCGGCGCCGGTCTCGGTGGCCAGCCGCTGGATGCCCTGCGCCTTGTTGTAATAGGCCTGTGGGGCGGACGTATTCAGCTTGTGGCTGCCCGCCGGGGACACTGCTTCGTTCTTGTAGAAAATCTTCGCGGGTGTTCCGAGCGCCTGTTCGAGCCGGTAGGCCCTGTGCAGCGGTGTCGGTCTCCAAAGCCGCAGGATATCCAGCACCGGGTCGGGGATCGGAATCAGCTTCTCAGAAGAAACCTCCTGAGCGATCAAGGCGTGCGGGAAAATCGCTTCGAAGTCGCCGGGGCTGGCCGGCTGACCTGTTGCCGGATTCAAGCGGCGGAGACAGCGGCTGCGGCAGGTCCGGGATGACGTTGTACCAGCTCTTTGGCAACTCGCGTTCCGGCAGCAAATACTTGTGTTCGTCCATGCGTGTTCTCCGTTCCGATTTCAGCCTGCGCTCATGCGATACGTTCCGGCACAAAAGGCCAGCTCGCCGGATCGTCAACGGACGATTTTATTGGCAATCATAAAGAGCCAGGGTGCCCCACGACATCTTGCGTTCTCACGGCGGCTCCGGCCCGCCAGCGCAAGCGGAGAAGAATAGCACAAGCCCTCAGCCCGATGAGCGGCATAGTCCGGTTGGCTGGCGCGACTTGCCGGGGGTGTCCTGCGCCTCGGCACGTTGGCGGTTGTGCCGGGCACTTCCAAGATAGTGTGGCGCGCCCGGAGGGACTTGAACCCCCAACCCTCTGCTTCGAAGGCAGATGCTCTATCCAATTGAGCTACGGGCGCGCCGTTAACGAAGACTGTAATTCATTTGCCGCGCCCGGAGATACAATAAATGCGAGGAGTACGCCGTGACCGACCTCAACCCCCAAGCCAAGCAAATGGCCGACGAATCCATGGTGCGCAATCTGGACGCGCAAGCGCGCGCCATCTGGCCGCAGGAAGCTCCGCTCTTCCGGCGTTACGCGCTTCCCGCGGCCCCGCGCATTCTGGACGCCGGCTGTGGCACCGGTGAAGCTTCCTCTCGCCTCGCCGAACTTTTCCCGCATGCGAACGTCCTCGGCGTGGACATCGTGGACCCGCACATCGCGCTGGCCCGCGCGCGTTACGCCGCGCTCGCGCCGCGCCTTTCGTTCGAGCACCAGAGCGTGTTCGAGTTGCAGCTCCCGGACAACAGCTTCGATCTCACCGTGTGCCGCCACGTAATCCAATCGATTCCGCGCGCGGATCGCGTCATCGCGGAACTCGTGCGCGTGACGCGCCCCAGCGGCTATCTGCACCTCATTCCCGAGGACTACGGCATGCTCCACTTTCAAAGCGGCCCGCTCGATCCCAGCAATTTTTGGCATCAGGCTGCGCCGAGTTTCGGCTCCGCCACCAGCACCGACCTCTTCATCGGCCGCAATATTTTCGGAATCCTGGCCGCACAGAATCTGAAAGATATCACCATGGATTACGTCATTGTGGACACGCTTCGCGTCCCGCGCGACACGTTCGCCGCCATCCTCGAGGCCTGGCGCGACGGCTACGCCGAGTCCATCGGCCAGTTGACCCCGATCACGCGTGAGCAGGCCGTAGCTTATTTCAACCAGATGATCGCCAATATCCGCGACCCGCGCGGCTACGCCGTATGGATGGTTCCGGTAGCCAGCGCGCGCGTCATCTAGCGCGCTCGCGCTAGAGACGCAGCCCAAAATCCTCGCCTTTGAAAAGCGTCAGGGACAGGCCACCCTCCCTTAGGAGTTTGTCGAAGAGCTCCCCGTGCCGGTCATTCTCGAGGAAGCCGCGATGGCGGACGACCAGGAATGACGCTCGGTAGGATCTTTCAGCAAGCTTCCGGACAGAAGCAAACGGCGTTGTATCAAATTAGACACCCGAACGACCTGCTCGGGTTGACTCCCAGGGCAAACGGGCTTTAGCCTGAGCACACTAGCCCAAAGAGGTTGGAGTATGGAAACGCGGAAGGTAGCGCCCCCCTCCTCGCGGGTCGTTGTTTCAGAGGACTACTACCGCTTTGCGCGCTCCCTTTCGGCAAACAATTAGGAATCTCCTCCGCAATAAAGCCAAAGACTAAGCTGACCCGTTTCCCGTTCGCAAGGATGCGGGAGGAGGGTCTCATGAAGACCCAGCCCATACCTCAACCGCCGTCCTCCTTGCGTGGAATCTACGAACTGGCCGCAGTCGCTGCCGTGTATGTCGCAACTGGGAAACTTGGTTTCCTCGTGGCGATTCCGCCAGGGAACGTGACCACGGTATGGCCCGCGGCCGGAATTGCCCTGGCTGCAATCCTCTTGCTGGGAAGACGCGCCTGGCCAGGAGTCTGGCTTGGGTCTTTCATCGTCAATTGCTGGTTCTTTTGGGGCCTGACGAGATCGTTTTCCCCCATCGCAATCGTCGTCAGTGGGAGCATCGCCACGGGGTCAGCCTTACAAGCGGTCGCCGCCGCATACCTGATTCGCCGTTTTATCGGTCCCCAAAACCGATTCTCCAAGCCGAATGACACCTTTAGATTCATAGGGATAGAACTCCTGGCCTGTTTGATCGCCTGCTCTGTGGGAGTCGCCAGTCTCTGCGCAGGCGGTTTCAGTCACTGGTCAGCTTTTACTGTGACGTGGCCCACATGGTTTCTGGGCGACTTAACCGGAGTGCTCGTCGTGGCCCCTCTGATTCTATGTTGGTCCAGGAAGCCTCAGGTCAGGTGGTCAACTCGGCTGATTATTGAAGCGTCTTACTCATCCTTGCTGGTTCTGGCAGCGTGTGTCTTCACCTTTCTTTATGTGCCGGCCCCGGACGGATTTCCCGCTTATCCCCGCCCGTACATGTTTCTTCCCTTGACGGTTTGGGTCGCATTTCGATTTGGCGAAAAGGGCGTGACGCTCTTGGTACCTTTCGTTTCGGGGATGGCTGCGTGGGCCACTACCCATGGGTCGGGCCCTTTCCTGCAGGGAAACCTCAATAATTCCATGCTGGCCTTAGACATCTACTTGGTGATTCTTACGTTCACCGGACTGGTTTTGGCTTCGGCCGTTACGGAGCGCGCGGAGACGAGCGATCGATTCCGTCTCATATTTGATTCGGCCCCCGGTCCGATGATCATGGTAGACCGCGCTGGCCGCATCAACCTGGTGAATTCTCAATGTGAAAAAATGTTTGGCTACCGTCGGGAGGAATTGCTCGGCACAGCCGATTGAGATTCTGGTTCCGCAGCGCTTCCGCCGCGATCACCACGGCTATCGCTCGGGATTCTCCGCGGCGCCTGAAACCCGGCCGATGGGCGAAAATCGGGACCTTTTCGCGGTCCGGAAGGACGGCAGTGAGTTTCCCGTTGAAATCGGGCTTAACGCGATCGAAACACCGGACGGGATGATGGTATTAAGCGCGATCGTGGATGTCACCCAGAGCAAGCGCGCAGCCAGCTCAAATCCAAAAAGCGCTGCAAGAAAAGGAAACACTTCTGCAGGAAATTCATCACCGCATAAAAAACAATCTGCAAGTCATATCCAGTCTGCTCAGCATCCAGTCGAGGCGAATCTTGGATCAGAAGGCGAAACGCACATTCAGGGAAAGCCAGAGCCGGATCGAAACCATCGCCCTCATCCATGAAATCCTCTGCCATTCCACAGATCCGGGCCGAATCGACTTTGCCCGATACGTGCGCGAACTATCTCCTCACCTGCTTGCATCCTACTCCGGGAACGGCCGAGATCCCCAGGTGGAGGTGGACGTGGAGGATGTTTGGCTGGGGGTGGACAAAGCGGTGCCCCTCGGGTTGCTGATCACCGAGGTCGTCTCCAATTCTCTCATTCATGCTTTCCCTTCGGGAATGAAAGGCAAGGTGCGGATTGAGCTTCGCTCCGCCGGCGAGGGCGATTTTGTTTTGACGGTCACCGACAATGGTATTGGATTTGAGCCCGCGCAGGACTCCGGCAACTCCCATTCCATCGGGCTGCAGTTGGTCAACAAGCTGGCCGAACAGGTGCATGGGACGTTCGCATTCCATTCGAATCAGGGAACCGAGTTCAAGATGACTTTCCAGCAATGAATTTTCCAAGGAGGTGCTGCCATGGGATCGCCGCGAATTATGGTTGTGGAAGATGAAAAAATAACAGCGATGGATCTTGAGGAAAGATTGCAGCGGCTGGGATACTCAGTCCCCGCCATCGCTTCCGCGGGGGACGAAGCGATCCGCCTCGCGGAAGAAACTCAACCGGACCTCGTTTTGATGGACATTGTGCTCGACAATCACACGGATGGGGTACAGGCTGCCCAAGAGGTGCAAGCGCGTTTTGGCATCCCCGTTGTCTTTCTGACCGCATATTCCGACGACACGACATGGGATCGCGTCAAGACGACGGAACCATTCGGCTACCTCGTCAAACCAGTGAAGGACAGGGAAATGCTCGTGTCCATTGAGATCGCTCTCCGAAGGCGCGAAGCGGAAAAACGGGGGACGGACAGAGAACAACTGGTCGGCCAATTCGCCGACTATTCCAGCATCGGCATGATGACGTTTGATCGACTGGGGGATTTTGACCTTCATGAATTCGACTGCCGCCGCATCGCTCGGGTTGCAGTTGCAAGACGCCATTGGAAAGCACGTCACGGAGGTATTTGCCCTGCACGAAGACATCGGGCCTTTTCCTCGATGGTCAGGGCGCTGGAGACAAGCCTCAAAGCCGACGTAGCGTACGACGGGTGGGGCGCCGAGAAAGAGGGCAGCGAACACGAACTTCGATACAACATCGTGCCGGTCGCCGACAGGGAAGGCAAGGCAGCCGGCGCCATTTTATACTTTCCGCCTCCCAGTGGATTTGAAATCCAGCGGCCTGCGGCGGAAGACCCGCGGAGCTCCCCTAAAAACATTTTGGGCGGCGCTCAGGCGCCTCTCCAGGACGGAAAGAAGGAGACGGCGCTGGAAGTGATCAACGCGTTGGCGCACAAGAGCCCGGTGGCCACTATTGTCCTCGACCCGGAAGGCCACGGTCTGGCCTGCAATTCGGCGTTCGAGGATCTGTTTCTATACGGCGAACAGGAGATCCTTGGCCGGCCGCTGCATCAGATCATCCTGGCTAGGGACGCCGAACCCGGCTCGTTCGAGGCGAGCCTGGCGGTGCTATCCGGGCAGGCTCTGCACACCACGGACATTCGGAGGCGAAAAGACAACACCCTTATCGTTGCGGAAGTCTACAGCGTCCCGTTGCTGCTGAACGGGGAACTGAAAGCCATCCAAGTTTCTTATCTGGATGCCAGCCAACGCGTATGGGAACTAGGACAACTGCGCGAGCAAGCCACCACCGACTCATTGACGGGTTTGGCCAACGTTGGCTGGTTTAATCGCGTTCTCCAAAGGGAAATTCAGCGGTCGGACCGCACGGGGCGCACTTTTGCCGTCCTGATGATGGACATGGATGACTTGAAGACGATCAACGATCACTACGGCCACGCGGTCGGCAATCGGTCGCTGTGCCGCCTCGCGGAAGTTCTTCGGACCAATTGCCGCGTCCTGGACACGGCGGCGCGGTATGGTGGAGACGAATTTGCGCTGATCCTGCCCGAGACAGGCGAGGCCGCGGCTTGGCACGTGGCGCATCGCATCGCCAACCAGCTATCCGCGGGGCGAGAGCGGCCGCCGCTGACCGTCAGCGCCGGCGTGGCGGTGTTTCCGGAGGACGGCGGTTCGGCCGAGATGCTCCTGAATAAGGCTGACCGCGCTCTTTACGAGACCAAGCGACGCCGCGGTCAGAAAACTGTGAACTAGATGAGGCTGCAACCAATCGAGAAGCCCAAAGGGCTCATGATGCGCATTGCTTATTGGATGACGCGGCGCCAACTCGGGAAAGTAATCACCCCCATGAAGGTCGTGAATGCGCGCATGCCGGGATCGCTGAAGCTTTCCTACGAACTTCAAAAGTTCCAGCTGAAAGGGATCAAGCTGGATCCGGAGTTGCATTTCCTGGTCACGACGCTCACCGCGCAGATCAACGGATGTAATTTCTGCGTGGACATCGGCCGAGCGGTGGCGGTCCTCCACCATCTCCACATGGAAAAGTTCAACGCGATTTTGGAGTACCGCACCAACCCGCTCTTCTCCGAGCGCGAACGCGCCGCTCTGGCCTACGCCGAGGAAGCCACGCGCCACAAGCGCGTTTCCGACGCCACGTTCGAGACGCTGCGCAAACACTTCAACGATCGCGAGATCGTCGAAATCACGTGGCTGAACGCGGTTGAGAACTACTACAACCTCATCAACCTGCCGCTTGAAATCGAATCCGACGGCCTTTGTGCGATTGCCGAGTCACGGGCGACCTAAGGCGCCGCTAGCGCCGCTCACGTCGCGCGCTTGACTCCCGCACAAGAACCGATATAGTCGCAACCGCGCCGCATCTGTGAAAGGCCGGTGACCCCGCCGACCCCCATGCTGCAGGCCCTCTTTCACTCGGCCCTGTATTTCGGCTCAGAAGTTTCGTTGGATCCCGCGGTTAAATTGCATCGAAGAGGAGAATTTCAACTTGCTTAGAAAACTTTCCTTCACGCTAGTAGTGCTCACGCTCGTTCTCGGATTCTCCAGCGCCGCATTCGCGCAAAAAACGACGGTCAAGCGCGTCGTCGTGGTCAAGACGAACGATGTCGCCGCTTACGTTCAGATGGTCGCCAAGGCCGACGCCATCGAGAAAAAACTCGGACTCACGATCCACACCACCATCTGGCAGGCCACATTTGCCGGCCCCGATTCCGGCACCGTCATCGCCACGCTCGATTTCCCGGACATGCAGACGCTCGCCGACGATTACACGAAGCTGAACGCCGATCCGGACTACCAGGCTTGGCTCGCGGACTTGAACAAAATTCGCACCATCGTCTCCGACAGCATCTACAAAGAACTCTACTAATCGTTTCTGGCCGGCCCAATTCTTGGCCGGGCATTTGAGGGAGATCCCGTCCCTCGTCCACCACGGCGGACGAAGGACGGGGCGCCTCTCCCATTCCATGCTTTCAGCTACTTCGAGTTCGCAACCCGCGCCGCCAAGCTCAATTCTTTGCTCGCCTGGACCAGTAGGGTCTTGGCATTCGCGGCGTGATTATCCATGTCGAAATTATTCGCTTGCTGCGCCACGCCGACGAAATCCCACGCTTGCGAGATATGCGTTTGCGCCGCGGCGATGTTCGGATTCACTCGCGGATTGACGTCCCGCAGTGGCCGTTCCTCTTGCGCGTAAAGCACGCCGCCAAAGACCAAAGCCAGAACAAAGAAAATGCGACCCAGCGAACTCGCTCGAACCATCGTGTTCCTCCTCAAAGTTTTCGTTCCTAAACTGCGCCCGCCTGCCGGCAAGCGCCGTGCACTATACACCAGAACCTCCTGGCTCACTTCGGGGGCCCCGGCCCGGTATGCGTCGTGCATCCTCTCTCTTTCTCATTTTCTATCCAATGTACTTGCAACATCGGTAAAGCGACTGTATCCTGTCCGTGTAAGTACAGCAGGTGGCAACAGTTGCTTTGCCCTCAATGCCAAAGCGAGAGCTGCCGCCGGTCGCGCCGGCAGGGATTACGCGACTTCCTGATCAGCGCCGTCGGACTGCGCCCCTGGCGTTGCCGCTCGTGCGAACACCGCTTCGCCGCCTGGTCCGTGCCGATCAAGTATCTTTCATACGTGCATTGCGCGCGTTGCGGCAATTTGGATTTGCAGCGGATATCGAGCGAGTACGTGGAGGGCGCGTTCGTATGGCTGTTCCGGATGATGGGCCTTCCCAGTTACCGCTGCGCGCCCTGCCGGCACCGTTTTTTCTCCCTCTTACGCTATCACCGCATCGTGCCCGCGGCGCCCGCCATTCCCGAGCACCAGCAGCGCGACGCTCCCGCCGCGGATTAAGTGGGTTCTGAATCTTCCGCCGCCACCCGCCACGCCGGGTCTGTGCGTCGCGCCCGTCGAGGCGTAGAATCGCCTCGCGATGAAAAAAATCTTCAAAATCGTGGCCGCTTGCGCCGTCGCTGCGCTCATCGGCTTCTTCGTTTACGTCTGGTGGCAGCTCCGCGCCGAGGACCGGCGCATGCTGCGCATTACCGACGTCGCCGGTTTTACCACGGAAGTCCATCAGCCGTTAGTCACTCGCTACATTTCCGGCGCGTGTTCCAGCTTTCAATGTCCCTACGGGGAAGTCAGCGGCCTCCGGACCGAGGAGGGCCCCGGAGACGCTCAGTCTGATCTCCTGTGGAGCCAAATTGCGTCCGTCGGATTCACTCCGCCGCCGCTCACGGGCGAAGGCGCCCATCCGAATCCGGAGGCAATGTTCACGCTGCGCGACGGCACCACGCGAAAAGCTTCTGTCATCGGCTATGAACTCAACGGCGTTGTGGAACTCGCGAGCTACACCATTCCGATCCCTGACATCAAGAAAATCGTCGTCACCGAAGGCGGCAAGCCGCCCGCCCCGCAAGATCCAGGCTATTCCCCGGCCAAGCTCCAAATCACTTTGGCCAACGGCGCCACGCAATCGTGGGACTCCGCCCCAGACACCAACTATCCCATCGTCCAAGATAACGTGATCGACGCCAACACCCAAAACGACGCCCGCGGCGGCATCCGCCTGTCGCGCGGCAAGGCCGATCTCGAGTTCAAGTGGGCCAACATCAAAGAGGCCACCATCAGCCCCGGCAAAGACTCCGGCGGCCGGCCCATCCTGCAATTTCACTGCGTCCTGGCCAACGGCCAGTCCTCCGATTTCACAGTTGATCCCACCGGCGAGCCCCGCATCCGCCAGCAAGTCCCCGGCACCGATCAGTACAACGAAATAAAACTCGAGGACATCCGCCGCATCGTCGTTACCGTGAACCCTTGAACAGCCGAAGCGGGTCACTACGCTGCGCTGCCCGCGACCTGTACGCCGGGCCAGCTATTGCTTTCGCACTTTGCCGACGTGCGCCCCCCGAATTGCGCGACGCTCACTTACAATGAGCGCACCAACCAGCCCCAACGTCCACCGAGGAGGCAACAAATTTATGGCATCTATTCCGCAGTACGTCGAGGGGCAAGTCGCGCGGGAAAAGAATCTGCTGGAGAGCTTGCTGGATTTTTCGTTCGAGCGCATGGTCACGCCGCGGATGTTGAAAATGTTGTATAGCGTGCATCTGCTTCTCGGACTCATCGTCGCCGTGTGGTTCGCGTTCGACGGCTTCAAAACGTCCACAGCGGACGGCCTGCTGGCGATGATTCTCGGCGTCGTGGGCATGCTCCTGTGGATCGTGTATTGCCGCGTCATCGTCGAATTTCTGGCGATAGTGTTCCGCGTCGGCGCCGCCATCACCAACTCGCAGAACTAACGGTTCGTTGCGCCGAAGTTCGCGGGTGCCCCACACGCCGAACTTGCGTGTGCGGTTCTTCCGTCTGGTCGTTCACATTTCCCCTGTAGAGGCGGCTTGTCCAGAGCCGAGTCGAAGGGAGCTTGCTTGCCCGCCGCAGCCCTGGCCCTGGGCGGAGGATGGCCTCCGCCCGCTCTTTCTCGTTCGTCGTTGAATTAAAGTTGTCATCCCGAGGAGTCTGCGACGAGGGATCTCTCCGCCGTCCCCGTCCGCGGCTTTTCAAAGGTGTGAGTTCAGCGCCGGCCTTCAGGCTGGCATCCTCGCCTCCGCGCCAACCCGCCGCCCGGAAATCAAAGGCTGCGCCGACCGCGCTCTTCTTAATTGTGGGTAGTGGGGGGAGTTCCCGAAGGCGGAGCTGACGGCTGCTGCTTCAGCGCCTGTTGAATTTCATCCTGAAAGTGCGCCTTTACCGAATCCATGTATCTCGAAATGATGGGCATCACGTCCTGCATGCCCTCCGACATGATCGCCGGCATCTGCATCAGAAGTTTTTGGCCCGCGGGGGAGGAATAGAACGCCGTCATCGCTTGCAAATCCCCTTTGGTCAAATGCTTTTCGTAAGCGGGCACCATGGCCTGCATCATTTCATCGAACGGCATGTTCTTCCAAAGATCGTTCATCTCTTTCGTCGTGCGCTCTTCGAAGTCCGGCGGCAGTCGGTCTTTGTCTTTCAGGTATTCCTGATGCATCATGTCGTGCATCGGCTTGGCCATGGCCTCCAGCATATTCGCCATCATTTCGTGGTAGTGGATCGCTTGCAGGTAGGCCTCGACGTCCTCCTTCGTGGCCGGCGCGTCGGGCCCGGCCGGTTGCGCCTGTTGGGCCACCCCGCTCACCGCAAACACGAGACAAAATGTGACGAGGACGAGAAGTCGTTTCATCGTAAACCTCCGCGATATCGGCCCTAGGGTAATGGCATCAACTTGCAAAGTCCAACCGTTTCCCGCCCTCCGCCTTCTGCGGCTCGAGTAGCACAGTCACTCATGACTGTGCGGTTTTCCGGATGCGCCGGCAAGAGTGCCCGCGCTACCTCGGCACTCGACGGGACCCCCAAGAGCAACATCGATCGCTTGCCCGCCGTAGGCGGGAGGGATCTCTCCGCCGCCCTGCCTCCTCGTGTCATTCTGAGCGAAGAGGCGGCTCTTTTCCCCAGCGTCCGCGCCGCGCGGACAAGCCGCCTCGCAGTCGAAGAATCCCTCTTCGTCCCCTCCGCCATCCGGCGTGCGCCCCGGCCATTGAATTTGATTTTTTTTTGGGTGCCCCTTAACCCCGGTGGCGTAACTCCAAGGCGATCTACGGAAGTGGTACCATTCCACCCGTCACGCGCGCCCAACAGAAAAATGAAAGGCCGAGGCACCCGCCCGATGAATTCTTCAATGATCCAAAATCGAATCGTTACGGTCTTCGGGGCGTACGGGCACACTGCACGCTTTGTTGTTCGAGAGTTGCTCAGACGCGGATTTACGCCCATCCTCTCGGGTCGAGACGCTTCGAAGCTGAAAGACGCAGAGAACGCTCACCCGGGATTGGAAGTGCGCGTGGCTTCGGTGGACGATCCTGCTTCGCTCGACCGCGCACTTGTCGGCGCCGCAGCCGTCATCAATTGCGCGGGGCCGTTCATCGACACGGCGGCGCCCGTGATCGATGCAGCACTGCGCGCGTCAATTCACTATTTGGATGTGGCTGCGGAACAGGCGGCCGTTTTGACTGTCTTTGAACGGTTTGCGAGTGCCGCGCGAGGCGCTGGTGTCGTGGTCGCTCCGGCAATGGCGTTTTACGGGGGGCTGGGCGACCTCCTGGCCACTGCCGCCATGGGGGACTGGGATACGGCGGATGAAATCTGTATCGCGACGGCGCTCGACAGTTGGAAGCCGACTCGCGGAACTCGGCTGACAGGTGCACGTAATCCGGGCCGGCATTTCATCTTTTCGAATAATAGGTTAGAGCGCGCTGACCCTCCCCCCGCGCGCAAATGGAATTTTCCGCCGCCGTTCGGAGAGCAGGATGTTGTGGGTCTCGCCCTGGCTGAAACCATCACCATCTCACGGCATCTGCAAACACCCGAGATTCGCGTGTACATCAATCTGGCGCCGATTACGGAACTTCGCGATCCCAAGACGCCTGCGCCTTCAGCGGCCGACGAGAGCGGTCGCTCATCGCAGACTTTCGTTATGGAAGCAATCGCACGAAGGGGAAGCGTGGAGCGGCGGGCGGTGGCGCAGGGAAGAGATATTTATGCCATCACCGCGCCGATTGTGGTGGAGGCGACTCATCGTGTCGTCAGGGGACTGACCAAGAAGACCGGTGTTGTCGCGGCCGGCGAAGCCTTCGCTGCGCAGGACTTTTTGACATCATTGAGTCCGTCTCACCTCTCCTTCGAGATGCAGTGATGATGCTTCCGCGCGGAATAGTTGGAGGGTGGCCCTCGATGAGAACGAAGGCGCTGTCAAGGGACACTTTTCCCGTGCAGTGTTTTTTGGCGGGTGGCTGAGCGTTTGAAGTTGAATTTTCGGACGGTGTCGCCGTTGCGGTTGCCTTTACGGGTGCCCGACCCTTCGCGGTTTTTCGAAGGGTCGGTCTTTGTTTGTCCGTCCTTTCCTGTACTACGAATCTGTCGTGGTTCTCTCCGCGTCTCTCTACCTATCTCACGGGATCGATCCGAATCAATGCCCGCTTCATATTCGAGCAGAACGAAAAACTGCTCCACGGCCAAGTCTTCGGATGTGCCACCAGTCCGCGCTTCACCGGATTCACGTGAATGTACTCCAGCTTCTCCACTCTCTTCTTCAAACTCCACACATTGAAGTCGAAGAATCTCCGTTGCCAGAAACGCGCCGGCAACCCTTCTCCACCCTCGAAGCCCAACTCCAATTGTCCCGCCCGTGCTTTTCTCCTCCGTCGCAGTCGCCGCGAGACGCGCTGCTTCAAAACCTGCATCACCGTCGACGGTGTTCCCTTGGCCGGCTCCCCGATCAGCAAGTGAACGTGCTCGGGCATAACCACATACCCCGCGAGCGTGAAGCCATAGCGGTCGCGCACCTCGCCGAGAATCTGAACAAAGCTATTTCTCGCATGCGGCGAGCTCAGCAGCTTCATCCGCCGATAGCAACTAAACGTGATGAAATGTAGCTCCCCACGCCCAAACCGACGAATCAAGTCCTTGGTCATAAAGAAGGAAAAAACCCGACCCTTCCAAAAGCGGGAAGGGGCGGGCACCCGTAAAAGCAACAGCAGTCACCCTACGGCGGCGTGCTAGAGTGGCATCATTGCAGGGCGAATGTTTGCTAATGGAAAAAACGAAAGGTCGGCCACCCGCCTTGTGCCGGGAGACGTAGATTTGTAGATACGACGCCCGAAAGGATCGTACTTGAAGGAAGTTCTGGCCGAGTGCGATGTACGCGTCAGCCGACTACTGCGAAGCTCGATTCCCATTTCCATCCGCCAGAAATGAGAAGGTAGGCGAGGATGGTGTCAAGTGGATCTCGACCGCGTAGTGCCAACTGCCCACGTCGCCGGCCCTCCCAAAGGGATAGGTTACGTTACGGAAGTTATCAATTAATGCTTTGCCGTAAGAAATGTCCAACAAGTGGGGCTCGTCCCATCGAATCTGAGCATTGACCATGTCGTCCGCGATAAAAACTTGTTGCACTGGGTCTTTCAACGGAGCGCTCCCCTTTGGCACAACACTAACGGAATACCCTGATGAGCAAGGTGCACCACACTCGATCCCCTCCATCACAGCATCTACCATTCCGTCTGGAGAAGTGGCGCGTGCGATCTCGTGGCGTTGTTCAGGAAACAGCACCCTATCTACTCCGCCGCGCAATAGCTGGGGGCCAAAAATGCCGACTGCAATGCCAGCGGCGAAAGAAAGAAAAACAGATAGAACTCGGGAATACTTCATCATTTGACCTCCCGTCGAATTACAACTTCCAGTTTCTTACAACGTGCGGCAATAACGCCTAAGAATGTCGCCAGCGTAGCCGTGGAAGAGAACCATCGCTATGTAACGGCACGCGTCGCTGGCAGCGGTCGAGGAGCCAACTTCATTTTTTGTTATTCAAGAGTGTGCAATTCTCACAGAATTCGTAGCCATTAGTGATCTGTTGCTGCTTATCCTTCTCGTTCCCGTAGGGATAACGCCAGAATGGACTCCCGTATGGATCGTTGGGCATCCTCCTGGATTTAGCGTATCCCGCAGCGCGAAGTAGAGTGTTTAGAGGAATCCCTATAGCACAACCCGTTGCACCATAGTTGAAGTTTCCGAAATTGTCATACTCCGGATGCGGCTGATGGTGGTAGTTTTTGTAATCCCAGGGCCCGTTCCATCTGCTGACCATTAGGTACCACCAGCGATAATCGTTCTGCTGGGATGCGAGCATATTATTG
This sequence comes from Terriglobia bacterium, assembly GCA_963799715.1. Taxonomy (GTDB): domain Bacteria; phylum Acidobacteriota; class Terriglobia; order Acidiferrales; family UBA7541; genus DASPOJ01. The sequence goes on along the minus strand of CAWCYS010000074.1, from coordinate 27,661 downwards.
TCCACACTTGCATCTGGCGGATGAGGGGGTATGTTGTCACAGGGACCGCATAGGCCCATGGGGTCGATGGAATCAATCGGGTCGTTGGCGACATAGGCATAGAAGTCAAATCCGCCTCTGAACCGGACTGAATCTTCGGATGCGAATCGTCCAGCCGATGGATCGTAATATCTCGTGCGATAGTAGTAGAGGCTGGTCTCGGTGTCGAATTCGCGTGCAGTGTAGCGGAAGAAATTGGTGAGCGAGCCTGACGAGTTCGTACTATCTCCGAATGAGTCGTAGGTGTAGCTCTGGGCGACTGTGCCATTCGGCGCTGTCAGCGAAGTAATCGAGGCGGGTGGCTGAGCCTTTGAAGTTGAATTTTCGGACGGTGTCGCCGTTGCGGTTGCCTTTACGGGTGCCCGACCCTTCGCGGTTTTTCGAAGGGTCGGTCTTTGTTTGTCCGTCCTTTCCTGTACTACGAATCTGTCGTGGTTCTCTCCGCGTCTCTCTACCTATCTCACGGGATCGATCCGAATCAATGCCCGCTTCATATTCGAGCAGAACGAAAAACTGCTCCACGGCCAAGTCTTCGGATGTGCCACCAGTCCGCGCTTCACCGGATTCACGTGCATGTACTCCAGCTTCTCCACTCTCTTCTTCAAACTCCACACATTGAAGTCGAAGAATCTCCGTTGCCAGAAACGCGCCGGCAACCCTTCTCCACCCTCGAAGCCCAACTCCAATTGTCCCGCCCGTGCTTTTCTCCTCCGTCGCAGTCGCCGCGAGACGCGCTGCTTCAAAACCTGCATCACCGTCGACGGTGTTCCCTTGGCCGGCTCCCCGATCAGCAAGTGAACGTGCTCGGGCATAACCACATACCCCGCGAGCGTGAAGCCATAGCGGTCGCGCACCTCGCCGAGAATCTGAACAAAGCTATTTCTCGCATGCGGCGAGCTCAGCAGCTTCATCCGCCGATAGCAACTAAACGTGATGAAATGTAGCTCCCCACACCCAAACCGACGAATCAAGTCCTTGGTCATAAAGAAGGAAAAAACCCGACCCTTCCAAAAGCGGGAAGGGGCGGGCACCCGTAAAAGCAACAGCAGTCACCCTACGGCGGCGTGCTAGAGTGGTATCATTGCAGGGCGAATGTTTGCTAATGGAAAAAACGAAAGGTCGGCCACCCGCCAACCCCTTTATATTCAACACTTACGAAAAAACATGGGGCGGGCCAGGTACCCGACTATCTGGCACCACTCTACGTCGTGGAGGCAGGCGAATCAGATTTTCGGCGTGGGGGATTCTGCGTCGTCCGAGATGAGAAGGGGGATTCCCATTTTCCAATTGATGGCGCGGGCGAAGGGCAGGACGTTGAGGCGAGCTTCTTTTTCCGTCGGTTGCGGCGGGAACTTCGCAAAAGGGATCGTCCCGAAGTTTACAGTCGCCACCCAACCATCTTTTTTGCTCTGCGTTTTGACGAGCACCGGCAGGGGATCAAACTTCGCGTACGCACCGGGCAAGTATACGCGAACTTTCTTTTTCTTGAAGTCAAACGTGATTCGACATTGGGTGAAAAGGAGGGAATACACCAACACAAAGAAAATCCCCCCGGCAATGAAATGTCTTCTGGTGAGAAAGAGGATGAACGTAATTCCGCCGACCCAGACTACCCCAAATACCGCTCGAAATATCACATCGCGAGCGCGCAGGCCCGTGATTTTGAGACTCAAATGATCGTTCGGGACAAATTCCTTTACTTTGAGTCCGGCGGGAAGCACGTCCGGCGTGACGTTGGAAGGGACAACTTCGCGTTTCAAGTCATCATATTCCTTCGCGACCGCGGCCATCTTGGCTTTGTAGGATTCAAATTCGGATTCGAGGTTCTTGGCTCGTTCCTGGGCCTGTTGGAGCTGGCCTTCGAGGAGCTCGCGTCTCGCGGGGTCCGAGGTGCTGGTGGCGTTGAGCTCGGCGCGAATTTCGGATTCTTTTCTCTTGATGGCCCTCTCGTATTCGTCCAGCGTGATGCCTTGGTTGACGACCGTCGTGGTAGAGACGGGCTCACTCTCGCTATGGCGGCGGAGGTAAAGTGCCCAGACCGCTCCACCAACGGCCGTCAGCACCGCTAAGAGAAAGCCGAGCGTTGGGGTGTCTGCTTTTAAGTCTGCCCAGAACTTTAGCCACATGGTTCTCGCTCAGAGTTCCTAGAATGCAACCGAGTCGGTCGAGGGATTGTACCACTCGAATACGTCGCCATCGAGGGGCACCCCTCGCCCGCTGCCCGCTGCAGTTGGCGAGCGGGGGAACCACTAGCTTCTTCGCCCACAGCTGCGGACGGGTGGCCCAGTTTTCGATTTTGAGGTTGGCACATCCTTACGCCAGCAAGGGTGAGCCCTTCGACTAATTGCCGGCGGCTTTCACCACCGTGTTGAGCAAAGGCATCGGATTGCCGAATCCTTCTTCGTGGAAAATGATTTTGCCCTGGCGATCGATCACGTACACGGAGGGCAATCCGGACACGAAGTATTTCGATTCCACCTCCGCTTCGCAGTTCAGCAGGATCGTGAACGTGTAGGACCCTTGCTGGAAGAATTGCGTCGCCGTGTCGGTGTCCTCGCCCGCGTTCAGACCCAGGACCACTACGCCTTTGTCCGCCAAGTGTTGGTGGATGGACTGAAGGAAGGGCATCTCCGCGCGGCAGGGGCCGCACCAACTGGCCCAGAAATCGAGGACCACAACTTTGCCGCGGAGATCGTGCAGGCTGACGGCGTGGCCGCTCGCGTCCTGCAGCGTAAAGTCCGGAGCTTCGGTACCGATGAGCGTACGGGTTTTCACTTCCGGTTGCGGCACGGACGAGGCTTCGCGCGCCGAGGCCGGCGGCGTGAACGCGAACTGCGCCTCGGGGACGGCTTCGTTCCACTTCACGACGTTAAAATGCGTTCCTTTCGTCCCGTCTTTCAGAATCGCCCCGACTCCTTCGACGCGGAACGTATCTTCGGCAATGCTATAGATCACATATTGAATGTCCGCGGGCGTTCCCGCGGGCCAGACGTTGCGCAGCACGGCCACGTGGTAGTCCCTCATGGTTTTGCCATTCTCGACCCATTGGTCCACGCGCATTATTTCGGCGTCCTTCACGTGCTCGGCGATGTTTTCGAGATCGCTGATGGGAGTCGTGGCGTCGGCGGCGCGCGGAGCCTTGGTGAATTTATTGGTGGCGCGATTGAGGACATATTCCGTGTGGCCGTCGGAGACGCGCAGTTCGCCGAGGGGATCTTCATCGTCGAGCCGGAACTTGCCGGGGCGCTCGCCGCTTGCGGTGTAGCGGCGCTCGGAGACTTGCTCGCCGTTCACCGTGTGAATCCTCACGTTGAACTCGTAGCTCTGTAGGCTGCGATACAACGCCTGCGTCTTTTGGAGAACATCCATGGCGGCCTTGAGGTTCGCTGCGTCCTCGGCGTCGTCGCCGGACGCGGCGCGCGGCGCGGCCAGAGTGCACAGGGCGAGCCCCACGGCGGTGCTCAGCACTGCTCGGGTAAAGATTCGAAGCCATTTGCCGTCCTGTTCTAGGGAGCGGGTTGCGAGTCGCATGAGCGAGCCTCCGATCCTTGGCGTACTACGTCATCAGTGAGCGTCTTGTTTGCTCGATAAAGTACATCGAGCGGTAACCGAACGCAAATCCGAGTGGGGCGTACGCCGCGCCGAGGGGAGAAAAACTCCACACGTAAATTCGACGTGTGGGGCACCCGCGGGGAAGGGCGCGGACGGGCGGAGACAAGCTCCCCACTTACAGGGAAGCCGGGGAGGTACCCTCGCTGCGCCTGCCTTCCGGCAGGCAGGCTTGGGGTGGCTGTGTGTCTGGTGCGCGCTGGGATTGACGCGCGGGCGGGCTTCATCAACAATGGTGGGCCTATGAGCAGCAAACTGAAGGACAAACGTGTGGCCATTCTGGGTGCGGGGAAGATTGGCGGGATACTGCTGCGGGCGTTTTTGCAGAAGAAGCTCGTCTCGCCGAGGAATGCGCGCGCGACGGTGAAGCATCCCGAGCGGGCGCGGGAATTGTCGAAGGCGCTGAAGATTAAGGTGACGACGGACAATCTCGCGGCCGCGCACGGCGCGGACATCGTCATCATCGGCGTGAAGCCGTTGGTGGTGACGGAAGTGGCGCAGGAGATTCGCGCGGAGCTTGGTCCGAAGACGCTGGTGATTTCGGTGGCGGCGTCGGTGCCGACGTCGCTGCTGGAGCAGAAGTTGCCCGCGGGTGTCCCAGTAATTCGCGCGATGCCCAACACGCCGTGCGCGATCGGTTGCGGCATGACGGGCCTCGCGAAAGGGAAGCACGCGACGGCGGCCGATCTCGAAGTGGCGCGCGAGTTGTTCGAGTCCGTGGGGAAAGTGGCCGTGGTGGAGGAGAAGTTGATGGATGCGGTGACGGCGCTTTCGGCGAGTGGGCCGGCGTTCATCTACGTGATTCTCGAATCGCTGGCGGAGGCGGGCGTGAAGACGGGCCTCTCGCGCGAGACGGCGACATTGCTCGCGGCGCAGACGATGGCGGGCGCGGCGCAGATGGTGCTCATCACGGGCGATCATCCGGCGTTGCTGAAGGATGGCGTGACGACTCCGGCGGGCTGCACGATTGATGGCTTGATGGAACTCGAAGACGGCAAAGTCCGCGTGACGCTGATCAAGGCCGTCGTGAAAGCCGCCGAGCGCGCAAGGGAGTTGGTCTTCGACAAGTAGCGCGCAACGGTGCGGCGCCGTGTGACGATGGGCTCGTAGCGTCGTCACCTGAGTATGTGAAGCCAGTGCGGCGTTTTCGGGAGCCCAGGAGGGGCGGCACAAGCCAGCCCACCGTGGAAACGGTGAGAAAACGTGGAGAGAGAAAAGAAAACCCCGTAGGGGTGACACACGGGTTCTCTCCGCGCTACTCGCCTGTGGCGCAAGACGCGGCCGCGCTTGAAGTGCGTTGTGGATGTGCTAGGATGGCGCGCGAGAAAAATAATGCCGACGCAATACATTCCGATCTTCGTTTTCGCGCTGCTGGCGCTGTCGTTTCCGGTCATCGCGCTGGTGGTCTTCAAGCTGATCCGCCCGGACTCCACGTCGGTCGGCGCGAAGCTGAAGCCGTACGAATGTGGCGTGCCTGCCGAGGGCGACGCGCGCGGGCGCTATTCGGTGCGCTTCTACATCATCGCGATTTTGTTTGTGATCTTCGACGTGGAGACGATCTTTCTCTTCCCGTGGGCGGTCCTCTACTCGACGCACGAGGTGGGCTTCCGTCTGGCGCCGCTCTTCGCGTTGGGCACGATGTTTATCTTCCTCGGGATTTTGATCGTCGGGTACGTTTGGCTCTATCGCAAGGGCGCGCTCGAGTGGGTGTAGAGGATTTTTCCACTCAGCGTGAAGAGGCGGAAGGGCGGAGACAAGCTCCGCCCCTACAGCAGAAAAGGCACTCTCGCTGCGGTGCGGGAAGCGCGCCTTCGTCCGCCGCGGGGACTACGGTGTGGCTAGCGGTTGACGATGAATTTTGGCCTGTGTTAGAAACTACGTTTTGGATTTAAGTTCATAGGGCTGCCCGGGCTGAGTTTGCCCGAAGTCGCCCGACTCCATGGCCAACGACTCAGAGGAAAAGCAGCCGGCTGCAACTCCCCCAGGCGATAAGCCTGAGGCTCCCGCACAGCCAGCCGCCCCCGCGCCGCCCGCTGCCGGCGCGGGCGCGACGCCACCCGCGAAACCGGCCGCGCCTGCCGCCGCCGCACCACGAAGCCCGCCGCGCCCGCGGGTCCCAAGCCCGCGCCGCTCGATAACGAACTCACGCAGCGATACAAATCGAAATTCGGCGACGCGATTCTCGAAACATGGACGGATCGCAATCAAGCGATTCTGGTCGTCGCGCGGCAGAAGCTGGCGCAGATTGCGCGCTTCAGCCGCGACGACGAGGAGTTCGACTATCTCGCGGATTTGACGGCGGTGGACTGGCCGCGTCGCGAAAAGCGATTCGACGTGGTGCTGAATCTTTACTCCATGCAAAAAGAATCAGCGGCTGCGTTTGAAAGTGCAGTGCACGCGCGGAAGAGCCGGTGCCGTCGGTGACGCGAATTTGGTCCACGGCGAATTGGCTGGAGCGCGAAGTGTACGACATGTTCGGAATTATTTTTGAAGGGCATCCGGACTTGAAGCGGCTGCTGCTGCCGGAAGAGTGGCAGGGCTATCCGTTGCGCAAAGACTACGACATTCTCACGCAGGACACGGCCTGGGTGCGCGAAAACCTGGGCATCGAAAGCGGACAATAATCCTTGGCGGACCCACGCATCCCAGTCGCGTCGAACGTCGAGACGACCGTTCTCGGCGCCGACGAAATTATTCTCAACATGGGGCCGCAGCATCCTTCGACGCACGGCGTGTTGCGCGTGAAGCTGCGTCTCGACGGCGAAAAAGTTGTCGGCTCGGAATGCGTGATCGGATATTTGCACCGCGGCGTGGAGAAAATCGCGGAGCACCGGACGTACAGCAATTCGCGCCATACGTGGACCGCATGGACTACGTCGCGGCGGTCTCCAACGGATTGGGATACTGCGAAGCGGTGGAGAAGTTGCTGGTGGCGGAAGCGCCGCCGCGCGCGCGGGTGGTGCGCACGATTCTGACGGAATTGCAGCGCATCGCGAGCCACTTGATCTGGCTGGGCACCCACGCTCTGGACATCGGCGCGCTGACGCCGCTTTTTTATTGTTTGCGCGAGCGCGAAGAGATCCTGAAAATTTTCGAGCACTACTGCGGTGCGCGGCTGACCACGCACGCATTCCGCATCGGCGGTCTGCAGTACGAGACGTACGACGGCTTCGAGAAGCGACGTCGCGCAGTTCTGCGAACCGTTCGACAAGCGCGTGGACGACTACGAGGCGCTGCTCACCGGCAATCGCATCTGGCTCGCGCGCACCAAGGGCATTGGCGTGCTGAGCGCCAAGGACGCCATCGACTTACGGCGCGAGCGGCCCCGTGATTCGCGGCAGCGGCGTGAAGTGGGACATCCGCAAGGCGATGCCGTACGCGGCCTATAGCGATTACGAATTCGAGATTCCCACGGGCAAGAACGGCGACACGTTTGACCGGTACATGGTGCGGCTCGAAGAGATGCGCCAATCGCGCAAGATTTGTTTGCAGGCCGTGGCGAATATTCCGTCCGGGCCGATCATGGCGCGAATCGGCAAAGTGCTGAAGCCGCCGCCGGGCGAGGTGTATCACGCGATCGAAGCGCCGAAAGGCGAGCTGGGATATTACATCGTGAGCGACGGGACCACGCAGCCGTACCGCGTGCGCATTCGCCCGCCGTCGCTCATCAATCTGGAAGCGTTCGACAAAATGGTGCGCGGACATTTGATCGCGGACGTGGTGGCGATTATCGGGACGCTGGACATCGTGCTTGGGGAAGTGGATCGCTAATTTCATGATGCACATTCTGCAAACGAGCCTCGAAGTTCTGAAGCCCTATCTTGCTGCCGCTGATTTTTGCGGTGGCGATTGTGGCCGTGCTGCCGCTCATCGCCGGATACATCGTGCTCATGGAACGCAAGGTGATGGCGCACATGCAGGTGCGGCTGGGGCCGATGCGCGTCGGGCCGCACGGATTGCTGCAGCCGATCGCGGATGCGGTGAAACTCCTGCTGAAAGAAGACATCGTGCCGGAAAGCGCCGACCGGCTGATTTTCTGGCTCGCGCCGATACTTTCCGTGACGGCGGCGATGTTGGCGATGGCCGCGCTGCCGTTTGGGCCGGGATTTCAAATCGCGGACCTCAACATCGGACTGCTCTTTGTCGTCGGTATCAGCTCGATGGGAATTTTTGGAATTGTGCTCGGCGGTTGGGCGTCCAACAGCCACTATTCGCTGCTCGGCGCGTTGCGCAGCGCGGCGCAACTGGTGAGCTACGAAACGGCCGCGGGAATGGCGATCGTCGGGGCGCTGCTGCTGGCGGGGACGCTCTCGATTCGCGACATCGTCGAGATGCAGGAAAACGCCGGCGTGTGGTTCGTGTTCGTCGCGCCCGTGGGATTTTTTATTTATCTTGTGGCTTCGATTGCGGAGACGAATCGCGCGCCGTTCGACATGCCGGAAGCGGAATCGGAACTCGTCGCGGGTTACATGACGGAATACAGCGGCTTTCGCTGGGCGCTCTATTTTCTGGCGGAGTATACGAACGTGGTCGTGGTGGCGTCGATCGCGACGACATTATTTCTCGGCGGCTGGCTGCGGCCGTTTCCGCACACGCACGCGCTCGATTTCCTGGATTGGTTTCCGCCCGTGACTGATGCTGGGCCTCGCGGGGTATTCGCTTTACCGCGCGCCGAAGCAACCGGTGCTGATTCAGAAAGTTGGTGATGGTGCTGGTGGCGGGGATGTTCGCGGCGTTTGCGGCGATTCTGCTGGCGCCGATCGTGGCGACGCATCGTCGCCGGCGCGAGTTCGATCGCGATGATGGTGGCGTCGTGGAAGCCGGCGCTGCACGGCGGGTTCTGGTTCCTGCTGAAAGTGTTTCTCTACATTTATTTGTTCATGTGGCTGCGATTCACGTTTCCGCGCTACCGCTTCGACCAATTGATGCGCCTCGGCTGGCAATTTCTTGATTCCGATTTCGATTGTGAACGTGATGGCGATCGGCCTCGGCCTCGCGCTGCATCGCCAGTGGGGCTGGCCGGTGGCGCCGGCCCTGATTTTGACGACGTTGATCACGCTGGCGATCGCCGCCGCGCTCGCGAAGCACGGGCGAGAAGAAAGAAAGCAGCGAGGCCATCGTTGGGGAGTTCTGGGGATCCGGCCGTGATGCTTGATCGCATCCTATTCGATTTGTTCGCGGGACTCGCGATTCTTTCCGCGATTCTGGTGGTGACGCGGCGCAACGTGATCCACAGCGCGATCTTTTTGATCACGACACTGCTGGCGACGGCGGGAATCTTTCTGCAGTTGCACGCGGAATTTCTTTTCATCGTGCAGATCATTCTCTACGTCGGCGGAATCATGGTGCTGTTTATATTCGTGATCATGCTGGTGAATCTGGACGTGTCGCTGCACCAGATGCAGTTCCGACGGCAATGGTGGGTGGGGCTGCTGCTGGCTCTCGCTCTGGGCGCGGAGACGGTGGCGGCGATCTACATCGGCCGCCTCGGATTGCCCGGGCCGGACACGGCGCCGCCGGCGGCCGTCCTCGAGCCGAATACGGAGCTGGTGGGCCGTGTGCTGTTCACGGGCTTACATGCTGCCGTTTGAGATTGCGTCGGTGCTGTTGCTGGTGGCGATGATCGGCGCCGTGGTGATGGCCAAGCGCAGAACGTAAAAGGAAAACGAAGTGATCGGAACCGGACATTATCTTTTCTTGAGCCTGGCGCTGCTGCTGATCGGCGTCGTCGGCGTGGTGACGCGGCGCAACGTCATCGTCATCCTGATGTCCATCGAGCTGATTCTGAACGCGGTGAACATCAATCTGGTGGCCTTTTCGAGGCTGGCGGGATCGGTGGAAGGGCAGGTCTTCGCGATCTTCATTATCACCGATGCGGCGGCCGAGGCGGCGGTGGGGTTGGGAATCATCATCGCGTTTTTCCGCAATCGCGAGACGGTGTTATCTGACGAAATGGATTTGCTGAAATGGTAGGGCGGGCGAGCTGATGCCGATGCAAGCGATGCCGAGCGAATTCTTCCTGGCGCACATCTGGCTGGTGCCGCTATTTCCGTTGGCGGCGTCGGCGGTGATGCTGTTCTTCGGGAAGAAACTCTCGAATTCGGCGGTGAATGTTTTTTGTGTCGGAAGCGTCTTGCTGTCGATGGTCCTATGGCTTCGGTGCCATATTCCAGTTGATTGCGCGGCCCGCGGCGCAGCGCCTGGTGGAGTTCGCGCTGTTCAATTGGATTCCCGCAGGGCCGATGCACACCACCTCGGGCCACCTGGTCAATTTCAACGCGCAATGGGGATACCTCTTCGATCCGCTCACGGCGGTGATGGTCGGAATCGTGACCGGCGTCGGCTTCCTGATTCACGTCTATTCGATGGGCTACATGGCGCACGAGGGCGGCTACTACCGCTTCTTCGGCTACCTCAATTTGTTCATGTTCTCGATGCTGACGCTGGTCCTGGCGAACAACATCCTGATGATGTTCGTCGGGTGGGAAGGCGTCGGGCTGTGCAGCTATTTGTTGATCGGATTTTACTTCCTGAAGAAATCGGCCTCGGATGCGGGCAAGAAAGCGTTCATCGTCAATCGCATCGGGGACACGGGATTTCTGCTCGGCATTTTTTTGCTGGTGGGGACGCTGGGCACGCTGAATTTCACGGCGATTCGCGGCGCGATTCTCGCGGGACATTTCGCCGTGGGCGACGCGGCGCTGACGGCGATCGCGCTGCTGCTTTTTGTCGGCGCGACGGGGAAGTCGGCGCAGATTCCGCTGTACGTGTGGCTGCCGGACGCGATGGAAGGGCCGACGCCGGTGAGCGCGTTGATCCACGCGGCGACGATGGTGACGGCGGGCGTGTACATGCTGGTGCGGACGAACGCGATATTCGCGATGGCGCCGCGCGCGTTGACGGTGATCGCGGTGGTGGGCGCGGTGACGGCGCTCTTTGCGGCGACGATGGGCGTGCTGCAGAACGACATCAAGAAAGTGCTGGCGTATTCGACGATTTCGCAACTGGGCTACATGTTCCTCGCCTGCGGCGTGGGCGCGTTCGGCGCGGGGATTTTCCATTTGATGACGCACGCGTTCTTTAAGGGGCTTGCTCTTCCTCGGCGCGGGCAGCGTGATCCACGCGATGAGCGGCGAGCAGGACATGCAGAAGATGGGCGCGCTCGGCGGAAAAATTCGCACGACGTATCTCACGATGTTCGCGGCGACGCTGGCGATCGCGGGGATTCCGCCGTTTGCGGGATTTTTCAGCAAGGACGAAATTCTGGCGCACGCGTTTCAGAGGAGCCACGCGCTGTGGTTCGTCGGCTGGATTACGGCGGGGATGACGGCGTTCTACATGTTCCGCCTGCTGTTCCTGACATTCTTGGGGAAATCGCGCGTGCCGCATGAGGTCGAGCACCACATTCACGAATCGCCGTCGAACATGACGGTGCCGCTGATCATTCTCGCGCTGCTTTCTGTCGTGGGTGGATGGATTGGGCTCGGCGGCAGATTTGAGACGTTTCTTGACCCGGTTGTTCGCGCTCGAGCCCCGTTAGTCATCAGCGATTGCATGGAGTACATACCGACGCCTGGGTCCCAAAGTGCTGAACAGATTAGAGCGGAGCAGCTGCAAGCTGATCGGGATACCAGCGGTGCTTGGACGAAGCATCTGCAGCGCGTACGCGATCCCAAGCGGTCAACCAAGCCTTCGGGGACCTATATTGGAAGAAGCCACGGAAGTGCCATTGATGATTGCGTCCGTGGCGATCGCGTTGGCGGGAATCGGCCTCGCGTGGTTCCTCTACATCAAGCGGACGGATTTGCCGGACAAAATTGCGGCGGGCTTCGGCGGGCTGTATCGCCTCGTCTACAACAAATATTACGTGGATCAGATTTACGACGCGCTGTTCGTGAATCGCGCGAAGGATTTGGGGCTGACGCTGGGCGCGTTTGACCGGACGTTTATTGATGGACTGTTTGTGAACGGGAGCGGCGTGCGTGACGCGCGCGATTTCCGTGATTTCGATCTACTGGGACAAGTGGATCATCGATGGGAGCGTGAATTTCGTTGCGATGGTCGCGCGCGTGCTGAGCATTCCCGTGCGCTGGCTGCAGACGGGGCGCGTGTCGAGTTATGCGGGATTCATCGTGCTGGGCGTGCTGCTGCTTGATCGGATTTTATTTGCACGCCGCGGGCTACACGTTGGCGAACCTGCGGCCTTAGATAGCGAGGCGGTGAGATGGACTTTTATAACGACCATATCCTGAGCGTTGTGCTCTTCACGCCGGTCGTCGGGGCGCTGCTGCTGCTGGTGGTGCCGCGCGCGAGTGAAAATCTGCATCGCGTGATCGGCAATATTTTCGGCATTCTGGGACTGCTGGTGTCGCTGCCGCTGGTGTGGCGCTTCAGCATGGCGCCGGACGCGCCGCGCTTCCAATTCGGCGAAAGCTACGACTGGATTCCATCGATCGGCGCGAAGTACTCGCTGGGCATCGACGGCATCTCGCTGCTGCTCATCATGCTGACGACGCTGCTGGGCGCGATCTCGATTCTTTCGTCCTGGAGCTCGATCAAGCTGCGCAAGAAGGAATACTACATTCTTTTCCTGCTGCTGCAGACCGGGATGTTGGGCGTCTTCATGGCGCAGGACTTTTTCCTCTTCTACATGTTCTGGGAAGTGATGCTGGTGCCGATGTATTTCCTGATCGGCGTGTGGGGCAGCGATCGCCGGTTGTATGCCGCGATTAAGTTTTTCCTGTACACGCTGGCGGGCTCGGTGCTGATGCTGCTGGCGATTCTGGGGCTGTATTTCAAATATATCTCGACCGCCCCGCCGGGCACGGACCTTACGTTCGATATGCAGACGCTGCTGACGGTCGTGCCGCATCTTTCGACGGCCGCGCAGCAGTGGCTCTTCTGGGGATTCTTCTTCGCATTTGCAATCAAGGTGCCGATGTTCCCGTTCCACACCTGGTTGCCGGACGCGCACACCGAAGCTCCCACGGCGGGTTCGGTGATTCTGGCGGGCGTCCTGCTGAAAATGGGGACGTACGGATTCATCCGCTTCTCGTTGCCGCTGTCTGCCGACGGACCCGGCGGCGCGACATCACATCATTTCGATCATGATCGCGATCTCGCTGATCGGAATTATTTACGGCGCGCTGGTCTGCATGATGCAGAAGGACATGAAGAGGCTGATCGCCTACAGCTCCGTAAGCCATTTGGGATTTTGCACGCTGGGCATTTTCGCGCTGACGCCGCTAGGCCTTTCCGGCAGCGTGATTCAGCAGATCAATCACGGCATCTCGACCGGCGCGCTCTTCTTGATCGTCGGCGTGCTGTACGAGCGGCGGCACACGCGGCTGATTTCGGAATTCGGCGGGCCTCGCCACGCCGATGCCGAATTTCGCGGCGGTCTATATGATCGTGACGCTCAGTTCGCTGGGATTGCCGCTGCTGAATGGCTTCATCGGAGAGCTCACGATTCTTAGCGGAGTGTTCGACGTAAGTATTCCGGTGGGCCGCTTGGGGCGTCCTCGGAATCGTGCTCGGCGCCGCGTATTTATTGTGGCTCTACCAGCGCGTGATGTTCGGCTCGGTGACGAATCCGGCGAACGAGCATTTGCCGGATCTGAATCTGCGCGAATACGCGACGCTGGTGCCGCTGATCCTGCTGGCATTCTGGATCGGCATTTATCCGAAGTCCGCTGTTCAAGGTGCTGGACCGCCCGGTGTCGGAACTGATGCACCAGGTGAATCCCGGCTATTACCCGGCGGAGCAGGCGCCCTACGGCGGCTCGACAATTCGTGCTGCCGCAAGAGCGGCCCGACGTTCACGCGGCGCTGGCCGAAAAGCACGCTGGAAAGCCCTAAGCGAGACGGATGGAAACCCTCACACACTTTTTCCAATACTTGCAGCACCTGCTGCACTTGCAGAGCCTGCCGCCTGATTTCGCGTTGGTGCTGCCGGAAGTGCAGCTGCTCCTCTTCGGTCTGGGAATTCTGCTGACCGATTTTCTGCTCGAGGATCAATACAAGTATTGGAACGCGGTGATGGCGCTGCTGGGCGTGGGCTTCAGCGGCTTTTCGCTGTGGCGGCTGCGCGGATCTGCAGCCGCAGAACTCCGGCGGTTTCAACGTTTCGATTCTGGTGGACCCGTTTTTCATTTTCTTTGGAATGCTGTTCCTGGTGGCGACGGCGTTGGTGGTGCTGCTTTCGGTGCGCTACCTCACGATCGAAAAGGAGAATCACGGGGAATATTACGCGCTGCTTTTGTTCGCCACGGTCGGAATGATGTTCATGACCTCCGGCTTCGATCTCGATCGTGGAGTTCCTGGGCCTGGAGACGATGGCCATCAGCTTCTACGTGCTGGTGGGATTCTTGCGACGCGATCGACGATCGAACGAAAGCGCCGTCAAATATTTGCTGCTTGGGCGCGTTCAGCTCGGGAATTTTAGCGTACGGATTTTCCATTCTGTACGGACTTTCCGCTGTCGCGGACCTGCACGAGCATGTTCGGGCATGGCATCTGCCGCTACGCGCGCACGAATCTGGCGATTATCGCGGCGGCCGTGGCGCACCGCGCGCCCGAACGATTTGCTGGTGATGCTGGCGCTGATGACCGTTGCGGCGGGACTTTTCTTCAAGGTCGCCGCCGTGCCGTTTCACCAGTGGGCGCCCGACGTGTACGAAGGCGCGCCCACGACGATTACGGCGTACGTGAGCGTCGCGTCCAAGACGGCGAGCTTCGCGCTGCTGCTGCGGCTGTTTCTCACCGTGTTTTGGCCGGTGCGCGTGAATTGGGAGATGATTCTGGCCGGCGTGGCGGTGGCGTCGCTGACGCTGGGGAATTTTGCGGCGATCACGCAAACAAATGTGAAGCGCATGCTCGCGTACTCTTCCATCGCGCACGTGGGCTACATTCTGCTGGGTCTGGTGGCGGGGAACGAGACCGGCCTGGTGGGGATCGCGTATTACTTGCTCGCGTATTTGTTCATGACGACGGGCGCGTTCGCGATTCTGATCGTGCTGAAGAAGCAGGGACTCGCCGGCGACGAGCTGGACGATCTCAACGGGTTGATCAAGCGCAGTCCGACGGCCGCGGTGTTGCTGCTGATTTTCATGCTGTCGCTTGCGGGAATTCCGCCGCTAGCGGGCTTCATCGGGAAATATTTTATTTTCCTCGCGCTGATCCAGTCGCAGCACTACGTGCTGGCGGTGTTCGGCGCGCTCTACATCGTGCCCGCGCTTTACTATTATTTCCGGATCGTCGTGCACGCGTGGCTGCGCGATTCCACGGATACGTCGCGGCCCGTGTTCACCACCGCGCAAACCATCGCGCTGACCGTGATGTGCTTCGTCACGCTGGTGGCGGGAATTTATCCGGAGCCGTTCGTGCGGCTCGCCAATTATTCGCTGTTCCTGCCGTTTGGCCCGTTGAGTGGGCGCTAGCTCGCCAAATCCGGACTCTCGCGACCCTTCGACTTCGCCTCGGGAAGAATGCGCCGGGATTCGCTCGCCAACTCGCCAACGTGCTTGACTTGCCGTTCGTGTTGGTCGGCGCCGTGGTGATTGGCGCGGGCGCCGGCTACTTCCTGGATCGGCGGCTGCACAGCTACCGTGGCTCGCGTTGCTGCTGGGCGTCGCGGGATTTGCCGGCGGGATGTACGAAGTGCTGCGGCGGCTGACGGGAAGGCGGCAACGCGATGGCCAGTGAAGGCGCAAGCGCGGCAGTCCTGCGGCGCGTCGAGTGGCTCACGCTTGCGATTGGGGTCGCGGGGACACTCTATGCGGCGTGGCGCTGGGGATGGCGGCAGGGCGCGGGATTCGCGCTTGGGCGCGGTGATGGCGTGGCTGAACTTTCGCTGGCTGAAGGGAAGCGTGCAGGAGTTCGGCGCGCGCGGCTCGTCGCGCAATCGGGCGCGGAAAAAGTTCGCGTGCCGACCGGCGCGTATCTGAAGTTCTTCGGGCGCTTCGCGTTGTTGCTCGGGTGCTGTATGTTATTCTGACGCGCACGAAATTTCCCGGCGTTGCGGTCGTGTTCGGATTGCTTGCGTCGGCTGCGGCGGTGGTTGTGGGAGTGCTGTACGAGTTGCTGAAATCAGGGCGCGCGACAGATCGCCGGTGGAAATTCGCGAGGCTGAGTGCCGCGCGATTCAGATTTAGCGGGGTGGCGGAAGGCGAATGGAAGAGCAGATCCTGGGAATCACGAAGCTGGTGAATTGGCTGCTGGGCAAGCCTGCTCTGGCGCTGCTGGCAGCGCTGCACATTCATCCTGATAATCCCGAGTATCCGATTCCGACTCACATCGCGATGGAACTGCTGGTGTTCGTGCTTTCGATCGTGTTCTTTCTGTGGCTGAAGGCGCGGCTCTCCGTGGACAATCCCGGCGCGACGCAGCAGTGCATGGAGACGCTGCTGCACAACAGCATGTCACTCGGCGTGCAGCGATCTGCTGGAGAGCAACGTGGGGCACGACGGCGAGCAGCTACGTGCCGATGATCGGCAGCATCGGGTTATTCGTGCTGTTCTGCAATCTGATCAGCCTGGTGCCGGGGCTTGCCTCGCCGACGGCTGAAGTTTCGGTGCCCCTCGGCTGCGCGATCGTTGTGTTCGTCTACTACAACTGGTCCGGTATCCAGCATGGGCCGGTACATCACGGGAAGCACTTCCTCGGCCTCACGTGTTTCTTTCACCGCTGATGGTGGTGGTGGAAATTATCAGCCATGTGGCGCGGCTGCTCTCGCTCACCGTGCGTCTTTGGGTGAACATGATGGTGAGCGAGATGCTCTACGTCATTTTCCTGGGGCTGAGCGTGGCGCTATTTCTATCTTGCGGGGCACGCGAGTCCGGTGGGGTATGCGCTGGCCCCGGTGCCGCTGCTGGCGCCGGTGACTTTTTATCGTTCTTCATATTTTCGTCGCGTTCGTGCAGGCGTTTGTGTTCACGATTCTTCCCGTCATTTATCTCAGTGGGGCGGTTGGCGAAGCGCACTAATACCGGCATTATCCGCCGCGCCGCGTGATCCCGGCTGTCTGAGGATGTCGGGAGCCACCTCCGGCCGGACAATTCTTAGCGAAGGAGAAACGAATGAAGAAGTACTCACACGATTTTGCTCGCGATTGTTGGAATTCTCGTGCTCGCCCCGGTTGCATTTGCGCAGACCGGCGCAGCCAGCGGCCGCGCCGGACCTACAAACTGGGTCGCCATCACCTCCGGATTTGCCATGGCGATCGCCTCGGCATTCTGCGGATTCGCGCAGGCCAAAGCCTCCGCGGCTGCTTCGGAAGGAATGGCGCGCAATCCCGGCGCCGCAGGCGTCATCCAGAACATGTTGATTTTGGCGCTGGTGCTGATCGAATCGATGGCGCTCTACACCTTCGCCATCATTTTCATTAAGGTGAAGTAACCGCGACGGAGAATCTTCATCCGCCACGCCTGAAGTTTCCACCGGCCTGAGGCTCTGCTTGGAGCCTCAGGCCGATTCTATTTTTGGCAGGTTTACTGGAGAACTTCCAGACCCAGTCATTCCGAGGAGTCCGCCGCCTGCCCGCCGTTGCGGGCGGCGGACGACGAGGAATCTCTCTGCTCTTTGTCCTTCACGCGGCAGAGAGATTCCTCGCCCGCCACGGCGGGCTCGGAATAACTCCTACCGTGATCCGAGCGTGTGATTATCGAAGGGCCGCAGCGGCGCGCGTGGCGAAATCCATTACGCGGCTGGGGAATAATCCGAGATAGATCGTGCCGCCCGCCGCGACGAGCAGCGCAAGCGCGGCGGCGGCGGAGATGCGGGTGATCGGCCATTCCTGCCTGGGCTCGCGCATGTACATCACGACCACGATCCGCAGGTAGTAGTAGGCGGCGATGACGCTGTTCAGCGCCAGCAGAATCACCAGCCAGAACAATCGCGAGGAAAGGCCCGCGCCGAAGACATAGAATTTTGCGAGGAAGCCGGCGGTGGCGGGCAGTCCGAGCAGTGACAGACAGAAAAATCGAGAGCCCGGCCGCAGCCGCTGGCTGCTGCGCGCCGAGTCCGGCGAAATCGTCGAGGTCCTGGCGGCGCTCGCCCGGGCCGGAGAGCTGCGCGAGCATCAGGAACGCGCCGAGTTTCATCAGCGCGTAGGCGGCGAGATAGAACAGGGCGGCGGCGATGCAGAGCGCGGCGGCCTCGCTCGTGGGCGCGGCAGCGGCGGCCGCCACCGCCACCAGGATGTAGCCCGCATGCGCGATGGAGCTATAGGCGAGCATGCGCTTGACGTTCGATTGCACGAGCGCGGCGATATTTCCGCCGAACATCGAGAGCACCGCCAGGCCCCACAGCGCCCAGACCCACACGCCGGACGCGGGCATCGAGCGTGCCGACGATTCGCAGCAGAACGGCGAACGTCGCCGCTTTCGGTCCGGTGGAGAGAAACGCCGTGACCGGAGTTGGCGCGCCTTGATAGACGTCCGGCGCCCAGATCTGGAACGGCGCCGCGGCAACCTTGAACGCCAAGCCGACGAGAATTAATCCGAGGCCGAGCGGAAGAAAATGCGACGCGGCGTTGGCGGAATCGAAAGTGATGCGGTCGAGATGCGTCGTGCCGGTGGCGCCGTAAACCAGCGCGACGCCGTAGAGAAAAAATGCCGTCGCGAACGAGCCGAGCAGGAAATATTTCATGGCGGCTTCGTCGGCCAGCGGGGAATCGCGGCGATAGCTGACCAGGATGTAGCTGGAGATCGAGCTGATTTCGAGGCCGATGAAAACGGTGACCAGTTCCTCGGCGCTCGCCATCACGCACATGCCCACGGCGGCGAAAAGAATCAGCGCGCAGAATTCGCCGGGCGGGAGATCCTCGCGGCGCAAATAATTTGCCGACCCGAGCAAGACGAGCAGCGCCACGCCCAAGACGATCCAGTGCACGAAGAGGCTGAAACCGTCCACGCGCAACAAATCCGGAGAAGGCATCGCCCGGATCGCGCGCGGGATAAATCGTGGAAAGCAGCGCGAGCGCGGCGCCGAAGACGGCGATGCCGATCACCCAGCCGCCCGAGCGGCGGCCGTCCTTTCGCGGACGCGTCGGCAAACGGCGCGAGAACCATCGTCAGGATTCCGAAGATCGTGAGCACGATCTCCGGCGCGAGCCGAAACATATCTGCGCGGGCGGGGAACATTTAGTCGCCGGCCCTCCGCGCCTGGTTCTGCGTCCGCTTGCGCGCCGGGAATCGCCTCGGGAACGGGCGGCAAGGGCCGCGGGCGGCGTGTCGGAGTCGAAGCCTCCGGGGCGCTCCATCAATCTGGAGAACATTTGCCGTCGAAGTCTCGATGCGCTTCGTGAACGACACCGAGCCGATGCCCATCCAGAGAATCACGGCGGCCATCACGAAAAGGATCGAACGCTCGCGGAGCGAAGCGTCGGGAAGCGTGCGATTGCGCTCCTGCGTGACTTCGCCGAAAAATACGCGCTGGTACGACCACAAGCAGATAAACCGCGGAGAAGATGATGCCGACCGCGGCCCAAGTCGCCCAGGCCGCGTGGGTCGTGAAGGTGCCGGATGAGAATCAGAAATTCGCCGACGAAGCCGTTGAGCATCGGGAGTCCCGCGGAAGCAAAACAAACAAAAAGATAGAGCGCCGCGAGCACGGGCATCGGCGTCGCGAGGCCGCCGAACTCGCGAATCAGAAACGTGTGGCGGCGATCGTAGAGCATGCCGACGACGAGAAAGAGAGCGCCGGTGGAGACGCCGTGGCTGAGCATCTGAAACACCGCGCCGTCAATCGCCGTCGCCTGAAACGAGAAATATTCCCAGCACGACAAAGCCGAGGTGGCTGACGGAAGAATAGGCCACGAGGCGTTTCAAATCCGTCTGCACCATGGCGACCAGCGCGCCGTAAATAATGCCGATGATGGCGAGCACGGCGATTTCCGGCGCGAAGCGGTCGCGACGCGGCAGGGAAGAGCGGCAAGCAGAAACGCAGCATGCCGTAGGTGCCGAGTTTCAGCAGCACGCCGGCCAGCATCACGGAGCCGGCCGTGGGCGCTTCGGTGTGCGCGTCGGGCAGCCAAGTGTGCAGCGGGAAGAGCGGCACCTTGATCGCAAACGCCAGGAAAAACGCGCCGAAGAGCAGCATTTCCGTGCGGCCGGAAAGCACGACTTGGCCGTGAACGAGCAGGCTTTCGATTTCACGGCAGATCGAAGGAGCCCGTCAGCTCGTAGAGCCACGACGATCGCCACCAGCATCAGGATCGAGCCGAACATCGTGTACAGGATGAATTTCATCGCCGCGTAGATGCGCCGTTCGTGTCCCCAGATGCCGATGAGCAGGTACATCGGAATCAGCATCACTTCCCAGAAAAGGAAGAAGAGGAAGAGATCGAGCGAGACGAAAACGCCGATGACGCCGGTCTCCAGCACCAGCAGCGCGATGAAGAAGCCCTTCACATTCTTCTGGATCGAGCCCCACGACGCGAGAATTCCGATCGGCGTGAGGAACGTCGTGAGGACAATCAGGAAAAGGCTGATGCCGTCGATTCCGAGGTGATAGTTGATGCGCGGCGAAGTGATCCACTGGTGAAACTCAACGAATTGGTAACCCGGAAAATTCACCTCAAAAAGCTGCACCAACCGCAGCGAGAATATGAATTCCGCGATGGCCGTCACCAAAGCGAGCCGCCGGATCCACTCGTGATCCTCCGCCGATAGCGTGAGCAGCGAGAGCACGCCCGCGAGCGGCAGAAACGTCAGAATCGTAAGCAGATGCGGTTGTCCCACGTTAGTGCGCCATCCAAATTAGAAATGTCGTTATGACGACTGCGCCGATCACGACCCACGTGGCGTAGCTCCGCACGTTGCCGGAATAGACCCGGCGCAAAATTCCGCCTGATTCCTGTGCGGCTTCGCCCACGCCGTTCACCGTGCCGTCGATCGCGCCTTCGTCCACCGCGTGCCAGAGGAAATTCGTCGAGAGCCAAACAAGTGGGCGAACAATCACGGCGGCGTACAGTTCGTCCACGAAATATTTGCCCGCAAGCAGGCGGTACGGGCCTGAGAGAGACGTGGCCAGACGTTTGGGGATGTCCGGCTTGCGGAGATAGAACCACCAGGCGATCAGGAATCCAATCAACGCGACGCCGGTGGCTGCGGCCATCAATTCCAGCGTGTGCTGGTAGTTCAGCGTCGCATCGCCGCGGCCGATGGCGTACCAAAATGCGTTCGGCGTTCCCGCGGCGGGCGAGCCGACTTGCGGCGAAAAGACCGGATAGAGGAAATGATCGAAAAGATTATCGCCGTGGAAAAGCTCCGGCGCGGCCCACCATCCGCCCACCACCGAAAGAACGGCGAGGACGGCCAACGGCACGAGCATGCTCTTCGGTGATTCGTGCACGTGGACTTTATGCTCGTCGAATCGCGGCCGGCCGTGGAACGTCAGGAAAAACATGCGGAACATGTAGAACGCGGTAAGCCCGGCGGTGAGAACACCGAGCCCCCAGAGATATATGCCGTTCGGGCCGCCGATGGCGTTCAGAATCGCGTCCTTGCTGAAGAAGCCGGAAAAGCCCGGGGCGCCCGCGATGGCCAGCGTCGCCATCAGCATGGTCCAGTAAGTCCACGGGATCTTCTTGCGCAGGCCGCCCATTTTTCGCAGATCCTGTTCGCCGCTCATGGCGTGGATCACGCTGCCTGCGCCTAGAAAGAGCAGCCCTTTGAAGAAGGCGTGCGTCATCAGGTGGAAAATGCCCGCGCTGAACGCGCCGACGCCGAGTCCGAGGAACATGTAGCCGAGCTGCGAAACGGTGGAGTAGGCGAGGACTTTCTTGATGTCGTTCTGGACGAGCGCAATGGTTGCCGCAAAAAATGCAGTGACTAGGCCGATCACGGCGACGACGGTCATCGCCACCGGCGCGAGAGAGAAGATCACATGCGAGCGCGCGACCATGTACACGCCGGCGGTCACCATCGTTGCGGCGTGAATTAACGCGCTGACGGGCGTGGGGCCTTCCATCGCGTCCGGCAGCCAAACGTAGAGCGGCAGTTGCGCCGATTTGCCAGTGGCGCCGACAAAGAGCAGCAGCGCGATTGCGGTGAGTACTCCGTGGCCCGCAAGGTCGGGAGAGTAATTCGCCGCGGCTTGCCCGAACACGCCGGCAAAATCCAGCGTGCCGAAGGTGCGGAACATCAAAAACAACGCGATCAAAAAGCCGAAATCGCCGATGCGATTTACCCAAAATGCTTTGTTGCCGGCATTCGTCGCGGAGTTCTTACGGAAGAAAAATCCGATAAGCAGATAACTCGAAAGTCCCACGCCTTCCCAGCCGACGAACATCACGAGATAGTTCGAGGCCAGGACGAGAATCAGCACAGACTTTAGTTTGATGCGGATCAATCCGACGGGTTCGAAGCGACAGAATGCTGCCTTCTGAAAGCTCGTGACCAACGGGCACGGCAGTCCGACCGCTGGGGGATTTCAGCCGTGCGGAGACGACGCAGTCGATGACGGCAATGGTGAAGGGCTCTGCCTTCAGTCAACGGCGGTCGCATGTTCTTCGTGCGCCGCCGTCCAGACATCGCGTGCCGCGTCGGCGTTCATGGCTGCGATCCCGAGCCCGACGATTAAGTCAGGCCACGCAGAGGGCCACAGGAACGCCGTCACCAGCCCCGCCGCGATGATGGCGATGTTGGCGAGAGCGTCGTTCCGCGACGACAGGAAGGCCGCGCGGGTAAGGCTTCCGCCATGCGTCCGGTAGCGGGCCAGCATTAAGGCGCAGGACAGATTGACCGCAGCGCCCCGACCCCGGCGAGCGAGGTGCCAGGGCGCGGGCGGCACCGACGCCCGCGCATGGGCAAAGGCGGGGGCGGACCTGCGTGTGCCGGCGCCAGGACAGGCCAAGAAGGTCGCGATGCTGGGGTCGCTCGATCACGTCACGCGCCAACTCATCGTCCACACCAGTCCGACCAAGCGCAGCAGCGATTTCGTCGCCCATCTCGAGCAACTCGATCGGCTTTATGGTCCCAGGCCCGGCCAACCCGCCAAGCCGGTGGTCCTCGTAGAGGACAATGGCCCGATCCACACGAGCAAGCTCTCGATGGCGGCGCTTGCCGCCCGCTCACACTGGCTCATCGTCGAGTGGCCGCCCAAGTATGCGCCGGAGCTCAACGACATCGAGGTGGTCTGGCGCGACCTCAAGGCGCATCACTTGGCGCATCAGACCTTTGCCGACATTGACGCGCTCGACCAGGCGATCCACCACGCCGTGAAGGAACTCAACGTAGAGCGTACGGTGCTTCCGTTGGTCGAACCACAAATCTCCGCCATGAAAATAGCATGGCGGATTGCCAAGGTTATGCGCACTGCGCATATGCCAAGGCCGGCGCCGCCACCATTTTCATCCATAATGGCGCGCCGCATGCGCTGGTTGGCTGCCATGAAAATAGCATGGCGGATTGCCAAGGTTATGCGCACTGCGCGTATGCCCAGGCCGGCGCCGCCACCATTTTCATCCATAATGGCGCGCCGCAGGCGCTGGTTGGCTGCTTAGGCGAGCGTGACCACGAACACGGCCAACGACCCAACCACTATCGCAACGAGAGCGATAACCAGCGGCTGCTCGTTCCGGTCGTCGATCGGAACTTGGCCGAACCAGTCATCATATGTTCGAACGTTCGTCATAGGGGCTTCTCTCTTGGCGAAAACGAAAGCACATCGCATCGCCGAGCGCCGTGACCGTGATCACAGTTCACACGCAGAGGAAAGTGGTCTGGGCGAGAGCGATGCGAGGTGCCAAATCGAAGCGGAGCGGGTTTCGGTCCCGTGCGCCGGCGTGGGCCATAGCGTCTGCCGGATGATGGGGGCCGCCGGCGGGGCTCCAAAGGCAATAAGAACGCCGTGAGGCATGGGAGCTACACCGCGCCTCGGCTTCGTGGGCTATTGCCGGGTAAGGGCGGGCCCCGCTAAGCTCGCCGCCTAACACGCTAATCGACGCCACCGCGGCCGGCGCGGCTCGGGCGAACGGCAAATCGCGCACTTCATCAAGGTGGTGGCGAGCGCCGGATCGCCGGTCGGGCTGTAGACGATCTCTCCGCTCGGCTGAACTCTGATCGAAACCGACTCCTGCCGGAAGCTGATCGAGTTCGTTGCAATCTGCATTCACTTTGATCGCGCCCTTCTCTTCGAGACACGCTTTGGACCCGGCAGAAGCTGGAACCGCTCATTTTCGGAGTTTTTCAACAGTATCGACCCTATCCGGTCACTCGGCCTATCCGGTGGGTGCGACGGCCTCCAGCGCGTAGAGCGCGATCGACTGCTCCTTGCCGCGCATTGGCATGGGGCCGAGCGCCCGGGCTGTCACGCCGGCAGGGAGGGCGAAGATGATGCGATCCAGTAATGCCGCCGAAGCGAAAAACTCCAGCAGCTTGTTGCGCCTGATCGCCTTGGCGACGACAACGCGCCCTGAAGCATCAACGCCGTGAACTTGAAAGACGTGCTTGGCCAGAAGGAGCCCAACGGTCGTGACAGAGGACACATCAGTGATAGACTTTCCCATGGACGGCGCTCCTTCAAAAGGTTGCACTAACGAAAACCATTTTGGCATGGCTCTTCATTGAGCCAGATGCCGTGCGCGCGTCGTCCACACCATCAGAGTAAATTCTATACTGCCTGCTCGCGCACCAGGGCGGGCTGGAGCTCCACTGTTTTTGCTCACGAATTGCCGCCGCGCTCGGCCGGATTCGACGCCGAAAATCGCCTATACTTATTTGCCTTGACAGTGCCCGCGCTCTAACCTCCTGTGAATATCGATCTACTAGAAGCGCGAGGCCGTGGTGATTTCGCTCGTAATTGGAATTCTTATATACAATCGTCCTCGGGGCTATTCTGTTCTGGGTCATCGACAAATTCTGCCCCGACGCGCGGCTCGCAAAGCTTCTCAAGCTCCTCGTCGTGCTGGTTTGTCTAGGCTCGATTGTAAGCCGCTTGCTTCCCATGCTCGGCTATCCATCGCTCTTGTGACCATGACCGCCATTTCAAAGGCGTCGCTGAGCCCAGGCGGTTGCTTCCCTGCAAGGATCGCGGCGCCATCAGGAGCGAGAAAAGCCAGCCGCACAAGGCGCGTCGCATAAGAAGCCGTGATCCTTTCCTCGTGCGCGATAGCCTCGAGCGGCGGACAGTTCGACCCGAACATTCGCTTGGCGATTTTCTGACCGCGCACGAGCAGTCGGATCAAGGTCGTATCCGCTGGCGCCGAATTGGTGACACCCTCGACGATGAACTTCATCTCCTTGCCGGTTCGCTTCAGGCTCGCGCGAATGCTGAGCCTAATCAGAGTTTGTTCAGAGCCATCGGCGTTCGCGCTCGACGTCCGATTCCCTTCGACGATCCCCTCGCCTGCGCTGTCGTTCAAAAGCCAGCTCGACCAAACGCGCCGAGCCGACGTCAAGGTCAATGCGATCCGCGTGAACTTGTGCCCTGACGAGGACGGAGCGCGTGAATTCGTGCAGCGTCTCGGTCGGCAGATGTTCCCAGCGAGCGCAGAGTGCAGCCGCCGCGTCCCTCAACCTCTTCTGCATCGGCGCATCGCGTTCCCCATTCGAGATTCCGGCCAGGAGCACCAGGTTCTGGCGCTCGCGCCATCAAGAAAGGACTGGCATTCGGTTCGAAAGAGAGCATGAATGCGCACGCCCGAGGGTGCTGAGGCGCCGCGGGAGACCCTGCCCCGTAGATCGTTCCGATCCGGGGCTCGCGTCTGCTCAAACGTTGAGTAGGAGTTCCGCGTGCCAACCGTTCGTCCCTACTGGAAGGGCTACCTGAAGTTGGCCCTCGTTTCGTGCCCGATTGCGCTCTACACGGCTTCGTCCTCGAGCGAGCGGGTCGCGTTCCGCCAGCTCAACAAGAAGACCGGCAATCGGCTCCGCCAACAGCTCGTAGACGACGTGACGCGGGAGCCCGTCGAGGCGGCGGACAAGGGCCGCGGATACGAATATGCGAAGAACTCGTATCTCTTGATTGAGGACGAGGAGCTCGAGGCGATCGAGGTCGAGAGCAACCACATGATCGAGATCGACTCGTTCGTTCCGCGCAGCCAGATTGACGAGCGCTTTCTAGACAGCCCCTACTACATTGGACCGAGTGATCCGGTCGGTCAGGAAGCGTTTGCGGTCATCCGCGAAGCAATGCGCGGCAAAGCCATGGTGGCGCTCGGACGCGTCGTGCTGGCGAAGCGGGAGCGCGTGATCATGCTCCAGCCCTGGGAGAAGGGGCTGATGGGCACGACGCTGCGATATCCGTATGAGGTCCGCGACTCCAAGGATTATTTCTACGACATTCCGGACGTGAAAGTCGCGCCAGACATGCTCAAGCTGGCCGAGCATATCCTCAGTAGCAAAGAGGCCACATTCGATCCGACCCTATTCGTCGATCGCTACGAGCAGGCGGTGCTTCAATTGCTGGAAAAAAAGCGGCAGGGCATGCCGGCTGCGACTGTGCGTCCGTTCGTTGCCCCGACCACCGTGGTCAATCTGATGGACGCTCTGCGCCGAAGCATCGCCGAAGACGCAAAGGCGATCGGGACGCCAAAGAAGGCTACCACCCCAAAACCAAAGAAGGGGAAAGAACGCATCCTAGGTCAAGGGGAACTGCTGTTGCCGATTGCGGGGCGAAAAGAGCAACCCGAGACGGAAACGAAGCCCGCTACGCAGCCGACGAGCCGACGCAAATCTGGATAGCGACGATCTCGGGTCGCCATGACCTCATCGTGCGCAGCTCCGGACGACAGGAAGGCTTCGCTCGCTGACCACAGACGGCCGGAATCGACGTGAAGCGGTCAAAGCGGGTCGTGAGGGGGCGCAGCCGGGGGGCCACGGCGCCTACGTGACATTCGTCTAATTAGGTGAGCCGGACTGACTGTGGGTCGTCCCACCGGTCGCGGCTGGTTCGCACGGAATTAAACGCTTCACCACCTTGGCGGCGCGGCGCCGCTCCCCGGTTCTCACCCGTTTTCGTAACTGACGCCCACTCCACAGGTCACTTGCGACTTAATTGTGTTCTCGACACGTTCTTCCGAGCCCACACCTCAAACTATAGTCCCCTGAACGAGACCTGCATGGCGGATCAGATTGTCATCACCGAGAAAACCAGCCAGGCAAAAGACGTGCGCGCCGCCGTGGGCTCTCGCTACGGAGACATCCTCCCGGCTGAAGGACATCTGCTGGACCTTACTCGAGCCGGAGGATGTCGTACCGGCCTGGAAGCGCTGGTCGCCGATCCTGCTTCGTCCCGAAGGCCTTTATGGCACCCGCCCTGCTGAAGGCGGCAACAAAGCCGCCAAGCTCAAAGCCATCCGTGACGCGCTGCGCACCGCAAAGCGGGTCTGGCTCGCCACCGATTGCGATCGCGAGGGGCAGCTCATCGGTCAGGAAATTCTCGAGCATTACAACTACCGCGGCCAGGTCATGCGGGTGCTATTTACCGCGCAGGATTCTCAGACGATCCGCGACGCATTCGGCCGGGCGAAGCCAAACGCCGAATACGCTCCGCTTTACGCCGCCGCCGTCGCGCGCCGACAAGCCGACCAGATCTACAACCTGTCGCTGACGCGAACAGCGACCGTCATTCTTGGTCGAGGGGCGCGGGGCGTTATCGGAGTTGGCCGGGTCAAGACGCCAACTTTGGCGATCGTGTGCAAGCGCGAGCTCGAAATCCGGAATTTCGTGCCGCAGGCGTATTTTGAAGTTGTCGCCACCGCGACCGTAGCCGGCGGTCAATTCCAGATGCGGCACGCGCCGCAGGAGCGAATTGTCCGGCGGGAGGTCGCCCAGGCGGTCGTCGAAGCGGCCCAGGACTTCGAGGGCGCGCTTGGCGTGCGTGTTGAAGACAAGCGGCAAGGGCCGCCAAAGCTCCACGATCTGCCTTCGCTCCAGAAATTGTGCAGCTCGCGCTTCGGCTGGCCGGCCAGCAAGACGCTGGAAGTCGCTCAGGAACTCTATGACGGCCAGGGCAAGAAGATCATCACCTATCCCCGCGCCGAGGTGCGTTATCTCCCGGAGAGCTTGAT
>CAWCYS010000073.1:0-9991 GCA_963799715.1 Terriglobia bacterium | reverse complement strand
ATTGCCATCGGCGCTTCGACCGCCGTGACCAAAGCGCATTTCGCTAATTCCAAGCTGCTCTCAGGGCCCGGCCGCAGATTCGTCCTCAGTTTTGCGCCGCCGATCGGAGTCGGCGCCCTGCTCACTATCGCGCTGATTCGTTCCGGAAACACCTCGCTCTTGGCCATTCTGCCCGGCATGTGGCTGCTGCTGTACGGCACGGCGATCGTAACGGGTGGGGCATTTTCGGTGCGCGTCGTGCCGGTGATGGGAATCTGCCTGATGGGGTTGGGTGCGCTGGCGCTCGCGGCGCCGGCGAACTCGGGAGATCTGTTTCTCGCGGCGGGATTCGGCGCAACCCACATTTTATTCGGGTTGTGGATCGCGTTGCGTTACGGAGGCTAGGAAAGAATTTATGGCTCGATCGTCACCAGAGAGACAAGAGCGTCCGGCGCGCGGGAAAGAGCGCGAAGCGCCGGCGGCACGGATGCGCAGCACGCCGGGAGGCGGTTTGCCTGCCGATCTCGACCGCCTGATTCACGAGCGAATCCGGCTAGGGATCGTGAGCGCGCTTGCGGCGAATCGTTCGCTCACTTTCAACGAATTGAAATCACTACTGAAGACCACGGATGGCAATCTGAGCGTCCACGCGCGAAAACTCGAAGACGCGGCGTACGTCGTGTGCACGAAATCGTTCGACGGGCGCACGCCGAAGACGGAATACCGGCTGACTCCCGCGGGGCGCCGCGCGCTCGAACGCTACCTCGATCACATGGAAGCGTTGATTCGCGCGACGCGCGAGCGAGAGCGCTGAAACTGTTGTAGTTCGTTTTCGTTTAGGACTGAACGTTACGGCGTACGGTAAAACAAGCGGCGGGGAAAGAACCAAACGATGAGCACGCAACAATCCGTTCCCTATCCAACAGCAATTCCTCATGCGGCGCCGATCGCGGCAACTCCGCTCACTCGCGGGATTCACGTCGCCATCATCTCGGACGGAAACGGCCGCTGGGCGACGTCGCGCGGACTCCCGCGCACGGCCGGCCATCGCGCCGGCGCGGCCGCGGCGCGCAGCGTGATTGAGTCCGCGCCGCGGCTCGGCATTCACACGCTCACGCTCTTTGCGCTCTCTTCGGCGAACTGGCAGCGTCCCGAAGACGAAGTGCAGGGCATTCTGAGCGTGTTGCACGAATACTTGATCGAAGAGACCGCGCATTGCGTTGAGGAAGGCGTGCGCTTGAGTATCATCGGCCGCCGCGATCGGCTACCGTCCGCGCTGCGGCAGGCCATTGCGGACGCCGAATCCGCGACGCGCGAGGGAACGCGTCTGCACCTGCGCCTCGCGATTGATTACTCGGCGCGCGAAGCGATTTACCAGGCCGCGTGCCGCTTCTACAAAGTCACGCACCTCTCGCAAGATTCCTTCAGCGACGTGCTTGCCGAAGTCCTGCGCGGCGGCTCGACCGAAGTGGATTTGCTGATTCGCACCGGCGGCGAGCAACGTCTATCGGATTTTCTGTTGTGGGAGTGCGCCTTCGCCGAATTTGTATTCCTGCCGAAGCGCTGGCCGGATTTCACCGTCAGCGATCTCGAAACCGCGCTCCACGATTTCGCCACCCGCGAACGCACGCGCGGCGCCCTCCCCGAAGCCGACGCCATCGCCGGGTGAAGACTCCACCCATCAATCTGCTGCGATGACCTAGCAGTCTTCCGAAGTTTTGGGCGAGCTCCGCCCGCTAAAAAAACTGCGCCGCCCGCGACAATTTCCGCGGGCGGCGCTCGCCTTGCCCACCGATGATTAGTTGACGGCTGTGGGCGTCACTCCGGTGAAGTAGAACAGCACATAGGCTTTGATGCTGCCGTTGGCTTGCGGCACGCCGTAGACTTTCACTGTCGTGCCTGCAAGCAAGTTATTCGTCAGGGTGGTTTGGCCCGCGCCGGTGGTGATATCCACCGGAGTGATCGTGACGATGTTGCCGGTGCGATTCACCTGGTAGATGAGGGTGGCCGAGCCGGAGACGGCGTTCAGGTTCACCGGCACATCAAGCGTGCCGCCGGGTTCTGCGAGCGTAAAGGAGTTGCTGGAGAAGGACGTGGCCGCGGTGCCGAGGGGCACAGTGGTGGGCACGAGAATCGTCCAAGGCAATGCCCAGCCGCTGGCTGCGACGGGGTCATTCCAAGAGGCGAAACTTTCGCCGGCGGCGGGGAACAGACCTGCCGTGCCGCCGAAATTGACCGAGCCGTTAGTGGCGTTCTCGAAGGCCAGAGGGGCGCCGGTGCCGCTGGTGACCAGGGTTGGGAAAGCGAAGTTCCACCACTTGTAGCCCTCCAACGCTGCGCCGGAAAGCGGATCATTTCCATTGGGTGTGGTGCTCGAAATGTACGGCAGCGTGACGGTGTAATCGTCGCCGGCAGTTGCGAAGTTGCGCGTGTACGTGAAGCCGTTCAGGTTCGCACCCGAAATATTGCCGTCGAAACGGGCGATTTCGATATCGATGGTCTGCGCGACCAAGGGAACCGCCAGAGGATCCACCACGGTGGCGTGCACTTTGAAGCCGCGCTCCAGGTTCGACAAGAAAGCCGTTCCCGTGCCGATCGGCTTCGAGTCCGCCACGGCGTTCCACGGAGTGCGGAAGAAGAACTGCGTGTTCGCGTTCACCGTCAGCGGAACCGGAATACCCAGCTCGTTGTCCACGACGATGATATCGCTCGTGGTGTTGACGTGCAGCACGTGGCCTTCGGGGCTGAGCCACAAACGATTGAAGGTCGAACTGGCCCATATTCGTGTGGCGACGAGCGTGCCGTTGGGCTGGTACCGGGCGGCGATGCGGACGAATTTTCCGTCGATCGTGGAAGCGATCGAGCTGAAGTTCATGATCGTCGCGACGGTCTTGGCGTCCACGTCGTAATAGAGAGTTCCATTGGTGGAATCCGCGAGCACGTTTAGACTTTGCGCGGAAACAATCGCGGTTTCCGTGGCGGCCGCGGGCTCAACAGGAAACACTTTGGTGACGGTGATCGCAATGTCGTCCGAAGAGACCGACGTGACGGCACCGTAGAAATGGCGGAGGACCAGGCGCGTGATGTCCACAATCGGGTGATGCCGCACCGGGCCATTGAAATTCACGCCCCAGATCGTCGATCCCGCCGTAGGAACTTCCGCCACGATGAACGCCGGATGTGAGAGATCGAATTCGAGATCAAGTGCGTTCGTTTGGTTAGCGGAAACGACCAACGGCGAAACGAGATTCACGTTTATCGGAACGGTCAAGCTGCCGGCGCCTCCAGTGGCGCCCATAATTTGAATTTGGCTGGAAGGAATCGTCGTGGCGGCCGCGCCCACAAAAGACGATGCGGGATCCGCGGCCGAGGTCAAGAGAACGTCGCCCGGATTCGCGCTGATCGTGATGGTCGCGCTTGTGTAGGTTCCCGCGGGCACGCTGACGTTGCCGAGGATTTCACTGAGCTGATCGAGCTGCACCAAATTGACATAGGGTGCCGGATTCGGCGCGGTGTACACCACCACGGGCGCGCCGCCCCCTTGCGGCGTCAAGGAAATGGACAGCACCCTGACGCCGATGGTGGCCCAGTCCTGCGTAGAGGCGTCGCTCATCATCAAGTTGACGTTTCCATCTTGGGGAGGCGGAGGCGTATTGCCGACGTAGGAGGAACCGCTTGTGCCGCAACCCACGGTGAAGAACGGCATCGCGGCGAGCGCGAGGCCGAGAAGCAAGCGAGAAATTCGGGCGTTCATGATAAGCACTCCTCGGGAGACACACGTGTCCCTTCAATTTGACTGCACGGAATCGAAGCAGCGGCCCGAAACATCTTGCGGCCACTCACTAGGACATGCACTTCGATTACTTACTTGTGGAAACACAAGCTCTCGGAAAAAGTAGTGGCGAAGTGGAGTGAAAGTTTTAGGACCGGCGTACTAAGAAAACTTTTGGAACACGCCGAACCGCTGTGCCGCAGTGGAGCAAGGCCACGGCCAATCGAATGCCGACGCACCCCGAGTCACTCAACCCCCAAGCCGTGCTATGCTTCTGCCTTCCCTCTTGACCCCGTCCGGGAGCGCGCGCGGGTTCTCCATGCCAGACGACAAGGGACTGCTGATCGTTTATACCGGCCCGGGCAAGGGAAAGACGACGTGCGCGTTGGGGACGGCATTCCGGGCGGTGGGCCAGGGACTGCGCGTGCTGATGGTGCAGTTCATTAAGGGTTCGTGGCACTACGGCGAGCTGGACGCGGCAAAGCTCCTGGGCGATGACCGATTCGAGATTCGGCCGATGGGGCGCGGCTTCGTGAAAGTGGGCGGCGCGGAGACCGATCCCGAAGACTTGAAGCTTTGCGAGCAGGCTTGGGAGTACGGCAAGACGCAGATGGATAGCGGGCGGTACGATCTGGTGGTGTTTGACGAGATCAATTACGTGATCAGCTACAAGATGCTGGACGCCGAGCGCGTGGCGACGGCGCTCGCGGCGCGTCCGGAGCGCGTGCACGTGATCTGCACGGGGCGGAGCGCCCATCCAAAATTGGTGGAGCTCGCCGATCTGGTGACGGAAATGCGCGAAGTGAAGCATCCGTACACGAAGGGAATTCTCGCGCAGCGGGGGATCGACTACTAATGGCCTGGTTCAAACGGGAGAAAAAATCGATCGAGCAGCCGGTGCCTCCGGACGCTCGGAAGGTGAAGACCGAAGGCCTGTGGATGAAGTGCGAGAGTTGCCGCGCGATCATCTGGAAGAAAGATCTCGAAGCGCATTGGAATTTGTGTCCAAAGTGCGGCCATCACTACCGGCTGGGCGCCAAGCGGCGGCTGGAGTTGCTGTTCGACGGGCACTGGGTGGAGCACGACGCGCAACTCGCGTCGAACGACCCGCTGAAATTCACGGACACGCGGCCTTACGCGGCCCGGCTGCGGGAATCGCAGCGCAAATTGGGCGTGCAGGACGCCATTCTCACCGGCGAAGGTCTGCTCAACGGGCGCGCGGTGATGTGCTGCTCGATGGAATTCGGCTTCATCGGCGGCTCGATGGGCGCGGTGGTCGGCGAAAAAGTGACGCGCGCGATCGAGCGCTGCATCGCGCAACGGATTCCGCTGGTGATAATTTCGTGTTCGGGCGGGGCGCGCATGATGGAAGGCACCATCAGCCTGATGCAGCTGGCGAAAGTGTCCGCGGCGCTGGCGCGGCTGGATGACGAGAAATTGCCCTATATCTCCGTGCTGACCGATCCGACGACGGGCGGTGTGACGGCAAGTTACGCCATGCTGGGCGATCTGAACATCGCCGAGCCGGGTGCGCTCATCGGGTTCGCCGGGCCGCGCGTGATCGAGCAGACGATTCACCAGAAGCTGCCGGAGGGATTTCAGCGCGCGGAGTTTTTGCTGGAGCATGGATTTCTCGATGCGGTTGTGCCGCGCCGCGAGCTGAAAGCCTACATCGGCTCGGCGCTCGATTTTTTCCTCAGTTGACGCTCGCGCGATTTCTCTTGTGACCTACGACGACGCAGTGCGGTATTTGCTGTCACTCGGCCGCGAACTGGCGTCGCCGCAGCACGCCCGCGTCGCGAAATTCAATCTCGCGAATATCGGGATTCTCGCCGAGAGGCTTGGCCACCCGGAGCGCACGTATCCTTCCGTGCACGTCGCCGGAACCAACGGCAAAGGCTCGACGGCGGCGATGCTCGCCTCCATCCTGAGCGCGGCCGGATTGCGCACCGGGCTCTACACTTCCCCGCATCTCAAACGCATCAACGAACGCATTCGCCTCGGCGGGCGCGAAATCACCGACGAAGAATTTGCCGCGGCGTTCGATCGCATTCGCGCCGCAATCGAGGAACTGCTCGCGAATGGCTCTCTGGCGGCGCATCCGACATTTTTTGAGTGTCTGACGGCGATCGCTTTTGATTATTTTTCGCGGCCGCGCGGGGCCACCGCTGAAGGACGCGCAGAGTTTGCCGTATTTGAAGTGGGAATGGGCGGCCGTCTGGATGCGACGAACATTCTCACGCCCGAAGTCGCCGTCATCACGCAAATTGCGTTCGACCACGAAAATTATCTCGGCCACTCGATCGAGGAGATCGCCGGAGAAAAAGCCGGAATCATCAAGCGCGGCGCGTTGGTGGTGAGCGCGGCCGAACATCCCACCGCACGCGAGGTGATTCGCGCGCGCGCGAAAGAGCAAGGCGCGCACCTAATCGAGATCGACGAGCGATACGAGGTGCGAAATCTGCGGGGCGACGGAGTTGCCGGGGCGACACGCTTCGAGGTCATAGACAAAGAATCGCGCCAGCTTATTGAATTGGCCCTCCCGCTCGCGGGCCGATTTCAGGTGCGCAACGCCGTGGCGGCGCTCGCTGCTGCGCGGCTGCTCGCCGGGCGCGGATTCCCCACCAACGATGCGGCGGTCGCTCGCGGCATCGCTGAGGTCCGCTGGCCGGGACGACTCGAACGCGTGGGCGAGCGGCCCGCTGTTTTCATTGATGGGACGCACAATCCGGCGGGCGCGCGGGAGCTCGTTGCGTTCTGGGATGAGAAGTTTCCGGGCGTCGCAATTCATCTCGTCTATGGAACGCTGCGCGACAAGCCGATTGATGAAATTTGCGGCTTGCTCTTTCCGCGGGCGGCGAGCGTGATGCTCACCGAGCCGCGCCAATCCCGCGCGCTCAAGGCCGAAACGCTCGCGGAGATGACGCGGCACCTCGCGCCACATTGCGAAATCGTCCGCGATCCAGCCGCCGCCATCGAACGCGCGATTCAACTTGCCGCGCCCGGAGACGCGATTTTCGCCACGGGCTCTCTCTATCTCGTCGCGGACTATCGCCGCGGCTGGGAGCGCGCTCACCCGACAGCTGCAAACCCCGCCGATGGATTGCATCCGGCAAAGAAATAAGAACATTTAGTGAAGAATTGCGTCTACAGAAAGGAATGAGAGTTTCATGTTCTCCAAACCAGGCATTCTGTTGCGCGTCGAAGGCGTTTTCGTCTTCGCGCTGAGCTTGTTCTTGTATCGAGCCGCCGGCGCCCATTGGGGGATCTTCTTCCTGCTCTTCTTGTGGCCCGATTTGTCCATCTTGGGATATCTCGTCTCTGCGCGATTCGGTTCGAGGACGAACCTCGCGGACGGGCAGCGGCTGGCATTCACATCGGGTCGCTCTGGACACCCGGAAGTGTATATTGTCAATATCGATGGCACGGAGCCCGATCTGCTGACGCCGTTCCAATTCGGGGATGACATTTACCGCGCGAGTCCCAACTGGTCGCCGGATGGGCGGCTGGTGGTGTTCGAGTCGCGTGTGAATGGGCGATTTCAGATCGAGACGATCGCGCTGCGTGACCGGACCGTCAGGCAACTGACGAGTGACGGCATCAACGAAGACCCGAAGTGGGCGCCGGACAGCCGGCATTTGGTCTTCACGTCGAACCGTACCGGCGTGCGGCAGTTGTTCATACTGGATTCGGAATCGGGACGCACGCGACAACTGACGCTGGGTGGCCCGGCACGGCTCTCCGCGTGGTCGCGGTCGCTGGGCTCGCCCTGATCTACCCGCCAATCGGCTTCTTATTCATTTCGGAGAGTCAGCCATGAGCCGTCGGTCCCGCCTTGCCTCGCTGTTGATTCTCGCTGGTGCCGTGGCCGTGGCGTGCGCCAAGTCGCCCGCACCTGCGCCGGCGCCCGCGCCAGCGGCGGCACCGACCGTGGATAGCAGCCGGATCCGCGACTCGCTGGCCAACGCCAAGCGCATGGCGGACAGTGCGTCGGCCGAGCGTGAGCGGCAGGCGGCGGCGGTGGCCGCGGCCCGCAGCGCGCTGGTGGCGAAGGTCTTCTTCGACTACGACAAGGCCGACATCACGGATCAGGGCAAGGCCATCCTGGACGCGAAGGTGCCGGTCCTCAATACCAACCCCGGCATCCGGATCCGGGTCGAGGGGAACTGCGACCGGCGCGGATCGGACGAGTACAACCTCGCGCTTGGCCAGCGTCGCGCGGCGGCGGCGAAGCGATATCTCACCGATCACGGGATCGACGCCGGCGCGTATCGACATCATCAGCTACGGCGCGGAGCGTCCGGTGGCGGAAGGCGACGCGGAAGACGCGTACTCGCAGAATCGCCGCGACGAGTTCGCCATCGTGGCGGGCGGCGACAACTTGAAGGTCGCGGGCCAGTGATGCGGATGGGGATCGTGGCGCAGCGGGTGGCGCAGCGGGTGGCGCAGCGGGTGGCGCAGCGGGTGGCGCAGCGCGTGGCGCGGTGGCGCCTCGTCCTGCCGTTCGCGCTGGTGGCGACCGGCGGCTGTTTCGCGACGCGCGAGGACGTGCGCGTCCTGCAGGACGATCTGACGCGGATGCAGGCCGCGCAGCGAAGCGAGGATTCGGCGCACCGGGCGGCGCTCGAAGTCGTGATCGAGCAGCTCGGCCGCGCGCAGGATACACTCCGCGTGCTGAGCGGACGGACCGCGAAGTGGCAGGGTGACGTCAGCGAGAACCTCTATTCGATCGGGCAGCAGCTCATCCAGATCGAGGAGCTGACCGGACAGAGCCAGAAGCAGCTCAGCGTCCTGCACGCCGCGGCTGGAGGCCCAGCACGCGACGGCCGCGTCGGCCAGCCGGGATCGGGACGACACCGGGCGGGGCGGGGCCGGGCGACACGGCGCGGGGTGCTGGGGGGCCGGGCCCGGATCAACTTTTTCAGTTGGCACATGATCAACTCCGGCGGGGTAGTACGGGCGCGGCGCGGGCTGCGCTTGACCGACCTGCTCCGGCAGTATCCCAATTCGGACGTGGCGCCCGATGCGCACCTGTATCTGGCCGGGACGTACGCGCAGGAGGGGAACGCGACGGTCGCGGACTCGGCCTATGAGGACGTGATCGCGCGGTATCCAACGCTCCCGATCGCGGCGACCGCGCTGTACCGTCACGCGGGGGTATTGGCGGCGGCAGGCAAGGTGCAACCGGCACGAGACGCATATCAGGACGTAATTCGAAAGTATCCGCGCTCGGACGAGGCGGTGCTCGCGAAGGACCGGCTCCGGGACCTGAAATAGGAATCCGCGGCACGCTCTGACCGCTCTCCGAGGGGTCGCGCTGCCGCCGGAGGCCCCGCGCCGCGACGCGAGCCCGTCGTCCGGGCCCGCCACCCGTAGCTGTCCGAGCCACCTGAATTATGCCGACGCCGCCCACAGCGGAGATGCCATTTCTCGATCACCTTGAGGAGCTGCGGTGGCGGCTCATCAAGTCGCTCGGCGCGCTCGCGTTCACCGTGGCGTTGTCGTTCGCGGCCCTGACGCAGATCGATCTGATCGGCATCCTGGCGCGGCCCATTCTGCCGCTGCTGCACGGGCACAAGCTGATCTTCACCCACCCGACCGACTCGTTCTCGATCTACATGACAATGTCGCTCACGCTTGGCGTGATCCTCGCGCTCCCGATCATCGTCTATCAGGCGTGGGCGTTCCTCTCGCCGGCGCTGCACCGGCACGAGAAGCAGCTCGTCGCACCGGTCACGATCGGCTCCGGCGCTGCTGTTCGTTGGCGGCGTGTCGGTCGCGTACTTCGGCGTGATGCCGCTCGCCCTCCGGTGGCTGCTCGATTTCCAGACGGCGTCGATGGAGCCGATGATCAGCGGCCTCGAATACTTCGACTTCCTCTTCTCAATGTCGCTGGCGTTCGGGCTGTGCTTCGAGCTGCCGATCCTCATTCTCGTGTTGACGGCGCTCGGCCTCGTCAATCCGGCATTTCTGCGCAAGTACCGCCGGCACGCGGCGGTGCTCTGCACGTTCATCGGCGCATTCCTGACGCCGGGCGATTTGATCTGGACGACGATCGCGATGGCGGTGCCGCTCTATCTCCTGTACGAGCTCAGTATTTTCCTATCGGCAATCATGTACCGGCGCCGCCAGCGGTCGCAGGCGGCCGCGGAGTTGCCGGACGACGGGTACCGGGCACCGGCGTGAGGATCATGGCGGCGCGGGGCGGCGTGGTGCCGCCCGCGCGCCAGCGATACATAG
>CAWCYS010000072.1:0-16189 GCA_963799715.1 Terriglobia bacterium | reverse complement strand
GATGTATTGCTGGAAATACTCGTTGCCAGGGCAAATGGAATGGCCCGCCTTGGGTTCTTCATTTCCCCGCTCGGAATGATGGCGTACTCGAATCCCGTGTAAGAAAAGATCATCAGAACGAGCACCAGCAACCACGGCTTAATCCCCGGTGCGGTGATTTGCGAAATGTGGATCGCGGCAAAGCGGCCGCCGAAGCGCGCGACGCCCACAAAAATCAGCAACACCAGCGGCAATAGCTTGGCAACCACGAGAAGACTGCTGAGCCCGGCGCCGCTGCGCGCGCCGAAATAGTTCACCACGGCGGGCACACAGACGAGCGCGGAGAGGAAGACGACGCGGGGCAGACCGTGACCTGCACGAGGGAAAAATCCCGCCAGGTAAACGACGAAAAGATTGGCATTCGCGGCCGTCGCGGCGATGATCGCCAGCAACTGGAACCAACCCACCTGCAGGCCGGCAAATGGCCCGAAGGCTGTGCGCGCATAAAGATACGCGCCGCCCGGCTCCGAAAACTGCGACGCAACTTCGGCGGTCGGAGCGACGATAAAAAAAACCGCCAGCGCGCCGACGATCATTGCCATAGGGCTGGCGCGGCCCAGCAGCCGGTTCAATTCACCGGGCACCCCGAAAATGCCGCTGCCGATGATGCAATTGATCACCAGGCCCGTGAGCGCCCAGCGGCCAATCGAACGGGCAAATGTCATCGCGTCTCCACCCTCGCTCGATGGCGCGGAGTGTAGCACGCCCAGGGCATGCGCCACGTTGACAACATAACGAGGCGAGATATAGTTGTCCGATTCCACGGCTCACGCTGTGCGGAGGAAATGGCATGGATCCATTTGAGGGATTTAAGGCGGCACAGAAAAAGGGATGGGCGCATTTTGGGCCGGTCGAGGTGTTCACGACCCCCGTGGCCGCCCAAACCGTCAAACACGCCGGCGTCCGCGCCGGGCAGCGCGTGCTGGATGTGGCCTGCGGCACCGGCGTCGTCGCCATCACCGCGGCACGGCTTGGGTGCGCGCGCGACCGGTCTCGATCTGACGCCCGAATTGGTGGAGCAAGCGCTCCGGAACTGCGCAACTCGCCGAGGTGGAGATTGATTTTCACGAAGGCGACGTCGAGAAACTGCCGTTTGAGAACGACACCTTCGACGTTGTCCTCAGCCAATTCGGACACATGTTCGCGCCCCGGCCGGACAGTGGCGATCGCGGAAATGCTTCGCGTCCTGAAGCCGGGCGGCACGATCGCATTCTCCACATGGCCGCCGGACCGAGTTCATCGGCCGCATGTTTGCGCTGATCGCGCGCTACGCGCCGCCGCCTCCACCGGGCGTGGCGCCTCCGGGCTCTGGGGAGATCCGAAGGTCGTAACTGAGCGGCTGGGCGACAAGGTGAAGGACATCACGTTCGATCGCGCGACGATGATTACTCCCGCGCTCAGCCCGCAGCACCATCGGACGACCTTTGGACGGACCGTGGGGCCGGTGATCAAGATATTCGAGACGTTGTCCGTCAGCGATCCGGAGAGACTTGCCACCTTCTGCCGCGAATACGATGCACTCGCGGCCGAGTACATGGCGGATAACACTTTGCGCCAGGATTTCCTAATGACGCGCGCTACGAAAGCCTGAACGCTCGCCGCGTCCCGTGAGTCGCGTTTCGTGACGCGCCGGCTTTCGGCAGTAGCTTCCCTGCCCGCGTCGCGTCCAACCGCGCAGGCCAGCCTGCCAATTTATAGACACAACGCATCTATCCTGGCCCACGAATTTTGCATTGAACGGATTTATACTTTTTCTGTTTCAGCGCGGCTCAGAACGATTAGTGTAGTGCGCGGGGACACGATCGCGGACGTAGAATCGAGTGGCGCACGGCCCAAGGTGCGCCAAGCTATATCGCAAACCGCGGAAACGAGGAAAGGCTGGACATGGCCCAATCCGCACGATCCCGGCACGCTGGACACGTGCTGACGCTCGAAGAAATCGCCAATCTCACCGCGGTGGGAGGTGATCCCGCCGAAACCTTGAAAAATGTCGCCGCGCTGATTGCCAAGCGTTTCAAGACGGACGTTTGCTCGGCCTACTTGCTGGAGCCCGATCGCGCGAACCTGGTGCTGGCCGCGACGCTGGGGCTGCGTCCGCAATGCGTCGGGACGCTGCGCATGTCGGTTCACGAAGGCCTCGCGGGCCTCGTCGCGGAGAGCGTCCGGCCGGTGGCGTCGGAGCAGGCCAAGAACCATCCGCGTTTCAAGCATTTCACGGAGTCGGGCGAGGACGACTATCAATCGTTCCTCGGAGTGCCGGTAATCGATCGGGGCGTGCTGCAGGGCGTGCTGGTGGTGCAGACCACCGAGCCGCGCGTCTTCCACGACGACGAAATCCGAATGCTCACGGAAGCCGCGGCGCAAGTCGCGCCCGTGGTCAGCGAAGCGAGAACGCTCGATCGCTTCATCGCACCCGCGATGGAACGCCTGTGGTCCCTGGCGCGCAATTTATGGTGGAGCTGGGACGCCGACGCGAGCAGCTTGTTCCGCGATCTCGATCCCGTGCGCTGGCGGCAACTCAATCACAATCCCGTGGCGCTGCTCGGCGAAATTCCGCTTGCCGAAATCGAGCGGCGCGCGACGCGAACTGGTGCTTCACGGCCGCATCAACTACGCCTATCGCCGCCTGCGGGAGTATCTCGAAGCCGACCGAACCTGGGGCGCGCGTTACGCCGGCATTCTTGCGCCCGCGCCCGGTGGCGTACTTCTCCGCGG
Organism: Terriglobia bacterium; assembly: GCA_963799715.1. Lineage (GTDB taxonomy): Bacteria > Acidobacteriota > Terriglobia > Acidiferrales > UBA7541 > DASPOJ01. The sequence goes on along the minus strand of CAWCYS010000072.1, from coordinate 13,435 downwards.
AATTCGGGTTGCATGAATCCATTCCGATTTACTCCGGCGGCCTCGGCGTGTTGTCCGGAGATCACATCAAAAGCGCTTCGGACCTGGGAATTCCGCTCGTCGGAGTCGGCCTATTCTACCGGCAGGGATATTTTCGACAGTACCTCGATGCGAATGGCTGGCAGCAGGAAACGTACCTCCCTACCGAAGTCAGCCGGTTGCCTCTCGAACCGGCCATCGGGCCCAAGGGCGAGCCAATCAGCGTTCAGATCGAGATGCGCGACGGCACAATTCGCGCGATCGTCTGGCGCCTGAAAGTCGGGCGTTGCGATCTGCTCTTGCTCGATTCCGACGTCGAAGGCAATTCCCCCGAGGACCGCGAGCTTTCTTCTCGCCTGTACGGCGGCGACGCCCGCCTGCGCATCCGGCAGGAGATGCTGCTGGGAGTCGGCGGTTTCCGCGCGCTGACGGCAATGGGCATCACGCCTGGCGTTCTTCATCTGAACGAAGGACACAGCGCCTTCGCCGTCCTCGAGGCGATTCGCAATCGGATGCAGGAAGAGGGGATCGGGTTTGACGACGCCATGTCGCGCGTAGCGCCGGAAGTCGTCTTCACGACGCACACGCCGGTGCCCGCCGGCCACGATCGCTTCAATGCCGGGTTGATCGAGGATCACCTCGGTCCCCTGCGCGAGCAACTTGGAATTGATCATGACCGGTTGATGGGACTGGGCCGCGAAGACCCGGCCAACAATGAACGAAGAGTTCTGCATGACGGTGATCGGGCTGAAGCTCTCGCGGCACGCCAACGCCGTCTCGGCGCTGCACGGCGACGTCTCGCGCGCCATGTGGCGCGGGACTGTATCGCCGGAAGATCGAGCGCACGCTGCCGATCGGCCACATCACCAATGGCGTCCACGTGCCCGTCGTGGCTCGCGCCGCAGATGTTCCGCCTCTACGATCGCCACCTCGGGACCGGCTGGCACGAGCGCAGCGGAGAAGCGAAACTGTGGGAAGGGATTGAGAACGTAAACGACGGCGAGCTCTGGGAGACCCACCTCGGGCTGAAATCGCAATTGCTTGAATTTGTGCGCCGACGCGCTGTCGAGGCGGCCGAGCGCCGCGGCGAACCGGAGGAAGTGCGCGAGGAGCTCGCGAACGTGCTCAGTCCCGACGCGCTGACGATCGGATTCGCGCGGCGATTCGCCACCTACAAGCGCGCGAATCTGATTCTCTCCGATATCGAAAAGCTCGCTGCGATGGTGAACGACCCGAAGCGTCCGGTGCAATTCATCTTCGCCGGCAAGGCCCACCCGCTCGACGAACCCGGCAAGCGAGTCCTGCAACAGATCGCGCAATTGATGCGCGACCGCCAGTTCGGCGACCGCTTCGTCTTCGTCGAAGATTACGACATCAACGTCGGCCGCTATTTCGTGCAGGGCGTGGACGTCTGGCTGAACAATCCGCGCCGGCCACGTCGAAGCCTCCGGCACGAGCGGGCAAAAAGTCGTTCTCAATGGCGGACTGAACCTTTCGATTCTGGACGGTTGGTGGGCCGAAGCGTACGACGGATTGAACGGTTTCGCGATCGGAAAGGGCCGCACCCATTCTGACCCGAACATCCACGACGCGCGCGACGGCGCAGATCTCTACCGCGTGCTGCGCGACGAAGTGATTCCGCTGTACTACGATCGCGACGTGGACGGCCTGCCGCGCGGCTGGATCAAGCGCATGAAGCGCACCATTCGCACCCTCGGCTGGCGTTTCAACGCCGACCGCATGGTGATGGACTACGCGCTGAAATGCTACGTCCCCGCCGCCGGCGGCAATTCCAGCGACATGCGCAATCGCAGCTGAGATTCGCTCGTCGGCCTCCCGGCAACGAGAAGCCATCTCATAAATGGGTATTAGGGGGTCGGAGCTTTAGCTCCGACAACATGCCGCAGCAAATATGGGGCTTTAGCCCCTGAACTGGGCATGCGTCCGGCACCCAAGGATTTATGAGATAGCTTCTAGCGTGCAACTTTCCTTGGTTTACGCCCCACGGGACGCTCCATCTTTTGAGGAGTGCTTTTGTTTCCCAAGGAAGGCGAGGCCCGATGGTGTGATGCGGACGATCGAGCGCCCGTTCACGTTCTCCGTCGCAACGAGACCGCGATCGTTCGCATCTTCCCAAATCGGCAACCTCGGGCACGACGTCCGCCAGGCATTCATGACCTCGTCGTAGCTCCTCTCGCCGCCCGCAAGCCACCTCAGCAAATCAACTATCAGTGCTTCCACAACTTCGTCGCTCATCACGCGCGCCCGCTCCACTCTTTTCAAACTACATCGCAATGAGCCGACGGCGGCACACCTCTCCAAAAGCGAAAAGGCCGGGTTATGCGCTGCAAAGTGAGGCCTGCGCTAAATTGTGCGCCGCAGAACTCCTATTGCGAAATCGTCCCAATCGTCCCCAGCCACGTCTCCACAAGCTGTGGCCACGCCGTGATCGGGAGATCAGTGCGCCGCAGGCCAAAACCGTGTCCGCCATGCGCATACAAATGCATTTCGACGGGGACCCCAGCCTTCTTCAGCGCAGCATAATAAACCAGCGAGTTCTCTACGTGAGCTAGCGGGTCATCCTCCGCTTGCAGCAAAAACGTGGGCGGAGTCTGGCTCGTGACAGGAATATTCGGATTCAACTCCAGAGTTGCAGGATTTAGCGCGAGAGCGCCAGGGTAAAGAGCCACCGCAAAATCCGGGCGGCAGCTTTCTTTGTCAGCCGCATCTACAGCAGGATACAACCGCTGCTCAAAATGCGTGCTTATCGCCGCCACCAAATGTCCGCCCGCCGAAAATCCAAGAACTCCGATCCTATGCGGATCGATGTGCCACTCCGCCGCGTGAAAGCGCACCAGCCCCATCGTCCTCTGCGCATCTTCGAGCGCCATCGGTGAATCCGGGTACGGTCCCGATCTGGGCTTGAGTCCTTCACCGGGCACGCGGTATTTCAACAGCACACAGGTGATCCCTTTGGACGTCAGCCAGTCGCAGACTTCCGTGCCTTCTAGATCGATGGCCAGAATCCAGTAGCCTCCGCCGGGAAATACGACGACCGCAGCGCCGGTATTCTTTCCCTTTGGCGAATAGACCGTCATCGTGGGCTGCGACACTTGGCCCACTTTCACCCACGGCCTGCCGGCCACCAGCGACTCCTTCCCCACCGTCGGCGCAATCTCCGGCCCAGCGACAGGCTGCGCATCCGGCGCCGCGCCCGGCCAGATCGGCACTTGTGTATGTCCCGGCGATGGCTGCCAGGGAGGCGTCTGCGCGTTCAGGCTGCCAAACGCAATCACAACAAAGAAAGCAAAGATCAATTGCTTCATCGCAATCCCCCCGATCGAGCAAGTCGCAATTGGCAGCTTCGCATGTTCCACCAACAAAAAAAAGGCCGGACTCTGGCGTCCGGCCTTTGAAACTTAGAATTGGTTGCGGGGGTTGGATTTGAACCAACGACCTTCGGGTTATGAGCCCGACGAGCTACCAGACTGCTCCACCCCGCGAAAGCAGTTTAGCGGAATCGCGAGAGAGCGTCAAACCGCCGTGCGCGCTGACGACATCAGCTTCGGCGAAAACCCAGCCTGCACGCGAAAAATCAATCACGCCGCGGAAACAAATCTCGTGGCCGGCTGCGGCGGCGCCGCGCCCTTCGTGCTCAACCGGCGCAGACGCGCCCGCAGTGTGGCCGCGTTCATGCCTGCCTGCGCGCAGACGAACGGAAAATCGTGCGAATCATTGAACAAATATTGTTCGGCCTCGCGCTTCTTGCGCAGCGGGCCATTCAGCCATTCATCGATTGTGGTGGCGATGACGGCCCTCCAGAGCCCTTCTTCCCCTGCGGCCTCATTCCCTGCGTCTTCTCTCGTGTATTCGTCCATCGCGGCCCCCTCAGTGTCTTCGAGCGCGCTTCCGAACAACGTGCTGATAAATGCACGAGCCGTGCCAACCCAGTTTGATTGGCTCCCAGGGGCTGCTGTAAGTGCTAGAAGCTGAAAGGGTTCTAGATTGCGGAAAGAGTCGTCGGGCCCGGTGGCGCTGGAAGGTGTGCCACGCGCGCAGTTCTCGCGCTTCCACGTACCGTTACGTGACAGTTGAAAGCAAGACAGAAGGAAGCAGTTCAGCGCCTTGCGGAAACCGTGGCCAGGATACGGCGGTCCAGCGCGACGGCGGCAAGATGTGCGCAAGCTGCCCGCTGCGATTCAGCCCACGTCGAAACGGCGGGGATTGGAAGAATCATTCGCAGCGCGCTCACCACGAAGTAATAGACACGCGCGGCAAGCCGCTGCGTGCGATCGTTAGCCGCATTCGGCGACAACTCAGCCAAAGCTAGGATGCGGCCGAAGGCCTCTCCTACGATGGGACCGGACTCGATGCCGGACATTTTCCGCGACGCTGGGGAAATTTCCAGCTGTTCGTAAGCCAAGACGACGGCTCTGCAATAGAAAAGGAAAAACTGCAACAACGCTGCAGATGAGAACACGAGGATCGCGAGAGAGAGCATTTTCTTCACCGAGCCTTCCACGCGCCGTTCAGAAACTCCCTGTTCTTACTCAAAGAGTCTGAACGCGGCAGGATGCCTCGAGCTGCCTCCAAAGGTCTAGATGTCCAATATGGGAGGTGCAAAATGATTGCCAATCGTGAGTTCAACAAGCGCTACGGGAGAAAAATGCGCCGTCGTCCGCCGCGTCGTAGCGACGACCCAGTTCGACCAGGCTAAATCGCAACCATTCAAGAGTTTGCGAACCGCCTGCGCAAGGCCATCGCAGTTCTCTCTTTGGGAAGACCTCACTCGACGGAATTTTCGCGAAGGCCGCGGCGCCGAATCTGTTCCACACTGAAACTTATCCCCCTTCTTCAGTGATTTCGCGCGGAACTCTCCGCGGCATTTTGAGCAAATGAATGCCGCGCCTCATCCGGCACGGCGAAGGAACATTCTGCGAAGCGTCAAGGATTCGAGACCGCCGGCCATTCGGGAATTGCCGCGCCATCCTTGCGCGGGTCGGATGCTCCGTAATTCACGCCCGTCGCGAAATCCCGCAGGACGACCTGTCCCCCTCCAAAGATATCCGAATAGCCCGAGTGCATTTCCAGCTTGTGGCCTTTGGCTTCGAGCTCGGCGCGCGCATTTCCGGGAATGCGATTTTCGAGCTGCACATTGCAGCCGGTAAAATCTGCAATCGTGAAACGCGCGGTTTCGAGCGCGGCCTGAATGTTCTGCTTGAAATCCACCACGTGCGATACGAACTGCGCATGCGCTTGCGCCTGATTCCAACCGCCCATGATCCCGAAAGCGATGCGCGTCTGGCCGTTTTCGAGGAACGCGGGAATGATCGTGTGCAACGGGCGCTTGTGGCCCGCCAGCGTGTTGGGCGACGCAGGATCGAGCGAAAAAAGCGCGCCGCGATCTTGCAACACAAAACCGGTGCCGGCGGCCACCATGCCCGAACCAAAATCCTGGTAGTTGCTCTGAATCAGCGAAACCATGTTGCCGTCGCGATCCACCACGCTGAGGTAGATCGTGTCACCGCCGGCCGGCAACGGCGCTCCCGCCGAGACGTCGCAATTGGCATGATCCATGTCGATTGCATGCGCGCGAGCAGCGGCGTAGTCCTTTGCGAGCAGGCCCGCGATGGGAAGTTTCCCGAATGCGGGATCGCCGATGTAGCGCGCGAGATCGGCGTACGCCAGCTTTTTCGCTTCCATCATCACGTGCAAGGTGCGCGACGTATTGAGGCCATAGTGCGCGAGCGGGAATGTCTCCATGATGTTCAGCATTTCGAGCGCGGCGATTCCCTGGCTGTTCGGAGGCATTTCATAGACGTTCCAGCCGCGATACGTCGTCGAAATCGGGTCCACCCATTGGCTTTGATACCCGGCCAGGTCTTGCGCGGTCATCGTGCCGTCGTGACGCTGCGATTCTTCGAGAATCCGGCGCGCAATTTCACCTTTGTAAAAAGCGTCGCGGCCGCCCTGCGCGATCTGCCGGAGCGACCAGCCCAGATCCGGATTGCGAAAATCTCGCCGACGTGCGGCGTGCGATCGCCGATGAGGTACGTCTCGGAAGCCGAGGCATTACTTCGCAGCAAATCGAGATTTGTCGACCACGTTTGCGCCACCCACTCCGTCACCGGGAAGCCGTCCTCCGCGGTGTGAATCGCCGGAGAGAGATCCTCGGCCAATTTCTTTCGTCCGAAGCGATCCACAAGTTTCTGCCAGCCATCCGCGACGCCCGGCACGGTGACGGTATCGATCCCACGCAGCGGCATTGCCACGATGCCCTTTTGGCGCAGATGCTCGATGGTGAGGCCGGCCGGCGCCCATCCGCTCGCGTTCAAACCGTAATACTTCCCCGTCTTCGCGTCGTAGACGATGGCGATCAAATCTCCGCCAAGCCCGTTGGACATCGGCGCCACCACTCCCATCACCGCGTTCGCGGCGATTGCTGCGTCCACCGCAGAGCCGCCGCTTGCGAGAATGGAAGCCCCGGCCTGCCCTGCAAGCGGCGATTCCGCCGCAACGATTCCGTATTGTGAGATCACCAGGGAGCGCCCCTGTCCGCGGTCCTGGCCGGTCGTGGCGACAGTCATCAGCGCAATCCCCAAAAGCACGCACGCAATTCGAGAAACAAAGTGAAGTATGGACGCACGCATCAATCCCCTTTGCTCCAGCAACACATTCTTGCGGGCGCGGTAACTCCGCGTTGCCCCGCCACACTTTATCCCGGGGAATCGCGCCGGGCAACCGCGGCTGCGCCTGGTTCGACGGACAACTGCCGCCACGCCAAGCCGCCTCGCGCCGTATCTGGCGTACCGCTCCCCGCCCGCGTGTAATAAATTGTGCGGTCCGGGGAGAACGCAATAGAATGCTCACTAGGATCGCGGGGTTCTGAATTGAGCGAACAGCAGGCGCCACCGGCCGCGCGGCCGGAAATTCCGGATTTGCCGCCCTTCCAGCGCGCGCTCGAAAACATCGTCCGCGCCGAACACGCCGACCCGCACAGCATCCTCGGCCCGCACTACGCCGAGGGCGAGCCGGGACGCATCGTAGTCCGCGCATTCATTCCGCGCGCGTCGCGCGTCTGGCTCGCGTCTAGATGGCGCTCCCGAATTGATTCCCGCCGAGAAAATTCACGCCGCCGGAATTTACGCCGCCACGCTTCCCGGCTCCCGGCCAGCTGCCGCTTGCCGCCGAACTCCTATCGCTGGGTCGTGCGCGAGCAGGGCGTGCCGGATCGCGAATGGTTTGACCCCTACGACTTCCCTCCCCTCCTCAGCGATCTCGATCTGCATCTTTTCTCCGAAGGCACGCATTACCGCGCGTTCGACAAGCTCGGCGCGAACGTCCGCGAAATCGACGGCGTCGCCGGCGTGCAGTTCGGCGTCTGGGCGCCCAACGCGCAGCGCGTCAGCATCGTCGGCGATTTCAATCAGTGGGACGGCCGCACGCATCCCATGCGCAATCGCGGCTCCACCGGACTATGGGAGCTGTTCGTCCCCGGCCTCGATTCCGGCGCGATTTACAAATACGAGATTCGTCCGCGCAACGCGGCGCTGCCCATCTTGAAAGCCGATCCCTACGGCTTCCGCGCCGAACTCCGCCCGCGCACCGGCTCCGTCGTCGCGCGCCTCGATCAGCACGCATGGCGCGACGCCGAATGGATGGACGCGCGCAAGTCGCGCGACTGGTTCGCCTCGCCGATTTCGATTTACGAACTGCATCTCGGCTCCTGGCGCCGCAAGACCGAAGAAGGTAATCGCTGGCTGACGCTACACCGAACTGGCCGACGAACTAATTCCCTACCTGCAGAAAATGGGCTACACGCACGTCGAGCTTCTCCCCGTCATGGAGCATCCCTTCGACGGCTCTTGGGGCTATCAGACCGTCGGCTACTTCGCGCCCACCAGCCGCTTCGGCGCGCCCGAAGATTTCATGGAGTTCGTCGATCGCCTGCATCAAGCCGGCATCGGCGTCCTTCTCGATTGGGCGCCCGCGCATTTTCCGCGCGATGCCCACGGCCTCGCCGAATTCGACGGCACGCATCTCTACGAGCACGCCGACCCGCGCCAGGGCGAGCATCCCGATTGGGGCACGCTCGTCTTCAACTACGGCCGCAACGAAGTCCAGAATTTCCTGATCGCCAACGCCCTCTTCTGGTTCGAAAAATATCACGTCGACGGCCTGCGCGTGGACGCCGTCGCCTCCATGCTCTATCTCGATTATTCGCGCCGCCCCGGCGAGTGGATTCCCAACCAATACGGCGGCCGCGAAAATCTTGGCGCGATCGCCATGCTCAAGCGCCTCAGCGAAGTCGTCCACGAAAAATTCCCCGGCGTCCTCACCATCGCCGAGGAATCCACCGCCTGGCCCGCCGTCTCGCGCCCCGTGTATCTCGGCGGCCTGGGCTTCGATCTCAAATGGAATATGGGCTGGATGAACGACACGCTGAAATACTTCTCGCTCGATCCGGTCTTCCGCAAATTCCATCACAACCGCATGACCTTCTCGATGCTCTACGCCTTCACCGAGAATTTCGTCCTGCCGATTTCGCACGATGAAGTCGTCCACGGCAAAGCCTCGCTGCTCAACAAAATGCCCGGCGACCTGTGGCAGCAATTCGCCAATCTGCGCCTGCTCTTCGGCTACATGTACGGACACCCCGGCAAGAAAATGCTGTTCATGGGCTGCGAATTCGGCCAGCGCGAGGAATGGACCGAGACGCGCAGCCTCGAGTGGAACCTGCTCGAATATCCGCAACATCGCGGCGTGCAGCGCCTCGTCACCGATCTGAACGCGCTCCTGAAACGCGAGCCGGCCCTGCACGAAGTGGACTTCCAATGGAAGGGCTTCGAATGGCTCGATTGCAACGACGCCGACGCCAGCGTCCTTTCCTTCGAGCGCCGCGCCCGCGATCCCCAGCGACGTCGTGGTCGTCGTCGCGAATTTCACGCCCGTCGTTCGCGAGAACTATCGCGTAGGCGTGCCCGAGCCCGGCCGCTATCGCGAAATCATGAACACCGACGCCGAAATCTACAGCGGCACCAACATCGGCAATCTCGGCGGCGTGAATGCCGATCCGGTGCCTTGGAACGATCGTCCCTATCTCGCTGCGCCTCCGCCTTCCTCCCTTGGCGGTGGTCTTCTTCAAGCTTAGCCGCTGATCTTCCGGGCTGCCCCTCTCTCGTTTTTTGTTCGTTTATTCCTGCAAAGAGTTCGGAAAGAGGGATCTTTCCGATCGCTACTCACTTGCTTCCGCCCGATCGCATGTCTTCGGCAAAGTTCCAAAGCGCCGCCGAATCTTCCGGCGCGCCATTCCTGAGGGCGTCGCGCCGCTTGAGAACCTCATTGGCCGCTTGCTCGGCGGTCCAGTGGCCCAGAAAGACGCCCTCTCGGAAGTATCTCAGCTCTTGCAGCGTGACATCGGAGGCACCGGCGTAGCGGTCCACCTGGCGCAGGAAAAAATCGAAAAGCGGCTTTGGCAACTCGAAGTTGTCCGGCACGTCGCGGCGCTTGTATTCGTAGATCGTCTTTTGGGTCCAGGGGTCGAACTTTCTTGTATCGAACATGTCGGCCTGCTCGAGAAATATCTGTGACGTCGGCACGACCACGCGCACCGTGGGACCCGAAGTCGGCTGGAACACCCAGACCGCTACGGTATGGTTCGCATAGGGCCAGAAAAGCCCGATGCCTTTGATCCCCGCGCGCTCCGACAGAAACGCAAAGAGCGCAGAAAGTTCATCACACTCGGCCGTAGCCGTCGGCTTCAGCGGCGATGGATTGCTCACGCCTCTCCATTGCTGCCAGATCGAATCCGAATTCGGCGGCTGGTTCGTGATGTCCCAATGCATATTCCAGAAACCCGCATCTCTCGTGGCTTCGAAGAGCAGCCTCACAATTACAAAATCCGAATATCGGACGCTGTCAGCCGAGAGATTGTGCGCCGACGTGAACTTCTGGAATGCCAATTGCATCCCGCTGCTGCTCTCCAGAATCTTGGCCTTGCCCTGGATCTGCAGGATCAGCTGCGCCAACTGGGTCCCAGGTGAAAATGACGGTGCCGGCCCGGGCTGCGGCGCTTGACAATGCGCGCCGCATGCCGCGGCAATCAACGCGATCGCGATGACACAAGAATGCGGGCCGCCGCGCCTCGCGAAAGTTCGTCGCATGGCTTCCGTCATTCCCTTCCGTTTGCACAGAGTACCAGAAGTCCTATCCTCAATGCTGGTCCACAGAGACTCTCGTGCGGTCGCAAGGCCCCAGTTCGATGTTAGTGCTCCGTCTCCCTTACGCTCGCAGGCGATACAGCACATGGCGCCGCAATGGGTGGCCTTCGGGTAGGTTTGGATGGTCAAAATCTTCGGCGGGATCGCGCGTCATGCCGACCTTTTCCATCACGCGCCGGGACCTGAAGTTTCCCGGGACCGTGAACGAAACGAGCGCTTCCAGTTTCAACACATCAAACGCATGTCGCACCACAGCCCGAGCCCCTTCCGTCGCCACGCCGCGCCCCCAACAATCAGTGGACAATCTCCAGCCGATTTCGACGCAAGGCGTGAAATGTGCGGTGAACTCCGGTACCGCCAAGCCCAGAAACCCGGCAAACGAACGATCCGCCTTCAACTCCAGCGCGTAAAGCCCGAACGAGTATTTCCGGAAGTGATCCTCGATGCAATCCATCAGCAAATCGCTCTCTCCTCGCGAAAGGCGGTTAGGCATAAATTCCATGACTCTGGGATCGGAATTCAAGTGGTAGAACGGCCCGCGGTCCGCTTCGGTCCAGCGCCGTAGCAACAAACGATCCGTCTCGATCACCATTTTCCCTCGCGCGAAGAGTTGCACAAAAGAATAGCCCAAGCTCAAACCGGAGCAACGTGAATTGTATCCTTGTGTGCGCGCCCCATGCGGCGGCGGATCGGCCGCCCCGAGTGCACTAGGAGTGTATTTCTATGATTTAATTGTCGCCATGGAACAGCCTGGAATTGCCCAGCGCCCGGCGGTGGGAACGATCATCGTGATCAGCGGACTTGCGGTGTCGTTTCTGCTTTGGCTGCTCTACGTCCACCACGCATCGCCCGAATTCGCCGGGCGGTGGATGTTCTTGCCCGCTCTGAACGCGCTGCTCAATGGGTTGTGCGCGATCACCCTGTGCGTGGGCTTTTGCTTTATCAAGCACCACAATCGGGACGCGCACCGCGCCAGCATGTTGCTGGCTTTCGCGTTTTCGGCGGCGTTTCTCGTCAGCTACATCGTGAACCACGCGCTGCACGGCGACACAATTTTTCCCGGCCACGGTTCGGTGCGGACACTGTACCTTTCTGTTCTAGCGAGCCACGTGATCCTCTCCATCGTCGCGCTGCCGATGGTGCTGACGACGTTTTTCTTCTCGCTGACGGGCCGCTTCGCAATGCACCGGAGAATTGCCCGGGTGACGTTTCCCATTTGGCTTTATGTCTCCATTACCGGCGTCGCCGTTTTTGTTTTCCTCAAGGCGTACGCCTACTGAGTTCGCGGGGAGGCTTTCTAGGGCAGACCGTCTAGTCCGGTCACCGCGTCGTTCGATTGAACCGGGAGGAACTACTTGAAGGAATGCCGGATTTTTTCCTGTGTGCTCCTCGCGATGGGCCTCGTTGTCCCCGCGAACGCAGCCCCAAAGAAAATCAAGAGGTTCGAGAATTGGCCCGCTGGTTCATCGCCGATGGAAATCGGCAAGCGCGTCGCCGATCATTTCGTCGCCACGCCGCATCCGACTTCCGGCAGGCCGGAAGGTCCGCATTTCATTATCTACCCGGAGGTGATCACCTGGTACGGCGCCCTGACCTTCGCTCGACTCACTGGCGACAAGCAAATGACCAGTAGCCTGATCGCCCGCTTCGAGCCTTTATTCACGGCCGATGCGAATCTCATTCCGCAGCCGGTCAATGTGGACTCCACCGTGTTCGGCTCCGTCCCGCTTGAGCTCTTTATCGAGACGGGGGATACCCGCTATCTCGACCTCGGAAGGCAATTCGCAGATGCGCAATGGCAAGATCCGCAGCCCGACGGCCTGACCACGCAGTCCCGCTTCTGGATCGACGACATGTACATGGTCACCATGGTCCAGATTCAGGCCTATCGCGCTACGCACGATTCCAAGTATCTCGACCACGCCGCCCTCGAAATGTCCGCCTATATCGACAAACTCCAGCAGCCCAACGCCCTCTTCTACCACGCCCCCGACGTTCCGTTTTTCTGGGGACGCGGCAATGGCTGGGTCGCCGCCGGTATGACGGAGTTGCTGAGCTCGATGCCCGCCGATCATCCGTTGCGAGCCAAAATCATGGCTGCTTATCAGAAAATGATGGCCGCGCTCCTGAAGTATCAGGGCCAGGACGGACTGTGGAAGCAGTTAATCGATCATCCCGAGGCGTGGCAGGAAACGTCCAGCACCGGTATGTTCACCTTCGCGATGATCACGGGCGTTAAAAATGGCTGGCTCAAGGACAAGAAGTACGCTCTCGCCGTTCGCAAAGGCTGGCTCGGCCTGGTGAGCCATATCACTGCGAACGGCGACATCGACAACGTCTGCGAAGGCACGGGTAAGAAGAACGATTTGAATTACTACCTGACCCGTGCGCGAAACACGGGCGATCTGCACGGACAAGGCCCCATCCTGTGGTGCGCCTCGGCATTCCTGCGCTGAACGCTCGCGAAAGCCCCGCCCAACAAGTGCTCATTGCACTGATGCTACAGGGCCTGGTCGCCTCGCTCGTCGTTGCGAATCCGGATGGCATCCGCGATCTTGGAAAGAAATATCTTTCCATCGCCGATCTTTCCGGTGTGTGCTGCCGTCGTGATGGCCTTCACGGCTCGGTCCACCATGTCATCCGCCAGGACCATTTCAATCTTGATCTTCGGAATCAAGTCCACCGAATACTCGCGGCCGCGATAAATCTCGGTGTGACCCTTTTGCCGCCCGTGGCCTCGGGCTTCGAGCACCGTCATGCCTTCAAAACCGGCCTCGTGCAGCGCATCTTTGACGGCATCCAACTTCGACGTTCTGAATAATGACCTCTATTTTCGTCATCGGCGTTCACCTCCCCATTCCTTTCTCGTTCACAGTAAAAACATTTCCCGAACCCAACGCTATGACGAAACCTCCCAGTAGTAACCTTCTTCTCCGTGCTGGGAAAGATCGAGGCCCTGCGATTCCTGTTCCTCGGAAACGCGCAAACCGATGAGAACATCCACAATCTTCAGCAGGATCAGCGTTCCCACCGCCGCTAGTACCCAGGCCGTCAGAACGCCCACGGCCTGATTAAGAATCTGATGGTGATTCCCTTCCAAAAAGCCTGACGGCATCACCTTGCCGTTCGCATCCTTGAAAATCGGATTGATGGCGCTCGAAGCGAAGATCCCCGTCAGCAGTGCTCCGATCGTCCCT
>CAWCYS010000071.1:0-4131 GCA_963799715.1 Terriglobia bacterium | reverse complement strand
CCAGAGTGTCCTGCACGACCGGCCGGAGCAGGACATTGCCCGAAAAGTCGATCGGCGATTTCTCAATCGCCGCGCGAAGTTCATCTCCGCTAAAATCGCGCTCGCCGACGCGGAAGTTATCTCCTACACCCCGGACGGGAAGACGCCGCACCTCCTGCGACCAGAAGAGCAACGTAGCCTGCTCGCCCACCTTAACCTGGGCGTGAAAGCCACGTTCCTGGAGCACGGCGGCGCGCTTCACAAGCTGTTCCGAGAGAGCGGCGTGTTCATCGAGCGCTCGCAAATACACGGGCGCAGCGATCCGGTGCAGCTCCGCATCCAGCGGATCGAGAAGAATGAGACCCTTGTCCGCGAACAATTTGGCAATTAACACGCCAAGCGCGGCACTGATCGTCCGCCCTGGGGTGTAACTCGCGCGCAGCGCCGCAGCCACGAGTTCGGCGCCGGGTCCTTGCAAGTCAGCGACGGCGCGATCCACCAATCCCGATACGCCGTCGCCCAGATGAATATCGCCGACGCTCTGCCCTCTGGCATCCACGGAGTGCAATTCAAATTTCTCGAGCCCCGCGCCGGTGGGCCAAAAACAGTGATTCACTTCCGCGAAATCGTGATCCTCCGCCGCGAGCCAGAAAATTGGGACCGCCGGGGTGCCGGAGGCGCTCAGTTCCTCCGCGAGCCGGATTGCTGTCAGCGCTTTGTAAAATGTGTAGGACGGCCCCGAAAAAAGACTCACCTGCTGGCCGGTGACAACCGCGACGGCTCCGGCCGCGAGGCGATCCAGATTGCGGGCCACGGTTGGCCCCGAACCGAAAACTTCATTTTGCTCCCGCAAGCGCTCCACGACTTTCGCGCGCGTCTCCGGCGGATAGCGCACCGCTTTCGCGGCCTGCGCGGCGCCATCGAGCGATGGCGGATGCCCGTAAAATTCAGAAACGCTGCGAAAATCTTCTAGAAATGCGCGGTAGAGAGGAGTGGTGTGCGGCAACTCAGCCGCAGGGATGTACTGAAACTCCATCGGAGCCGTCATGATACAGGCCCGAGCACCGTGGGGCAATCGGCGGGGAATCGCATGTAGGTTTGATGAAATTCGCGGACAGAAGTTTCAGGAAGCCAGATTAGCTCACACCTGCTCAACAGAAGGATTCAAGACGGCTATTGCCCCGGCGGTTGTGGAGCGGACGCCTTGAGCGAAGCGAGGATTTCGTCCACTTCGCGCCCCTGCTCGACAGTCAGAGGAAGCAGCGGAAGGCGCGGCGCACCGCCGAAGTAGCCGGCTTGATCCACCGCGTATTTCATGGCCGGGATGCCCAGCTCGCTGCCGATTCGCTTTGACGCGGGCTTCAGTTTTTCCTGTACGGCTGTGGCGCCCCGCGACGTCGCCCTCTTTGATAAAGCGAATAGATGCGCGCGCACCAGTCCGGCAGCGGCGACGCCAGCGCAATGATTCCGCCGCGCGCCCCCACCTTCATGGCATCCGCCAGTATGGCGGGCGACCCGACGAGCACGGTGAAATCTTTCGGCGTGAGACGCACGGTCTCGGCAGCGCGCTCTACAATTCCCGAACTATCCTTGATTCCGGCGATGTTTTTATGTTCGGCGAGACGCGCCACCGTTTCCGGCGCCACCGTCACGCCCGTGAATTGCGGAATGGAATAAATCAGGATCGGAATCGGCGAGGCGTCCGCGACGCGGCGATAGTGTTCGTAGATGACCTCGGAAGTGAGCATCGGCTTGTAATAGCTGGGCGTGCGGACGAGCGCCATTTTGTAACCGAGAGCCGCGGCGCGCCGCGTTCGATCGATGGTTTCCGCCGTGCCTTCCGCGCCGGTTCCCGCGATCACGATCTTGCTCGCGGCCGCGTGCTCGATTACCGTCGCCCAGACGAGTTCCGCCTCCTCAAGACTCAGGAATGCGGCTTCCCCGGTGGAACCGACGGCAACATAGCCGGAAAGAGCTGTGGAATTGTACTTCTCGACGTTGCTGCGAAGATGCGCGCGATCCACCGAGCCATCGCCGGCAAACGGCGTCGTGAGCGCTGCGATTACGCCTTCGAGTTGCATCTCTGGGTCACCGCGAATGTCTCTCTTTCAGGAAACGCGCCCGACGAACATTCATCGACCTTCTCTGGTTCAGGAAGGCTGCTTCTGCGCGGTCGTCTTTCGGGCATGCAAAGTTTGCAACGCGGCGTACTCCAGCGTCTTCTGCACGAGCGCCTGAATGCCCTGCGTTGCGGCCTTTGCCGCCGAGAGCGTGGTGATCGAGGGAATGTTGTAGCGGATGGCCGCGCGGCGGATGGATTTTTCGTCGTAAAACGATTCCCTGCCGAGCGGCGTGTTAATAATCATGTCCACTTTGCCGGTCTTAATCAGGTCCACGATGTTCGGACGGCCCTCGTTAACCTTATAAACCGTGGTAGTTTCCACGTCTGCCGCTTCCAGCGCCGCCGCCGTTCCCCGGCTGGCGATCAGCTTGAATCCCAGCGCCGCCAAATCTTTCGCCATCGGCACGACGTGCCGCTTGTCGTGGTCGCTGACACTCAGAAAAATCGTGCCCTTTTTCGGCAGGCGCTGGCCCGCGGCGATCTGCGCCTTCGCGAACGCCGCGCCGAACGTCTTCGCCACTCCCATCACTTCGCCGGTCGAGCGCATCTCCGGCCCGAGAATCGTGTCCACGCCGCGGAATTTGTTGAACGGAAACACGGGCGACTTCACGGCGAAATAATTCCGCAGGGCGATCTCCGCCACGCCATCCATCTCAACGGTCGGCAATTTCAAATCGCGCAGGCGCTTGCCCGTCATCAACCGCGCCGCCACTTTCGCAAGCGGCACGCCGGTCGCTTTGCTCACGTACGGCACCGTGCGCGAGGCGCGAGGGTTCACTTCGAGCACGTACACCGTGTCACGCTGGATGGCGTACTGCACATTCATCAAGCCAACGACGTGCAGCGCTTTCGCCAAGCGCTTCGTGTAATCGCGGATGCGCGCCAGCACGGTGGGCGAAAGGCTCACGGCGGGAAGTACGCACGATGAATCGCCCGAATGCACGCCCGCTTCCTCGATGTGTTCCATAATGCCGCCGATGACGACGTCTTCGCCGTCCGATAGCGCATCCACATCCACCTCGGTGGCTTCTTCGAGGAACTGGTCGATCAGCACCGGCTTGGCCGGGCCCATCAGCGCGGCTTGCGCCACATACTCTTGTACGGTCTTGATGTCGTAGGCGATCACCATGGCGCGTCCGCCCAGAACGTAGCTCGGCCGCACCAGCACCGGCAATCCGATTTCCGCCGCGACGCGCGCCGCTTCTTCAGGCACGAGCGCGGTTCCGTTGCGCGGTTGCGGAATCTTTTCTTCGTCGAGCAGGCGCCCGAATCGCCGCCGATCCTCCGCGAGGTCAATGGATTCAGGAGCCGTGCCGATGATGGGCACGCCGTTGCGTTTTAGTTCGAGCGCCAAATTCAGCGGCGTTTGCCCGCCGAACTGCACGATTACGCCTTCCGGTTTTTCGCAATCGATTACGGCGAGCACGTCTTCGAGCGTCAGCGGCTCGAAATAGAGGCGATCCGAAGTGTCGTAGTCCGTCGAGACGGTTTCCGGATTGCAATTGATCATCACCGTCTCAAAACCGTCCTCGCGGAGGGCGAACGAC
Organism: Terriglobia bacterium; assembly: GCA_963799715.1. GTDB lineage: Bacteria > Acidobacteriota > Terriglobia > Acidiferrales > UBA7541 > DASPOJ01. The sequence continues at coordinate 483 of CAWCYS010000071.1, read as the reverse complement.
GCGTGGCAACAGCAGTAATCGAATTCGATTCCCTGCCCGATGCGATTCGGCCCGCTGCCCAGGATCACTATTTTGCGCTTCTCTGTGGGCTCGGACTCATCTTCGTCCTCGTAGGTGGAATACAGGTACGGCGTATAGGACTCAAACTCCGCCGCGCAGGTGTCCACCCGCTTGAAGACCGGCGCAATTTTCGCCTTCGCGCGGCAATGGCGCACCGCCGCCGGAGTCGTCTTCCACACCTGCGCGAGTTGTTCGTCGCCGATGCCGAAGCGCTTGGCCTCGCGCAGCAACTCTTCCGGCACGGTATCCACGGTCACGCTGGCGATGCGCCGATTCACCGTGATGATCTCTTCCAGTTGGCGGATGAACCATGGATCGATCTTCGTCAGTTCCACAACCTCCGACGGCGCCAGCCCACGTTCAAGCGCGACAAGCAGCCAATGAATGCGGTCAGGCCGCGGCGTGGCGAGCTTTTCACGCAGC